>DASYRZ010000134.1:0-2573 GCA_036003865.1 Gemmatimonadales bacterium | reverse complement strand
TGCGGACGGCGGCATCATTGGATATCTGCTGATCGGGACCGACAATTCGGCCCGCAAGCAGGTCGAAGAGAAGCTGCGCTGGACCGAAGAAGGGTTCCGGTTGATGGTGGAGAGCGTGACCGACTGCGCCATCGTCATGCTCGATTCCGAGGGTCGCGTCGTGAGCTGGAATACCGGCGCGCAGCGAATCAAGGGCTACGCCGCGGACGAGATCGTGGGCCAGCACTTCTCCCGGTTCTATCCTCCGGCGGAGATCGCGCGCGGCACCCCGCAGCGCGACCTCGACGCGGCCGCGGCCGAGGGCCGATACGAGGTCGAGGGGTGGCGGGTGCGCAAGGATGGATCGCTGTTCTGGGCGAACGTGGTCTTCACCGCGATTCGCGACGCGGCGGGCAACGCGCGCGGGTTCGCCAAATTGACCCGCGACCTGACCGAGCGCCGGCAGGTCGAGCAGACCCTGACCGCAGCCAAGGGCGCCGCCGAAAAGGCCAACCTCGCGAAATCGGAGTTCCTCTCGAGCATGAGCCATGAGCTACGCTCACCGCTCAATGCGATCCTCGGCTTCGCGCAGCTGATGGATTCCGACGCCACCCCGGCGACGCCCTCTCAGAAGTCGAGCATCGATGAGATTCTGCGCGCGGGCTGGTATCTCCTCGAGCTGATCAACGAGATTCTCGATCTGGCGCAGATCGAGTCGGGCAAGCTCTCGCTCTCTCCGGAGCCGACGTCGCTGGCGGAGGTCATCGTCGAATGCCAAGCCATGATCGAGCCGCAGGCACTACAGCACGGCATCCGTATGACCTTCCCGCAGTTCGACGTGCCGTGCTTCGTCGCCGCGGACCGCACTCGCCTCAAGCAGGTGCTCATCAACCTGTTGTCCAACGCGACCAAGTACAACAAGGCGGGTGGCACGGTCGTCGTGGATCTCAGCGGCAGCACGCCCGAGCGGATCCGCATCAACGTGCGGGACACCGGCGCCGGGCTGCCGGCAGAGAAGCTGGCGCAGCTGTTCCAGCCGTTCAATCGCCTGGGGCAGGAGCACGGCGCCGAGCAGGGCACGGGGATCGGACTCGTGATGAGCAAGCGACTGGTCGAGCTGATGGGTGGCGTCCTCGGCGTGGAGAGCAACGTCGGCGTGGGGAGCGTCTTCTGGTGCGAGCTGGGCGCGGCTGCCGCACCAGAGATCGAAGCGAAACCAGCCGAACTCGCGCTCGCGGAAGGCACGCAGCCAGAATCAGGGGTGCCGCTGCGCACGCTGCTCTACGTCGAGGACAACCCGGCGAACTTGAAGCTGGTCGAGCAGCTGATCGCCCGCCGCCCCACCCTGCGGCTGCTGACCGCCGGAGACAGTAATCAGGGCATTCAGCTGGCGCGCGCCCAGCAGCCGGACGTGATCCTGATGGACATCAATCTCCCCGGGATCAGCGGGATCGAAGCGATGAAGATCCTGCGCGACGACCCGACGACGGCCCACATTCCCATCGTGGCCCTCAGCGCCAATGCGATGCCACGCGACGTCGCGAAAGGCCTCGAGGCGGGATTCTGCTCCTATCTCACCAAACCGATCAAGGTCCCGGAGTTCATGGCGGCGCTGGACGCCGCCCTGCACTCCGCGCACGCCCATGCTTGAGGCCTCCGAGATCCTCAAGGCCAAGATCCTGATCGTCGACGATCTGCCGGCCAACGTCCTGCTGCTCGAGCGCATGCTCAGCGGCGCCGGGTATGCGTCCGTCACGTCCACGCTCGATCCGCACGCGGTGCATGGCCTGCACGAGAAGAATCGCTACGACCTGATCGTGCTCGATCTCCAGATGCCCGGCATGGACGGATTCCAGGTAATGGAAGGACTCAAGGACCTCGAGCAGGACGGGTACCTGCCGGTCCTGGTGATCACGGCCCAGCCGGATCACAAGCTCCGTGCGCTTCGGGCGGGCGCGAAGGATTTCATCAGCAAGCCGTTCGATGTCGCCGAGGTGTTGACGCGCGTCCACAACATGCTCGAGGTGCGTCTGTTGCACGTCGAGATCCGCCGCAAGAACGCGGAGCTGAAGACGCTGTTCGATCAAGTCGTGGCGGAACGAAAGCTGTCGGAGCGGCTGGCCCTGCACGTGCCCCCGGATTCCATCGCCGCGCGGCTGCAAGCGCGCCCGGACGTCACCGCCGACAGCTTTGCGAACGTGACCGTAGTGATCGCGGACATTGTAGGGCTCGCCGAGCTGACACCCACCGCGAGCCCCGAGCAGCTGGCGCTGTTCGTCGCTGAGATCTTCACGCATTTCGACGGTCTCGCGAAGGCGCGCGGCGTCAAGAAAATCAAGACGCTCGGGAACTCGTACATGGCCGCCGCCGGTCTGCCCGTTCCCGCGCGCGACCATGCGACGCGGGCAGCGCACCTGTCGCTGGATATGGTCGATACGCTGGACCGCTTTAACGAGCGCAGCGGGCATGCGCTGCAGGTGCGCGTCGGCATCGCGACCGGCGCGGTGGTGGCCGGAGTGATCGGCAAGCGCCTCTACGTCTACGACGTGTGGGGTGACGCCGTCACCATCGCCAGCCGCATGGAATCCCATGGC
>DASYRZ010000133.1:0-8613 GCA_036003865.1 Gemmatimonadales bacterium | reverse complement strand
CGGGGTTCGAATCCCTGCCTCCCAGCCATCTCGCTCACAACTTCGTTGCTCGCTCGACGGCCGGTCGGCACGGCTGTCGGGAAGCGTCGCGCCTTGTTGCACTCGGCGCGAACGGTTCCGAATCCCTGCCTCCCAGCCATCTCGCTCACAACTTCGTTGCTCGCTCGACGGCCGGTCGGCACGGCTGTCGGGAAGCGTCGCGCCTCGTTGCACTCGGCGCGAACGGGTTCCGAGTCCCTGCCTCCCAGCCAAATCCACATCGCAACTCCAAATTCCTTCACAGCAATCAGTTGCCCGTTCCATTTCGAGCGCCTCCTTCGGACCCGTAAGGGGCGTCTCACGAGTCTCATCGTAGTGAAGGGCGATCGCGCGCGATAGAATCGACGCTCACCATATATCCCTCGCTCCCGGCACGCGGCTCGGCCCATACACGATCGAGATGCTGATCGGCTCGGGAAGCGGGCGAGGTCTGGTGAAAACCGGGGTCTATGCTCTCGGGGGAGCCGGCTGTGGAATTCCGACATTTCGTGCAACTCATCGCCATCGGGTTACAGGCCCGTATCCCGATGCACATGACCGGTTTTCCCGGCGTCGGCAAGACGGAGTTCACCAAGAGCCTCGAGGCGGGATTCGATCGCATCGGGATCAAATGCAAGGTGGTGGTCCTGGTCGGGTCGATTCGGGAACCACAGGACTTCGGCGGCTTTCCGGTCTCGACGCCGGACGGCGTGCGCCTGCTGCCCATGGCATGGGCGCGCGACGCGCAGCGCCTCGCTGAGGACGGCTACCTGGTGGTGGTCTTCCTGGACGAGCTCACCACCGTTCCTCCGACGACCCAGGCGGCGATGCTGCGGCTGTTGACCGAGAACGTCTGCGGTGAGCTGCGGCTGCCCGACTACGAGCCCGGGAAGGGCGGCGTCGTGTATCTATGCGCCAGCAATGCGGTGGAATGGGCCGCCGGCGGACAGGAAATCCAGGCGCCGATGGCGAACCGGTTGTGGCACGGCGAGTTCCCGATGGATCACGAGACGTGGTGCGATTTGATGCTGAGCGATTTTCCGCCGCCGGCCAGCATGCCCGTGCTGCCGGCCGACTATCTGGGCCGATACCATCACGGCCATCGGGCGACGATTGCCGCGTATGTGAGGGCCACCGGTCGTGAGGCCTGGTTGGCGCCTCCCACCGATCCCGCCCGGCGGAGCGGTCCCTGGCCGTCGGGCCGTACCTGGTATCTGGCGTCACGGTTCCTCGCGGCGATCGATGCCGTGTCGCCCGGCAATCGCGTGCTGCAAGGCGCGGCGCTCGCCGGCCTCGTGGGCGACCAGGCGCTGCCGTTCATGGAGTACCGCGAGACCCTGAACCTGCCGGATCCGGAGGACATCCTGAAGGATCCCCGCCGCTTCGTGCTGCCCGATCGCGTCGATCGCGCCTATGCCGTCTGCTACGCGCTCGCGGGTGCGGTCATCAACAACAACACGCCGCCGCGGTGGGAAGCGGCGATGATCGCGCTCGGCGTCGCGTGCCGAAAGAACGCAGACATCCCGACATCTGCGGCGCGCACGTTGTGCGACCAACGGAACCGTCCCGAAGGCCTGATGAAGTTGCCCGAGGAGTGCCGTCCGTTCTACGAGCTGATGCAGATGGCGAAGCTCGTGCCGCGGGACTGACTGTGAAATTCACATTCCGCGATCTGATTCGCCGCTCTGATCAAGAAGCCGGCGGGTATTCACGTGCGCTGCAGGCGGCTCGCGTGCGGGCAGCCTATCAACGCAGTTATTTCGCGCCGGCGCTCTTCAACTTGATTCCGGTCGCCACTGAGCTGATCGACAGCATGGCGGTCGACACGCGGTGGCGCCTGTACTACAACGACGTGTGGGTGGCGCGGCACACGGTCGAAGAGAACGCGACGCTGCTCATTCACGAGGTGGGGCATCTGCTGCGCGACCACGAGGCGCGAATGAAGGCCGCCGGCATCACGGATCATCGGCGCTGGAACACTGCCGGCGATTGCGAGATCAATGACGATCTCCACGCCGAGGGCCTGCCGCTGCCAGGCGATCCCCCGTTACCCGCCAAGTACGGACTGGAGAGCGGGGACACTGCGGAGGTTTATTACAAGCAGCTGCCGGCACCACCCCGTGCGGACAAAGGCCAGGCAGCTGGTGAGAGCGGGCACGCCGCGCAGGACTGCGACTGCGGATCGGGCGCACACGGCGAACGGCGATTCTGGGAGTTGCCGGAAGACGATGAGCGCGAGGGAGGGACACCTGGTGTCGACCGCTTGAAGGCCGAGCTCGTGCGACGCGAGGTGGCCCGGCGCATCGGCGAGATCTCGCCCTACGCCGGCGAGGTCTCACCTGCGTGGCGCCTGTGGGCCCGCGCGACCCTCGCCCCGAAGGTCGACTACCTGGCCACGATCCGTCATGTGGTCCGCAGAGCCTTGCGCGAGAGTACGCTGGGACGATACGACCGCACCTACAAGCGGCCGCATCGACGGCAGGCGTGCTACGGCGAGTTCCTCATGCCCAGCTTCCAGCAGCCGCGGCCGCGGCCAGGATTTCTGATCGACACCTCCAGCTCGATGGAGGACACACAGTTAGCCCGAGCCCTGGCGGAACTGGCCGGCCTGACTCGCCAACTCGGGTACGGCGCAGACGTCGTCGTCGCGTGCTGCGATGCCGCGGTCCGCGACGTGCGGAAGGTCTTTGGAGCCGGGCAGGTCGAATTGTACGGCGGCGGCGGCACGGACCTGGATGTCGGGCTGCGCGCGTTCATCGAGAGGACGCACGATCCGATCGACCTGCTGGTGATTGTGAGCGACTGCCACACGACATGGTCGAACGATGTGCCTCCGTTTCCCGTGATCACCATCCGCGTCGGCGACGGCGCACCGCCGCCCTGGGGAAATCGCCGCGGCAACACGGTGATTTCAATCGAGGACAGACGTGGCTAAATGGGGACCGCCGCCCGAAATCAGCCCGTGGCGGCGCCGCGGGCTGAAGATTCCACCGGACTCGTTCCACGCGTGGGTCAGGCTGGGCACATGGGAATTCGGCATGGGCGTGCTCTTGTACGTGGTCTTTGGCTTCGGCACGCAACTGATCGCCTCCGCGCCTCACAGCGTCGTCACCGTGTTCGACTTCACGAAGTGCTATGCCGCACCGCCCGTCGCGCTGCCATGCGAACGCGTCGCGTACCGAGCGGGCGCCCTGAACGCCGCGCTCAACGCGTGGTGTGGTCTGCTGGCGATCGCCGTCGCGGCGTGGCTCGTGTGGGACTTGTGGAGCGCGGCGGCGCCCAGGCCGATCACCGACGATTTCCTGAAGCTGCTCGAAGACTCGTTCGCGCGGGACTGGCGCAGGCCGCGCACCTGGCCATGGACACGAGTAGCGTGGGCCTACGGCTTCGCGCTCGTTGGCGTCACATCGGGAGTGGGCATGTCGCTGCTCATTTCGACGCTGTCCGCCTCACCGGCGGCCAGGACGACTGTTGACACGTTCCAGCAGTTCAGAATGATTCAGTAACGCGCAGTCACGCGATAGAGAACGAAGGAGCTGCCGGATGAGCGTTATGCGATTGTTCTCGGCGGTGCTCGCCGCTGGAATCCTCGGTGCCGGTCCGACCCTCGTCGTCGGTCAAGGCGTCCCCTCGGTCCCGGCGACACCCGCACAGCCTCCTGCGAATCGACCGGCACCGCCCGTTCGCGACCCGCGCACGCCGGGTTACGTGACCGCGACGAACGCAACGGAACTTGCCGACGGCGCAGTGCCGCCGGTGACAGCGACTGGGAATTTCATACTGGGCCCGACGCATACGCCGGCGGCCGAAGTGTCGGTCCAGACAGGTGTGCCGCAAGGGGCGGTCCACACCTTCACCATGAATTCGGCGGACAGCAAGATCTATCCGGGCATCGCCCGTGCCGAAGGCACCCGCCCCATGGTGGACCCGACCGATCCGGCCAGACGCATCGTGACGAGCGGTCCTGCGGCGTATACGCGGCGCGTCGCCGTCTACGTGCCGCAGCAATACATCCCCGGCACCATCGCTCCCTTCATCGTCGGCGCCGATGGGCCTGACCAAATGCTGTTCACGACGCTGGACAATGTGATCGCACAGAAGCGCGTGCCGGCCATGATTGCAATCTCGATAGGCAATGGCAGCGGGGACGCGCAGGGGAGTCAGCGCGGCCCTCGAGTACGACACGATGTCAGGCCGCTACGCGGAGTTCGTGGAATCCGAAGTGCTGCCGTTGGTGGAGATGCAATACAACGTGCGGTTGACGAAAGATCCGAATGCACGCGCCGCGATGGGCTGCAGCTCGGGCGGCGCGGCAGCGCTGGCGATGGCCTGGTATCACAACGATCTTTATCGGCGCGTGCTGACCTACTCCGGTACCTACGTCAATCAGCAGTGGCCATATCACCCGGAGACACCGGGCGGCGCGTGGGAATTCCACAGGAGCCTGATTCCCGGGAATCCGGCAAAGCCGATCCGTATCTGGCTTCACTGAGCGACCGGGACAACTTCAACGACAGCGACGGCATGCACGACTGGGTTCTTGCGAATCAGCGGATGGCACAGGTACTGGCGAGCAAGGGCTACTCGTACCAGTTCGTGTTCGCGCGCAACGCGGGCCACTGCGATCGCGGCGTCAAGCAGCAAACGTTGCCGCAGGCGCTCGAATGGATATGGAAGGATTGATCGTCCTCATCGTACGCAATGGCCGAGAACAAGACCAAATACACCGACGCCAGCATCGAGGACTACATCGCCTCAAGAGCGAATGAGCAGCAGCGATCCGATTGCCGCGTGCTGATGATTCTGCTCAAGATGGTCACGCAGCAACCGCCAAGAATGTGGGGGCCAAGCATCGTCGGGTATGGCTCCTACCGGTACACCTACGAGAGCGGGCGCACTGGCGAGGCGCCGCTGACGGGCTTCGCCATCCGTGGCCGTGAACTGGTGGTGTACCTGGTTGCCGAAGGACACACGCAGAAGTCCCTGTTGTCCAAGCTCGGCAAGCACAGGATGGCCAAGTCTTGCCTGTACTTCAAACAACTGGCCGATCTCGACAAGTCGGTGCTCACGCAACTCGTCACCAACTCGATCGCTGATGTGAGGCGGCGCTATGGGTAGCCCGGCGGCGAATCTATGGGCCGCGAAGGTGGTCGTTCTCGCAGCCACCCTGACGATGATCGCGATCCGTGCTCCACATGGCCGCCGAAGTCGACGTGTGAGAGTCGTGAAGAGCCACAAGACGTCCCTTCGACACCGGCCTTTTGGTTCTGGCGTGGATTGGGTTCTTCATCCCTTTGATCTGGCTCGCGTCACCTCTGCTCTCGTTCGCCGAGTACCCGCTTCGCCTTGGCCCGTTCGTCGCGGGCGTGATCTGCTTCGTGATGGGCCTTTGGTTGTTCTACAAGTCGCACGCTGATCTTGGTACGAACTGGTCGATCACACTGGAGGTGCGTGCGCAACATCGACTGATCACGCAAGGCGTGTATCGCCGGATCCGCCATCCAATGTACTCGGCGTTGGTGCTGTATTCGGTGGGGCAGGCGCTTTGTCATCCCGAATTGGATCGCAGGTCCGTCGAATATGGTCGCGTTCGCAGTCCTGTTCTCGCTTCGTGTTCGTGCGGAAGAGCAGATGATGAGCGAGGCGTTTGGCGATGAATACGCAGCCTATGCGGCACGAACGAAGCGACTTGTGCCTGGGGTTTGGTAGACAAACAAGAGCCGCGAAGCCTGCGCGAAGACTCCGCGCCTCTTGACTACCGGGTAAGATGATAGTGCCAGCCTTGACGGAGCTCTCGATGCCGAGTCGACTCTTGACGACCTGCTGCGTGGCCGCGGCCGCGACGTAGATGCTCGGCAACACGCTACGTCGCGACCGGATGGTATTCCTCATCTCGGCGCCAGTTCACCGCGCCGCGCTGCCTCGATGGTGGCAACGTCGATCTTTTTCATCGGCATCATCGCCTCAAACGTACGCTTCGCCTCATCGCCACCAGCCGCAAGCGCGTCGGTTAGCACGCGCGGGGTGATCTGCCAGGAGAGGCCCCAGCGGTCCTTGCACCAACCGCACTGGCTTTCCGTGCCACCGTTGCCCACGATCGCGTTCCAGTAACGGTCTGTCTCTTCCTGATTGTCCGTCGCGATCTGGAAGGAAAAGGCCTCGCTGTGTCTGAACGCCGGGCCGCCATTGAGACCAAGACATGGGATACCGCAAACGGTGAACTCTACCGTCAGGACTTCGCCCTGTTTGCCGCCTGGGTAGTCAGCGGGCGCCTTGTGAACAGCAGTCACCTTACTATCCGGAAAGGTGGCGGCGTAGAAGCGCGCCGCGTCATAGGCGTCCTTATCGAACCACAGACAGATCGTGTTCTTCGGCTTCATCGTCAGTGCCTCCTTGTGCTCGAGCAGGCGAAAACGCCGCGGTTCGCATCAACGGCAGCAGGGCCAACGCGGTGTTGAGCCACCTCATCGCCGCGCAGGCTCGCCCTCCGCCATGCGCCAGTGCCTCGGTGAGCGCATGCAAGGTTTTGGACAGTTTGCCGAACATGAATTGACGCGGGGCGGTTGCTCATCAATGGTGAGAATGTGAAAGGGATCCGGCGGCTCACCCGACGCTTTGGTGCTTGGATTCAGGCGGCGGTCACAAGCCATACGGAAATCGTCCCGAATAGCCAGCCACTTCGCTCGCTCGTTGGCTGGTCGGCACGTTTCTAGGGCATCGCGCGGCTCGCTGTTGGCTCGCCGCGACTTGGCTCGAATCCCTGCCTCCCAGCCACACGCTAAGCCAACACAAATCAGCCACTTGCGAGCGTCATCTGAAGGCGCCTCGCGACGTCAGAGGTCCTCGCTGAGACACGAATGAGACACGACGGCCGATTTAAATCCAGCCCGCCGGAGCTCGTGGGGCCAGCCGAAGCACGCTGATCTGAGTGTTACATCCTGTCGAGCAGCGCAAAGAGCCCACCCAATAGCGTACCGGCAATAGTCGCCGCGGTGACGCTCCACACTTCTCCATCGTCTCTGCACGTGGCGCATGTTCGCCGAGACCCTACACGTGAGGCTCGCTCCAGGTCGCCGTCGAAATACTTCGAAGCAGCCGTAACTGTCCGCTCTTGGCCGCCGTTCCTAGGCGGCGCGGTGTTCTTCAAACTCACCGGACCAGAGAAAACGATCGCGGCACACGAGAAGAATTTCCGGCTGCTCCTCGACTCAAGGCAGCGCGACAAATAGAGCCAGCCGCGAGGAGTAGTTTGCATGGCGTCGATCCTCGGCGCCATTACTCCAGCCGACGAGGATCGGTTCGCCGGCGCATCCGCATTTCTCCTCCGCGCAACTGGCATCAGCCTGCAGGCGGATCAGGTGGAACCCGCGGGATGTGCTGACGCGAACACCTCGCGTTCTGCCTGCAGCCAGTCGTCCAAATCGTGGCCATCTGCCTTGCCGCGCTGTTCGTACAGCTCGAACGCCCGTCTCGCGATCGCCGCGCGAAGATCGTCGGTGAGCACCGTCGGACCGCCGATCGCGCGCGGGTCGAACGTCTTCTTGCGACGGCGGTCGGGTCCGGGCCTGGGGATCAGTCGACGGTCAGGCATCCTTCTCCTGCTGAAATTGCGCACACGATGGGCGGCGATGCCGGACGCCTGCCGGCGACAAGCAGAAAGCCCTGTTTGCGGTGTTGCGATAGAAGCCCAGGGGCAAGCCCCGTGCCCGCGCCGACGGTCTGAATTTGTCCGATTTACGCGAGTGCCCTGGTTGACCTGTCCTCATTGCAGAACGGACGGCGGGGACGCGCGAATTACTGCGGAGGCGCTATCGTTCCGGTCCGGCGCCGAAGACCGGTAGTACTGCCGCGTTCAGGGAGCAAAGGTGATGCGCATCTTTCCGTCTGCACACTGGTCAATACGCCCAGGACGGCCGAACTCGGATCGCCCGCGTGATTACCGAGCGCGAGACTCGGGCGGTCGGATCGGTTATCCACAGTCGAGCGTAAGCGACTCGGCTGCGGCCAGGCTGCCGCCCGCGCCGCTGGCAATCAGTGTCGCGGCACCGCCTTGCACCGCGTAAATATCATCGGCCGTCATGATCAGCGACAGACATTGCTGCGCGAGCAGGTCCGAACCGGACTTGCCGCTGCTGACGGACGTGATCGGCCCGCGCCGGCCGGGACGCGACCGCGGTGGTTTGCGGCGACGCTCTCCACTTCCTCAGGTCCCGCATCCGCTCGGTGAGGTCGAGGTCCTCAAGGAGCGTTTGCGCGAGTCGCTCGTTGATGTCCGTCAGTCAGCGGATAAGATCCGCGTCCGGCGCCGAGTTGATCGGCGAGTGCGGTCATGTACACCTGCGCCACGCGCTGGTGGCTGCCTGGCATGAATCGCGCCGCCGGCGAGAGGCCGACGTGGCCGCCGGGTCGGCGGGTCGCGCTGCACCACATGATCACGGCCGGCGATCGTGGGTATGCGGCATGGCGCGACGGCGGGTTCACCATCCACGATCTCAGGGATCCGGCGCGGCCGAAGCTGTTGTCGCACATCAACTGGTCGCCGCCGTTTCCGGGCGGCACACATACACCACTGCCGCTGCCGGGCCGCAAGCTCGC
>DASYRZ010000132.1:0-2616 GCA_036003865.1 Gemmatimonadales bacterium | reverse complement strand
AAGGAAGTCGGGATCAACGTCGAAGAGATCAAGCGCCCGGAGCTCGACGCCCAGCTGGTGGGCGACAGCGTCGTGCATCAGCTGCAGCAGCGCATCTCGTTCCGCCGCGCCATGAAGCGGGCCGTGCAGAGCGCGATGCGGATGGGGGCGCAGGGCATCAAGATCAAGTGCGGCGGCCGGCTGGGCGGCGCTGAAATCGCTCGCGTGGAAGGCTATCACGAGGGGCGCGTGCCGTTGCACACACTGCGCGCCGACGTGGATTACGCCACGTCGACCGCGAAGACCACGTACGGCACGATCGGCGTGAAGGTCTGGATCTTCAAGGGTGAGCGGACCGAGGAAATGTCGGGCCGCACCTACTCCACGGGCGTCTGACGATGCTGGCACCCAAGCGCGTCAAGTTTCGCAAGCGGTTCAAGGGCAACACGAACGGGCTGGCCACACGCGGCAATACCGTCGCGTTCGGCCATTATGGCCTGATGTCGCTGGAGCCGGGGTGGATCACGAATCGTCAGATCGAGGCGGCGCGCGTCGCGCTCACGCGCGAGATGAAGCGTGGCGGCAAAGTCTGGATCCGGCTGTTTCCCGACAAGCCGATCACGAAGAAGCCGGCCGAAACCCGGATGGGGAAGGGGAAGGGAAACCCCGAAGGCTGGGTAGCGGTGGTGAAGCCGGGCCGCGTGATGTTCGAAGTGGAGGGGATCGAGGAGTCGCTGGCGCGGCACGCGTTGAACCTCGCGGCGGCGAAGCTGCCGTTGCAGTCGAGGTTTGTGAGACGGGAGGAGCGGTAGATGGCCAGGCAGCGTCCCGACGACCTGCGGCAGCTCAAGACCGACGAGCTGCAGCACAAGCTGGGCGTCCTCCGCGAGGAGCGGTTCCGGCTGCGGTTCCGGACCGGGACGGAGGCGCTCCCCAATCCGCTCCAGTTCCGCACCATCCGGCGTGACATCGCGCGGATCGAGACCATCCTGCGCGAGCGGGGGGGGAGGCAGGCATGAGAGGCCGTCGGAAGACGCGCACCGGGGTCGTGGTGAGCGACAAGATGCAGAAGACCGTGACGGTGGCGCTGGTGCGTCGCTACGCGCACGGCTTCTACGGCAAGCAGGTGGTCCGCACCAAGCAGGTGGCGGCCCACGACGAGCAAGGCGCCAAGGCGGGCGACACCGTCCGCATTGTGGAATCGCGCCCGCTCTCCAAGACGAAGCGCTGGCGCGTGGTCGAAATCGTCGAGCGCGCGAAGTAACGCCGGGAGGGAGCCGTGGTACAGCAGGAGTCGATACTGAAAATCGCGGACAACTCGGGCGCCCGCAAAGCGCTCGTGATTCGCGTGCTCGGCGGGTCCAAGCGGCGCTACGCGGGGCTCGGCGACATCGTGGTCGTCGCGATCAAGGACGCCATTCCCACCGGCCAGATCAAGAAGGGCGAGGTGGCGAAGGCGGTGATCGTGCGTACGGCCAAGGAAACCAAACGGCGGGACGGCTCCTACATCCGGTTCGACGAGAACGCGGCGGTGCTGATCACCGACCAGGGCGAGCCGCGGGCGACCCGCATTTTCGGCCCGGTGGGCCGCGAGCTGCGCGAGAAGAAGTTCATGAAGATCGTCTCGCTCGCGCCGGAGGTGATCTGACATGAAGCCGCTCGTGTACCGCAAGTCGCGTCGCGTGCGCGGCACCGAGCCCGAGCGCCACAAGCTGCACATCGCCAAGGGCGATACGGTGCGCGTGATCTCGGGCGACGATAAGGGCAAGGACGGTCGGGTGCTGCAGGTGAACCCCAAGACGTTCCGGCTCACGATCGAAGGCGTGAACATCGTGAAGAAGCACCAGAAGGCCCGGACGCCGGAGCAGGAGAGCAAGATCATCGAAATGCCGGCGCCGATCGCCGCCTCGAAGGTCATGCTGCTCGATCCCAAGTCGGGACACCCGACGCGAGTGCGCCGGCGCCGCGACAAGGACGGCACCATCGAGCGGATCGCCGCGCGGTCGGGTCAACCGATCCCGCGGGTGAGGTAACTATGGCGGATACGCAAGAAAAAGAGAAAAAGCAGAAAGCGCCCAAGGGCGAGCCCAAGGGCAAGCAAAAAGCCGCGAGACCTGAGACCGCCGTCGACACGGGACCGGCCGAGCCGGCGCCGCCGGCCCGGCTGCGCGCGCATTACGAGCAGCGGGTGCGGCCGGCGCTGCAGCAGCAGTTCGGGTTCGCCAACCCGCACCAGATTCCCAAGCTCCTGAAGATCGTGCTGAACGTGGGGATGGGCGACGCGCAGAAGAATCCCAAGTCGCTCGAGGCAGCGGTCGACGAGCTGGGGGCGATCACGGGCCAGCGGCCGGTGGTGACGCGCGCCAAGAAGTCGATCGCGAACTTCAACCTGCGCCAGGGCGTGCCCATCGGGTGCGCGGTGACGCTGCGCGGGGCGCGGATGTACGAGTTCCTCGACCGCTTCATCACGGTGTCGGTGCCGCGGATGCGCGACTTCCGCGGGCTCCCCACCAAGAGCTTCGACGGGCGGGGCAACTACACGGTGGGCATCAAGGAGCAGATGCTGTTTCCCGAAATCGACTACGACAAGGTCGAGCAGATCCACGGGATGGATATCACGTTCGTGACCAACGCCGG
>DASYRZ010000131.1:0-9019 GCA_036003865.1 Gemmatimonadales bacterium | reverse complement strand
GTGATCGGCGCGCACACGCCGGAATTCGCCTTTGAGCACGATGTCGACAACGTACGGCGCGCGATCAAGGCCATGCGAGTCGAATACCCCGTCGCAGTGGACAATGACTACGCGATTTGGAATGGCTTCTCGAACCAGTATTGGCCGGCGCTCTACTTGATCGACGCGAAGGGTTCGACGCGGTTCACGCACTTCGGCGAGGGCGCCTACGACGAGTCGGAGCGAGAGATTCAGCACGCGCTCGGAGACCTCGGTGCCAAGGGCTTCGGTCCTGAGCTGGTGACCGTGGACGCCCGCGGACTCGAGGTGGCTGCCGATTGGGGCAATGTCCGCTCGCCGGAGAGCTACCTCGGCACGGAGCAGGGTCGGGGTTTCGTCCGCAACGGGGACCGGCTGCGACTGAACGAATGGACGGTCGCGGGTGATTGGACGTTGGGGAGCAAGGCCGTCGCGCTGAAGCAGCCGAATGGCCGGATCGCGTTTCGCTTTCACGCGCGGGATCTCAATCTCGTCATGGGCCCAGCCGCGCGCGGGACGTCGGTGCGCTGCCGCGTGCGGCTCGACGGGCGGCCGGCGAGCGGCGGTGCCGATGTCGACGCGCAGGGACAAGGCATCGTCACCGAACAGCGTACCTATCAGCTCATCCGGCAGCCGCGCCCGATCGAGGATCGCCAGTTCGAGATCGAGTTCCTCGATGCGGGCGTCGAGGCCTTCTGCTTCACGTTCGGATGAACCAGAACCGTCGTGAGTTCATTGAGGCGACCCTCATGACAGTTATCGCTGGAAAGATAGGTGCGATCGAGACCCAACGAGCTTTCGGACCCGTCAAACAGATCGACGCCGGTGTCCTGAACGTCGGCTACGTGGACGCCGGTCCCGCCGACGGGCCCTCGATCGTTCTGCTGCATGGCTGGCCATACGACATCTACAGTTTCGCGGAAGTGACGCCGCTCCTGACGGCGAGCGGCTATCGGGTGATCGTGCCGTTCTTGCGTGGCTATGGTACGACGCGGTTTCTCTCGGCGGACACCGCGCGCAATGGCCAACCAGCCGCCCTGGCGAGCGACGTCATCGCGCTGATGGATGCGCTGAAGATCCAGAAAGCCCTCCTGGCCGGCTTCGATTGGGGAGCGCGCTCGGCGGACATCGTCGCCGCGCTCTGGCCCGAGCGCTGCAAGGCGCTTGTGTCCGTGAGCGGCTACCTCATCGGCAGCCAGGCGGCGAACCAGGCGCCGTTGCCACCGAGCGCCGAGCTGCAATGGTGGTACCAGTTCTATTTTGCCACCGAGCGCGGGCGAGCGGGATACGAGAAATACCGCCGGGAATTCTGCAAGCTCATTTGGCAGCTCGCGTCACCCCAGTGGAAGTTCGATGATGCGACATTCGAGCGCAGCGCCGCGGCGTTCGACAATCCCGACCACGTCGCCATCGTGATTCACAATTACCGCTGGCGCCTCGGCCTCGCCGCCGGTGAGCCGCGGTTCGACGCCTTCGAGCAGCGGCTGACCGCAGCGCCGGTCATCACGGTCCCCACCATAACAATGGAAGGCGACGCCAACGGCGCGCCGCATCTGCCCCCGGCGGCCTACGCGAACAAGTTCTCCGGCAAATACGCGCACCGGCTGATCACGGGTGGGGTAGGGCACAATCTGCCGCAGGAAGCGCCGCGGGCGTTCAGCGAGGCGATCATCGAGGTCGACCGCTACTGAGACGCACTAGCGGAACAGGTCGCTATCCTCGAGCCGGGTAAAATTCCCCTGCGCATCGAGCAGATACACAATTACCGCATAGAAGCTGTCGTAGCTCAGGCTTAGCGCGCGACGTCCTCCGCATGATGTTTGATCGACTTCCCCTCCACCAGAAAGACGACGTCTTCCGCGATATTCGTGGCCAGGTCCGCGACGCGCTCGAGGTTGCGACTCACGAGGAATAGCTCCATCGCCGTGCCGATGATGTGCGGATCCTCCATCATGTGTGTGAGCAGGATGCGAAACATCGACGCGTGCAGCGCGTCCACGCTGTCGTCGCGCCGGCAGATCGCGCGGCCGGCCTGGGCGTCGCCGCGCACGAAGGCGTCGAGCGCGTCGGCCAGCATCGTGCGCGCCTGGCGCGCCATCTCGAGGAGCTCGGGCTCCGGGACGATCGGGCGGGCCGCGAGCAGTCGCTCCGCCGACTGCGCGATGTTCACCGCATGGTCGCCGACTCGCTCGAGGTCGTTGGAGATCTTCATCGCGGCCGTGAGAAAGCGCAGATCGCGCGCCATCGGCTGCTGCGTTGCGAGCAGCCGGATCACCGTTTCCTCAACCTCCAGCTCGAGGTGGTCGATCTCCTTGTCGCCGCGGATGACCTGGCTCGCTTTCTCGCCGTCGCGTTGGAGCACCGCCTCCACGGCCGCCGCCAGCGCAGCCTGCGCTTCACCCGACATGTTGAGGAGCGCGACTTTGAGCTCGGAAAGCTCGTCGTGAAAGTGGCGATGACTCGTTGCTTGCGCGTTCATCCGAACCTTCCCGTGATGTAAGCCTCGGTGCGTTCGTCAATCGGCCGCGTGAAGACCTGTTGGGTCACGCCGAACTCCACCAAGTGGCCGACGTAGAAGAAGCCCGTGTAGTCGGACACCCGTGCCGCCTGCTGCATGTTATGCGTTACGATGACGATCGTGTAGGTCTGCTTCAGCTCGACCAACAGCTCCTCGATGCGCTGGGTGGCGATCGGATCGAGCGCCGAGCAGGGCTCGTCCATCAGCAACACCTCGGGCTCATTGGCGAGTGCCCGCGCGATGCAGAGGCGCTGCTGCTGGCCGCCCGACAACGAGGTCCCCGGCTCGCGCAGCCGATCCGACACCTCGTCCCACAGCACCGCCTGGCGCAGCGCGCGCTCGACGCGATCCGGAAGCTCGCGCGCCGCCGCGAGCCCGTTGAGGCGGGGTCCGTAGGCCACATTCTCGTAGACCGATTTCGGGAACGGGTTGGGCCGCTGGAAGACCATGCCAATGCGACGCCGTAGCGCCACGACATCCGTGCCGGGCGCGAAGATCGAGCCGCCGTCGAGCAGGATGTCTCCGCTGTGGCGGGCTCCCGGCGTCAGGTCATGCAGGCGGTTGATGGAGCGCAGAAAGGTCGTCTTGCCGCAGCCCGAAGGGCCGATCAGCGCGGTGATGGCATTGCGCGGGATCGAGAGGGTGATGTCGTGCAGCGCGTGGTTCGGGCCGTACCAGAAGTTGTAGGCCTTCGACTCCAGGACGGTCTGACGGCCCGACGGCCTGACGGCCGCCAGTTGTGCAGGAGCTTTAGCGGCCGTCCGGCCGTCAGGCCGTCCGGCCGTCGCGTTCGCCGCGCTCATCCGAACCGCCCCGTGATATACGCCTCAGTCTGCTCCACCTTCGGCTTCGTGAAGAGCTCGTTCGTCTTGCCGACCTCGATCAGGCTGCCGAGATACATGAACGCGGTATAGTCGGACACGCGCGCGGCCTGCTGCATGTTGTGGGTCACGATCACGATGGTGTACAGCCGTTTGAGCGCGTGGCACAGCTCCTCGATGCGCTGCGTGCCGGCGGGATCGAGGGACGCGGTGGGTTCATCGAGCAGCAGAATCTCGGGCTGGGGCGCCACCGCGCGCGCGATGCAGAGCCGTTGCTGCTGCCCGCCCGACAGCGCCAGCGCGCTCGCGTGCAGGCGATCCTTCACTTCGTCCCACAGTGCCGCCTGCTGCAGCGCCTGGCTCACCGCGTCGTCGACAGCGCTGCGGGCGCGCCCGCCGTTGACCTTGAGTCCGGCGGCGACGTTGTCGTAGATCGACATCGTCGGGAACGGCGTCGGGCGCTGGAACACCATCCCGATCCGGCGCCGCAGCTCGATGGGACTCACGGCGCCGCCGTAGATGTTCACGTTATCGAGCAGGACTTCGCCGCTGACGCTCGCCCCCGGCGTCAACTCGTGCATCCGGTTGAGGCAGCGGAGCAGGGTGCTCTTGCCGCAGCCCGACGGGCCGATGATCGCCGTCACGGTGTTCGCGGGGAACAGGAGGGAGACATCCCGCACCGCGCGATGTTGTCCGAACAGCGCCGTGAGATGAGCTATCTCGAGCCGCAGCCGGGTGTTAGCGGATGCTACCATATCTGGCCCTCGTGACCCAGCGCGCGGCGAGCGAGATGATCAGCACGAGTCCCATCAGCACCAGCGCGGAAGCCCACGCCAGCCGGTGCCACTCGTCGAACGGGCCCGTCGCATACACGTAGATCTGCAGCGAGAGCGTCTGCATCGGTTGATTGACGTTTAGCGTAAAGTTCAGATTGCCCAGGGCCGTGAAAAGGAGGGGCGCGGTCTCGCCGGCGATGCGCGCGATTCCCACGAGGCAACCGGTGACGATGCCGCCCATCGCGGTGCGCGCCACCACCTTGAGCGACGTCCGCCAGCGCGGGTACCCGAGAGCCAGCGCCGCCTCGCGCAGCGAATTAGGCACCAGCCGCACCATCTCCTCGGTCGTGCGCGCGAGCATCGGAATCATCAGGATCGCAAGCGCGACGCTGCCCGCGAGCGCGGAGAAGTGGCCCGTTGGCTTGACGATGAGCGTCCACCCCACAATGCCGACCACGATTGACGGAGTCCCGTTCAAAACGTCGGCGATGAAGCGCACCAGGAACCCGAGCCGTCCCGAGCCGTATTCGGCCAGGTACATCCCCGCGCCGACGCCAATGGGGACGCCGATCAACGCGGCAACGCCCACGATGATCGCGGTTCCTACGATGGCGTTGGCGACGCCGCCACCCGCTTGTCCTGCGGGCACGGGGCTCCTGGTGAAGAACGCCCAGTCGATCGACGAGACGCCCTTGGCAATCAGGTTGCCGAGGATCAGCACCAAGGCGAGCACGGCGGTGAACGAGAGGATCACGACGAGCGCCGTCATGATGCGGCTCGTCAGGTGGCGGCGAAACGCGCTCGTGCTCACAGGGCTCGGCTTCCCACCGCTGCGCCGCGCGTGACGCGCCAGATCAGAATGCGCGCGATGGCGTTCACTGCCACCGTCAACACAAACAGGATCAGGCCCACTTCCATGAGGGCGGACTGGTACGTGGCGGTGGTCGCTTCACTGAACTCGTTGGCGATTGCGGCAGCCATGGTGTAGGCCGGCTGGAGCAACGACACGCTGATATCGTGGCGGTTTCCGATGACCATCGTCACCGCCATCGTTTCTCCCAGTGCGCGGCCGAGCCCGAGGATGATCGCCCCGATCAATCCGGCGCGCCCGTACGGCAGCACCGCCGACCGCACCGCTTCCCAGCGGGTGGCGCCCATCGCGAGCGCCGCTTCGCGCTGGCTCGTCGGGACGGCGAGCAGCACCTCGCGCGACACGGCGGCGATGTACGGCACGATCATGATCGCGAGAATGATGCCGCCGGCCAGCAGCGAATTGCCGTAGAACACGCCCTGGAGGAACGGCGTCCACCCGAACACCGCCTTCAGCAGCGGGACGACGTAGCTGCGCAGGAAGGGAATCAGGACGAAGATGCCCCACATCCCGTACACGACGCTCGGGATGGCGGCGAGCAGCTCGACCAGAAACGCCACAGGCTGGCGCAGCCAGCGCGGCGAGAACTCCGTCAGGAAAATTGCGACGCTGAGCGCCAGCGGTACGGCGATCAGCAACGCCAGCAGGGACGACGCCAGCGTGCCGAAGATCATCGGCGCCGCGCCGTACACCTCGGCCACGGGATCCCAGGTCGACGTGACGAGGAACGACGCACCGAACCGCTTGAGCGCGGGCCATGCTTCCACGAGCAGAACGCCGAGGAGGATGATGATCAGCGCCGGCAGCGCGAGCGAAAACGCGGTCAACACCTGCCGGTAAATGCGATCACTGCGATCTCTGCCGAGGAGCGACTGCCAGCGGGAACCTGCGGCGTCTTTGGGAGGGGCTGTGACTGGGGGGCTCGTCATCGCGCCGGAAACCTACCGGCGCCCTATCGGCTGTCCGTCACGACGGTGTAACGGAATTGTCACTACGCAATACGCGCCTCCCGATGCCCCTGAAAGCGCACCGGGAGGCGCCCTTTATGTCCTCCAACCGGTTACTCTGCCGTCTTCCAAACCGGCCGTCCGCCGGCCGTAACGGTCTTCAAGCGTGCCTGGATCCAGGGACGCAGCTCCAGCGGCAGCGGCGCATAGCCGAGCTCCGGCGCCTTCGCCTGGCCGTCGGTTTCCGCCCACCAGATGAACTGAACGAGCGCCCGGGCCTTGGCGGTGTCGCCGTACATCTTGTGCACCAGGAGCCAGGTGAAGCTCGCGGCGGGATACGCCTGAGCGCCCGGAGAATTGGTGATGGAGACCCGGAAGTCGGTATTCGGGCCCATCTCCTTCATTCCACCGGCGGCTGCGGCGGTCACGGATTCGAGCGAAGCGGTAATCCAGTTACCCGCCTGATTCCGCAGCACCGCGAACGGCATCTTGTTGATCAGGGCGTATCCCAGCTCGACGTAGCCGATCGCGCCCGGTGTCTGCCGGACCGTTGCCGCCACACCCTCATTCCCCCGGCCGCCGAGACCCACCGGCCAGCTCACCGACGGGCCCTTGCCGACTTTCTGCGCCCACTCCGGGCTGACCTTCGAGAGGTAGTCGGTCCAGACGAACGACGTGCCCGAGCCGTCGGAGCGGTGGACGACGATGATGTCCAGGTTCGGGAGAGTGACGCCGGGATTGATGCTCGCCAACCGGGCGTCATTCCACTTCGTGACTTTGCCGAGGAAGATGTCGGCCAGAACGTCCGGCGTGATGCGAATCGGTTGGGAGACATCCGGGAGTGTGTATGCGGCCACGACGGCGCCGAGCACGGTGGGGATATGGAGCACGTTGCCGTTGATCGCGGTGATGGCCGAGTCGGTCATCGGGGCGTCGGTGGCCCCGAAATCGACGGTGCCGTCGGAGAACTGCCGAATGCCGCCGCCTGACCCAATCGACTGATAGTTCAGCTTCACGTCGGGATGCGTCTGATTGTATGCCAGCATCCAGTTTCCATAGATGATGTTCGGGAACGTCGCTCCGGCGCCGTTCAACTGCACCTGCGCGGCGGCGGGGGCGGCGGCGCCGAGCAGCGTGGCGAGAACCAGAAAGCGTGTGGTCTTCACAGCGGTTTTCCTCGCGTCAGGGTCAGGTTCAGAAAGCAAATTGCGCTTGAAACAGCACTTGATTGGTGGCTGTCGCGCCGCTCTCGAACGACAGCCGGTCGAGATCGGCGAGCAGCCGGACGTTGGGCGACAGCTGGTACGAGACGCCGCCGATGATGCGGGTGTTCTTGTTGTTCGCGACGGACGTATTCGGATCGACGACGTCGACCCGTGCGATCACCGCGACTTTGTTGTTCGTCAGGTGATAGACACCGAAGGCGCTGATGATGCTCCCGGTCTGTGTCGAGTCTTTCCGAGAGACGTATTCACCCGCAAGCGTAAACTGCTGGGAGCGGTACGACGCCTGGCCGAGAAAGCGGTTGCGGTCATTGCCCGCAAATGCGGGACCGTACTTACCGATTCCCGCATATCCTGTGAGGCGTAGGCCTCCGACACGGCTGGCGTCATTGGTGGTCATGACGCGCACCGAGACACGCGCTTCGAGGTCCTTGTGGAAGTCGCCGGTGCCGCCCGAGTATCCCTCGCCGTTCACGACGGCGATCTGGCCGTTCACCTGGTCGTTATTCCACTTGCCGTCCACTCCGAAGCCGATGTCCGACGACGTCAGGGCGCCGTTGCGATCGACTGCGATGGTGCCCTGCATGCGGTAGTCCCACAACGTTTCTTCGTAGTCCACAAAGGGCGTCTGCATCATGCCCAGCTTGTAGGTGAGGCTGCTGCCGGTCGGGGTCCACGCCGCGAAGGCGTATTTGAGCCGGACCACCTGGTTCGTGGTGGCGCTCGGGATGATGTCCGCGGTGACACGCGTGGTGATGCCGCCCGAGAAGCGGCCGAGCACGTTCACGTACGCGCGCGTGACGTCGAACGTGTTGGTGTGAACGGCGGCGTCCGTGTATTGGTACTGCGTGTAGACCACGCCGCCGACGGTAACCTGCGGTGCTTGCGCCTGCGCCTGCGCGGCCACGGGAAGTGCGGTCATACTCAGTGCGCACAGTGCGGCCAAGAGTCTTGCGTGCACGGTTACTCCCTCAAGACTTGGGTGAATTGGTGGACTGCTCCAACGGCTGCAAACTGGACGCTGGGCATCACTACGATGAGTCGGCAATGTCACGATTTCGTAACGAGGGGGATTAAGACGCAGATAGCGGAGCCATACCGGCCTCCGCTACCTGGTACCCGGACAGTCGGCCGTGCAATTCCGCTGCCGGGTACAGCGGACGGTCACCGCAGGATGAGGGCGGCCGCGCCGACCGCGCCCGCCAAGCCGAGCACCATTCCGGCGATGACGTCACCCACGTGATGCACCCTGAGCGAGACGCGCGACACCGCGATGAGTACTGCGACTGGTAACAGGATCGGGACAAGCAGCGGGTGTGCAATCGCAATCGTTGCGCCGACGGCGGCCGCGGCCGCCGCGTGCCCGGAGGGAAACGAGTAGGGATCCGGCAGCTCGACCAGCGCGAGCAGTCGCCCGCTCGCGTCGCAGGGCCTGGCCCGCGCGACGGCTCGCTTCAGCACCTGAACGGCGAGGTGCGAGGTCGTGAGCGCGAAGAGTGCCGCAAGTCCGAGTAGCTGCTCGCCGGCGGCGATGAGCAACAGGCCGATGCCGATCGTCACGCGCGCGCCGCCGAGATGGGTGAGCAAGCGCATCAGACGCCTGCCCCGACGGGCTGGGATGCGCTCGTGAATGCCTGCGTGAGCACCCGGCCCTCATAGCAGACGGGGACGTCCAGCCCGAACCACCAGAGCACGGTGGGCGGGATGTCGAGCAGCGACACCGGCCGCGTGAGCTGGTGACGGCGTGTCACCTCGGGGCCGGCGAGGATCAGCGGAATGTGATCGTTGCTGGGATGCGGCTCGGCATGGTCGTGCGTGCTGACTCCGCCGCCGCCGTGATCGGCC
>DASYRZ010000130.1:0-8037 GCA_036003865.1 Gemmatimonadales bacterium | reverse complement strand
CGAAGGCGATCTGAAAAAGCTCAGCGGAAAGGTCAAGCACCTCTTCCATCTCGCCGCGATCTACGATCTCACGGCGAGCGCCGAAGAGCAGGAGCGAACCAACGTCGAAGGCACGCGGCACGTGGTCGAGTTCGCGGCGGCCGTGCAGGCAGGCTGCTTCCATCATGTGAGTTCGATCGCCGCCGCGGGACTCTACGAAGGCACGTTCCGCGAGGATATGTTCGAGGAAGCCGAGGAGCTCGATCACCCGTACTTCAAGACCAAGCACGATTCCGAAGCCATCGTGCGCAAGGAATGCAAGCGACCGTGGCGAGTCTACCGGCCCGGCTTCGTCGTCGGGCATTCGCGGACCGGCTACATCGACAAGATCGACGGCCCGTACTATTTCTTCAAGCTGATTCAGAGAATGCGCGAGATGCTCCCGGCCTGGATGCCGACGATCGGCATCGAAGGCGGGCGCATCAATATCGTGCCGGTCGACTTCGTCGCCGACGCGCTGGATTACCTCGCGCACAAGAAGGGTCTCGATGGAAGATGCTTTCACCTCACCGATCCCGATCCGCACCGCATCGGCGAGGTGCTCAACATTTTTGCCAGGGCCGCACACGCGCCGCAGATGACGATGCGCGTCAACGCGCGCATGTTCGGATTCATTCCCGCCCCGATCCTGTACGGGATCGGATCGCTCGCGCCGATCAAGCGCATGATCCGTGCCGTGCTCAAAGACCTGGGCATCCCGAAGGACGTATTCCAGTTCGTCAATTGGCCGACGCGCTACGATAATCGCGAGGCGGCCAAGGCGCTCAAGGGCTCCGGCATCGCAGTGCCGCACCTCGACACCTACGCGGCGAATCTGTGGGACTACTGGGAGCGCAACCTCGACCCCGATCTGTTCATCGATCGCAGTCTCTCCGGCCGCGTCGGCGAAAAGGTCGTCGTCGTTACCGGGGCGTCGTCCGGGATCGGCAAGGCGGCGGCGCTCAAGCTCGCCGCCGCAGGCGCGAAGGTCATGCTCGTTGCCCGCGGCGAGGAGAAGCTCGTCGACACCAAGAAGGAGATCGAAGCCGCGGGTGGCAAGGCGTGGATCTACGCCTGCGATGTCTCCGATATGGCGTCCTGCGACGCGCTGGTCGCGAAGGTGATCAAGGATCACGGCAGCTGCGACTATCTGATCAACAACGCCGGCCGGTCGATCCGCCGCGGCGTGCTCAATTCACTCGATCGCTTCCACGATTTCGAGCGGACGATGCAGCTTAACTACTTCGGAGCGTTACGCCTCATCATGGGCTTCGTTCCCGGCATGGTGGCGAACAAACGCGGCCACATCATCAACATCTCGTCGATCGGTGTGCTGTCCAATGCCCCGCGTTTCTCGGCCTACGTGGCGTCGAAGTCCGCGCTCGATTCGTTTGCTGCCTGCGCCGCGTCGGAGTTCATCGACAAGGGAATCGACTTCACTACGATCAACATGCCGCTCGTGCGCACGCCGATGATCGCGCCCACCAAGATGTACGAGAACGTGCCCACGCTCTCACCGGAAGAGGCCGCGGACCTCATCGTCGAGGCGATCGTGTACAAGCCCGTCCGCATCGCGACGCGGCTCGGCGTCTTCGGCGCGGTCTCCCATGCGATTGCGCCGAAGCTCACGCAGATCTTGCTCAACACCGCGTTCAACATGTTCCCCGATTCGGCCGCCGCGGCGGGCAAGAAGGAGGGCGAGACAAGACTCAGCGCCGAGCAGATGGCGTTTGCGCAATTGACGCAGGGGATACACTGGTAGCTCCATTGACGGCTGGGGGACCTTATGCCGACGACCACATGGTGGAGTACGTTGCTGCGGTGGCTAGGCCGCCTCAAACTCTTCGCCCGAACCCGGGCGGACCTTAAACACGAGCCTCCAAGCGGCCCCGCGCCGGACGGCGCGGGCCCGCCCAGGCGCAGCTATGGCTTGCCGACCGGCCTTGAGCTGATCGAGGATAAGCTTTGGCGCGACCAGCACGGCGTGCTCGATCCCGGCTTGCGGCTGGCGATCTCCCTCATCGAAAGGCAAGACTCGATCCAGTTGCTCGAGCGCACCGGCATCGACCTCGTGTCGGAAGAAGCGGGCGCCGCGTACCTGCCCCTGCACATCGAGCTGAACGTTGACCCCGGCACGGCCCGGGAATTTCTCGACCGCAACGGTCTCAAGGTGCCGCAGCTCTACTACGATGAAGCAAAGCGCAACGACAAGCTCAGAAACGTCACCGCACGGCTGCGCCTCAAAAAAATAGGGATAGTCCACGGCGAGGTCACCGACCTGCGGAACAAACTCCTCGAGCTCGGCGCTGGCGCGCATTCCGATACTAATCTGCCCGCGATAATCAAGCGGATCAGCTTGGCCAATCCGCTCCAGCCGTGTTTTGCGGGACCGGCGCTGGGCGACATCGACCTGCCGAAGGATCGTCAGTTCGGCGGCACCACGCTGGACGGCGCCGACGTGGTCGTCGGGATCATCGACGATGGCTGTGCGTTCGCGCACCGGGACTTTCTCAGGCCGGGCACTTCCAGCTCGCGTGTGGTCTACCTCTGGGACCAGGCACGCAATCCCGCAACCGCCGCGAATGGTTGGGTCGCGAGCGCCGATCTGCCCTACGGGTGCGAGATCACGAACAACCCGGCGGACGCGCGCCAATACATCGACGAGGCGATCGGGCACCACATCGGTCCGGGAGCGTTAATCCGCGAAGACGAGGTTTACCGCGAGCTGGGTTATGTGCACCCCCGCGTGCTTCCCGCCTTGGCGTCGCACGGCACGCACGTCATGGGCATCGCGGCGGGTAACGGCACGTCGACGATGGGATTCGAGGGTGTCGCGCCCGCCGCCGACATCGTCTTCGTCCAGTTCCCGACAGCGGCCATCGAGATGGGGATGGCCGCGCTGTCGCTGCTGATCAACGACGCTGTCGCGTATGTCTTCGCCCGCGCCGCGAAGCTGGGGAAGCCGGCCGTCGTCAATATCAGCTATGGCGGCTACGCCGGGCCGCATGACGGGACATCGCCGGTCGAGGCCGGCATCGACGATTTGCTCGCGCTGCCCGATCGCGCCGTCGTCGTATCTGCCGGCAACGGCTTCGAGGCGGATTGTCACGCGCACGACACGGTGAAACCCGACCACAGTTCCACGCCGCTGCACTGGGTCGTCCATCCGTTCGATCCGACGCTCAACTTCATGCAGATCTGGTACAACGGCACCGCGAAACTCGAGCTCTCGCTAACGAGTCCCGGCGGAGAGGTGCTCGGTCCGGTCAAGCTTGGCGCTCATCTCAACATCGTGGTTGCGGGCAGCGCCGACGTAGTCGGGTTGATCGATCATCAGACCAATGTCAGCAACAACGACAACCGCATCGAAATCACGTTGAACCCCACTATGGACGACCCGACCATTGCCACGGCGGTACCCGCACCATCGGGTATCTGGACCGTCCAGCTCAAGAATGTCGGAACAGCGCACGAGGCGAACGTGCATGCGTGGATCGAGCGCGATGACGCCGGCCATCCCGGCAGCGCACGTCGACGGCAGTCC
Source organism: Gemmatimonadales bacterium (assembly GCA_036003865.1). Lineage (GTDB taxonomy): Bacteria > Gemmatimonadota > Gemmatimonadetes > Gemmatimonadales > GWC2-71-9 > 20CM-2-65-7. Next base: position 4,475 of record DASYRZ010000130.1, on the reverse strand, counting down.
GAGTTTGTCACGGCTGACGCAGATCCCGAGTTCACGCTAGCCAGCCTGGCGACTGGGCTTCATACGATCGCTGTCGGTGCGTATAACACAGCCACACAGGAAGTCTGCCGATACTCCGCCTGCGGCCCTACGCGCCCGACCGGAGGACATCGGCCTCGGCGGAAACCGGAGGTTTGCGCGCCTGCGGAGGAGGAACCCCTTGGCCGCGGCGTACTATCGGCGTCCTCGCGGAAGGCTCGAGCCACGCGCATGAACGGAACCAGCGCCTCGTCGCCACATGTCGCGGGCCTGGTCGCGCTGATGCTCCAATACCGTTGCCACGTACAAGGCGCGCACCTCACGACCGACGAAATACGCGACACACTCAGGGGCGCCGCACGCCAGCCGCCGCTCCGGGAAAACCGGCACCAGATCGCCGACCCGACCCGAGACCTAAAGCGGCAGGCTAATGTTCCTTGGCACGACGTGATCGGGGCCGGCAAAATCGATGCGCTGGGAACGCTGCAGCTCCTCTGACGCGCGCACTGCTTCAAACGACCACGCGCGGCTGAACAAGGCATCGCGCGTGCCCACCTTTCAATGCCACTCCGCGTAGGCTTTGGTCCACAACCAGTTCACGGCGGAAGTAGCGGGCGCAGCGCTCGGTACCAAGGGTTGCGCTTTGAAAAGGAAATACCGCGCCAAGGCTTCCCCGAGGGGCTTCCCGGCATCGATATCTTCCGGGTAATGCAAGCCCGCCACTACGCGGTTGTCCGCGATCCGCCTGGCGAGCCTTGTCAGCTGGACGTCCGCTTCGCTCTTGTCCGCGGCTCCGATGAGCGTCTTCAACACGGCCGCGACCAGATGGCTCTGCACCGAGTGACCGGCTGGATATGAACCGTGAGACGGAGTGAGCAACACCGGCTGAACCAACCGCGAACGGTCTGCGGGTCGCCGTATCCTGAAGTAGTGTTTGAACTGCATGACGACCTTGTCGGTCAGGGCAAACAACGCCGCCATGAGCGCGAACGTGTAGCGGTGCCGCCCCGGCTGCAAATTCAGCACCATGGCGAAGTAGGCGTACGGATTCGCGACCTGAGTGAGGATCTCATTCATCCGGTCGGGCCGGAGGGTGGCTTCGTTGAGCACCTTGGTGAGCTCATCTTTCAGAAGCCCTTCCGTGTTTTCGTAGGTCGGCGCTTTCATCGAAAACGGGTTGGGATCCGCCGCGGCGCCGGACAGCGGTCGGTCCCTGAACGTCAATTGCGCAACGCCCGCTGTGCTGCCGAACTGCAGCCCCGAAACGAGCTCGAATAGATACTGATGACCGCGAACCTCCGCGGACCAACGCTCGAGCGCCTCATCGGAGCCGAGCGCGACGAGCGTAGTGTCCGGTGCGCCGACACCGGTGATGCCGCGCGTTATTTCCCCTTGCGTCGTCAGTAGTCCCTGCGCGAGCAACGGGCTGGTCACCCGCCCGGCGTAGGCTGAGATTCCCGATACGGTAAACGTGCTGGCCGAAGTGCCTTCCGTGCCTTCAGTACCTTCGGTGCCTTCGGTGCCTTCTGTACCTTCGTTGGCGAACGGTATCCCCATGACTTTTCCCCCTTCAGTTGGTGGTCTCCACGAGTAAGAGGCTGCGCCTGGCAGAGTCTGTTCGGGTCGCGACTCAATCGCAATTCAGTTCGGCACACCTGCAACCGACAAAGCGTCGGCGAAAAGCGCGGCTTGAGGACTTGCGCTGCCGGGGTAACGCGCCTTGAAGCCGCTGACCGTCAAATTTGGTTCGAACTTGAGTAACTCCGCGCCGGCGGCTCGCGCATCTTTCACGTGACCGGCAAGCGCGAGCGAGATGGCCAAAGTGCGATGTGTCGAGACGAACATCTTATTCTGACGCAACGAACGCCGGCAGAATTCGATCGCTTTCTCGTACTGGCCGGCGACGGCGTGTGCCGTGCCCGCGATTGAGGTGAACGTATACATGAGCGGATCGAACGGCGACAACTCAATCGCTCGCTGTGAACGCCTGACAGCCTCGTCGCCCTGTCCGAGCCAGGAGCATGCGGATGTGCTCCACACCCACGCCGACGAGGCACTTGGATTGATGGCGAGCGCTCTGTCGTAGCGCGTCATCGCGGTGTCCAGATCCTTGTTGAGATATGCTGCCACCAGTCCTGACACCGTGAGCGCTAGCGGATCCGTGCTATCGAGTTCCAGAGCCTGGTCGGCATATCGAGTTGCTTCCGTCGTATCGCGCTTGCGATCTTCAGACCATCCTTGGCCGACTCGGCGCACATACCAGTGGGCGAGCCAAGCAAAAGGGGTTACATAGGTTGGATCGGCCGCGATGGCGGCCTCAAACATCGGCCGCGCCCGGTCCATGTCATCGTGCGAGCTGCGATGAAAATGATCGATCGCCCGCAACGTCCACTCGTAGGCGGTCAGATCCTCGGGGCGCTTCGAGCGAGCGCGCTGCAACTCCAGCTGCCGGACGAACGGCATCGCTCGGCCGGCGATGTCCCGCGACAACTGATCCTGCAGATCGAAGATGTCCGCGATGGAGCCGTCGAAGTGTTCCGCCCAGATCGCCCGCCCCACCTCGGCTTCGGTTAGCTCGGCCATCAGCCGCAGCCGTGTGCCGGACGTCTGAACGCTCCCCGAGATAACATAGCGCACGCCGAGGACCTCGGCCACGCTGCGCAGCTCGTAGAGCCGATCGCGAAACGGCGTCGTCGACAGCCGCGAGATGACGAAGAGATCCGTGTGGCGCGACAGGTCGCCAATCAAGTCCTCGGCGATAAAGTCTCCCAGGAAGTCGTGCGCCGGATCGCCTGAAAGGTTCCGAAAGGGAAGCACCGCGATCGCGGGGCGATCGCCGGCGTGACGCAAACGACCTGGCCCGCGGCTCGGCAGCGGGCCCGGTGGCCAGGCGCGAAACGCGCGCACCGGGCGGTCCATCCCCTTGAGCCTGCGCTCGCCGAGATCCTCGATCGTTGCGTCAAGGCCATCCGCGAGCTGGTCGCGGACCGCCGACGAGATGATGATCTCCGCCGGTCCGCCAAGGTCGCGCAGGCGCGCGGCGAGGTTGACGCCGTCGCCATAGAGGTCGATCTCGTCGGTGATCACGTCGGCGAGGTGGACGCCGATGCGCAGGCGAATGCGCCGGTCGGGTTCGACCGCGGCTTCAGCTTCGCTCTGTCCGATGCGGGCCTGCATGGCGATCGCGCATTCGACCGCGTCGACCGCGCTCTCGAACTCGAGGAGCATCCCGTCGCCCTGGGCTTTCACCATCCGGCCCTGACGGGCCGGCAGCTCCTCCCGAGTGACCGCAGCGATAAAGTTTCGCCAGCGGCGGATCGTGCCTTCCTCATCCTGCTGGATAAGGCGTACCGAGTCGACCACATCGACAAAGAGCACCGCTCGCAAGCGGCGCGCGGAACGGGGCGGAGTGGCGAGCTGCTGCGACATCGTCGATCGGCGAGGGAATCAATTCGTTGACTACAACTAGCTGATTGTCACCCAACTGCCGCGGGCACTCAAGCGAGGTCACGACGGTGAATCGTCAACCGGCGGCCTGCCGAATATTCACCGGGCGCCGACGACCGCCGCCTCGACGCGGCCGCATGCAGATTCGCCGTCGATATCGGCTTGCTGCTCGCAGAATTCGCCTATCGGCACCGGCACGAGGCGACGCGACGAACTGGCGCGCCGCGAAAGTTACGCGAGCCACTCGCCGAGCGCGCGTCGCGAATCGCTGCATGAATTTGCGTCGCCGCGTGCATCGGATGAAAAGCCGGAAATGCAGGTAGGAGTCTCTTCCGGCATGCTATGAGTCTCGACGAGGGAGCAGCGCTTCCTCAGCCCCGAATCACGAACCCGCAAGTTACCGTGGTGTGACGGGCGAGGTCGAGTCGGCCCCTGTTTTGGGTGTCGCGATCTCCTTCGCGACTATCTCCATCACCCGCCGATCCCCCAGCAACGCATTATGCGCAACCCCAACGAGCGCGATGTTCTCGGCATTGCCGAGGACCGAGCTTGCCTGCGGCGCGACCATGCTGTCGTGCCGCGACCAGATCGAGGTGATCGGCATCGGCGCGTTTCTGTTCTCGTCGCGGTTGAGATCCGTCAGCCAGGCATTGCCGGGCCGCATCTGCGCAAGGCACGTGCCCGGGAAGCTCCACGCCAGCATGCTACCGTGGTGCGGCGCCCCGATCGCGATGAGCTTGGCGACGCGCGCGGCGCCGAAACGGCGTAGATAGGCACGCGCGACCAGACCGCCCATGCTGTGCGCGACGAGCACGACGCGCTCGGCACCGGTCGCGGCCCGGATCGCCTCGATCCGGGTGTGGAGCTGTTCGGCGAACCACTCGATATCGGCGAGCGGCGGCCCGTAGTTGATCGTATAGATCGGTGCGCCGCCATTGCTCGCCAGGAAGCGCCGCAGCGAGAGCCATACGCCGTCGTTTACCAGTACGCCGTGGATGAGCAACACCGGC
>DASYRZ010000129.1:0-40464 GCA_036003865.1 Gemmatimonadales bacterium | reverse complement strand
ATCTGAAACAGCTCATAGCCCGCTTGCTGGCGAGCGTCCTCTGCGAAGGCACGCACATCCTCGAGGGACGAGCCGAGCCACCGCAACGGCTTTATGGGCACCGGTTAATATACAAGTACTTGTATACCTCGGAAAGGGTTCATCTGGAGCCATGGGATCCGATCGTTAGTGGCCGTCTAACCCGTGCTTCTGCATCCTCTTCATATCCCTAGTGGGATACCGATATCCCGGTACATTCGTGTGACACGCATTTTCTACCAACGCGGGAGGTGGTATGCGCCCAAGGACTTTTTCACTCGGACTCGTGCCGGTCGCTTCGTTCCTCGTCGCGTGTGCCGAGCCTCAGATGACCGCACCGGCGAATGTCGCCAACCTGGCTGCCTCGGCTCAGCAGCTCGCGGCACCACCGGCCTGCGAGCACGTGAGTGGGGCGTTTGTTTTTACGACATTTCAGTTCACAAGCCAGACGACTGCCGTCGGCGCCGGCACGGTGCAGGGGGACCTGTCAGGGGGGTTTAGCGCCGAGTACTTCGATATCCAGCCGCGGGGCAGCGGTGTAATCCACATGCTGGCCCATCACACCATTACGAGGAGCACTGGGACGATCAGGACGTCCGACGAGATCTTGCTTCTCCCAGATCAGGATCCAGCCGTAGGCCGACCCAATTCGCGCCTGGACGTGATCGGCGGAACGGGTGCGTATGACGGAGCGACAGGCCTCCTCCACACCCACGGTCAACTAAGCCTCGCAACGCTGGCTGGGTCTCTCCAGTACAGGGGACAGGTTTGCGTCCCGTGAACCACGCAGGTGTAGGAATGAGAGGCCACCGGGAGCGCTGCCTAACGAGCGCTTGAAGCTGGCGGCGCGCGTAGTTAGGGAATGAATCTTTCTTCAGCGCGCCGCAGCTTAGGCGCACCCCGTTAGGCAGCAAACGAGAGAATGAAATGGCTGAACAGACTCTCGCGTTGTTCGGCGACTCAATCCTCGACAACGCTCCATACACGCGCCCAGAACCAGACACCACAGCCCACCTCGAGCGTCTTCTAGGGAAAGGTTGGGCGGTTCGCCGTTTGGCCACCGATGGTGCTGTGATGCGCGATGTGGCTGGCCAGCTTCGCGCCTTGAGAGATCATGCTGCTGTCGCGGTGCTCAGTGTCGGTGGCAACGACGCGATCGAGCACATCGGTATCCTCGAGCAACCAAGCGTCAATAGCGGAATCGTCTTGGAGCACCTGGATGCCATCGCCGCAAGCTTTCAGCAGCAATATGAGCGTGTCGTCAGGGCGGTGGCTCAGCATGCCAGTCGCGTGATTCTGTGTACGATCTACGAAGTTCAGCTCGAGCCGCCGGTGTTCGCCAAGCGTGTCCGAGTTCCGCTTGCTTTGCTCAACGATCGGATTCTCCGAACAGCAGCTGGACTCGGTTTAGATACTCTCGAGCTGCGGAGTATCTGCACAGAGCCGACTGATTTCGTTCAGCAGATCGAGCCGTCACCGCAGGGTGCGGCCAAAATCGCAAAGGCCATCGTAGCGGCTGTGCGAGGGAACGGGGGGCTTTCCTCCGGCAGAGTGTTTGCTGCCCAACACGCGCCTGAAGCTGGCGGCGCAGCTTAGGCGCACCCCGTTCAGCGCTACTCAATCGCACCCGGCACAGCTTCTTTCCCGATCACCTGGCCGAGGTAGAAAGATGAAGAACGTTGCGAACTCTCGATTCGCGATCACGAGCTGGGACGAGAAGCCCTATAGTGAGGGCCAGGACCTCCCAAAGCTGACACGAGCCGCCGTCACAAAGACGTTCACCGGCGATATCGAGGGCGAGGGGCATGTCGAATACTTGATGATGTACTGCAGCGACGGCTCGGCCACGTTCGTCGGCCTCGAGCGGGTCGTCGGGCACCTTGGCGGGAAGGCGGGCAGCTTTGTGCTCCAACGCACTGGAACATTCGAGAACGGTGTAGCGAAGGAGTCCTATGTCGTCGTTTCTGGCTCCGGCACAGGAGAGCTTCGAGGCCTGCGCGGCGAGGGCGAGTCGGCTGTTGGCCACGGGACTGAGCATCCTCTGATGCTGACGTATGAGTTGGGCTAGTCTGGCGCGATTCAAATCCTTCAAGGCGCTGCCCACCATGCGTCTGAGGCTGTCGGCGCCCGGCATCAGTGGTAAAATTGCGTTTGTGAATACTCCACCTTGGCGCCGCAGCTTTCTGTGAAGCGGCGCGCCCCGTTAGGCAGCCCCGAATCCTTCCCATTATCGTTCCGGTGATGACCGCTACGACGTTCCTCACGCGAGTTGATGCCGTGCGCCGGGGCCAGTGGCTGACCTGGATCACGCTCGCGTACAACAGCCTTGAGGGCCTCCTCTCCATGGGTGCAGGCCTACTGGCTGGCAGCGTCGCCCTCGTCGGATTTGGTGTCGACAGCTTCATCGAAGTGACAGCCAGCACAGCCGCGATTTGGCGGCTGCACGTGGACGTCGATGCGCGCCGTCGCGTGGTTGCGGAACGCCGCGCGCTCTCCGTGATTGGCTTGTGCTTTCTGGCGCTCGCCACATACGTGGCGATCGATGCAGCTCGGTCCCTGCTCGGCCACGCCGCACCAGAGGAAAGTGTGGTCGGCATTGCGATCGCAGCGGTTTCTCTCGTCGTAATGCCATTGCTCGCCCGAGCGAAGCGCCGGGTGGCCGACGCCCTCGGCAGTCGGGCAATTCGTGCCGAGGCGCGCCAAACCGACATCTGCATGTACCTCTCTGCGATCCTGCTGGGCGGTCTCGGTCTGAATGCGCTGCTTGGCTGGTGGTGGGCCGATCCGATCGCGGGGCTGGCGATGGTTCCCCTCATCGGGTGGGCCGGCGTGGAAGCGCTACGTGGTCGTGCCTGTTGTGATGATTGTGTCGGGGACGGGGCATTGTGAACTGCACAGCCGATGCGGAAGTCATCAGCTTTGCCAAGCTGTTCGACCATTCGATCGTTCGCCCGGACGCCACGCGGGACCAAGTACGCCAGTTCGCCCAGGCAGCCGCCACGCTCGGCACCGCCACGCTCACCGTTCAGCCGCACTACATCGGCCTCGCCGCTGAACTGCTGCACGGTTCGGGTGTCCTCGTAGGCACGGTGGTGGGGTTTCCGCATGGCAACGAAACGCCGACGATGAAGGAGCGTCAAGCCAAGGAAGTCCTCAGCCTTGGTGCTGAAGAGATCGACATGGTGATGAACATCCCTGCGCTCAAGAACGGCGAGAAAGAGCTATTTCTCCAGGACGTCGAAGGGGTTGTTGGAGCGGCCGCGGGGTTCAAGGTCAAAGTCATCACCGAGAACTGCTATCTGACGCAAGCGGAGAAACGCTGTGCCTGTGAATGGATTGCTCAGGCCGGCGCTCACTTCGTCAAGACGTCGACGGCCTACGCCGATGGCGGGGCGACGCTGGACGATGTCCGCCTGATGTACGAAGTGGTGCGGGGACGGTGTCTCGTGAAGGCGGCGGGCGGGATTCGTCAATTAGCTGAGGTGCTGGAATACCTCAAGGCGGGCGCGCGCCGCTTCGGCTCGACCCGGAGCGACCAATTCGTCCGCGCGTTTCAAGCGTTGCCTCCCCACGAACGAGCGTCGTTTGCGGAATACTTGCCCAGGATGCCGGAAGTTGGCGTCCGCCTCAGAGGGGGTACGAATGAGCCGCACGGTGAAGGTTCTGCTCGCAATCGCGATAGTGATCAGCACCGTTCAAGTCGCCGCGTTGACCGTTGACCTCCTGACGCCGGCACTCGAGACCAGCTCTCCGTTACAGGGATTTGCAGTTGAGGCGGGGCTCAGATGGAGAGTGTACTTGGCGAGTGCCGTAGCATCCTTTGTGGTTGGATTCCTATTGCGGAGACGTCGTCAGCTGCCTGGCGACGCCATGGTAATCGCAGGCGTCTACTTGATGATCCTCGCGAACAATGGAGGGCTCTTCGCGCGCGGGTATGAGGTTCCACGGCTCGTGACGTCGGTTCTCACGCTGGCGCTGCTGTTGCTGCTGGCGATAAGAGGTGTCCCGGCGCGGTCGGATGCGGACGCCTAGCTCGATCCGTTAGGCGGCGCGTGTGGCGATAGGAGACTCGGTACCGGATCCCAACATCGGCAAACGAATTGGTCCTTCGACAGGAATCGTCATTAACGACCAGGAAGGCTTCGAGCGATCTGGGTACAGTCTGCTGAGTGTCGGCGGCGAATACCGTGTTGTACTGGGTCTTGATACCAAACGTGGAACGGAAGGCTTGGCGTTTCTCGGGAACGCACCTCCCAATGATCCCTCTACAGGCGTTCCGGACTCCGTATTTGGATTCGTCCTGCGACACGGTGCACAGGTGAAGCACATTCTCAACGCTGCCAGTCCGAGATGAGTTGCGCGCCGCCTGACATGCGCCTGAAATATTAGCCTCAAGAAAGAAGGGCCACATGGAACCAGCTGTGTTTCTTGCCGCGCTCCTAATCTTCGTGGGAATTCCCGCTCTCACGGTCCTCAAGATCGCTCGTCTGCGTGCGGCTCGTCCTCAGTCACCATCGACCGATGTCACTGATCGGCTCGAGGCAGTTGAGCATCGTATCGAGGACCTCCAACAGGAGCTAGCAGAAACGCAGGAGCGTCTCGATTTCGCCGAGCGTTTGCTAAGCAAGGCACGGGAGGAGCGACGGATAGGCAGTTGAGGCGCACTCCGTTAGGGCGCGAACCCCAACACGTGGTCACATGAAGGTCCTCATTCCTGGTGGTTCAGGCCAAGTGGGCACCATCTTGGCCCGATCATTCCACGCCGCCGGCCACGAAGTCATCGTGCTGAGTCGGTCCCCACGGCCTGCACCGTGGCGAGTCGTTGCATGGGAGCCCGCGGTCATCGGCGCTTGGGCGGACGACTTCAACGGCGCGACTGCGGTCATCAATCTCGCCGGGCGGAGTGTCAATTGCCGCTACACGGCTGCGAACCAGCGCGCCATCATGGAATCACGGCTCATTTCGACGGCTGCAGTGTCCGCGGCGATCGCACGGGCATCTGCCCCGCCGCCTGTTTGGCTCCAGGCGAGTACCGCCACGATCTACGCGCATCGCTTCGACGCGCCCAACGACGAAGCAACCGGACAGATCGGTGGGGCGGAGCGCGATGTGCCTGCTTCGTGGCATTTCAGCATCCAGGTTGCGAAGGCGTGGGAACGGGCCTGCACGGCCGCCGCCGTTCCGGGGACTCGCCGAGTATTGATGCGCTCGGCGATGGTCATGAGTCCGGATCGCGGGGGGATCTTCGACACGCTACTAGCGTTGGTGCGCCGCGGCTTGGGGGGAAAGGCAGCAGACGGTCGGCAGTACATGTCATGGATTCACGACCAGGACTTTATCCGCGCGGTACACTACCTCATCGACAATGCGTCCATCTCCGGCCCAGTGAACTTGGCCGCCCCCAGCCCGCTGCCCAATGCGGAGTTCATGAGGGCACTACGCGCAGCTTGGGGTACCGCAATCGGTCTGCCGTCTGCTCGATGGATGCTTACCCTCGGCGCGTACTTCATGCGAACCGAGACTGAGTTAGTGCTCAAGAGCCGGCGTGTCGTTCCGGGGTGGCTTGCTGCCCTTGGCTTCAATTTCGCATTTCCCAATTGGCCTGAGGCCGCAGCCGATTTGTGCAGTCGCTGGCGCAACTCTGGTCGTATCGGTCGGTTCGCGGCCTAACAAGCGCCTGCGGCTGACTGTGCGCGTGGGTTAGGGAATGAATCTTTCGTCAGCGCGCCGCAGCTGAGGCGCTTTCTCGCTGAAGTCAGCGTGTGACCGGTGACGTGACGTTACAGCGTACCCGTGCATACATCGCCGGAAAGATCGCGCGAGAATCCGGGAGTCGACGTGACCGTGCGGCGAGATGAGGGGCAGGCCGCGCGTTTCCTCGTACAACGCGCGCGACCCGCCGAACCGAGGGATCGGGATCGAGGTAACGATCGGGATTCAATTCGACACTCTGAAGAGTGTGCCCAATGAAGCACTGCGCTTTAAGCGCAGTGGTTTCCTGGGCTCACTCTTTAGAGTGTCGAATGTTCTCAAACTGTGGGCGTCCACCCGGGCGCGTACTCCCGCTGCCAGTAGGCCATCGCCGCGTCGTCGCCCTGAATGCGGCCGGTCGCGGCATCGACGCGCAGCGCTCGACCCGTCCACTGCGCGATGTTGCCCAGATGGCACAGCAGCACGCTCTTCGCACCCTCCTCGATTGGCTGGCTGACCGGAGCGCCGGTGCGGACGCCTTCGACGAAGTTCGCGATGTGCAGCGCCGTGAGCTGGTCGTCGCCGCTCACCGCGAGCGAATCGGTGCCCGAGGGCGGGGGCGCGACGTTCTGCTTCACGACCTTGTTGTCCATGTCGTACACGACGTACCCGTCCTGGTCGAGGACCATCGAGCCGGTCGTGCCGTGGACCATCGTCCCGCGGCCGCGGCCCTCGACCGGATAGGGATTGCAGCTCAGCCCCTGCCACGCGATCGACCGGCCGCCCTCGAACTCGAACGCCGCCTCCTGCGTGTCGGTGAACTCCCAGTCGTCGTCGAAGTGGTAGCGGCCGCCCGCGGAGGTGACGCGCACCGGATGAACCACGCCAAGCGCCCAGCGGGCGACGTCGAGCTCGTGGGTCCCGTTGTTGCAGATCTCGCCCGTGCCCCAACGCTTGAACCAATGCCAGTTGTAGTGGACGACGTTGTCGTGGTAGGGCGTGCGAGGCGCGGGCCCCTGCCACAGCTCGTAATCGAGGTTAGTCGGTACCGGCGCGGCTTTGCCCCGCCCGATGGTCGTACGGCGGTTCGCGTACCAGGCGCGGGCGAAGTACGGGCGGCCGATGATCCCGTCGCGGATCGCCTGCACCGCTTCGATCGCGCGCGGCGACGAGCGGCGTTGCGTGCCCATTTGGACGACGCGCTTTGTCTTACGCTGTGCGTCCACAAGGAGCTCACCCTCGCGCGCGTTGTGACCGCAAGGTTTTTCCAGGTAGACATGTTTGCCGGCCGCCATGGCGAGGATGGCGGCGGGCGCGTGCCAGTGATCGGGCGTCGCGATCACGAGCGCGTCGATGGACTTGTCGTCGAGCGCGCGGCGGAAGTCGCCGAGTGTTTTCACTTGCTTGCCCTGCGCCTGGCTCACGGTGGCGGCGGCTGTGGCGAGCACCGTGGAATCCACGTCGCACACACTGGCGACCTCGGCGTTCGCGGTCTTGGCGAATGTTCTCGCCAGCACGGTGCCGCGGCCGTTCAAGCCCATCACGCAGACGACGACCTTTTCGCTGGGGGAGCCTGGGGCGAACAGTGGCGCGCGCGCCGCGATGAGTCCGAGCGCGGCGCTGGAAGCGGTTTTCACGAAGCGACGGCGTTTCATAGCGGCCTCACTTTAAGGTCTCCACAAAAGCAGGTCCTTCGCTACGCGCGCGTACCGCGCGCTTCGCTCAGGATGACAACCGCTGCTTTACCATTAAAAAGAAGAAAGAAGTAAGCGCGATTGTCATCCTGAGCGCCGTAGGCGCGAAGGACCTGCTTATAGTTCTCTCACTTTCAGGTTACGGTAATAGACCTCGTCCCCCTGGTCCTGCAAGACGATGTGCCCGCGACGCTTCTCGCCGAACCGGGCCGCCCGTCGGCGACGCGTGGCACGTCGCCCGACGCGATCTTCTTGATCGCGCCGTTCACCACGACCCAATGGGCGGTGGGGACGGTGTCGTAGCCCACGCCCCGCCAGCCGGTGAGGGTGCGGCCGTCGAATAGGAGGCGCCAGCCCGCGGCCTTCTCTGCCGGCGACAGGGTGTTCGGGGATTGGAGCAGAAAGAGGAGTAGGGCTGCTGTGATCATGAGGGCTCCCATGAAAGCGGGTCCTTCGCTTCGCTCAGGATGACAATCTTTTGCTTGCTTTTAAAAAAAGAAAGAAGCAAGCATTGTCATCCTGAGCGCCGAAGGCGCGAAGGACCTGCTTTTCAGATCGATGCGTAGTTGCCTCCGGTCGCGTCGAGAATCCGACCGGTGAGCCACTGGAACAGCACGTCGCCCATGGCGCCGGCCCGAAGCCGCCGATGCCGGAGACCGACGCCACGGCGCTCGGCGGGAACATGTCGCTCGCGAGCGTATAGACGTTGGCCGACCAGGTGATCGTGGTGACGACGAACAGCAGCGCGCAGATAGTCCACCGGTACGGCGTCCTCACCCCCTGGCCCCCTCTCCCTTCGGGAGAGGGGGGACGCGGGGCGGTGGACGAGTCGAGCGACATGGTGGCTTCAAAGCTACTTTCAGAGCACGCGATGACTACTCGCCGGGAGTTTCTCGGAATCGCCGCGGCCCTCGCCCTTCGTTCCCCCTCTCCGGAACGGAAGCTGCCTCTCGGCTTCTCCACCCTTGGCTGTCCGACCTGGCCCTGGTCGCGAATCCTCTCCTTCGCCGCTGAACACGACTTCGCCTCGATCGAGCTGCGCGGGATCCTGACGAACATGGATCTCACCAAGGTGCCCGAACTGGCGCCCGAGCATATCGCCGACGCGAAACGGCAGCTCGCGGCGCACGGGCTCTCCGTTTCCTGCCTCGGCGCGTCGGCGCAGATGCACGACATGGATCCGGTCAAGCACGCCGCGCAGCTCGACGAGGCGCGCCGCTTTATCGATTTGGCTCAGTCACTCGGCGCGCCATACGTGCGCGTGTTCGGGAACGAGTACGTGGCCGGCGTGCCGCGCGCTGAGATGCTTGCGCACATTGCCGGAGCGTTGCGCGAACTCGGCGACTACGCCAAGCCGAAGAACGTCACGGTGATCATCGAATCCCACGGCGACTTCACCGACTCGCCCGCGTTGCTCGACATTCTCCAGCGCGCCGACTCACCCAACGTGGCGCTGCTCTGGGACGCGCATCACACGTTCGTGTCGGGCAAGGAGCAGCCGGAGGATACGGTGCGGCAGCTGGGACGCTACATCCGGCACACCCATCTCAAGGATTCCGTCGCTGCGGGCACCGACCGGCGCTACGTCCTCACCGGCACGGGTGACGTACCGGTGAAGCGGCAGATGACGGCGCTCGCGAAGATCGGCTACCGCGGGTTCTACAGCTTTGAATGGGAGAAGCGGTGGCACCCGGAGATCGAGGAGCCCGAGGTCGCCATCGCGCATTATGCCACCGTTGCTAGTGAGTTTCTGCGCGATGCGCGAGGCGAATGATCATTGATCAATGATCAATGATCATTGATCATTCTTTAGCAACCCTTCCCACAGACCCTGCAGGTAGGTGATGCCCAGCGCCCGGTCGTATAGGCCGTAGCCGGGGCGCCCTGTTTCGCCCCAGATCATCCGCCCGTGATCGGGCCGCATCGGCCCTTCGAATCCAACCTCGTGCAGGGCGCGCAGTACCTGAAACAGGTCCACGCCGCCGCTCGCCGACGGGTGCGCGGTCTCGTGAAACCGGCGCACGCCCGTGACCCGCACGTTGCGGCAGTGCGCGAAATGGATGCGACCCATTCCCCCGATACGGCGCACCATGGCGGGGAGGTCGTTGTCCGGATTCGCCCCCAGCGAGCCGGTGCAGAAGGTCACCCCATTCGCGGGACTGTCCGCCAGGCGGACGAGGCGGTCCAGGGCGTTGCCGTCCGTGATGATCCGCGGCAGCCCGAAGATCGGCCAGGGCGGGTCGTCGGGGTGGAGCGCGAGGCGCACGCCCGCCCGCTCCGCGACCGGTACCACGCGCTCGAGAAAGTAGGCGAGATGGTCCCACAGCCGCTCCGCATCCACGTCGCGATAGGCGGCGAGCAAGGACTGCAGCTCGGCGGCGCTGTACGCGGCGGCCCATCCGGGTAGCTCGCCCGTGCCGCGCGACAGGTCGACCGCCGCGAGAGCGCCGTCGTCGTACGCGAGCGCCGTCGAACCGTCGGGCAAGCGGTGCGCAAGGTCGGTGCGCATCCAGTCGAATACCGGCATGAAGTTGTAGCACAGCACCGGAATGCCGAGCTCGCCCAAGGCGCCGACGCTCGCACAGTAGGCGTCGATCCACCGGTCACGGCTGGGGCGGCCGAGCTTGATGTCCTCGTGGACCGGTATGCTCTCCACCACCGCAAAGCTTAGCCCTGCGTCTTCGATCCGGGCTTTGAGACTCCCGAGGCGCTCGGTCGTCCACGCCGCGCCGACCGGAACGTCGTACAGCGCGCTCACGACGCCCCGGACGCCCGGGATCTGGCGGATCGAGGCAAGCGGGATTGCGTCGCCGGGACCGAACCAGCGGAACGTCGGGATCATCGCCGCTGCCACGCCTCGACGTCCGCCACACTCGCCCGGCTGAAGTCGCCGGCCATGGTAAGCTTCAGCGCGCCGGCCGCGACCGCGAACTCGAGAGCGTCAGCCGGCGGCGCGCCGGCCAGGAGCCGCGCGATGAGCGCCGCGGTGAAGGAGTCCCCCCCGCCGACGCGATCCACCACGTGGACCTCATACCGCCGGCTCGCGGCGCGACGGCGCGTCTCCGCGTCGTACAGCACGGCGCTCCAGCCGTGCGTACGGGCGCCGAGCAGCTCGCGCTGCGTGACGGCGACGTAGCGGCAGCCCACGCGATCGGCGATGCGCTCGGTGAGCGTGCCGTCAGGCGCGTCGACGCCGAGCATCGCACGCACCGCCGCCGCGTTGCCGATCACCAGGTCGGCTTGGCGCGCGAGCGGCTCAACGACCGGGCGGGGATCGCGACCCCGCCACAGCGCCTCGCGGTAATTGAGGTCGATGCTCACCGGGAGCCGGACGGCACGCGCTCGGGCGATCGCGGCGGCGAGAGCATGCGCCGGCCCGTCTCCCAGGGCGGGGGTGATGCCCGTCGCGTGGAGCCAGTTGGCGCCTGCCAACGCAGCGCTCCAGTCGATGGACCCGGGATCGAGCTGCGCGAAAGCCGAGCCGGCACGATCGTAGACCACCCGCATTGTGCGGAGGTCGGCGCCTGGCTCTACGAAGTACAGTCCCAAGCGCTCGCCGCCGCGCGCGATCCAGCGCGTGCCGACACCTTCGCGGCGCAACGCCTCTAGGGCGGCATCGCCGAGCGGATTCGCGGGGAGGCGAGTCGCGTAGTCACACGGGACACCCAGGTGGCACAGCGCGACCGCGACGTTAGCCTCGGCGCCGCCGAAACACGTGTCGAGCCGTGGCGACGCGAGCAGTGGTTCGTCACCGGGCGGGCTCAGCCTGAGCAGCAGCTCGCCGAACGTGACCACGCGGGTCACGTGGTCCGCTCCATCGACTGGCGTGCCGTTGCGACGGCTGTAACGAATGACCGCGCCCGCGTCGCGAGATCCGCCGGGGCGGCACCGAGCAAGGCGCTACCCACGCTCACGGCAGCGGCACCCGCGCGGATCCAGTCACCGGCGCTCTCGAGCGACACGCCTCCCGACGGCACGACGCGCAGGAACGGCAGCGGTCCGAGCAGGTCCCGCAGAAACGCCGGACCCACGGCCGCAGCGGGGAACAGTTTCACGAGCGCCGCTCCGGCGCGCCACGCGGCCAGGATCTCGCTAGGGGTGAACGCCCCTGGCAAGCAAGGGACGTTGCGATCCCGGCAGACGTGGATCACCTCGGGTTCGAGCGTCGGGCTCACCACGAACCGCGCGCCCGCATCCAACACGTTCCGGGCGTCGTGCGCGTCGAGTACGGTCCCCGCGCCGATCAGCGTGCCGGGCGCGGCCCCGGCGCGAGTGAATTCGGCGATCGCTTCCACGGCCCCGGGCGTGGTGAGGGTGATCTCCAAAGCGCGCACTCCGCCCGCCGCGAGGTTGCGAGCGAGGGCCGCGAGTCCCGTTGCCTGCCGCGCGCGGACGACGGCGATCACTCCAGGCTCGAGCAGCGGATCGAGACCCGGATCCGTCATACGCCCTCCAGCGCCGCGTCCACGCCGCCCTCCTCCAGTCGGCACAACGCCCGCGTCACGGCGTCGAGGAATCCCGGGAAGCTCGTGAATGCCGTGCCCCAAAGACTCGTGTCGCCGAGTACATGGGCCGCGAGTCGCTGCAGCCGCTCGGCCGGCACGGGGCCTGGCGCGTGCTCCGGGTCCACGGCCCACCAGTGGCCGACCAGCCGGGGCAGCTCGACGTCCTGAATCGGGTAGCTCGCGCCGCGCCACCAACCTTGCCCTTCGGTGTCGGACATCTGGTTGACACAGCGCGCGAAGCGTAGATAGGCCGCGCACGCGAGCGCCAGGCGCTGTGGGACCCGCCGGCGCGCCGCCGCAAATCCCGCAACCGAGGGCAGCACGCGCACCCGCAGCTTCGGCGTCTGGTTCGTCGCGATCACCTGCCAGCGGTGCTCGAGCCACGGATTGCGGAAGCGGTCCATGACCGACACGGCGAACGCCATCGCCTCATCGGTCGGCAGATCCGTGCTGGGGACGATCTCATCGAAGAGCATCCGCCGGAGCAGCGCGCCGAGGCGGGCATCCTCGGCGGCGGCGCGGACCGTCGGGACCCCCGCGAGGATCGCCAGCGGCGCCATGGCGGTGTGCGCCCCGTTCAAGAGGCGGAGTTTGCGCTCGCTATAGAAGGAAATGTCCGGCGCGATCACCACGCTCGGCGGCGCATCGATCCGGAATGCCGCGGCGAGCGCGCTGGGATCCGATTCGATCGCCCACAGGCAATGCGGCTCGGTGAGCGTGAGCAGCTCGTCGGCGTAGCCCAGGCGGCTCTCGAGCTCGGCGCGCAGCGCGGGCGCGGGCGGGCCCGTCGTGATCCGATCCACGAGGGACGAGCAAAACCGGACGGAGCGCGACAACCAGTCCCGAAACGCCACACCCTCGGTTCGGCGGACGAGGGCATCCACCATCTCCGCGAGGCGCGGTCCGTTTTTCGGGACCAGTTCGGTCGGGATCACGAAGAGGGGCGGCCCGTCGGGCAGCGCCGCGAAGCGCGCGCGTAGGAGATCGGCGAGACGCGCCGGAAAGGTTGCCTCGGGTCGAAAGCCGGCCTCCGTCACGTTGCTCACGATCACCTGGAGCTCGGGACGCACGACGACGGCGCGCACGGCGTCCCACTCGGCGTCCGCGACGAGCGCGCGCGAGATCGCGCCGACCAGGCGGACCCGCTCGACGGGGGCACCGGCTTCAAGGCCGCGCTCGACAAGTGTGAAGAGACCGCTCTGCGCGTTCATGACGCTCGCGAACCCGTCTGCCGTGCTCTGCACGACGACGATGCGACCGGCGAACCGGCCGGCGCGGTTGGCGGCGTCCACCGCCGCGGCCGACACCGCGCGCAGCAGCCTCCCGGTGCCGAACTGGAGCACGCGCTCCGGTAGTCTCGCCCGCGGGTATGCGCCCGCGGGCCAGTGCGCGCCGCTCAGGCGAGCGGCGCCCCCGGCGCTCACAGCGATGGTACTCGTAGCAGTCGGGTAGCCCCTCATGAGATCAGCGGATCGAACAATATGCACGTCCCACCGACACCTTGGCTGACGGCGATATCTTCAAATTGCTTCCTGCGTCTCGTGCGTCAAACGTACGGAATGATCGGGCGCGGCTCTCAGAACCACTTAGGGTGTAATGGTGACGGTCAACAGCCATCCCAGGAGGTCGAGCGGTGAGACGAGTACCTTCTTCCGGACTCCTGGGAGTGTTCGTCGCATTCCAACTCGTGGCACAGGCCGCGCCCCGCCGAGACCTGCCGCCGTGTGACGCGAACGCCCCACATTCGTTTCCTTGCGCCACGCCGTTCGACAAGCCTCCCGCATTGATCGAATCGCCGCGAGCGACCGGTTCCGGCGAACGCAAGACACCGCGTGTCTGGGTGTACGTCAGCGACAGCGGTGTCGTGAAGGCTACGCAGATCGAGCGCGGTGCCGGCTTCAATTTCGATATCGCCGCCATTGCCATCGCGAAGCAGCTGCGCTTTACGCCGGCATCACTCGGCGATCGCGCGGTACCAGCCTGGTTTGTAGTACCAATCACGACCGAAGCAGCACCTGAACTGTGTCCTGACATGGCGGTTCCGCTGAGCGCGGGCTTCGGGATGTTTGCGGACTCCGAGCGACTCGAGCGTCCAGAGCTGGGAACGCTGTATCGGTATCGCGGCTTTGCGAAGGCTGAGCACCTCCTCATGGATGTGTTCATCTATCCGCAGACCGGGTGGCCATCCCTCGAGGAGCAGGTGGGGGGCTTTGCCCAGTCGTTGGAAGTGATGCGACAACGCGGTGAGTTCGCCTCATTTGAGGTGTTGGGGACGGACGACGTGAAGGTGAAGGCGCGGAGCGCGCGATTGGGGCGCGAGATCACGATCCGCGGCTTTGACGTCCGCGTGAAGCTGCAGGCACCATCCGGGCGGGAATTCAACTCGTACTTCGCCGTTTTCCCCGAGGAGGAGAAGTACATCAAGTTTCGGGTGACGTATCCGGCCGGCCAACGCGCACAACCGGTCATCGAAGAGTTTGTGCGCCAGGTGCTCGAGGCTCGCGCCGCCAAGCCTGCTCACTGTCCGGCTTGATCAGCCCTATTAGAGTGCCGTCCACCGCGAGCTTCCGCAATTTCATCATCGATCAGCTGCAGCGTGTGCTGCCGCAGGTGCGCGCGCGCTCCATGTTCGGCGGCTTCGGCATCTATGCCGGGGACGTATTCTTCGCGTTGATCGCTGACGACACGCTCTATTTCAAGGTCGACGACTCCAATCGGCCGGATTTCGAGACGCTCGGCATGAAACCGTTTCAGCCGTACGGAGAGAGAAGCGAACCGATGAAATACTATCAGGTGCCGGCCGATCTGTTGGAGGATCCCGAAGCGCTGCGACCCTGGGCCGAGAAGTCCATCGCCGTGGCGGCGCAAAAAAACCCCAAGAAGAAAAGGCGGAGATAAAGATCCCATGAAATTCATGCTCGTGATCTACAACGACCCCAGGCTCTACGAGGCGCTGCCGCAATCTGAGACCGACGGCATGATGCGTGATTGCCTCGCGCACGCCGACGAGCTGCGTCGGGATGGTCTGCTGCAAGAGTCGCAGATGCTCGAGGACGCCGGAACGGCGAAGTCGGTGCGGATTCGCAATGGCCGCACGAGAGTCACCGATGGACCGTTCAGCGAGGCCAAAGAAGTGCTGGGCGGCTTCAATCTGATCGAGGCCAGAGATATGGACGAGGCGGTCCAGATCGCGCTGGCGTTTCCCTGGGCCCGCACCGGCTGCGTAGAGGTTCGTCCCGTGCGCGACATCGCGGCCGTACGGCGCCGCGTCGGCGTTCCCGCGTGATCGCGTGCCTGTCGAGCGGTGAGATCCTGGAGCCTCTCTGTACCGATTTGCCTCGTCGTGTCCCCTCGGCGATCTTAAGTCATGGCCGAGCGGCGTTACAACGACAAAGAGATCGCCGCGATCTTTCGCGCGGCCGCCGAAGCGCCGCAGAACCAGCAGCCCGACGTCCCAGCCGACGAGGGGATGACGTTGGTCGAGCTGCAGGCGATTGGGCGCGAGGTGGGCATCCCTGCCGACGCGGTCGCGCAGGCCGCGCGGTCCTTGGACGTGCGTGCGGGCGCCGCCGCACGGACGTTGCTCGGACTCCCGATCGGTGTCGCGCGCACGGTCAACCTCAATCGCCGCCTCACCGACGACGAATGGGAGCGCCTCGTCGTGCAATTGCGCGAAGTCTTCAACGCCCGTGGCACGACGCGCGCTGAGGGCTCGCTGCGGCAGTGGACCAACGGAAACCTGCAGGTCCTGCTCGAACCCACCGAGAGCGGTCACCGGCTGCGCTTCCGGACCACGCACGGTGCCGCGCGCGCCTCGATCGGCGCCGGCTTTGCCGTGCTCGGGGTGACCGCGACGGTGGCCATCACGAGTGCGCTCGGCGGGTACTTCGGCGACGCGATTCCGGGAATGGCGCTCCTGCTGCTTGCCGGCGTCGGGATGATTGCCAGCGGCGCGGTGCGGCTGCCTCGCTGGGCGCGCTTGCGTGAACGTCAGATGGAAGCGCTGGCAGCCCAGGTCGCAGCGCCGCCCGACTCGAACGGTCCGTCGACGGCGCTTCCTCAGAAATAGCAGCACTCCTCCAGGCAGCAGCCGCGTTGACCGACCTCACCACGCTTGACGAATTCGATGCCGATGCCGCTGCCTCCTATCAGCGGGAGAATCTGGCCGGGTTGTGGGTGACGATGCTCGTCACGGGCGCTTTGTTCGCGACGTTTGGCGCGGACTGGAGTGCGCACGGCGAGGTGTTCGCCTGGAGCCTAGTAGTACCGTTCGTGATAGGGTTGTGGGTCGGTATACCGTTTGCGTTTCTGGGACGGCTATTCGATCGCCGCGACCGACAACGTCGGGTCCGCGACCGGCTGGTTCGCATTTTTGAGGAAGACCCGCGTCTCGTTCCCCAGTCTCCTGCGGATGCCACTTCACGGCTCGTGTGCGGGGTCATGCTGTCACGCACGCGAGCGTACGGCGGCATCCTGTACGTCGATTCCACCGGACTCACGTTCCAGTTCAATCATGCGCGCAAGCGGTTCTGGCACTGGGGTCGGCCGCTGGCTCCGCCGCCAATTCGTATTGGACCGCCGCGGACCATCGTGTTGCGGGTCGCGCGGCTGCGGCCGGCGCCGCTCTGGCTCAGGCCGATCGCGGGCCCCGCGCCCGCGGTGCTGGTGTGTCGCTGGGGGACAGGTGACACGGTCCTCGCGCTGCGCGTTCCGGTGCCGGAGACCGTGATGCGCCGGCTGCAGCGATGCGTCGACACGCTGCGGGCCGCCACCGAAATTCAACCTGCTCGATGATTGTCGTCTTCCATGTGCTTGCCGGAGCCGGCGTCGCACATGTTGGGACCATTTCGTTGCGCCAGACGACTTTCGAACCTGGCGTTCGACGTCCCGGCGCAGGACTCATTCTGCTCGCGAGCGCGGTGGGTCTCGCATCGCACGGAGTGCTGGACGGCCTCAGGCATGGCTACCCACTCTCCGCGATCCCGGACATCGGCCTGGCTGCGACCCTCGCCGTCATCTGGTGTCTCGCGGTCCGCAGCCCACTGCGCCTGCTGTTCGCCTGCGTGATTGCCGCGGCGCTCCTGCCGGATATCGTGGATCATGGTGCCGCCATGCTGCGCTGGAAGGCCGGCCTCGACGTACCGATGCGAGCGCCGATCTTCCCCTGGCACTGGCCGGATGGATCCGGGTCCCTGACCGACCGCGCTCTCGATGTGGGTCGGAACAGGGCGGTCTCGCTCACCAATCATCTGGTGGTGCTCGTCTTGGTAACCGGTTGCGTGCTCAGCAGTCTGTGGGCATTTCGGTTTGTGCCGTTGACTCGGCCATCGAGCACGTAGGCACGCGGTTGGGACTCCGCTGCAAAGCGTTTCTCTTCGATCTCGACGGCGTGCTCGTGGATTCACGGACCGTGGTGGAGCGCACGTGGCGCCGCTGGGCCGAGCGACATCAGCTCGATCTGAACACCGTGCTTCAGGCCGCGCATGGCCGGCGCACGCGTGACACGCTCCACGCTGTGGCGCCGAGTCTCGCCACGGATGCCGAGGTCGCCTGGCTCGATGCGACGGAGCTCGCCGACCTGGAGGGACTCCGCCTCGTCCCCGGCGCGGAGCAGCTCCTCTCGGCAATCCCTCTCGATCGCTGGGCAGTCGTGACGTCGTGTGGACGAGTGCTGGCGCGGTTACGACTCGAGTCGGTCGGCTTGCCGGTGCCGGACGTGCTGATCGTCAGCGAGGACGTGAAGCAGGGCAAACCGGCGCCGGATGGATATCGCCTCGGCGCGGAGCGGCTTGGCTACCGTCCCGCGGATTGTCTGGTGTTCGAAGATGCGCCGGCCGGAGTGGCCGCTGGGCGCGCGGCTGGTGCGCGGGTCGTGGGACTCACCACGACATACTCCGCCGGCCAGCTCTCCGACGCGAATGCAACGATCGCGGACTTGAGGAGTATTCAGGTGCATGCCGACCATGACGATTTCGTCGTGACGGTCCAATGATGGTGCCCCTGCTCGTTGTGTTGGTCCTCGCTCAGCAGGGCACAGCTCAGGAGCTCCAGTTCCCGTACCAGGTCTTTCTCCAGCGCGATTCGCTCGCCCGCGTGCTGCTGCGCTATGACGCGTGCGCCTGGCGTACGTCCGACGCTCTCCTGGCGCAGGACCGGGCGAGCCTCCCTCGGCTCGGTCCCGAATGGCTCTGCTACCAGCGCGCCGGACACTGGAACGCCGTATATGGTCGATTCGATGACGCCAAGGATCGATATGACATCGTCGTGCACTTCGTCATGCAAGACACCCTTGCCGTGCACTCCACCGAGCCGCTCGATACCAGCGGCATTAGCGCCAGCACCCGCGCGATTCGTCACGGACATGCGCTCCTCCCGGCGGATTTCGACAGCTCCGGTTTTCGCTTCAACACGTACGTGCTTCCCACGCGCTCGGGGCTGGACGTCTGGTTTCTCCCCGCATGGCAGCCGACAGGGGTTGTGGTATTTGGCGGCGAGGCACAGTACAGCTTCGATTCGACTGGACGCAGCCTCAGAGACCAGCATGTCATCGAGGGACCGTTACGCTGGTTTCGACCCGACTCGACGGTCGCGTTTCGCCTGGACAGCAACAGCCCCGACGACGTGCCGACGGTGGGTAATCTCTTCTTCTATTATCTCACCCGACGGCATTTCGACAGAATCCGGATCAAGACCGCGAAATACTCATCGAGCATGGTCCCAACTGACTCCGGAGAGGTGTGGGTCCACGTGATCTTGCCCCCGTAGACTTCAAGTCATCGGGAAGACGGTGAAGCGTTCCGGGAACTCGGTGCGGAGGTTCGGACGCGATTCAAGAAACACACGCCTCGAGTGACGTATATTCGGCTGGAGGATCCCCATCGCGCAGGACGTCGATGACACGATGAGTGAAGAATTCAAAGCGAAGCTCAGAGCTTTGTTACAGGCGCACGCCGAGCGGTCGGCAAAGGAGCCGCCCGGGGACAAGACGTCTCGGGACCAAACTGATCGCCGCATGTGCGGCGAGCGGTTGCACTCCGTCGTGCGGCCCGTGCTCGAGGCGCTGATGGCCGAGCTCGTCGCTGCCGGCCACCTCGCCTCGGTGCGCGAGCACATCGAGCGAGACGACGCCTATCCCAGCGTCGCGCTGTCCTTCACGCCGCGCAGCGGGCTCGCCTCGGCGCTCATCTTCCGCTACGACCCCCGGCACGGCATTGTCGTCCACCGGGAGGTCAAACACGCGCCGTGGAAGGGCCGGCCGCCCACTGGCGCCGGCGACCGGCTCGGAACGATCGGCATCACCGCCGTTTCGCCGGCGTGGGTCGAGACCAAGAGCTTGAGCTTTATCGAAGCCGTCTTGAAAGTGAACTAGGTCGAATGGAACCAGGCGACGCCGCGGTCTGACGAGTGGCCTCCGATTCGCTCCGGCGCGCGCTCACGATCGCCGCGATCTTTGTGCTCGTGCTCGGCGCCAGCATCTTTGCACTGATGTACTGGTTCGGACACGGACAGTTGCGGAGCGCCGCGCGCGCGTCGCTGAAGGTCGACCTTCGGAATCTCGCCGTCGCCGAGTCGCTCTATTTCGCCCGCCATCACACCTACACCGCGTCCCTGGCCGAGCTGCCAGATTTCCATCCGCGCAACGACGTGTCGATCGAGCGCGCAGATTCCAGCGGCTGGGAAGCGAGCGCCGTCCAAACGCACAGCTCGCTGCTCTGCACGTTCGGCTTGCGGGACGTGACGGTGAAATGCGACTAAGGACGACTATGCGACAGGCATTGTTCGTACGCGCGGCAGGTTCACCAAACGGCGATGAAGCGGCGCGAGTTTCTCGCGAATAGTCTGAGCGCCGCGGTCACGCTGGCGGGGCGTCCGGCCCGCCGGCCGGCCGCGCGCATCCGCTTCGGCTATGCGGCGATCACCTGGAACGGCAACGACCGCCAGGCCATCGACGACATCGCCGCGCTCGGCTTCCATGGGATCCAACTGCGCCAGTCGGCGTTCGACACGTGGGGCGACCGACCCGCCGAGCTCACGGATCTGCTCACGCAGAAGCACCTCGTCCTGGCGGCCTTGTCGAGCGGAGACGTCTCACTCGACTCCGCGCGCGAAGCAGACATGCTGAGCCAACACGTGCGGCACGCGCAGTTTGTCCGGGCGGTCGGTGGGCGATGCCTGCAGGTCATCGACGAGCGGCCTCGGGGCCGAGGCCCCGTGCCGGAGGACTACCGCCGCATGGGCCGTTTGCTCACCGAGCTCGGCCGGCGCACCGCGGACCTCGGCGTCCCACTCGCGTACCATCATCACATGGGCGCCCTCGGCGAGTCGCCCGACGAAGTGGCGCGCGTGCTCGACGCCGCCGATCCCCGATTCGTGCGCTTGCTGCTCGATACCGCGCACTACCAGCAGGCCGGCGGCGATCCCGCGGCGGCCGTGCGACGCCACGCCGGGCGGCTACTATTGCTGCACATCAAGGACCTCGCCGGGGAACGCTTTGTCGAGCTGGGGCGGGGCAGGGTGGATTTCAACGCGGTCTTCGCGGCGCTCGATGCGATCAACTTCGATGGGTGGGGCGTGGTCGAGCTGGACAGTGTAACCGATCCGGCCGAGACTCCCAAGGAATCGGGCGCGATCGCGCGCCGCTATCTGGAGACTATCAAGCGATGGAACGACGCGAGCTGATCCAGTGGCTGGTGGCGACGGCGGGACTCGCCGCCGTGGAGACGCTTGGGTCCGCCGATCTGCTGGCGTTCGGGCGCGCCGTCCATCGCCGCGCAACGCCGCATGCCGCACGCCGCACGTTGACGACCCATGCAGAGCAAACCGTCAGGCTCGCCGCGGAACGGATCATCCCCGCGACCGACACTCCGGGCGCAACGGATGCCAAAGTCAGCGCGTTCATCGAGAAAATGTTGACGGATTGGCACACGCCCGAGGAGCGCCAGCGCTTCCTGGCCGGCTTGAACGATCTCGATACCCGCTGCCAGGCGCGCGCCGCTCGCGACTTCATCGATTGCGCCGAGGGCGATCAGGTCGCCGTGTTGACCGACCTCGACGCCGCCAACGCGGACTGGTTCGCGAGGCTCAAGTACCTCACGGTGTACGGTTACTGCACGTCCGAAGTTGGGATGCGCGCACTCGGCCTGTGGCCACAACCATGGCGCTACGATGGCTGCGCGCCACTCGATGCAGTCCACTGACTTCGACGCGATCGTCGTCGGATCGGGGATGACGGGCGGGTGGGCGGCCAAAGAGCTCACGGAGCTCGGCTTGCGTACTCTCGTCCTCGAGGCCGGCCGGCCGATCGTACCAGAGCAGGATTACGTCGAGCACAAGCCGCCGTGGGACATGCCGTTCCGCGGCCTGGGCGATCGTCGCGCGACTGCCGCGCGTCAGCCGATTCAGAGCCACTCCGTCTCGTTCGATGAGCTGAGTCACGTCTTCTGGACCGATGACGTCGATAATCCGTACTCGACGCCGGCCGACCGCCCGTTCTACTGGTTCCGCGCGCGGCAAGTGGGCGGTAAGTCCATCATCTGGAGCCGCCAGGTCTATCGCTGGAGCGATCTCGATTTCGAGGCCAATCTGCGCGACGGCATCGCGGTCGATTGGCCGATTCGCTACGCGGACATCGCGCCCTGGTACGATCATGTCGAGCGCTTCATCGGCGTGAGTGGTCAGAAGGAAGGCCTGGCGCACCTGCCGGACGGCCAGTTCCTCCCGCCGATGGCGCTGAACTGCGTCGAGCAGCACGTGCGCGACCGGATGCGCCAGGCGTTTGGCGGCGAGCGGATTCTCACGATCGGTCGCGTGGCCAACCTCACGGTGGCACACAACGGCCGCGCGCCGTGTCACTACTGCGGACCGTGCCATCGGGGATGTATCACGCGGTCGTACTTCAGCAGCGTCAACGCGACGCTGCCCGCCGCGCGCGCGACGGGCCGCCTCACCTTGCGGCCGTTCAGCATCGTGCGTGGCCTGATCTACGACAGGAGCAAGAACCGGATCGCCGGTGTTCGGATCATCGACGCGCAGACCAAAGTGGAGCGCCAGTACACGGCCCGCGTCGTCTTCCTGTGTGCCTCGGCGCTCGAGAGCGCGCGGATCCTGCTCAACTCCGGCGTGGCAAACTCGAGCGGTCAGGTCGGCCGCAACATCATGGATCATATCAAATGGGCCGGGGCGAGCGGCCAGTTCGACGGCTGGACCGACCGCCGAGTGATTGGCGAGCGTCCCAACGGGATCTATGTCCCCCGGTTCCGCAATGTCACCGCCCGGCATCCCGATTTCATCCGCGGCTACGGCTTTCAGGGCGGCGCCGACCGCGACGGCTGGGAAGCAGCGCTCCACGCTCCAGGCATCGGGCGCGCGTTCAAGCAGCGCCTCAGGACGCTCGGACCCTGGTCGATGAGCTTTGACGGTTTCGGCGAAATGCTGCCACGCGAGGAGAATCGGGCGGTGCTGCATCCGACGTTGGTCGACGCCTGGGGGATTCCATCGCTGCACATCGACTGTCGCTGGAGTGACAACGAGCTCGCGATCCATCGCGACATGAACGTGGCCGCCGCCGAGCTGCTCGAGGCGGCAGGCGCGAAAGACATTCGGCCGAACACGCGCGGGCCGAGTACGCCGGGCGGGACCAATCATGAGATGGGGACGGCGCGGATGGGTCGGGACCCCAAGACGTCGGTCCTGAATCGCTGGAATCAATCCTGGGATGTGCCGAATCTGTTCGTGACCGACGGAGCGGCGATGACGTCGAGCGGTTGCCAGAATCCGTCGATCACCTACATGGCGCTGACGGCTCGGGCGTGCCACTATGCAGTCGAGCAGCTCAAGCGGAGAGAGCTCTGATGCGACAATTCGGTTGGGGCATGATGACGGGGCTGGCGCTACGCTCGAGGGTCGCTTCGTGGCTGCTGATCAGCATTCTCACGGCAGGACTGAGCGCCTGCGGGAAACGGCCTGCCGAGCGATCCGAGACGACATCCGATACCATGCCGCCGCCTCCGGCCGAGCCGGCCGCGGCCAATCCAATGCCGCCGACGTACGCGGAGCAGCCGGCCGGCGGGTACATCATTCACGGTGTCTGCCCGTTCAAATGCTGCCACTATGGCAATTGGACTTCGCTCCGCGGGGGCACATTGCGCACGGAGCCCAGCCTCAGCGCTGATAGTGTGGGGGGTATCGCCCCCGGCGCGCAGATGCGGACCGACAGCGGCGTGATGGTCCTGAATCCACCGGGCATTGCCGTGCTCGTCAGCGACTCCGCGGCCGGCTCCTCTGGTCCGCACGCCGGCGACACCGTCGAAGTCCTCAACTTTGTTGGGCCGGGGCAGCAGATCAGTCGCGTGCGCTGGCAGGGGCGCGAGCTGGACATGACCAGCGGACTCCGGATGGTGCGCGACCCCATGCAACAGTGGTGGGTCTACGTATCCGATCCCACGACAATGACAGGCGGCTGGATGCTAATGGGCGGGATAAGCGCAGGGGAGGTCGGTGCGCTACCGGATTCCTGCTACCGTCGCTAGCGCCTCGAGCGCGCTGCTGCTCGGGCTGCTGGCGGCGCCGCACGCCGCGCAGCAGCGCACCTACGCCAACCCGATCGATATCGACTACCGCTACAACTTCGAGCAACAAAATCAAGGCATCTCGTACCGCTCCGGCGCCGACCCGGTCATCGTCGTCCAGCGCGGCAAGTACTACCTCTTCGAAACCATCGGCGACGGCTACTGGGAGTCGTCCGACCTCGGCACCTGGCGGCACATCACGCCGACCCGCTGGCCGTTGCTCGACGTCGTCGCACCGGCGGTGCTATCGGTGCGCGACACGATCTATCTCCTGCCGAGCACGACCCGCCCGCTGCCGATTCTGATGCTCACGGAGCCGGCGACCGGGCGGGTAGAGTTCTATAATCGACTCCTGCCGTGGCTCCCTATGGCGCGTGCGCAGGAGGCGAATGTCCTCGCCAAGCCCGACTCCGTGCAGCCGGGCCCGTGGGATCCGCAGTTCTTCTACGATCCGGATACCGACCGCTGGTTTCTGTACTGGAATTCGTCGAATGCCTACCCGCTGCACGCCATCGAGCTCGAGAAGAGCCGGCGACTCGCATATAAAGGAACACCTAAGTGGCTGTTCGGCCTGCAACCGGAGCTGCACGGCTGGGAACGGTTCGGCCGGGATCATCGCGACAGCACGATTCACCCGTTCATCGAAGGCTCGTGGATGACCAAGTACCGCGGGCGCTATTACCTGCAGTACGGCGCGCCGGGCACGGAGTACAACGTCTACGCGACCGGCGTCTACACGGCCGACGATCCTTTCGGTCCGTTCAGCTACGCGCTGTACAACCCGGTCGCGTACAAGCCGGGCGGCTTCGTGCAGGGCGCTGGCCACGGCAACACCTTCCAGGACGTGTACGGAAATTGGTGGAACACGGGCACGCCGTGGATTGGCGTGAACTGGAATTTCGAGCGCCGCATCGGGCTCCACCCCGCGGGGTTCGACGCGGACGGTCAGATGTTTGTCGACACGCGCTTTGGCGATTTCCCGCACTGGCTGCCGACCAAGGCGGGACAAGCGAGCGCCGAATTGTTCACCGGCTGGATGCTGTTGTCGTATCGCAAGCCGGTCACTGCTTCATCCGCGCGGGACAGCTTTCCGGCGAGCAATCTGGTCGATGAGAATCCGCGCACATTTTGGGTGGCCGCGCAGAACCGGCCTGGTGAATGGATCACGATCGATCTGGGACGTGTGTTCAACGTCAAAGCCGTCCAGGTGAACTACGCCGATTACAAGTCAGGCGTCTATGGGACCGACTCGACAGTGGTCACGCGGTTTCGGTTGTGGGCGTCCGATGATGGCGTGAAATGGGCGACTGTTGCGGATCTGTCTAGCGAGCAGCGGGACCGTCCTAATGCGTACATCGAAATGTCCACGCCCACGCGCGCGCGCTTCGTGCGCTACGAGCACATTCACGTCGGCGCGGCCAATCTCGCCATCAGCGACATCCGCGTGTTTGGCGCCGGTGCGGGATCCCGCCCGGCCACTCCCAAGGGCCTGAGCGGGCGGCGCCAGGCGGACCAGCGCAATGGGGTGATCACGTGGCAGGTCGTGCCGGGTGTCGTGGGCTACAACGTGCGCTGGGGGATCGCGCCGTCGAAGCTGTATCAGACCTATCAGCGCTTTGCGGATCAAGGCACTACGCTCGAATTGCGCGCGCTTACGGTGGGACAGGCGTACTGGGCCGCGATCGAGAGCTTTGACGAGAACGGTGTGTCGGCGCTGAGCGCGCCGGTGCAGATTCGTTAAACTAGAACATGCCATTTTTCATCCCCAGCTGGGCGATTGGAGCTGCCGTCATCCTGATCGCGATTCAGGTTGGCCGCGCGATCTCGGGCCGATACCGCATGCAACGCCACGGGTCGCAAGAGTCCGATTCCGACATCGCCGAGCTGCAGCAGAACCTCGAGGCCATGCAGCACCGGGTCGCGGAGCTCGAGGAGCGCGTGGACTTCGCCGAACGGCTCCTGGCCAAGCAGCGCGATGCCGACCGGCTCGGTGCGTGAGCAGGTTGTGATGAAGAGCCTGGGGGAAAGTCCCTAGCGGGGTAGGTTGAGACTCTTCAGATAATCCGACACGAGGTACGCGGGCACGGCGAAGATGATCTTGCCGTTCGATTCCCGCTCCCCGCCATACAGCACGGCGATCACTTTCCCTTCGCGATCGAAGATCGGACTGCCTGAAGATCCCGGTGCCCCGTAGGCGTCGACCTGCACGACCGCGGTCAGCGCCTTGCTGACCGTGCCGACCGTGAGCGTCGGCTCGGCGATCGGCTTGCCACCCTGCGCCTCCATCGGGAGATCGAATCCGAGGGGATAGCCGAGGATCGCGACGGGATCGCCGCGCTCGAGCCCTTCGCGCGACTTGGCGAGCCCCGTGACGCGCGGCGTTCCGCCCTTGATCAACACCCGGAACACGCCGACGTCGGCGTCGGGCGACACGCCGACTAGCTCGGCGCGCCAGAACTGCGTGCTGCCCGAGAAGATCACGCCCAGCCGGCGCGGCGTCTTGCTGCCGTCGTCGCCGTTCAGGATGTGCTTGTTCGTGATCATGGTGCCCATCGAGTCGACGGCGAAGGCGGTCCCACTGAATCGCTCGCCGTCGCTGTACTCCACGAGCACGATGGCGACGGCGTTCTGATTCTTGTGTGAGATCGCGCGGTAGTCGACGCCACCCAACGCGCGCCGCCGCCGCTCGACGGCGTCCAGCTCCGCGCGGAGCCGCGCCACGGCGGACGCGTCACCTCCCGACGCTTCCATCTCACGCCGCAGGCGCGCGGTTTCTTCCTGGGCGGCCTTCAGCGCATCGCGGACTCCCTGCAGCTCGGTCTGGAAGTGCAGGGTCATCGTTTGCGATTCGCGCGCCCGCCGCCGGCCGTCGATCTGAATCCAGGTGAACCCGGTGCCTACGATCAGCAGCAGCGCGATAAGGAC
Source organism: Gemmatimonadales bacterium (assembly GCA_036003865.1). GTDB lineage: Bacteria > Gemmatimonadota > Gemmatimonadetes > Gemmatimonadales > GWC2-71-9 > 20CM-2-65-7. The sequence goes on along the minus strand of DASYRZ010000129.1, from coordinate 14,064 downwards.
TTTTGTCGTGCGCCGCAGCTTAGCCGTCTGCCGCGCCACTTCCGCGGCGATTCGCACGCCGGTGCTCTGGCGCGGCGCGGTCGACCGCGGCTCGGCGGGAGACGCACGGTCGGCGAGAGCCTCGGCCGCCGCCGTCGCGGGAAGATCACTGTCGGTCTCGATCACGCCGAACTCGAGCGCCGGTCCGTTCGCGCCGAACCCGATGACGTCGCCGCTCTTCAGCAGCGTGTCGCCCGTGATGCGCATCCCATTCACGAACGTGCCGTTGCGGCTGCCCAGATCCTGAAGTACGAACCCTTCGGTCTTGCGCACGATGGCCGCATGCCGCGACGAGACGTCGAGATCGCGCTCGGCATCGAAGCGCACGTCCGACAGCGGATGGCGGCCGAGGCCGATGTAACCCTTGCGGAAGGCTTCGATCTGCCCCGCCCGGGCTCCGGAAAGAAACTTGAACTGGGCTTTCACCGCGTTCGGGTGAGGTAGAACACGAGGGCGGCGGCAACGGCAATCACGAGCAGCACGAGCGTGCGCGCATTGCGGGTGCCCTTCTCCCTGTTTGGGACGGGTGGGCGGCTGCCCTTGTAGACGGGCACCGGCTCGGTGCTGGTCTCGGTGTCGATGAGCGGGTACACCTGATGCCCGACGTCCTCCTGTTTGTCGCCGTCGGAAAAGCGCAGGCCGTCACCCTCGAAGCGCGCGATGACGACGGTAATGTTGTCCGGGCCACCGCGCTCGTTCGCCAGGGTGATCAGCTTGTCACAGGCCGCGCTGAGGTTGGGGGTGGTGCTCACGATCTGGGCGATCTCATCCTTCTTGACTTGCCCCGAGAGGCCGTCGGAGCAGAGGACCAGGACGTCGCCGCGGCGCACTTCCTGGTGGGTGAGATCGACCTTGACCTTGGGATCGGGGCCGAGGGCCTGCAGGATGATGTTGCGCCGCTCGCTTTGCGCCGCTTCTTCCTCGGTCAACTCGCCCGCTTCCACCAGGCGCTGCATCAGCGATTGATCCTTCGTGATCTGATGCGCCTGGCCGCCGCGAATCAGATACGCCCGGCTGTCGCCGACCTGCGTGAGGTAGAGATGATCGTTGAGCACGCCGGCGGCGGTCGTCGTGGTGCCCATGCCGCGGACTTCGGGATGCGCCTTCGCGTGCGCGTGGATGCTCGCGTTGGCGACTTCCACGGCTTCCTTCAGCCGGTAGGCGAAGCGCTGTGGCGTCGCCTCGTCCCCGGCGTTCCAGGTCTTCAGCAGGTGCGCGTAGATCGCGTCGGTCGCCATCTCGCTCGCCAGCTCTCCGGCCGCGGCCCCGCCCATCCCGTCCGCGACGACAAACAGCGTGCCGCGCGGGCCGATGTCGTGCTGGCGCACGTCCGGCTGCAGCGACGCCGTCTTACGCGTCAGATCCGCGACTAGAAAGCGGTCCTCGTTGTGGTCGCGCGTGCGGCCCTGATCGGTCTTGGCGAAGACCTCGACGCGGATGGCTTTGTTGGAGCGTCCAAACATCAATTACACTGCCCCAGCAGCTTGGCGTAGCTGCGATCGCGGGGGTCGATGTTGTTGGCGATGCGAATGTAGCTGCATCCCGTCGCGCGCTCCTTCAGTTGGAAGAAGGCCTGTCCCACCACGAACGCCGCGTATCCTTTGTCCTTTGCGGAGATCCCCGCGGCTGTGTAGAACTTGAGCGCCGAGTCACGCACCATCGCAGCCGTTGTCGAGTCGAGTCGCTCGAAAAACAACGTATCGAGCGCGTCCCGCGCTCTCGAGACGTCCACCCGCGAGGTCACCGCAGGCGGCGCAGGGGGCAATGCCCGATGGGTTGTATCGCGAACCGCGAGTGTGGTGCCCCCAGTTTGTCGTCCGCCATTGGGGCGCGCTGTGTCGCGCGCCACATGGTTCGTCGTATCGCCGGGGTTCGCAGGCGGAGGAAGCGGTGGCCTGCCCTTACCGCCGCCATTGAGCGCCACCCACGCGCCGCCCCCGGCGAGGACCACCACGACGCCGACCACAACCGGAGTGAGCGAGCGGCGCTTGGCGGGAGCCGGCTTCTGCGCCGAGATCTGCTGCGTCGGTCCGCCACGCGTGGTGTCGAGCAGCTCCGTCTTTTCGTCTGGATCCCCCCTCAAGCGCGTGCGCGGCACAACACCCTCGACGGGACGTCCCGTCACGGCGGCGACGTCAGCCGCGAATTTCGCGACCGTTTGGTAGCGCTCCAGCGGCGTCCGCGCGAGCGCGGTGTCCAGCACCGGCTGCAACCCCGCGGGGAAGGAGAGATCCGGCCTGGCCACGGCGAGCGTCGTGGGCTCGTCGGTCAGTCGCTTGATCATTATTTCCTGCACCGACGTCGCGTCGAACGGCACCTTACCGGTCAGCATGCGGTAGAGCACCAGCGCCAGCGAGTAGAGATCGCTGCGGCCGTCGACGGCATCCCCCGACAGCTGTTCCGGACTCATGAACTCGGGTGTCCCGACGACCAGTCCGGTCTTCGTGACTTTCTGACCCGCCTGATCGCCGCCCACCGCCTTGGCGATCCCAAAGTCGACGACCTTCACCATATCGCCGCCGCTTTTGCGCCTGGCCAGCATGATGTTGTCCGGTTTCAAATCGCGGTGCACGATGCCGAGATCGTGCGCTGCCTGGAGCGCGTCGGCAGTCTGCAGGAAAATCGCGGTGGCGCGGGGCAGGGGGAGCGCACCCCCGCGTTCGAGCACGTCGGTCAGCGGCTCGCCCTCGATGAACTCCATGGCCAGATAGATCAAGCCGTCGGGCGTCTCGCCGAAATCGTAAATCGCGCACACGTTGGGATGGGTGATGCGGCTGGCATTCGATGCCTCGCGGTTGAAACGCGCGACGGCATCCGGGTCGTGCACCATCGAGGGATTCATCACCTTGATGGCGCTGCGCCGTCCCATCTTCACGTGCTCGGCGAGATAGACCTGACCCATCCCGCCCTCGCCCAGCTTCTTCACGACGTGGTAGCGGTCGGCAATGACCTGGCCGACGAGATCGTTGGCGGGAGCCGCGGAACGCAGCGTCTGTCCGTCATTGGGACAGAACTTCACATCATCGGGGTACTCGGTGGAGCAGACGGGACAGATCTTCATGACTCTGGCGCCCCTGTTGCCCCCCCCGCCCCCCCCGCTCCTTGCAGTTCCACGCGCAGCAGCTTGTCACCGACCATGATGCGCGAGCCGTGTTGCAGGGTCATGACGCCACGGGCCGCGATCGCGACGCCGTTGCGGCTGTGATCGTCGACCAGCACGAAGTCGGCATCTTCCGAGCGCACCGTCGCGTGCTGCGCGCTCATCGAAGGATCGTAGGGGAAGATCCAGTCGCCGCGCTCGCGCCCGATGTGGACGTCGCGGCCGGGCGACAGCTGGATGACGTCGCGGGAGCTGCCGTCGGTGCGGAGCTGCGTGAGGCTGGCGATGTCGGCACTCGGCGTCATGCTGCCCATGCGTTTCGTCGCGTCGGCCTCGGCGGTGTGGGGGCCCGGATAGCCCAGGCGACGGAAGCGCAGCACCTGCGAGCCGATCAGCAGCAGGTCACCATCGGTCAGGCGGTAGGGTCCTTCAAGAAAGACCCAGGTGCCGTTGCGGCTGCCGAGGTCGCGAACTTCGAGACGCCCCTCCTCCCAGGAGAGCTTGGTATGGAGCGGGGAGAGAAACTGATCCTCAGGAAAGCGGATGTCGCCTTCGGTCCGGCCGATGGTCGTGGTGGCGTGCTTCCGTTCGAAGCGCGCCACTTCGGTGGCCATCTCGGAAACCAGGACCAATATGAGGGAATGATCGGAACGACGATCGGGGATCAGGCGTCGGTCACCGCTGCTGCGCGCGGTGACCATGGCTCCGCACAGCGGGCAGGGAGCATCCGCCGGCGCGCCACCCGGGGACGGAGGCCCGCTCGTGCGGGACACAATCCCGCCACCACCACCTCCCGCTGCCACCGCCGCTCGAGCGGCTGCGGCCTTGGTCAGCGGCTTCCCGCAGTCGGTGCAGAATTGCGCGCCGGCTTCGTTCTGCCGGCCGCAATACTGGCAAGCGCCCAATGACATAAAGTTAGGTGGCCCAATCTATTGCTCCGCGCTAGCTTGCGCCACATGCGACTCGTCTGTCTCGCTCTGCTGATGGCCGCGACGGGCTGCGCGGCTTCCTCCGCAGCCCGTCGCGAGTCTTCCGGACTTCCCACCCCACGCGAGCCACTGCACATCACCATCGTCTATCCCGACACCGCCGACCCGATTCAGGCGCAAGACTCATCGTTCCTGTTCGGCAGCGTTGGTCGTGGTCGGAGCGACGTCGTGCTGTCGATCAACGGCGTCACGGTGCCGGTCACGCCCCGCGGCACCTGGATCGCGTGGCTGCCATTGCCGGCTGATTCGCTGGCGCGATTCCAGATCGTCGCGCGCGCGGGTGCGGGCGCCGAGCAGCAGGAGACCACGTTCGTCGCACGCATTGCGCAGCCGTACCGGCCCCCAGCCGGCGCGACCGTGTGGATCGACACGACGAGCTTCACGCCGACCGACACGATCGTGTTCCCGGCGGGTGAGGGCATCCGTCTTTCGCTGCGCGCGACACCAGGTGCGCAGGTGCGGCTGCGTATGGAAGGCAAGCGGACGCAGGTCTGGTTCGTGCCGGACACCCTTCCCGCGGAGCCCGCATGGGGGATCCGCGCGTTCGGAACCGACACGACCGCTTATCGGTTGCCGCCGGAAGCCGACCGCTACGTCGCGTGGCTTCCCGCCGAGCCACTCTGTGATGCAATCGTCGAGGTGATCGTCGGAACGGATACCGCCCGCGCCGTCTGGCCGCTCGTGTTGGACACGCTCGATCGTGCTCAGCCCGCGGTGATCGTCCTGAATGACGACACCGCGCACACGGGGAAGAGCGACAGCCTCACGGTGGGAAAAGCCGTTCCATACGGGACCTACAACTGGTTCTTCCCGCTGGGCACGACAGCCGTGGCGACGGCACGCTGGGGCAGCCAGACCCGCCTGCAGCTGGCGCGCAACGCCATCGCGTGGGTGAACACCGCCGACGTCGTGCCCCTCGCGCCCGCGACGCCGCCACCCGGAGGAATCGTCGGCTCGGTGCGGCTGATCGCCGGCCCACGCTCCCTGGTGTTGCACGTTCCACTTCCCGTTCACATCCCCTTTAAAGTGGAAGAGGAGGAGCGCAGCCTCGCGCTGCGGCTGTACGGCGTCGCCTCCGACGTGAATTGGATGCAACACGGTGGGACCGATCCGTACGTGACGCGCATGAGCTACGCCCAACCCGCCGCCGACGAGGTGACGATCACCCTTTCACTCGCCGGTCGCGTCTGGGGTTACCGCACCCGCTGGAGTGGCCGCGATCTCTTGCTCGAGATTCGCCGGCCACCGGTGATCGATCCGCGCCGGCCACTTGCCGGCCGCACGATCGTGCTCGATCCCGGCCATCCGCCGGTTGGGGCAAGGGGACCGTCGGGCCTCTGGGAGCCGGTCGCAACGCTCGCCGTCGCGCAGCGCGCCAAGACGCTGCTGGAGCACGCCGGCGCGACGGTCCTGTTGACGCGAACCGACTCGAACCCGGTGGACCTGTACCCGCGCACGCGCTTCGCCGAAGAACATGATGCCGATGTGCTCGTCTCGATCCACGCCAATGCGCTGCCGGACGGCGTCAATCCGTTCGTCAACAACGGCACTAGCGTCTACTACTTCCATCCTCGCAGTGCCGCGCTGGCGCGAGCACTCGACCGCGCCCTCGTCGCGGAGCTGGGCGTGCGCGATCTCGGGATGGGCAGAGGCGACTACGCGCTGGTTCGCGATCCGTGGATGCCGTCGGCGTTGACCGAAGGCCTGTTCATGATGATCCCGGAGCAGGAAGCCCTGTTGGCGAGCCCTGAGGGTCAGCTTCGCTATGCGAGAGGTGTGGCGCGCGGGATCGAGGACTTCTTACGCGAGTCTGCCCGGTGAGGGATGCACGTCTGCACGTCTGCACGTCGGCACGATCTCGGCTATTTCGTGCAGTCGTGCCGACGTGCCGACGTGTATTCATCCTTTTGACGCTGCTCTCCATGCCCACAGAGGCATCGGGCCAAGTCGATCCATCTGGGCCGTGGCGCACATTACACACCCAACATTTTCGCATTCACTTCCGGCCAACGTTGCGCGCGAAGGCCGTGGAAGCAGCGAACGAGGCCGAGCGCGCGTATCGGCTGCTGTCCAGCGAGCTGCATCCGCCGCGCGGCATCATCGATGTGACGTTGTCCGACGACGTAGACGCACCCAACGGCTTCACGACGATCTATCCCTCCAATCGCTTTACGATTCTCCTCGTCCCACCGGTCACCGATCCCGCGTTGCAGACCTACGACAGCTGGGAGCGTCTCGTGATCGTGCACGAGTTGACGCACGTCTTTCACCTCGACCGCTCGCGCGGCCTGTGGGAGACGCTGCAGTCGATCTTCGGCCGCGTCCCCGGGCTGTTCCCAAATCAGTATCAGCCCACGTGGGTGACCGAGGGGCTGGCGACCTACTACGAGTCTCGCTTCACGGCGGGGGGCCGGGCGGAGGGTAGCTATCATCGCGAGGCTGTCGCGGCCGACGCCGCGTTCGGCCGCGCGCGCTCGCCCTGGGACGCGCTGCTCTTCACACGCTGGCCCGATGGACTCGCGCCGTACGCCTATGGCAGCCGGTTCTGGGATTACCTGTCGAAGAGCGTGGGTGACTCGGTCGTGCCGCGCTTCGTGGAGGCGACGGCCGGACAAGTCATTCCGTTCCGCGTCGGCCGTCCCCTCAAACGGGTGGGTGCGCCCAATGCGCTGACCGACGGCTGGGCACGAGCCATCGCCACCGCGCTTCCGGAACAGCCAGCCACGCGCAGCCAGCTGCTCGTCGGCCGGCTCCGCGCTCAACCTGTCCCGCGCATGTCGCCCGATGGTCGAAAGCTGGCATATGTCTACGACGACTGGCGCGGCGCGCGACGCCTGCGCGTCGTGGATCCACAGAGCGGCGCCGTGCTGCGCTCGCATCGCGTGACCGGCCAGGTGAGCTACGACTGGCTCGCCGACACCTTGATCGTCGCGCAGCTCGACTACACCGGCCGATGGATTGTGCGCAGCGACCTGTGGCGGTGGGGACCGAGCGGCACGTGGACGCGCCTGACGACCGAAGCACGGCTGATCGAGCCGCGCGTGGGTGCCGGTGTCGTGGCGGCGCTGAAGCTCGCGGGCGGCAGTGACGCGCCGACGATTCCGACCGCAGCGGGCGACGCGACGTGGGGGCCGACGCTGCCGTCGCCGGACGGGCACTGGGTCGTCGCCGCGCGCAACCAGAACGGCCGCTGGGAGCTGGTTCGCTGGCGCGCCGGCGCGCTGGAATCAGTCTCGGTTCTGGCGCAGGCATCACCCGAGGACGCCATTTCCGATCCGGTCTGGACGGCGGACGGGGTTCTCTTCGTCACCGCCGCGGGAGGGTTTCCGCAGGTTCATCGCTGGCGTGAAAGCGACGGCATCACGCAGCTGACCGCGGAGCCGCGCGGTGCGCGCGCTCCGGCGCTCTTGCCCGACGGCCGCATCGCGTTCACGACACTGGGGCGTGATGGTTGGGAGCTGCGAGCGGTGATGCCGGTGGCCATTACGCCGGCCGCGACGGGGTCCCTCGCACTCCCTGCGTTCGAGTCGGCGCCACACGTCGCGATGCGGGAGACCGGCTACTCGGTGTGGGGCTCGCTGCGCCCGTATTTCTGGCTTCCGGTCGGCGTGAACGGGGGCCAGGCGGGTCGCTTCTCTGGCGCGGCAACCGCGGGGGCTGACGCGCTGGGGCGCTACGTCTATCTCGCGGACGTGATGGTCTCGCGGGCGCCGGCGCGCGCGCAGGGGTCCTTCTTCCTTCTGGATCAGGCGCTGGGCGATCCCACCCTGGACTTCTCTTTCTCCAACGACTGGTCGCTGGTCGGGACCAGCAGCACCGGTCACGTGGTGTCCTCGGAGCACCGCGAGGCAGCGCTCGGCGCCACCGTGCTCGCGCATCGCTGGCGCAGCTTCGTCTCGCTGCGCGTCGCGGCTGAATATGAAGGAAGGAGATACGTCGCCGAGCCCGATACCAATCTCGACGCCATCTGTACAGGGTGTGTGGACCGCGACCGGGTCGGCGGATCGGCCACGCTCGCGTTCGGCTCGGCGGTCGCGGCGCCGCTCACTGTGTCGCTGCAGGACGGCGCCACGGTGGTGTTGCTGTATCGGCGCAAGGAAGAGCAGGGCACGGCACGCTGGCTGAACGACGTCCGAGCCCGGGGCAACGTGTACGTCCGGCTCGGTCCGCCCGTCGGCTTCGGCTATCCGGTGCTCGCGTTGCGCGGCGCGGTCGGCGCGCTCGACGGGCCGATCACCGATCGTTTTTCCGTGGGCGGCGTGTCGTCCGGCCTGTTGGGATTCTCGCAGCAGGTCGGCACGTTCCGCACTTTCCCGGTGCGCGGCTACCCGTCGGGCACGCTGCACGGCCGCCGCGCCGCGACGCTGACCGCCGAGTATCGCATGCCGCTCGCGTTGCTGGGCCGACTGTTCGGCCATTTGCCGTTTGGTGTCGACAAATTAGGGATCGCGGTATTCAGTGATGTCGGCGATGTCTGGAACGTCGGCGAGGATCCACGACTCAATCGACTGCGCTCGTTTGGTGCCGAGCTGATCGGCGACATGACGATCAGTTACGATCTGCCGCTGCGCGTGCGACTCGGCGTCGCGCAGCCCGCGACCGGTCATGCCCAGGTCTACGGCGCATTCGCTGCGGATTTCTGAAAAAATGCGGCCAATCTGTTGACCGTCTCCGGGGCGAACCCTAAGTTAGCCCCGTCCCCTCGGAGATCGGATTGTACTGCTCTCGCTGTGGCACCCAGAATAAGGACACCGCGAAGTTCTGCGATTCTTGCGGCCTCGACCTGACCGCGACGACGCCCACGGGCGTGCGCGCCGAGGCGCCGGACATCTCGGAAATCGACATGGTACGCCAGGAGCTCAACGAGGAATACGAAATCCTCGACGAGCTCGGTCGCGGGGGCATGGCGATCGTCTTCAAGGCGAAAGAAAAACAGCTCGACCGCGAAGTCGCGATCAAAGTGCTGCCGTTCTCGCTCGCGTTCGACAAGGAATTCGTCGAGCGCTTCCAGCGCGAAGCCCGCACCTCGGCCAAGCTCGAGCACCCCAACATCATTCCGATTTACCGCGTCGGCAAATCAGGCCGGATCATTTACTTCGTGATGAAGTTCCTGCGGGGGAAACCGCTCTCCAACATTCTGGCGACGCGCGGGAGCCTCCCGCCCGCCGAGATCAAGCGAATCCTCGCGGAAGTGGGCCGCGCGCTCGCGTACGCGCACAAGAAGGAAATCGTCCACCGCGACATCAAGCCCGACAACATCATGTTCGACGAACACGGACACGCGGTGGTCACCGACTTCGGCATCGCGAAGGCGGCGTCGGGCGGCAAGCTGACGGGGACCGGGATGTCGATCGGCACGCCGCATTACATGAGTCCCGAGCAGGCGAAGGCGCAGTCGCTGGACGGCCGGAGCGACATCTACTCGCTCGGCGTCGTGGCGTATCAGTGCCTCACCGGTGGCGTGCCATTCGATGGCGAGGATTCGTTCTCCATCGGCTATAAGCACATCATGGAGGAGATTCCGACGCCGCCGCTCGAGAATCCCGAGAAGCGCCAGCTGTTCGAGATCGTGCGCAAAATGATGGCGAAGACGCCGGCGCAGCGGTTCCAGAGCGCGGACGAGCTGGTCAGCGTGCTCGAGAGCGGCCGCTCGGTGTCGTTTACGACCGACGCCACCATGGCGATGCCGTCGATGGCGGGGGCGCGCATGGCGTCGGCACCCACCACGCCGCTGCCGCGCGCGACGGGCACGCGGCCTCCGGCGGGCGTGCCACCCATGGTCACGGGGGAAGCTCCGCGCCGCTCCGTGCTCTCCGGGTTGCTGCTGTGGCTGCTCATCGTGGGTGCCGTATTCGGTGGCGGCGGCTTCTACGCCTACAAGCAGGGGCTCATCTTCGCGAAGCCGACCGGCGGCGGCCGCGACTCCACAATCGGGGGGGGCAACACCACGCCGCGTGACACGACCCGGCTCGCCGTGGCTGATAGTACGAACGGTGCGTCTGATAGCACCGCTCCCCCGGCCGCGCCGCCGCCGCCCCCGCCCGGCACACCTGGACGGCTCATCCTGCAGAACGTGCCGCAAGGCGCTCGGATCAGTATCGAGGGTCAGCCGGTGCGCGGTACGCAGCTCGATCTGACACCCGGGGTGCATCGCCTGACCGTGCGAGCGGCCGGCTACCAGACCTACGACCGCCAGGTCATCATCACCGCCGGTGAGACGTACAACGTCCGGCTGGACATGCAGCCCAGCGACGACGGCAGCGGCCCCTGCGACCGCTTCGGACCGGCCTACAATCAGGACAACATCTGCTTCGACCGCAGGCCCGCGCCGCTGTCGGCGACGCTGATCCCGGTGCAGGCGGATGCCACCATCTTTCCCCGGCCCGTGATCCTCCTCGTCCACGTCTCGCGCGATGGCGAGACGTTGGAAGCGCGCGTCTACGCACCCTCCAACGTGGAGACGTTCAACAACGACGCGCTCGAGATGGCAAAGCGCCTGCGCTGGAATCCGGCCCAGAAGAACGGTGAGCCGACCGACGCATGGGTGCAGTGGCCGTTCCAGCCGGTGCGCCAGTAATCCTCAAGCCAAAGATCGATCCGACCGCGTTCATTGCGCCGGGTGCGGTGGTGCTCGGCGACGTGACCCTGGGGCCACGTTCCAGCGTGTGGTATCAGGCCGTGCTCCGCGGCGACATGGCCCCGATCGTGATCGGGGAGGCTACGAACATCCAGGACGGGACGATCGTGCATGTGGACGAGGGGAAGCCGGCGCTCATCGGCGCCCGCGTGGGGGTGGGGCATCGCGTGATTCTCCACGCCTGTATTGTGGAAGACGAGTGCCTCATCGGGATGGGCAGCATCCTGCTGAATGACGTGCGGGTGGGCACGGGGAGCGTGATCGCCGCGGGCGCGGTAGTGCCGGAAGGGATGCAGGTGCCGCCCGGATCGCTGGTGATGGGCGTGCCCGCGCGGGTCACTCGTCACGTCGACGCCGGTCTCCGTGCGCGCATCCGCGGGACATGGGAGCACTACGTCGCCGAGGCCGAGCGGCATCGGCGCGGGACGTTTCCCGCCCAGCGAGCAAGTTTGTGATGTTAACTCTCGGAGACTGAGCGGTGACGCGACGCGTCGCGAGTCTTGCCCGGCGCCAAATACGCGCCTACCTTGGGCCTCCACGTTCCGTTAACTTCCTCAATTCACCACGATTCGCCGAGAGATGCGCATGACCGTATCTGAGCCACGTCTCGATCTGAGCGCCAATGCGCTGACCGTCCTCGAGCGCCGCTACCTCGTCAAGGACGACCAGGGCAAGCCGGTGGAGCGCCCCCAGGACCTCTTCTGGCGGGTGGCGCGTACCATTGCCGCTCCGGATCGGACCTACGGTGCCTCGGCTCGGGCCGTAGAGAGCCTTGCCGAGACGTTCTTCGAGCTCATGGCCCGTCGTGTGTGGATGCCCAATTCTCCCACCCTGATGAACGCCGGCCGCCCCCTCGGCCAGCTGTCCGCTTGCTTCGTGCTTCCCGTGGAAGACGCCCTCTCGAACGGGCGCTCCGGGATCTACGACACCCTGCGGGCGATGGCGCTGGTGCATCAGTCGGGTGGCGGGACGGGGTTCTCCTTCTCCCGGCTGCGCCCCAAGAACGACGTCGTGCGCTCGACCATGGGCGTCGCTTCCGGACCGGTGTCGTTCATGAAGCTGTACGACGCCTCGACCGACGTGGTGAAGCAGGGCGGGACGCGGCGCGGCGCCAACATGGGCATCCTGCGCGTGGACCATCCGGACATCATGGATTTCATCCACTGCAAGGACGACCTCACCCAGGTCACGAATTTCAACATCTCGGTGGCGGTCACCGATGCCTTCATGGTGGCGCTCGAGGCGGGGAAGGCATACGACCTGATTCACCCGCGCACCGGCAACGTGGTGGGGCAGCTCGACGCGCGCGAAGTCTTCAAGCAAATCGTGCACGGCGCCTGGAAGACGGGCGAGCCGGGCGTGTTCTACATCGATCGCGCCAACCACTACAACCCGGTGCCGCACCTCGGCAGCTACGAGGCTACGAATCCCTGTGGTGAGCAGCCGCTGTTGCCCTACGACGTCTGCAACCTCGGTTCGATCAACGTCGGCCTGTTCGTCAAGAACGGGGAGGTCGCTTGGGACGAGCTGCGCACGGCGGTGCATCTCACCACGCACTTCCTCGACAACGTCATCGACGCGAACAAGTACCCGCTCCAGGAGATCGACGACCTGGCGAAGCGGATCCGGCGCATCGGCCTCGGCATCATGGGCTGGGCCGATCTGCTCGTGCGGTTGAGCATTCCGTACAACTCGGATGAGGGCGTCGCCCTGGGCCGCCAGCTGATGGAGTTCATCGACGAGGAGTCGAAAGTCGCGTCCGAGAAGCTGGCGAAGCAGCGCGGCACGTTTGCGGAGTGGGAGCGCTCGATCTGGGGTCCCGACGCGACCTGCGCGCGCAACGCCCGCGGCGAGCGCATCCGTCCGATGCGCCGCTTGCGCAACTGCAACCTGACCACGGTGGCGCCCACGGGCACGATCTCGATCATCGCCGGCTGCTCGTCGGGGATCGAGCCGCTCTTCGCCGTGGCGTTCATGCGCAATCAGGCCGGCGTCCTGATGCCCGACGTGAACGAAGACTTCGTCGCGATCGCCAAGCGCGAGGGGTGGTACTCCGACGAGCTGATGCAGCAGATCGCGGAGGCCGGGCACATCCACTTCGACGCGGTACCGGAAAAGTGGCAGCGCGTGTTCGTCACCGCGCACGACGTGACGCCCGAGTGGCACATCCAGATGCAGGCCGCCTTCCAGGAGTTCACGGACTCGGCGATCTCCAAGACCAGCAACTTCCCGAATGAGGCCACGGAGGAGTACGTCGAGCAGATCTACCGCTACGCCTACCAGCTCGGCTGCAAGGGCGTGACGGTGTATCGCGACGGCGCGCGCGAGAACCAGGTGCTGTCCACCGGGTCGACCGCCAAGAAGGTCGTCGAGGCAGGGAAGGACGCGCTCGCGGAAGCGCTTGGCCGCATCGCGGAGCTCGACACCGAGCTGCATTTGACGAAGGAGCGGCTGCACGACGTCGAGGCCGAAAACCTGCAGCGCCGCGCCAAGCGCTCGCGGCCCGACCTGCTCAAGGGCTCGACGCGCCGCGTCGAGTCGCCGCTGGGCACGATGTACGTGACGATCACGGAAGACGACAAGGGACAGCCGTTCGAGGTGTTCATGTCGCTCGGGAAGGCGGGCGGCGCCCTCATGGCGGACGTCGAAGCGATCGGCCGGCTGATTTCCTTGGCGCTGCGCTCGGGGGTGCCGTTGCCTGAGATCTATCGGCAGCTGCGCGGCATCTCGTCCGACCGCGCGGTCGGCCTGGGCCCGAACAAAGTCATGTCGGTCCCGGACGCGATCGGCATCGCCATCGAGAAGTGGATGCAGGAGAAGCAGGGCGTGCAGCAGGATCTGCTGGAGAGCCCCGGCACGAAAGCGACCGCGCAGGCGGAGGTCGTGCGGGGTTCAGCCGGTGATGCCGCCCTGCGTGCCGCGCGCGGACCCGAGCAGGATTTCATCGGCGCCTGCCCCGATTGCGGCTCGCAGCTGGCGTTTATCGAGGGATGTGCTAAATGTCACGTCTGCGGGTTCTCAGAGTGTGGGTAAACCCTGACGCGACCGCGGTCGCTGTGACTCTAGTCACGACGATCCCTTGACGACGAGGGTAGTCTACAGGCTATGGAAATCGTTAACCCAAGGGTCACGCCAACGCGGTTGCAGGTGAAGGGTTGGGCTCGCGTCGGCCCTGCCGGCGCGCACACGCTGCGACGTGGCGCATGGTACCCCGTCGTTCGGATCTCCTCGAGCAACATCGTCGTGCTCGACGTCAACCGGCACAACGTGCCGGTCGACCGCCGCTTCCTCGAGATCCG
>DASYRZ010000128.1:0-26653 GCA_036003865.1 Gemmatimonadales bacterium | reverse complement strand
GTCGAGATGAACGCGCCCTGCACGCGCAGCGGCTCGCTCTTCCCCGGCGGGAGGAACAGCATGTCGCCGTTGCCCAGCAGCGTCTCGGCGCCGTTCTGGTCGAGAATCGTGCGGCTGTCCACTTTCGCCGATACGCGGAAGGCGATGCGGCAAGGAAAGTTCGCCTTGATCAAACCGGTGATGACGTTCACGGACGGGCGCTGCGTCGCGAGGATCAAGTGAATCCCGATGGCGCGCGCTTTCTGCGCGAGCACCGCGAGCGGCGTTTCGATCTCGCCCTGCACGGTGAGTATCAGGTCCGCGAGCTCGTCGACGATGAGCACGATGTACGGCACGATGCCGCCGGTGTACGTCGCGTCGAACGGCAGCTCTCTCTGAATGCCCGCCTGGGTCGCGAGCGTCTCGCGCGGACCCTTCAGCGGCGCCTTCGCTTCGACCTTCTTGTTGAAGTCGGTGATGTTGCGCGCGTGATTGGCGTGCAGCAGCCGGTAGCGGCGTTCCATCTCCCAGACCGCCCATTTCAGCACGTTCGCCGCTTTGTGATGGCTCGTCACCACGGGCAAGCCGAGGTGCGGGAGCGCGCTGTACATCGACAACTCGACCATCTTGGGATCGATCATCAAGAGCTTGAGCTTGTCGGGCCCGTGCGCGTAGACGAGGCTCGTGATGATGGCGTTGATGCACACCGATTTGCCCGATCCCGTCGCGCCGGCGATCAGGAGGTGCGGCATCTTCGTGAGATCGTCCACCACCTCGTCGCCTTCCAGGTTGCGGCCCAGCACGACGGGCAGGACGCGCGCCGCGCGGCGGAACTCCGCGCTGTCGATCATATCGCGCACGTGCACGAGCCGCGGCGTCGGATTCGGGACCTCGATGCCGATCGCCGCCTTCCCCGGAATCGGCGCCACGATGCGCAGTGACTGTGCCCGCATGGCGAGCGCGAGATCGTCGGCCAGCGACGACACGCGTCCGACTTTCACGCCGCGTCCCGGCTCCAGCTCGAAACGCGTCACCACCGGCCCGACCGTCTTGTTCGTGATCTGCGCGCCGACGCGGAACGTCTCCAGCGTGTTCACGAGTCGCCGGCCCATGTCTTCGATCTGCGCGGCGTCGGCATCTTCTACGGCCCCCGGGCCTTCGGTCAGCAAGTCGATCGGGGGGATGAGGGCGCCGGGAGGCGGAGGCGGGGCAGGTTTCGCCGGTGGTATCGGCTTCGGTTTTCGCTCTTTGGGGAAGCGGGAAGGGGGAAGAGGGACGGGTAGATCCGCTTCCGTCGTGGCTCGCTTCATGGTTGGGCCGGGTTTCACCCCATCCCCCTTCCCTCTTCCCCCTTCCCCGGATCTCAGCAGCGTCAGCGGATGCCACCCTACCGTGAAGATTCCGAGCGCGGAAAGCGCAAAGAGTCCGGCCAGCACCGCTCCCGCGGTCCCGATGGCGCTTTCGACGCCGTTGCCAAGGAATCCGGGGAAGAGCCCGACGAGGCGCTGCGTACGCGTCCACATGGCGTAGTCCGCCGGGAACGCCGGGCCGATTGCGACGGCGATGCCGTAGGGGATCAAAAGGACGAGGCCTGCACCGAGCACTGCCGCACGACCCCACGACAGTGTACCCAGCCGATCGAACGCCGCGAGCGCCCAGGCGACGCCAAGCACGGGCACGACGATCGCGCCGACGCCGAACAGCTGCCACAGCGCGCTGCCGATCGACCGTCCCCAGCTTCCCGTCAACGCCACCGGCAGCAGCGTCAGCCCCAGAAAGAACCCGACCAGCAGGGCCGCGATGCCGATGAGCTCTTGCCGAGCTTTGGAATTCATGCCGCGATGCGTCGATCCGCGTAGACAGGAACGATCGCCAGCCGGTCGGGATTGGCGCAGAACTTCACGTCATCGCCCAGTCCCGCCTCGCCCAGCTGCCGCGCGGCGTCGCTCGCGCCGAGGGCGTCCAGCCACCCGCCCTGTTGCGCCGCCAGATCGAGCGAGACCTGGGCGGCGTCGTTCAGCGAGAGCTTCTTGGGCGGCACGCCCTTTTTCACCGCCTTGATCATGCGCCCGGCGGTATACGCATCCTCCAGCGCGAACTGTTTGTCGCGCCCGGCGCAGATGATGACGAGATCACCGCGCTCGGTGAACAGATTCCGCGCGCGCTCGGCGACCGCACTGAAGTTCAGCGCGGCCGCGACCAGCACCGGATCGCCGCCCTGCGCCGCCACCAGCGCCGGCGTGCCGTTCGTCGTCGCCAGGAACAACGTCTTGCCCGCGACCGCCTCGGGGGTCATCTCGCGCGGCGAGTTGCCGAGATTGAAGCCCTCGATTTTCAGCAGCCGGCGCTCGCCCGCGAGGACGATGCCGTTCTTCTCGAGGTTGGACGTCAGCCGGACGACCTCTTCGGAGCTGGCGGCGGGAACGATCGCCTTGGCCCCGGCGGCCAGCGCGGTGACGATCGTGCTCGTCGCGCGCAGCACGTCAATGACGACGACCGCTCGGCCGGTCAGATCCCCCGCATTGAGGCCGAGTGGTGTGAAGTAGACGTCGATCTTCATGTCTGGTCTTTGAGGAGTTGCGGCTCGCGCTCGAGGAATTTCGTGTCGACCTTGCCCGCGACGAAGTCCGGGTGGCGCATGACCCGGCCCAGAAACGGGATCGTCGTGGTCACGCCTTCAATGATAAACGAGTCGAGCGCCTGGCGCATACGGGCGAGCGCCTCGGTCCGCGTGTTGCCGTGCACGATCACCTTGGCGAGTAGCGAGTCATAATAGGGCGGCACGGTATAGCCCGCGTAGATATGCGTATCCACGCGCACGCCCGGCCCGCCGGGCGGATGGTAGGCGGTGATCAATCCGGGCGAGGGCTGGAAGTTGCGGCTCGGATCTTCGGCGTTGACGCGGCACTCGATCGCATGCCCGCGCAGCCGGTGACCGTTCATCACGAGCGACAGCGGCGCGCCCGCGGCCACCGAGATCTGCTCCTTCACCAGGTCGAAGTTCGTGCACATCTCGGTCACGGGATGTTCGACCTGGATGCGCGTGTTCATCTCCATGAAGTAGAACGAGCCGTCGGTATCGAGCAGGAATTCGATCGTCCCGGCGCCGACGTACCCGATCGCCTCGGCGAGCTTCACGGCCGAGTCGCCGATGTCCTGGCGCAGCGTCTGATCGACCGCGGGCGACGGCGCTTCCTCGACGAGCTTTTGGTGACGCCGCTGCACCGAGCAGTCCCGCTCGCACAGGTGCATCACCTTGCCGTGCGTGTCGCCCATGATCTGGATCTCGATGTGCCGCGGGCGGGCGAGGTACTTCTCGATGTACACCTCGCCCGAATTGAAGGCGGCGAGCGCCTCCTGCTTGGCGAGGGTAAACGACTGCGCGAACTGATCGGCATCGTTGGCGACACGCATGCCCTTGCCCCCGCCGCCGGCCGCCGCCTTGATGATGACCGGGAAGCCGATTTGCTCGGCGACCTGCTGGCCCTCCTCGAGCGACTCGACGGGGCCGGGCGAGCCGGGCACGGTCGGCACGCCTTGCTGCTTGGCGAGCTTGCGCGCCGCCGCCTTGTCGCCCATTTGCCGGATCTGGTCGGGGCTGGGGCCGATGAACTTGATATTCGAAGCCGCCACCTTCTCGGCGAACTCGGCGTTTTCGGCGAGGAACCCGTAGCCGGGATGGATGGCGTCGGCGCCGGTGATTTCGGCGGCCGCGATGAGACGCGGGATGTTGAGGTAGCTGTCGCGGCTGGGCGGGCGGCCGATGCAGACGTCGTCATCGGCGAAGCGGACGTGCAGCGATTCCCGATCCGCCTCGGAGTACACCGCCACCGTCTCGACGCCCAGCTCCTTGCACGCGCGGATCACCCGCAGGGCGATCTCCCCGCGGTTGGCGATCAGCACTTTCTTGAACATTACGGCGTCAGCTCGATCCCGGCCGCATCGGCCCCGCCCAGCCGGTTACCTGACGAGTCGACGCCCGACACCTTGAGCGCGAACTCGCTCGGGTTCGTCGCATAGAAGATCGCGCTCTCGTAGCTGATGACGCCCTGTTGGTACCAATGGAACAACGACTGGTCGAAGCTCTGCATGCCGTATTGCACAGAGCCATCGGCGATGAGATCGCGGATGTTGAGCTGCTTGGAGAGATCGCGGATGTTGTCGGCGACGGCGGCCGTATTGATCAGGACCTCGGCCGCCGGGACGCGACCGCGGCCGTCCTTGCGCGGCACCAGGCGCAGCGAGACGATCGCCTGGAGCGCCGTCGACAAGAGGTGGCGGATTTCGTCGTGCTGGTGCGGCGGGAAGAAGGAGATCACGCGGCTGACTGTCTGGGTCGCGTCGGTGGTGTGCAACGTCGAGAACACCATGTGGCCGGTGTCGGCGGCCTTGAGCGCCGTGTCCAACGTCTCCATGTCCCGGATCTCGCCGATCAGGATCAGATCGGGATCCTGCCGCAGCACGTGTCGCAGCGCCGAGTTGAACGTCAGCGTGTCGTTGCCGACCTCGCGCTGCGAGATGTTCGAGTGCTGGTCACGATGCAGGAACTCGATCGGGTCCTCGATCGTGATGATGTTCACACGCCGGTTCGTGTTCACGTGATTGATCATCGCCGCCAGCGCCGTCGATTTCCCCGACCCCGTCACCCCGGTGACCAGCACGAGCCCGCGCGGCTTGAGGGCGATTTCCTCGAGCACGGCCGGCAGATTCAGCTCGCGGATCTGCTTGACCTCGTAAGGAATCGCCCGGAACGCGAACGCCACCGTGCCGCGCTGCTGGTAGATGTTGGTCCGGAACCGGCCCACGCCGGGCACGCCGATCGCGAAGTCCGCCTCCTTGTGCTCGGCGAACTCCTTGACCTGCCGCGGCGTCATGATCTGCTCGGCCAGCGACTTCAGCTCTTCCGGTTTGAGGGGCGCCGTATCGAGCGCGACCAGATCGCCGTTCACGCGAATGGTCGCCGGCCGTCCGACTTTGAGCAGCAGGTCGGAGCCGTTGCGCTGCACCATCTGCGTGATTGCTTGCTTGAAGTTGAATGCCGGCAGATTGCTGTGCGTCGCCTCACCCATGCGGATCCACCCGGAAAAGGACCTGGCCGAACTCGACCGGCTGCGCGTTTTGCGCCGTGACGTCGCGGATCACGCCCGAGACCTCCGATTCGATCTCGTTCATGATTTTCATCGCCTCGATGATGCACACCACCTGCCCCACCGTTACCCGGGACCCCACCTTCACATAGGGCTGCGCCGCCGGCTCGGGCGACTGATAGAAGGTCCCTACCATGGGGGACTTGATCTCGAGGAGCTGAGGGCCGACGGCAGCGGGCGATTCCCCAGTCCCAAGTCCCCTGGTCGCCGGGACGGGGGACTGGGGAATGGCGCTGGGTTGCGTGACGACCACATGCCCGGTGGCATTCCCGGCGTGCCCAGCCTTCGAAACCCGCACGGACGACCATGCCCCAAACAGACCCCGCCGGATCTCGATAGCCCCGACTTCGGGCGCATCCTTCAAGATCTGCACGATCTGGGCGATGATGTCGAGCTTCATGACCCTCCAATAGACCGGGCGGTGCTCAGAACGTCAACGGCGCTATCGGCTGTCAGCTATCGGCTATCGGGTTGTGCATTTACCCGATAGCTGATAGCCGAGAGCCAATAGCCTCTCGCCAGTCACACCAACTCCAAGAGGTCTGTACAACCGTCAGTGAGCAAAACTGGACCATCCGCCGACAGGTACACGTCGTCTTCGATGCGCACGCCGCCCCGCCCCGCCACGTACACGCCCGGCTCGATCGTCACCACCGCCCCTTCCGGCAGCGGGTCGGTGGCGGTCCGCGCGAGACGCGGCGCTTCATGGACCTCGAGGCCGACGCCGTGTCCGGTCGAATGCCCGAACGCGGCGCCGAAGCCACGCGCTTCGATCGGATCGCGCGCCAGCGCATCGGCGTCGCGGCCGCTCATGCCCGCCCGCACGCCCTCGCGCGCGCGCCGCTGCGCGTCCTGCACCAAGTCGTACAGCGCGCGTTGCGATGCATCGGCGCGCGCACCCACCACGACCGTGCGCGTCACATCCGCGCAATAGCCGTCGACGACGGCGCCGAAATCAAGCAGCAGCCATTCGCCCGCCGCCACCGTACGCCAGCTGGTGTGCGCATGCGGCAATGCGCTGCGCGGCCCGCTCGCCACAATCGTCGGGAACGGATGCGCTTCGCTGCCGTGGCGCCGCAGCGCGCCTTCGAGCACTCCCGCGATCTCGAGCTCCGTCTGGCCGGCGCGCACGTCGGCCAGCGTGTCGCGCAACGCCGCAGCCGCGAGAGCAGCGGCGGCACGGATCGCGGCGACCTCACCCGCGTCCTTGCGCACCCGCAGCTTCTCGACCAGCTCCCCAGCCGCCTTCCACCGCCACGTCGCCGCGACGGTGCTCGACAATCGCTCCGCCTCTTTGACGCTGAGCGCGTGCGCTTCGAAACCGATCAGGGCGGGCGATCCCGCGCCCAGCTTCAGGGTCGGCAATTCCTTGAACAACCGGTCCCACACGCTCGTCCCTTCGATCTCCACACGCGCCGCGGCGCCGCATTGCTGCCGTGCCTGCTCGTCGTAACGGAAGTCGGTCACCAGCAGCAGCGTCCCGCGCGTCACGACCGCGACGCCCGTCGACCCGCTGAATCCCGTCAGATAGCGGATATTCGGGCGCGACGTGACCAGCAGCGCGTCCAACCCCTCCGCGTCGAGCATCGCGACGAGCGCCGCATGTCGGTCGGGGCGCCTATCGGACGCGGGCAGCCGACTCGAGGTACCGGGCAAGAGCTTCGAATCCCAGCCGATAGCTGTCGGCTCCGAATCCCGTCACGACGCCCACGGCGAGATCCGCGAGTAGCGACTTCCGCCGCTCCGGCTCGCGTCCAAAAATGTTGGAGAGATGGACTTCGACGAACGGCACGCGAACCGCGAGGAGCGCATCGCGCACGGCGAGACTGGTATGCGTGAACGCCGCCGCGTTGATCACGGCGCCGTCGGCACGGCCCTTCAGGCCCTGGATCGCGTCTACCAGCTCCCCTTCATGATTGGTTTGGATCCACGTGCACTGCACGCCGAGCGCGCGCGCCTGTTCCTGGGTCGCGCGTTCGATGTCGGCGAGCGTCGTGCGGCCATAAATCTCAGGCTCGCGCTCGCCCAACAGATTCAGATTGGGGCCATTCAGCACGGCGATGTGGAGGGACACTAGGACTTGAGCTTTTTCAACCACTGCTGGAACTGATCGGCCTCCGCCTCGTCCTCCGGCGGTCGCGGCGGCGTCCGGCCGGTCGTGCGGCTGGCCCCCCCCCCAGGGGTCTTGGGCGACGGCGGCTCGGCGGCGGTCGCCGGCGTGGCGCTTCCTGCTCCCGCTTTGCCGCCGGCGAAAAACTCATCGAAGGAGAAGCCTCCGGTCTTGGACGCGTCAGCCGGAGCGCTTGCCGCCGAGGGCTCCGATCCTGAGGCTTCGGGCTCCTGCGTGCTCGAGCGCCGCGACGATTCTTCACCGAACACCGAATCGAGCGAGATATGGTCGAGCGCCGGACGGGAGGGCTCCCCAAGGGTCGGCGCCGAAGAGTCCGCCACGTCGAACGCGTTGGAGAGCGTGGTCTGCTCCTCGTGAGCGGCCGGAGGTGGTGGAGCCGCACCTCGCCCCGCCCAAATGCCTTTCAAGAAGGCCTGCGCCGAAACGCCCGAGCCTTTTCTCCCGCCCGACGACAACTGCTCGACCCGGCTCCTCAGCCTTGCGTCGTTGGGCCGCTGCGCCAGCAGGGCCTGGTAGACGCGCAGTGCGTCTTGCTGGTGGCCCTGCTTCAGGTACAGCTCCGCCATCGTTTCGGTCAGTACGGGCTCCGCCTGCGACAGCGTGGCGGTGTCCGCCGCGCCGTCGTCGTCCGATAAGGCGACCGCTGCCGGCACCCGCGCGGCCGGCGGCGGCATCGGGGGCGACCGGGGCGACGGGGGCGGGGGCGGCGGGGGCGACGGGGGCGACGGGGGTTGGGGTGGCCGCAGACGTGTCGGGGGTGGTGAGGGTTTTGGAGCTGGAGTGGCAGCGCGCGGCTCTTCGTCCGGCATGATCAGCGGCAGGTCAACCTGCGGAAGTGACTCGTCGAGATCGGGCGCGTTTCGCGAGGACGCCGGCTCGGGGGCGTCCAGCTTGAACATCCCACTGCCCTCGTACTGGGTGTGCGCCAACCCTTCGATCTCCACCTGCTCGATCTGCTGCGGATTGAGCTCGACATCTTCCTGCACTTCCAGACCTTCGGCCTTTGCGGCGGCGTGCGCGTTCGGGTTGAAGCTGATCGGGTTCTCGAAATTCTCGACTTCACCGCTCGGGGCCGCCGCCAGCTTCGTCTCCGCCGCTTCCTCGTGCTCGACCGTGAAGTCGGGCTTGGTCATTAGAGTCGTCTGCTTCGTGGCCGCTTTCCCCTTCGCGCGCGCGAGCGCCTCAGCGGCGTCTCCATTCATCGGGTCGGCGTTCAACAACCGCGAGAGCCATTCGACCTCTTCCTCGTACTTCCCAGTCCGCTCGGCGAGCTCGGCCAGGCCGCGCAGTGCGATGATGTTCTCCCGGTCCAGATCCAAGACCTGCTTGAAGACACCGTGGGCCCCGGCGTCGTCCTTCTTGTCCACCAGACACCGGGCGTACACGATGTAGGCGCTGACGTAGTCGGGGTGGAGTTTGAGGCCGGTCTGGCAGAGCTCGACCGCGTTATCTATAAGCCCCGCTTTACGATAGGCGTCCGCCAAGG
Source organism: Gemmatimonadales bacterium (assembly GCA_036003865.1). Lineage (GTDB taxonomy): Bacteria > Gemmatimonadota > Gemmatimonadetes > Gemmatimonadales > GWC2-71-9 > 20CM-2-65-7. The sequence continues at coordinate 17,910 of DASYRZ010000128.1, read as the reverse complement.
GGGCGAAGTTTCGGCCCTTGGGGTTGTCCCGGTAACGCGCTTCGAGCTTGTCGATCTCGCTTGTGTAGGCCACGCCTAAGTCTATGTGGGAATTGGACGAAGATAGTGTTCGGCCAATGCCGCTGTCAAATGACCCGAGACCCTGTGCGCTTGAGTTTGTGCGTTGTCATTTTTAGACTTATGCCCCTTCAGCGGGTTTCGCACCTTCATCGAGGTCAGTGATGCTTCGGGCTCTTCGTAGCCATATGCAGTGGATTTTCTTCGTTCTGGTCGTCGTTCCCTTCGTCGCATGGATGGTATTCGGGGTGGGTGGCCTGACGGGACTCGGCCCCGACCGCAGCAACGTCGTCCTCAAGGTGAACGGGGACGAGGTCCACACTCCTGAATTCGAGCAGCGAGTCACCATCGCCCGCGAACAGTATCGCCAGCAATACGGCGCCGCACCGCAGACTCGCGAAGAGGACGAGCAAATCCGGGATCAAGTGGTCAATGAGATGGTCCAGGAGAGGTTGCTGGAGCAGGAGTATAATCGTCTCGGCATCCGGGTCAGCGACGAAGAGGTCATCGCGATGGCGAGCAATTCTCCGCTCCCCGAAGTGATGAATGATCCGCAGTTCCAGACCGATAGCCAGTTCGATCTTCGGAAGTGGCAACAGTTCCTCTCCACCACCACCGATCGCAATCTGCTGCTGCAGATCGAGACCAGATACCGTGAGCAGATCCCGCGGATCAAGTTGGCGCAGTATCTCACGAGTGACGTCTACGCCTCCGACGCCAAGCTGTGGCAGATCTACAAGGATCAGCACGATTCCGTGCAGATCGCATCGCTCGCGGTGTCGCCATATCGGATCCCCGACACGTCGGCGATCAGTGACGCCGCCGTGGCCGCGTACCTCAAGCAGCACGCCGACGACTTCAAGCGGCCGGCAACCGCGTACGTGCGATTCGTTGCCGTCCCGCGCCTGCCGAATGCAGCGGACAGCGCGGCGGCGCGCGGGCGGGCGGCCCGGGTGCGCGCCGAGCTCGCGCGCGGCGCCAAGTTCGACGACGTCGCCCGCCGCGAGTCGAGCGATTCGGGCAGCGGGCAGCGCGGCGGCGAGCTCGGCTGGATCAAAAAGAGCGACACGCTGTTCGTCAAACCGTTCATGGACGCCGTGCGGGCATTGAAGCCGGGTCAGCTCTCCGCGCCGGTATTCTCCCGCTTCGGCTACCACATCATCCGCATCGACCAGGCGAAGGGCGATTCGGTGAAGGTGCGGCATGTCCTGATCCCGGTGGCGGTCCAGGGGGAGCACCTCGATCAGGTCTTAGCAAGCGCCGATTCGCTGGAGCGTTTCACCGCCGATCGGAGTGATCCCGGTGCGCTCGATACGGCGGCGCGCCGGTTGGGACTGCAGCTGTCACCGCAGTACCAGGTCGTCGAGGATCGGCCCTTCAAACTGGGCGGCTACGACATTCCCGACGTGAGTGTCTGGGCGTTCGAAACCCGAATCGGCGAGACTAGTCCGGTGATCGAGGCGGGGTCGGGATACTATGTGTTCCGGCTCGATTCGGTCAGCACGGGCGGCGTCCCACCGCTCGCGCAGCTGCGGCCGCAGGTGAGCGCGATCCTGCGCCTCGAAACACAGAAAGCGCTCGCGCGCCGGCAAGCCGACTCCATCGCGGCCGCGCTGCGCGGTGTCCCGAACCTGACGGCGGCCGCGACGGCGCGCGGCCTCCAGGTCGAGCGGTTCGGTCCGTTCACGCGCCTGCGTCCCCCCAGCTACGTCGCGCGCGAGCCGGTCATCGTCGGCACGGCGTTCGCGCTGCGCGTCGGCGAGCGCAGCGGCGTGCTCGAGGGCGAGAACGGCTACTACATCATCGAGTCATTGAGCCGCAAGGCCGCCGATTCCAGCGCCTGGCTGAAGCAGCGCGACGTGCAGCGGCTGCAGCTGCGCCAAGCGCTGCAGCAGAACAGGATTGCTCAGTATATGGAGGGGGTACGCGCCAAGGCCAAGATCGTCGATCGGCGCAAGGATCTCCGCAGAGCGCAGGCCGCCGCCGATACCACGGCGGGGTTCTAGCCCTACTCCACTAAGCGCTTCGGCTTGGCATCGCGCGGTTGCTCCTCCTCCCGGGAGGAGGGCAGCCGCTGAATGCTGTTTTCCGCGTCAGAGAGCGCGCGCTTGAACTCCCGCAGTCCCTTACCGACGGCCTTCCCCGCCTCCGGCAGCCGATTGGCGCCGAAGACGAGCAGCACGATCAGCATCAGGATCAGGATTTCACTGCCGCTCAGATTCCCCAGACCCATACCAGCCTCTTACTGATTCAGACGCTTCGGCGGGCCACCCGCCGCCGGAGGAATCGCCGCGTCCGTATTCGCCGGCGGATCCTGCGGCTCCTCCGATTTCAGCCCGCGCTTGAATTCCTTGATGCCCTTCCCGATCGACGCGCCGATCTCGGGGATACGCTTGGCGCCAAAGAACAGCACCAGGATGAGCAACAAGATCGCAATTTCGGTGAAGCCAAGATTCGGAAGCATGGTGCGCCTTTCCTAGAAGAGCGAGCGGGCCACGAGATACGCGACCACGACGCCGACGACAGCGAGCAGCGACACGTCGAGCCCGATAGGTCCCAGCGTAATCGACATCACCAGCAAGTCCAAGTGGATCGGACCGATGGTCGGGGTCACCGACCAGGTAAACAATTCCTTCGCGGGCCCCTGCGGCAGGAACCGCCGCAGGAACGCCTGCAGCAGCCCGCCCACCACGAAACCTACCGCGAGGACGCTAAGGTAGAAGAGGGGCCGGCGCGGTCCGGGTGGCACGGCTTAGCTGCGCCGCTCCACGGCGTACGCAATGCTCCCCTGCAGCGCGTCCCGCGCGGGCGAGGGCGGCAGCACGTCGAGCTCCGCTTCCGCCTGCTGCGCCAGGTCCAGCGCGCGCTGGCGCGCCGCTTCCAGCCCACCCACGCCCTCCACCAGTCGGATCACTTCAGCGACCAAATCGTCACTCGGCTCCGCCACATCCATGAGCTCCGCCACCACTCGCCTGCCTGCGCCATCGGCGGGCATCCGCGCGAGCGCTGCGATCAGGGGAAGCGTCACTTTGTGCTCGTGCAAATCGAGCCCGGAGGGCTTGCCCGTCACCGCTTCGGGCTCGGTGTAGTCCAGCAGATCGTCGGTGATCTGAAACGCCATGCCCAGCAGCATCCCGAAACGAGCCAGCGCCTGCCGGTAGGTCGCCGGTGCCGTGAGGGCGCCTACCTCACAGGCACCCGATAACAGCGAAGCCGTCTTGGCGCGAATCAGCTCATCGTAGGCGCCTTCGCCATAGGCGAGTTTGTCGTGCGCCTCCAGCTGGCGCATTTCGCCTACCGTCATCTCGTTCGTCACGCGCGCCAGCACGCGCAACGCCTCGTGATTGTCGAGCCGCACCAGCTCGATGATCGCCCGCGAATAGAGATAGTCGCCCATGATCACCGCGATCTGATGGGAGAACAGCGCGTTGATCGTCGGCAGCCCGCGGCGCAAGACCGAATGATCGACCGAGTCATCGTGGACGAGGGTCGCGAGGTGAATCAACTCCACCACCGCGGCCAGCGTAACCGCGCTCGCGTCGTGCGACCCGGCCGCTCGATGACTGAGCAGCAGCAGCGTCGGGCGGAACAGCTTTCCTTTCATCTGTAACAGGTGGTCGTTGACTTCACTCACAATCGGGAAGTCGGCGGCGATCACGCGCCGCAACTCGAGCACCACCTGTTCCAGCTCACTGGCCACCGGCCGTTGAACGTCACGCAGACTGACACGGGCGACCTGTTGACTCACGCTATTTCGCCTTGGCGAGCGCCTTTACGCGCCGCTCGGCATCGAGAAACCGGATGTCGACCGCAAAGACGCGGCCGTACAAATCCCGCGCGTCCGCCTTCTTGCCCTGCTGCTCGAGCGCGCGGCCGAGCCAGTAGAGCACGCCCAGCCGTTCCTGATCGCCGGAGGCGGGGAGATCGAGCCCGCGGCGTAGAATCGTTTCGGCGACGCCGTAGGCGCCCTTTTCAAAGAAACAGATCCCCAGCATCTCCGATGTGCGCAACTTCCCTTCCGGCGCGCGCAACGCCTTCTGGAACTCGGCGATCGCCTCGTCGAGCAGGCCCATCTCCTTGAAGGCGACGCCCAGGTCGTAGTGAGACTGGAAGTCCGCCTCGTCGATGTTCTCATCGATGCCCTGCTTGAAGCGCGCCAGCATGTCCTGGAAGTCCTGCTCTTCGTCGCCGGTCGGCTCCTCGTCGGCGACGGTCATCCGGGTGTCCTTTGCCGGCGCGTCGACGTCCTCATCGTCCGTCAGCATGGAGCCGAGGTCGATGTAATCGCCGTTCGCGGTGGCTTCGTCGCGGACCTTCATCTTGGCGTCTTTGGCCTTGACTTTGCCTTCCGCTTTGCCAGCGGGCGCCGGTGTCGCCACGGCCGGCGCGAGCATCGACAGCGCCGCGTTCGCACGTTCGTTCGTGGGATCGTGCTCGGCCACACGCGCGTACACCGCCCGTGCCTTGTCGGGAAGATCCGAACGCAGGAACGCATCGGCCAGCTCGAGATAAGCGTCGATCAGCTTGGGCTTGTCTCCGGCCTTGAACGCGAACTCCACCGCCTTCTGGCGGTGGCGCACGCTGTTGGGGTCGAGTCGCAGCACCTCGTCGACGAGCTCGCGCGCGTGCGCGAGATTGCCGGCATTCTCGTACCCCGCCGTCGCGAGATCGAGCTCCTCGATGCCGCGCTCACGTTCGCCCTGCTCGACGAGCGCTTCACCCAGCGCCTGATGCGCCTCGGGATCGTCGGGATTGTCCGCAACGCGCTCTTCGAGCTCCTCGATGTCGGGCGCGGCGGGCGTCTCTTCGATGTTCGAGAAGACCAGCGAGCCGGCCTGGTCGGCGCCGCTGCTGATTTCATCGATCCCCAGATCGATGAAGCCCGACCTGCGGCCGCCCGTCGAGATCGACGTCTCGTCTTCGGTTTGAATGAAGCTCGGATGCCGGGGCGGCGCAGGCTCATCGACCGCGAGCGCCTGATCGTCGACGTCGTGCCCAGTGTCGGTCGTGGCCGTCTCAAAATCCGCCTCCAGCTCGAGTGGCGGCACTTCGACGACCGACTTGCGCGTTCCGGGACCGCTGCGGGACGCCGGCTTCGCCGGGGGAGTCGGAGCAGAAGGCCGCCTGGGAATCACCGGCTTTACGCGCGGTGGCTCGGGTGCAGCGGCTTTGCCGGCGGGACGCACGCCCCCTCCCAACGGCTTCAAGGTTGGAGGGGCCTTTTTCGCGGGCGGCGGCGGGGGTGGCGCACGCGGTGGCTCCGAGATGTTGCCCTCGAGCACGAGGTCCGCGCCCTCGAGCTCGAGCCCCTCATCCGCGTTCACGTCGGGAGCCGTCGGCTCGAGCTCCGGCACCGGCTCGAGATCGAGATCGGCCGGATTCAACTCTTGGCGAATCGAGGGCGTGGCGGGGCTGTCCGCCCGCACCTGCCCGAAATCGGCGACGGTTGTCTCGAAGCCCTCCAACATCCCGGTGCCGGCACCACGACCGGGTGCCTCATCGACGAGACTGGTCGTCTCGATTTCCAGTGACTCATCCGGCTCGGGCACAACCTCCTGGATCAGTTTCTCAGCAACGGGAGGCGGGGCGGGCGCGGGAGCTTTCGCCGGTGCCATCCCCGGAGGCGCTTTCGGACCTTTCGGACCTCGCGGCTCGTCGAGATCGAGAAAGACGAGGCTCGAGGTCTTCCGCTTCCCCGATTTGTGGAGATCGTCGTCCCCGCCGGGCGGCGGGGGAGCTTTGGGGGCAGCGGAGGTGCTCACCCGGGCCGAGGAGCCGCGCTGGCCGGGATCGGCCCCATACATATTGAGGTGCTCGGACAACATCCCGCGCAGGTTCGCGCTTTCTGGCGAGATGTCGGTGAATTCCTTCAGGGCGGCGAACGCATGGTCGATTTTACCCGCCTTCTGCATCCGTTCGGCATATTCGACGAAGTTCTGCTTCGCTTCCGCGATGAACCCTTTGGCTGCGTATAACTTGGCGAGCTTCAAGTACGTCGCCTGCCGCGCGGGAGCGTTGCGCAGCACCTTGTTACACATCGCGATGGCGTTGTTGTGGAATCCCAGCTCGGCGTACTTGTCGACGGCCTGGTCGTAATAGTCGGCCGCCTGGCCTGGGTCCTTCAACTTGATGTAGAGATCGCCGATCCGGTTGTAGATGGCGAGGTCGGGATTGGTCTCGTCTTGATTATTGAGAACCTCGAGCCAGATCTCGACGGCCCGCTTCGGTTCCTTGGCCTCGAGACCTTTTGCCTTCTCTTTCAGCTGCTCAAGCTTAGACATGGGAGAACTAAGATATCGGGGCCGCCTAGGCGGGACAAGCCGAACCTGCTGTCCAGACGGCGCTTACGACGTCTGTCCCCATCCAGTATGCGACCTCCCGCCAGTCATCGACCGCGGCAATGACGAAGTCCGCGATGCATCCTGCGGCAATCTGACCCCGGTCCCCAGCGAGCCCGAGCGCGGCGGCGGCGTTGATCGTCACCGCCGTCACAACTTCTGCGTGACGCAGCCCAAGTTGCGAGACGCCGAGGGCCATGACCAGCGGCAGACTCATGGTCGGGGAGGTTCCCGGGTTGAAATCGGTGGCCAGGGCGACGGCCGCGCCTGCCTCGAGCAGCCGGCGGGCCGGGGCCTGCGCCCGCTTGCCGAGGAAAATGAGCGTAGCGGGAAGCAGAACCGCGACGGTGTCACTCGTCGCGAGCGCTTGAATTCCCGCATCCGAAATCGCGGCCAGATGATCGGCCGAGAGCGCACCGAGCTCGGCGGCCAGCTCCGCGCCGCCCGATCCCTCGAGCTCATCGGCGTGCAACTTGACCCGCAACCCGTGCCGCCGCGCGACGTCCAGGATCTGACGGCTTTCCGCAATGCTAAAGACACCGGGCTCGCAGAAGACATCGCAACAAGCCGCGAGCTGTTCACGCGCAACGACGGGAATCATCTCCTCGCAGACGAGGCGGACATAGTCGGCGCGTTTGCCGCGATACTCGGGCGGCACTTCGTGCGCGCCCAGAAACGTCGGGACGAGCGTGGCGGGCAGCTCGGCGCTGAGGCGTTTGATCACTCGCAGCTGCTTCAGCTCGGCTTCCAACTCGAGCCCGTAGCCTGATTTCACCTCGATCGTCGTCGATCCACGTGCGAGCAATGCGTTGAGCCGCGCTCGCGTGAGCGCCTCGAGGTCTGTTTCGGAACGGCTGCGCACATCCCTCACTGACTGCAGAATGCCGCCACCGGCGGCAGCGATCGCCTTGTAGTCGACGCCGAGGGCGCGCCGCTCGTGATCGTCCAGCCGGGGGGCACCGAAGACGCCGTGGGTATGGCAATCGATGAACCCGGGGAATAACACACCGCCGATTTCGACAACGCGTAGGGGCGCGGCATGCTGCGCCCCTGCTTTCGGCGCGTCCCGACGCGGTCCCACCCACGCGACTCGTTCACCGTCGATCAGCACCGCGGCGTCGGAGAGTATCTCGACGTCCGCCATCTCGCGCCCACGGCGGGCGCGCGCCGGTCCGCGACATGTCACCACCTGTCGCGCCCCGACGAGCAATGTTTTCAGTCGAGATCCTGGTTCATCGGCAACCGGATGTGATGGAGGCGGGCCGTCGCGATCGCCTCCGGGTATCCCGCATCGGCGTGCCGAGCCACACCGATGCCGGGATCGTTAGTGAGCACACGCTCGAGTCGCTTGGCCGCAGCCGCGGTGCCGTCGGCGACGATCACCTGTCCGGCGTGCAGCGAGTTGCCGATTCCCACGCCACCGCCATGATGGAAGGACACCCAGGACGCGCCGGACGCGGTATTCAACAGCGCATTCAGGATCGCCCAGTCGGCGATCGCGTCCGATCCGTCACGCATCCCCTCCGTCTCCCGGAACGGCGACGCGACCGATCCGGTATCGAGGTGATCCCGGCCGATCACGATTGGTGCCGAGAGCTCGCCCCGGCGCACCAGCTCGTTCAGCGCGACACCGAAGCGGGCGCGCTCGCCCTGTCCCAGCCAGCAGATGCGCGCGGGCAGTCCCTGGAATGCGACGCGCTGCTGCGCCATGGTGATCCAGCGCTTGAGATGCGCATTCTCGGGAAACAGCTCGAGCACCAGTTGATCGGTGCGCTGCAGATCCTTCGGATCGCCGGAGAGGGCAACCCACCGGAACGGCCCCTTCCCTTCGCAAAACAGTGGCCGGATGTACTCGGGAACGAAGCCGGGAATCGTGAAGGCGTCGCTGACGCCCGCGTCGCGTGCCTCGGTACGGATGTTGTTGCCGTAGTCGAACGCGATGGCACCGCGCTTCTGGAGGTCGAGCATCGCGCGCACATGGACTGCGATGCTCTCGCGCGCACGCCGCGTGTAATCGTCAGGCGACTTGCGCCGCAACTCGGCCGCTGCGGCAGGACTGAAGCCCGCGGGGATGTAGCCGTTCAGCGGATCGTGTGCGGACGTCTGATCGGTCACGACGTCGGGCGTAAACCCGCGCCGCACCAGCTCGGGCAAGACTTCGGCGCAGTTCCCGACCAGCCCCACCGAGAGCGCCTCGCCGCGGCGCTGCGCGTCGGCACACCATTGCAGCGCCTCGTCGAGAGCCGCCGTCGAGCGATCGAGGTAGCGCGTGTCCAGGCGACGTTGCACGCGGGCCGCATCCGCTTCGACGGCCAGACAGATCCCTTCATTCATCGTGGCGGCGAGCGGCTGCGCACCGCCCATTCCGCCGAGCCCGCCGGTGAGTACGATCCGGCCGCGCAGCGATCCTTGAAACTTGGCTTTGGCAACCGCGCCAAACGTCTCGTACGTGCCCTGCAGAATTCCCTGCGTACCGATGTAGATCCACGATCCCGCGGTCATCTGCCCATACATGATCAGGCCGCGGCGCTCCAGATCGCGAAACACCTCCCACGTGGCGTACCGCGGGACGAGGTTCGCATTCGCGATGAGTACGCGCGGGGCATCCGGGTGCGTCGTGAACACCCCGACCGGTTTGCCCGACTGCACGACCAACGTCTCGTCGTCCGCCAGCACGCGTAGCGCACTACAGATCGCGTCGAACGACGCCCAGTTCCGCGCGGCCTTGCCGGTGCCGCCATACACGACGAGATCCTGCGGGCGCTCCGCCACTTCGGGATCGAGGTTGTTCATCAGCATGCGGAGCGCGGCTTCCTGGACCCAGCCCTTGCAGCTCTTCGTGGTACCGCGGGGAGCCCGCACCGTCCGGGGACCCGTCACGACGCGAATTTCCCCTCACGAATGGCGCTCGCGACCTTCTCGATGTCCGTCGTCATGGGTCGATCACCGGTGAGCGCCGCGGAATATTGGCGCACCACGCCGTGAAGGCGCGCCACCGCTCTGGCGGGCTTGAGCGGCTTGAGATACTCGAGTCCCTGCGCGCCGGCGAGCAGCTCGATCGCGACGATGCGCTCGGCATTGGCGAGAATGCGCCCCGCTTTCCAGGCGGCGCTCATCCCCATCGGGACGACGTCTTCCTGATTTCCCTCCGTCGGCACCGACTGCACGCTCGCGGGCGTGGCCAGCACACGGCTGTCCGCCACGAGCGCCGCGGCGGCGATCTGCGCGGTCATGAACCCCGACTCGAGCCCGGGATCGTGCGCCAGAAAGGCCGGCAGGCCTGAGGAGAGGTCGGGGTTCACGACGCGCTCGAGGCGACGCTCGGCGAGTCCCGCGAGCGTCGTCAGCGCGATCGCGACCACGTCGAGCGCGAGCGCGATCGGTTGCCCATGGAAGTTGCCACCGGAGAGCACATCGTCGCCGAAGACGAGGGGATTGTCCGTCGCCGCATTCAGCTCCGTCGTCACCAGCCGCTCGGCGAAGGCGAGGCCCTCGCCGACCGCTCCCAGGATCTGCGGCGTGCAGCGCAGCGAGTAGGCGTCCTGCACGCGTGGATCGTTTTCGCGGTGCGATTCACGGATCTCGCTGTCGGCGAGCAAGTCGCGCAGCAGCGCGGCGGAGCGCTGTTGCCAGGAATGCGGGCGGGCGTCATGGATCCGCGCGTCGAACGGATCGGGCGAGCCGCGCACGGCCTCGAGGCTCATCGCGGCCGCCGCGTGCGCGGCGCGCCACAGCGTCCACGCGTCGGTCACGAGCAACGCCGCCAGCCCCGTCTGTGCCTGCGTCCCGTTCACGAAGGCGAGGCCCTCTTTGGCTTCGAGCGTGACGGGATTCGGAACCTTGATGTCCCCCTCCCCGATCATCGCCAACGCGAGATGCGACAGCGGGGCGAGATCGCCCGACGCACCGACACTTCCCTGTGAGGGGACGGTAGGATGCAGCTTGCGGTTCAGCATGATGACCAGCAGCTCGGGAATGGCCGGCCGCACGCCGCTGGTCCCGCGCACCAGCACGTTGGCGCGCAGCACCATCATGGCGCGCACGGCGTCGGAGGGGAGCGGCTCGCCCACGCCCGACGCATGGCTGCGAATCAGGTTGAGCTGGAGCTGCCGCGCTTGCTCCGGCGGGATGCGGACATACGCGAGCTTGCCGAATCCCGTGTTGACGCCGTAGATCGTCTGGCCCCGCGCGACCGCCGCTTCGACCGCCTGTCGCGACTTCCTGACGCGGTCGAGCGCTTTGGAGTCGATGGCGACCTCGGCACCCTGACGCGCGACCGCGACGACATCCGCGATCGTGAGAGAATGACCATCCAACGTGACGGCGGGATGCTTCGACATGGGGACCAAAGCTAAAGCGCCGGAGTGGTTTGACCACTCCGGCGCCTAGGCCTGACTCGGACTCCCTATTTCGAGCCTCGAACTCCGGTGCCAGTCGGCATGGCAACCGACTGCCCGGCGCGGATCACCAGCTCAGGGTTGCCCGGATCAGTTTGGAAACTCCAGTCGAAAATCAGATAGTCCCGGCCGACGTGCGTCACCCGCAACGCGCCGTAGCGCAACGTCGTGCCCTCCACGATTCGGAAGACGTATGCATAGCCCGGAACCGCCTGAATCATGTTGCGCGTGTACCCGGTGTCCGGCGCGAAATCGATGGACGTCAGGTCCGCCACCGGCGACGTGCTGTATAACTGGATCCGCGTGCCGGAAAACTCGGGCACGAGCCACAGGGTCGAATCCGTCGGGTCGCGGTGCACCCAAAAGTCGATGCTCGTGAGGTTGCCGTTCTGAATCAGGCCCAGCTCCGACGCCTGCGCGCGCCCATCGCCGTTCACGTCCTGCCAGAACCGGAAGCCCGACTGCGCCTGGTTTTCATCGTAGGCGAACACGAGCGTGTTGCGCGCGTCTGGCCGCGGCGTATCCTGCCACAAGGGCGACCACAGGCCCTCGTAGCCTTCGCGGCTGACGGCCGAGATGCCGAAGCACCGCGGCACGCCGTTGGTCATCGCGCTGGCCAGGAATTCAGGCGCCACGGTTGTGCCTTCGAGCAGCCAGTTCGTCCCGCACAAGCGGGCGTCGAGGTCGTAATCCGTGCTATAAATCCGGTACCATTTGAACCGCGTCGGCGCGGCGAGGTAGGCGTTGTCGTCCCATTCGAGGTGAATCGCGCCGTTCAGAGAAATCGACGTCAGCGACGCGGGCGCATCGAGCTGCAGGCGCTCGTCGACCGTGATCACGTTGCTGTTCCCGCTTTCCACGCCGCTGTTATCCACCGCCGTCACGAGGTACTGCAGGTGGGGGACGCCATTGTCGTGGAACGTGTTGGAGGTCGTCTCGCCGCGGAGATCGAAGGAACCGCTGGTCGACGCGCGTGAATAGACGCGATAGCTCGCGAGGTCCGCGTCGGTCACGTCATCCCACAGGAGCAGAATGCCCAGCGGACGATTCGGATCGCCACTCGGCTCGAGTTCATACGTCAGGTTTGCCGGCGTGGACGGGCCGCTCCCGCCGCCGTCCACGAGGGACGATTGGCAGGCGGCCACAGTGGCCACCAAGACCAGGGACAAGAACAGACGCATAAGAGCCTCAGGAGGGGGATCGCCCGTGGTGTAAGCACGGCCCGTGCCCGAAGCGAAGTCGCTGATTTTGAGGAGGTTACCGCAGAAGCGCGCTTGGCTATGTCTCCGCCAGAGGACAGCGCAGTCTACCGCACAATCGTGCTCTGATCGTAGTCGAACTTGATGTCCGGCTGATCCGTCAGCGTGATGTTGAAGCTGAACGAGAAATTCCCCGCGGCCGTCTTGTTGAAGCTGAAGCTCGCGCGCCACCGCCGCAGATCGCGTTGGAACGTCAGGGAGTGATAGGCGAATTGACGCGTCACGAGATCGTATTGCGTGCTCCAGTTCGCCGTCCAATTCCGCGTCGGACTGAACGACAGGTTCATCGTAGAAGTCTCGCGGCCTGCGACATGTCGCAGCTGAGGCGTGGTATCGGAGCGGTTGCGGGACGTCGACAGGGAGATGCCGAGCGTAAAGCCCCTGCCGCCGCCAGCGCCTCCGCCCCGCATCATGCCGGCGCGCGGCCCCCGCGGCCCATAGGGCGCCCGCGTATTGCCGTCATAGCGCCGAAAATCATCGCCCGGTGCGCCGGCGCCCTGCGCGGCCGTATCGGGCGCCGCCGCCTGGGGGGGCCGTGGGCGAAGCCCGAACAAGCGGGCAAAGCCCGCCAGCGTCGCTGGAGTCACGGTGAACGAGGCCGACACGGTCTGCAGAAACGGCTTGAACTTCGCCGAGTCGGTGCCGACCTGCCCCTGCCACAGATTGTGGGTGATGGAAAGCTGAAAACTGGGGAGCAGATCCGAGAGGAACGTGTTGGTGAGCGTCGGGTTCTGCCAACCGGTGTGATGCGGCTGCTTGGCCTGTTCGAAGTTGTATCCGATCGCGCTCGTGCTGATGCTCAGCAGGCGGATCTTGCGGGGCTCGCGCTCGCTGGCGGTGTCGCCGGCGGGCGGCTTGAGCTTGGCTTCGAAGGTCTGCGACAACCCGAAACTGATCGTCTGTTGCGGATCGGTGCGCGAGTTGAGTGTGCCGTTGCCGGGATCGATCGCGCGGGCATAGGCGTCGGGCACGCGAACGCCCGGCGCGTACTGCCAGCTGATCTGCGGCGACAGCGAGTGCCGGATGCGGGACAGGGGCCCGACCCCCGGGAAGAAACCGAAGAATGTCGGCGAGAGGCTGGCACTGAACGACAGGCGCTTGCCCTGGCGCACGAATTCACCGCCCGTGAACTGATTCCGGATCATGAACGGGCCCTGACTCGTCGTGTTGATGATCGCTACACCCGGCTGCAGCTTCCACGTGCTCGGGAAGAACGACGGCAGGTTGATTCCCGTGTTCCAGTCGACGCGCGTCTCGAATGTCTCCCCAAAAACCAGCCGCCGAACGACGCTGCCGCTATCGAGCTTGAACTCCTTAAGGCCGTGGATCCGGGCATCGGTGACGGACACGTTGTTGCTCCAATTCCAGCGTCCGATGCGCAGCGGCGTGTTGATCGTCATCGACGTGCGGCGGCTGTCGTTGAACAGCCGGAGTGTGTCGGGCGTGGTGTCTCCCGGGACCAGGAGGGTGCCGCTCGCCTGATGGAATTGCTGGTCGTTGCTGAAGGTGAAGCCGGGCGACCAGGTCATCCACGACGTGATGTTCACGGCGGATGGCGTCAGGCTCACGCTCGGGAACGTCTGCGTGATGTTGTTCGACGACAGATCCTGGTACCGTGTCCCGCCGATGTTGAGCGCGCCCCAGGAGAATCGCTTGTCGAAGTTGAGGCTCGAACCGATGCGCGCGGTGACTTCCCAGGGGTTCAGCGAATTGCGCTGAATGATCGTTCCGTTCGTCGAGTAATCGACGTGCGCATTGAACGAGGTGCGGGAATTGAAGCGCTGCGTGTGGTTCCATCCGATGCGGGTGTTGACGCCCGGCTGGTCGAGCTGTGACGTGCGGGAATAGCTGAGCTGCCCATCCATGAAGCGGTCGAGCCAGTGGTACTGCGCCTGGCCGTGAAACGTCACGTTGCGGCCCGCGAACCAGTCCCCCGCCACGAGCACATCGATGTAGTCGTTGACCGCGACGTAGTAGCCGAAATCGGAGATATGGCGCGAGTAATGGCGCGAGGGGCGGACGAGATCGTTGATGCCGAAGCGCGGAAACAGAATGCCGCTGCGGCGCCCGCCGCGAATGTCCTGAAAGATGAACGGCAGCCACATGATCGGCACATCGCGGACGTACAGGATCGCCGGCCGCGCGACCATCGTCCGTTTGTTGATCCATTTCGCCTGACCCGCCGCGAAGTGGTAGTCGGGCACCGGCTGGGGGTCGGACGTGAAGGTCGTGGACTTGGCGTACACGCGTCGCGAATTCGAATCGGTGGCGAAGCCCTGGCCCCGCACGTACCAGGTGACGCCGCCCTGCTGGAAATCGGTCAGCGCGTCCCGCACGGTGCCACGCCGCCGGCAGGTGTCGTAGCGCATGCCCTCCCCCACCAGCACGGTCCCCTGATCGAACAGCTGCGGGTCGCCCGCCGCATCGAGCCGGCAGCTCGCTTCGTGATAGCGAATCGAGTCGGCCTGCAGCTGCGTGCCGTCGCGGTCCACAAACGCCTCGCGGCGCAGAAAAATCGTCTGGCTGTCGCCCACCACCACGAACGTGTCAGAGGTGTAGCGCGTGACTTGGAAGCCGTCGAGCTTGAGCAGCGAGTCCATGACGGCATCAGAAGCGGGGAAGGAACGCGAAGGAGCGGTGGGCAGTCCGAGCTTTCGGGCAGTGGCGGTGTCGACCCGCTGGCCACGACCGGTATCCGCCGGCGTTCCCGGGGGCCGCTGCACCGCCGTGCTATCGACGCGCCGCGGAGGGGACGGGGGGGGCGGGGGGGGCGGCGGGTTTTGTCCCTGCAACGAACCCATCCCCAACACGAGCAGGACCACCGTCACCGCGGCCATGCGCCGCGCGCGCCGCCGGCTCGCGACCCACGCGCACCAGATGCTCAGCTCGTAGAGCAGCAGCAGCGGGCCGAGCATGAGCATCATCGAGACGGCGTCCGGCGGCGTCAGAATCGCGGCGAGGAACGCGGCGATCACAATCGCATAGCGCCGCTGCCGGCCGAGGAACTGCGGCGTCACGATCCCGAGCGACGCCAGAATCGTGACGACCAGGGGCAGCTCGGCGATCAGACCGCAGCCGACGACGAACGGGACCGCCATGCCGAAGTACCGGTCGATGGTGATCATCGCGGTGAGGTCGGCGCGCTGGAAACCGAGCAGCACCTTGAGGGCGGCGGGGAGCAGCCACTGGTAACACGCGACGACGCCACCCAGAAACAGCACGACGCCGACGCCCAGCGCCGGGACGATCAGCCGCTTTTCCCGCTCGTACAGGGCCGGCGCGAGGAAGGCCCAGATCTGGTAGATGACGACCGGGGAAGCGAGCACGCAGCCCAGGGCGAACGACACCTTCAACGTGAGCATGAACGGCTCGGCGGGGCTCGTGAAGACGAGCCGCCCGCCGGGCAGATATGGCGCGATGGGACGCTTGAGAATTTCGATGATGTCGATCTTGTCGAGCAGCCACCAGCCGGCCGCCGTGCCGACGAGGATCGCGATCAAGCTCCACAGAATACGCCAACGCAACTCCTCGAGATGATCGAGGAACGGCATTTCACCGCGGGGCGTCATCGGAGGGGTACGGCCAGAAAACGTTACGGCCGGAGACGTTGCTGATTTTGCCGCGCGAGATCGGCCTCTGGTGAGCGCGGATAGCCCGCGATCACCCGGCTGTAGTAGGTCCGCGCCGTCGGCTTGTCGCCGCGCTGCTCGGCGAGCAGGCCCAGCTTGTACAGCGCCGACGGAGCGCGCGGCGAATTGGGATAGGTACGCACGAGTTGATCGTACACCGCCGCCGCGGAATCGGGTGCGGCCTGCTCGAAGCTTTCGCCAGTATAGAACAGCGCATCCGGCGCCCGCTCATGTGTCGGGAACACGCGGAGAAACTCCCGGAAGCCGAGCCGGGCGGTGGAAATGCTGCCCCGGCGGTATTGCTGCAGCGAGATGTCGTACATCTGGTCGGGGCCAGGGCCGGCGGGATTGCCGGACGGGCCGACCGGCGCCCCCGACTGGACACCGGGAACGGGCTGCTGGGCGCGGGCCTCGAGTCGCGACCGGAGCTCGCTGATACGCTGCTGGCTCTGTCCCGTCAGCTCCTGCACCGACACCAGCTGTTGCTGCACGGAAATCAGCTCGGTCCGCAGATCGCCACGCATCTGCACGAGATACGCCTGCTGTGCCGCTAAGGCCTGCTGCAGCAGGCGGACGGCGGCCAGGATCGTGTCCCGCTCCGCCGCCCGCGCGGCGTCACTCTTGGCGAGATCGGCCTGCAACGCCTCGACCTGGAGCTCGACCTTCCGGACGTCGCCTTTCAGCGCGCAGCCGGCGGCGAGCCCCAGGGCTACGACAAGAGCACTACGGACGCTGGAGGTTGTCGCCACCGCTGATCACTTCGAACTCGTCACGCCGGTTCTGCGACCAGGCGGACTCGTCGTGGCCGTCCACAAGCGGCCGCTCCTCGCCCCACGACTGCGTCTCGATGCGGCCCGCATCGATGCCATGGCTCACGAGGTATTGCTTCGCGGACTGCGCGCGGCGGTTGCCGAGCGCCAGGTTGTACTCGTCGGAGCCCCGCTCATCGCAGTGGCCGCCGATCCGGATCCGCAGGTCGGGATTTGCCTGCAGGATCGCGACCTTCTGATCGAGGGTGCCCATGTCGTCTGAGCGGATATTCGACTTGTCGAGGTCGAAATGGATCATCGCCGCTAACGTACTGCGGACCTCTTCGCCCGCCTTCGCGATGGCGGCCAGCGAATCCGCGCGGCGCTGCGCCGCGATGCGCTCCGCCTCCAGCTGGCGGGCCCGATCGGCCTCTGCCGCGGCGATGGAATCGCGTATCCGCTGGTTCTCGGCCGCGGTGTCGACCGCCGGCGTCGTATTCTGCGGTGCTGGAGGACCGCCGCACGAGGCGGCCGCAATCACGGCAGCGCCTAAGCCCAGCGCGAGGAGCAACGATACCGATTTCATCCTATCTCTCCGATCAGGGGGTGGAAGAAGGGGTCTCCGAAAGCCGTGGAGACCAAGCCGGCAAACGCGCCCCACTCTGCTGCAGCAATGGCCGGATTCGGCCGGTGTCGAGATCGATGATCCACAACTGGCGGTAGCCCGACCGGTCGGAAACAAAGGCGAGATGACGGCTGTCGGGCGCCCAGGTCGGAT
The DNA here is from genome assembly GCA_036003865.1 of Gemmatimonadales bacterium. Taxonomy (GTDB): domain Bacteria; phylum Gemmatimonadota; class Gemmatimonadetes; order Gemmatimonadales; family GWC2-71-9; genus 20CM-2-65-7. The sequence goes on along the minus strand of DASYRZ010000128.1, from coordinate 703 downwards.
CCTCGTTGCGTCCCACCGAGGTGAGCTGCCGGACCGTGCGCGTGCGCACATCCAGCACGAACACCTGCAGTGTCCCCGCCACATCCCGGTGAAACGCTACCGATTGCCCGTCGGGCGACCACTCCGGCGCGTTGGACGACCCGGTCACGCCGTAATCGAATGGTGCGAACAGCTGCTGGTCCGTTCCATCCGCCGCCATCACATAGATCTGCGGCAGACCCGGGCGCGTCGATACAAAAGCGATGCGCTGCCCGTCAGGGCTGAACGTCGGGGACAAGTTGTCTGAAAAGCGCCCCACGGTCAAGCGGCGTAAGCAACAGTTGTTCTTGACGTTAATCGTGTAGAGATCGGTCCCATCCTCCGTCGCGCGACTGAACGCGAGGGTCTGTCCATCGGGGGAAAAGGCCGGCGTGAAATCGAGCGCGCTGCCGGTGGTGGAGACGGCGGTGCGCTTGCCCGTCGCCATCTCCTGCAGGTAGAGCCATCCCTTCCCCGCCTGGAACTCCATGTACGCGAAGTGCCGCCCATCCGCGCCCCACGCGGGCGACATCGCTTGCCGGTCGGTGGATGAGACGAGCTTTTGATCGGCGCCGTCCTGATCGATCTGGTACACCTTGCCGTCTCTGACGAACAGCACTCGCGTGGCCGCGATGCCGGGTGTGCCGAGGGCGGCTTGCAACGCCTGGTCGGCGAGCCGATGGAC
>DASYRZ010000127.1:0-1909 GCA_036003865.1 Gemmatimonadales bacterium | reverse complement strand
CGTCGAACGGTTCAATCTGGGCGCCATGGGGGGCGAGCCGGTGGCGGACCTGCTGGCCCGGCCGGCCGCGTTGACCGGCACCGAAGTGGTGGCCGACGAGATTCCCTCGCTGATCGACGAGGTACCGTTGCTCGCCGTCCTCGCGTCGCGCGCGACGGGCGAGACGGTGTTCCACGGGGTAAGCGAGCTGCGTGTGAAGGAGAGTGACCGCCTGTCCCTGATCGCCGGGAATCTGCGGGCGTTGGGAGGAAACGCCGAAGCGCGGGGCGACGATCTCTTCGTGCGTGGCAGCGAAACGCCCCCTCGCGGCCGGGTCGAGACCGCTGGAGACCATCGCCTCGCGATGGCATTCGCCGTGCTCGGCACCATTCCAGGCGCGGCGGTCCGCTTGTCCGAGCGTCGCTCGGTGGCGGTCAGTTATCCGCGATTCTTTCACACCCTCCAGGCCATCGGGCGTGCTCCGCGTCATCGCGATTGACGGGCCGGCCGCCTCCGGCAAATCGTCGACGGCGGCCCGCGTCGCGCAGGCGCTTGGCTGGGCCCATCTCGATTCAGGCGCGCTGTACCGGGCGGTGACGTTGGCTGCGATCGATCGATTCGGGGACGAGGGACGGGGGACGGGAGACGAGTGGTCCGCGCAGCGGATCCTAGCGCTGGCGGACGCGCTGCCGGTGCGACTGGTCCTGGTGGAGAACACGTATCGGCCGGAAGTCGCGGGGGTGGATGTAGAGACGGCGATCCGATCGGAGCGGGTGACGGCTCGGGTCTCGGCCGTGGCCGCGATTCCCGAGGTGCGGCGTTGGGTCAACGCGCGCCAGCGCGAGGGCGTGGCGGCTCATCCGGAGGGGGTCGTGGTGGACGGGCGCGACATCGGGACGGTTGTGTTCCCGGATGCCCCGCTGAAGGTCTTCCTGACGGCGAGCCCGCACGAGCGGGCCAGGCGTAGACTGAATCAACGCGGACGAGGGGCAGCAGGGGACGAACTGGCCCGGGAGCGCCGCGCGCTCGAGGCTCGGGACGAGGCCGATTCGAGCCGTCCCGTGGCGCCGTTGCGTGTCGCCGCGGATGCGGTGCAGCTCGATTCCACTCGGCTTTCGCTGGAGGAACAGGTCACGCGGGTCGTCGCGCTGGCGCGGGAACGCTTCCCCGACTAGCTTCCGCCGGTTCACCGATTCCGGTTCATTGTGCCGGGGTCACAGGACCAAACCCGCAACCTCACCGGTACGTAACGCATGCTGGCCGAAGCGCAGGACATCGAAACTCCCTCCGAAGACTCGCCCAAAAAGAAAACGCACTCCCCGATTCGCGTCCTCTCCGGTCTCGACGAGCAGTATTCCGCCGACGAGATCGCCAAGATGGCGGAGATGTACGAGGGCACGCTCTCGAACATCGAAGAAGGGGAGATCGTCAAATCGAAGGTGCTCCGGGTAACCGATGCCGCGGTCATCCTCGACGTCGGGTTCAAGTCCGAAGGTGCCGTGCCGATCGACGAGTTCAAGGATCCCAAGAGTCTCAAGGAAGGTGATGAAGTCGAGGTCTACCTCGAGCACCTCGAGGATCAGGAGGGCGCCGTCGTGCTCTCCAAGAAGAAGGCCGACTTCATGCGGGTGTGGGAGCGGATCCGTGAAGCCTTCGAGCGGGACGAGCCGGTGACCGGCGCCCTGATCAAGAAGATCAAGGGCGGCGTCGTCGTCGACCTGATGGGGGTTGACGCGTTTCTGCCGGGCAGCCAGATCGCGTTACGGCGCGTGCCGAACATCGACGAGCTGCTGGGCCAGAGCTACGAATTCAAGATCATCAAGCTGAACAAGCGGCGCCGCAACATCGTCGTGTCACGCCGCGTGCTGCTCGAGGCCGAGCGCAAGACCAAGCGCGAAGTCCTGATGAAGGAGCTGGCGGTGAGCCAGGT
>DASYRZ010000126.1:0-5649 GCA_036003865.1 Gemmatimonadales bacterium | reverse complement strand
GTTTTCGTCGATCTTGACGAAGATTTCGCCGTCGGCAAACCGCCGCATCGTCACCGCGCACAGCGGCTGTCCCAAATGCTGGGCCATCTCCTCGGCGAGGGGCCGGTTCGCCGTTCCGGCGAGGAGCAGTAGCTGGCTGCGTGACAACGACAGATCCCGCATCGGGCCCCGGAAAGTAGTCGCCAAACCGCGTGTCGCCAAGGCCTTACCGGCCGCTGGAACGAACCGTATGCTAAAGTCGTGGACGACCTCCAGTCCCGCCTCGCGGCTGCCCTCGGCGGTCGGTACACGCTCGAGCGCGAGATCGGCCGGGGCGGGATGTCCATCGTGTATCTCGCCCGCGATCTGCGTCACGGCCGCCGGATCGCTCTGAAAGTTCTCCGGCCCGAGCTCGCCGGTGCGCTCGGTCCCGAGCGCTTCCTCCTCGAGATCAAAGTCGCCGCGGGCCTCACCCACCCGCACATCCTGCCGCTGTTCGATTCTGGCGTTGCAGACGGGCTGTTGTTTTACACGATGCCCTACGTCGAGGGCGAGTCCCTCCGCCACCGGCTGGTGCGCGAAGGGCGATTGTCGCTTGCGGAAGCCGTGCGCATCACGTGCGACGTCGCCGACGCGCTGTCCTACGCGCATGGCCAGAACCTCGTCCATCGCGACATCAAGCCGGAAAACATTCTGCTCGAGGCGGGGCATCCGGTCGTCAGCGATTTCGGCATCGCGCGCGCCATCAGCGAGGCGGACGAGTCCCGGATGACCGGTACGGGGATCGTGGTCGGGACCGTGGACTACATGAGCCCGGAGCAGGCGAGTGGGGAAGCGATCGACGGTCGCAGCGACATCTACAGCCTGGCGTGTGTGCTGTACGAGATGCTCGTGGGACGGACTCCGCTCGCAGGAGGCGCGCGGTCGGGCGAGCGCCCATCGGTCATCGAGAAGTGCGCCGAGATCCCACTCGAGATGGAGCTCGCGGTGCAAACAGGACTCGCGACACTGCCGAGCGAGCGGTTCGCGACCGCGGGCGAGTTCGCCGACGCGCTGCGGGCTGCTTCCGCCGTCGTGTCGTTGAGCGGACGGGCGCGGCAGCGACGGCGGCGGTGGTGGGCGGTCGCCGCCGTCGCGGTGATCGCGCTCGGCATGGTGGGGGCGATGGTATTCCCCAAACTGAGGGCCAGCACTCTCGATGCATCGCTGTACGTGGTCGTCCCGTTCGGGCATCGCGGTGGAGCGGCGCCTACGCTCATCAACGGGGACCAATGCGAATTGCTGCTCTCGCAGGCATTCGGGCGCTGGACCGACGTCCGTCTGGCCGATCCACTGCAGGTGCATGATGTGCGTGCGCAGCGTGGGGACGCGGCCATGACGCTCGAGAGCGCGAAGCAGCTCGCTCGGGAGCTGGGCGCCGGCCTGCTGGTGTGGGGTGACGTCGTCGACGTCGAAGACTCAACTCAGGTCACCGCTGCTCTCTACGATCTGCGCCACGGCGGGAAGCAGCTGCGCGATTACACCGTGCGAATTCCAAAGGACGGCAAGGACCTCGCGGCGAAATTTCGCGAGCTCGCGGATTCCATTCTCCTTGGGGGGGTGAATGCCGAGCACCTTCGCCCCACCGTCGTGGGCACGGATGTGCTCGGCGCCTTTTACGCGTACGCACAAGGACGGGATGCGCTCGCGCGCTGGGATCTGCCCACGGCGGAAAAGTCATTCCTCGCCGCGCTGCAACGCGATCCGGATTATGCCCAAGCGAATCTGTGGTTGGCGCATGCCGAGATGTGGAGTGGCAAGCCATCCGCCGATTGGCAGTCGGCCACGGCGCAAGCCCTCGCGAATCCGCAAAAACTCGGATCCCGAGATCTCGCGTTGGCGCGAGCGCTCTGGTCTCTCGGCGATCGACAATCCCCCGACGCGTGCGAGCGCTATCGCCGTATCCTCGCGACCGATGCGAAAGATTTCGTTGCGTGGTTCGGGTTGGGGGAGTGTCAGCGCCGTGATGGAGTCGTCGAGCCGGACGCGGCGAGTCCCTCGGGGTGGCGGTTTCGGGCCAGCTACCGCGGTGCGGCGCATGCCTATCGCCAAGCGCTGGAATTGGTGCCGTCGTCCCACCGTGCGCTGACCGGCGTGGCGATGGATCGTTTGATGCGCCTGTTCTTCGCCGAGACGGACCTGTACCGGGCGGGCTATGCCGTGCGCCGGGACACCCTGCATTTCGCGGCATTCCCCTCCCTCGATCACGATACGCTGTCGTTCGTCCCCTGGCTGATCGCGGATTTCTTCAGCGCCAAAGGAGGGTCTCGGCCGGCGACGACGCAGGCGGCCGTCGCGCACAACAGGGAGGAGTTGCGAGGTCTGATCCTGAAATGGATCGATGCCTTTCCCGAGAGCGCGAACGCCTACGAGGCGCTTTCCCTGGTTCTCGAGACGACCGGCGAGCTGGATCCCGGGGCTGCTGTCGAGCGCTCAGCCCTCGCCGCCGTACGGCGCGCGCGTGCGCTGGCCAATGACGGCGAACAGTCGTTGCGCACTGCGGTCGCCGAGACGCGCCTGCTGTTCAAGCTCGAGCGGTTCGCGGAGGCCAAGCGGCTTGCCGATTCCACGCTGGCCGCCGCTCCGGCCGAGCCCGAGCCGCTCGCTGCGCGGCGACTCGGCGGATTGGCGCTCCTCAGCGGGCAGGTGTACCGGGCAGCGCAGCTGCTGCAGCGTGCGGCGCCGCTCGATACGCCGGTCACCTGGGACGGTGAGGAAGTGCCAGAAGCGCCGATGCCCGTCAAGCAAGCGGGACTCGAACTCATGGCGTACGCCGCGCTGGGGGCGCCGGCTGACAGCGTGCTCGCCGGCAAGAAACGCGTGGAACAGCGCGTCAGGAGCTGGGCTGGTCACATGAGCCCCGAGCGACTGCGGCTGGCGGTGCTCCACGTACCCATGGCGCTGGCATTCGAGACCATTGGCCTCAGCGACGTGCATCGGCGGGAAGCCGGGGGCGATTACCTGCTCGAGATGCAGTGGGCGATGGCGCACGGCGACACGGCGGCCGTTCGGGCAGAGCTCGCGCGTCAGGCGACTTTCCGGACCAAGGCGCGCGCCGGTGATGTCGCCATTGATGGGACGTACGGCGAGGCGGGCATCCTGCTGCAACTGCGCGACACCGTCAGGGCCACCGCCTTGCTCGATTTCTCACTGCAAGCGCTGCCGACCCTTGGCACGTCACTGCTCGAGCGCCCGGAACAGATCGGGTGCGTGATCCGAGCCATGGCACGGCGCGCCGAGCTGGGCGCCGCGGTGGGCGACAACGCCACTGCGGCTCGCTGGGCACAAGCCGTTGCAAACCTGTGGACCGAAGCCGATCCGCCCCTTGCACCCGTGCTGCGTCGGATGCGCGTCCTCGCCGGATCGGCCAAGCGGAACTGACCTGCATTCCCGGAGGAGGGACCTGCTATGAAGCAGACTGAGGGAAGCGGCGCCATCGGAAGTCGCGCCGCAGTGGTGCTAGCCGGGCTCGCATTGGTCGCTGTCCCGGCGTGCAGTCAAGTGGCACCTCCTCCAGGGGTCCGGCCTGTCGTGATGTCGCTCGCGTCCGCGACGGACGCGGCCGACAGTGTTCGCAGGGTTCTTGCCCGACTGCGTCCGGACACCGCATACGAGACACTGCCGGGCCTGAGTGACGACCAACGCTTGATGGTAGGCACCTGCCCGGGAAGCTGTAGCTACGGTCCGCGGGCGATGATTCAGCCGCATCGAGCGAGTGCCTCCTCAATGCGTATTTCGGCCGATTCTGTGGTTTTCATTGCGCGCATCATCAACGTGGACACGATGTCGTACAGGAAATTCAATCTCCACGGACGGGATACGGTGTATTGGGCAATCGGCATGCATGGGCGCCGGCTTGTGTCAATCTTCTATTCCACCGTGGCGGGGGCACGGCCCTTCTATAGCGATCTGGAGATCGAGGACCATTACCTGCTGCGTTATCGGCAGCCGACGGCGCGCTGGATCTGGAACGATCGCGACGAAGCGGCATGGGGGACCTGCGACGGCGGCCGGTGCTGCCGGAGCAGCGGGTTACCGCTGGCGCAGTAACGCCGGCCCGGCTTCGAGCGTATAACGAGTGACCTCTTTTTCGGAGTCTCTGGTATGTGTCGTGTGTGTGCCGCTGCGCTATTGTCGTTTCTAGTTGCCGCGCCCGTATTCAGCCAAACACCCGCTGGCGGCGCGCCTACGACCGGCCAACGTCGCTTTCCGCCTCCCCCTGATCATTGGATGACGATCGATTCACTGAGCCAGGCGCTCGGCTTGAACCCGTCTGAGCGCACTAAGATCACGCCCGCGTACACGGCGCTGAGCGGCGTGATGAAAGACGCGGCGGCGCGCCGCCTGGCGATTCGCCAGCAAATGCAGGCGCAGGGTGGATTCGTGCCGGGGCAGGAGCCGACGCCCGAGCAACGCGCGCGCTTCGATAGTGTCCGGGCCGAGATGCAAGGGTTCCAGGCTGAAGCGGACCAGTGGCTGGCGGCGATCCGCAACAATCTGACGTCCGACCAGCAGGCGAAGTTCGACGCGCTCCCCAAGCCTGAGGTCATGCGCCGCGGGCCCCCGCCGATGGGAGGCGGACCGCCGCGGCAGTAGCTATCGTTCGGATCCCACTTCAATCGGATCCAGAACGATGTTGCGCCGTCTTTATCTTCTTGCTCTTGTCGTTGCCGGGCTGGGCAGCACGCTGGCTGCCCAGCGCCCGGCAACCGACACGAGCCTCCTCACTGTCGATCGCATTTACGGCTCGCCGGAATTCCGCGGCGGATCGTTCGGTCCGCTCGCCTGGCTCTCCGACGGCGTCGCCTACACCACGCTCGAACGGCCCGCCACCGGAAAAGCCGGTCGCGATATCGTGCGCTATGACGCCGAGACCGGCCTGCGCACGATCCTCGTGCAGGCGACGCGCCTCGTCCCACCTGGTGATTCGACGCCGCTCGACGTCGAGGACTACACGTGGTCGGCTGACGGCCGTCGCGTGCTCATCTTCACGAATTCGCAGCAGGTCTGGCGCACCAACACACGCGGCGACTACTGGGTCCTCGATCTCGCCGGCTGGACCCTCAAGAAGCTGGGCGGCGCTGGGGGGGGCCCCGCATCCACGCTGATGTTCGCGAAGTTCTCGCCCGACGGCGGTCGAGTGGGATGGGTCCGCTACGGTGAGTACAACATCTACGTCGAGGACATCGCGAGCGGCAAGGTGACGCAGCTGACGCGCGACGGATCGCGCACCACAATCAACGGCACGTTCGACTGGGTCTACGAAGAAGAGCTGGGTCTCCAGGACGGCTGGCGTTGGAATCCCGACGGGCAGTCCATCGCCTACTGGCAGCTCGACGCCAGCGGCGTGCGCGACTTCTTGCTCTACAACACTACGGATTCGTTGTACGCGTTGACGACGCCCGTGCAGTATCCCAAAGCGGGCGAGACGAATTCCGCGGGCCGCGTCGGCGTCGTCAGCTCGGCGGGTGGGGAGACGCGCTGGATCAATATCCCGGGCGATCCGCGCAACAACTACATCGCGCGCATGGAGTGGGCGGCGAAAGAAGGCCGGGGAGCGGGGAGCAGAGAGCTGGTGATCCAGCATTTGAACCGGCTGCAGGACACGCTGCAGGTGATGCTCGCCGACGC
>DASYRZ010000125.1:0-1937 GCA_036003865.1 Gemmatimonadales bacterium | reverse complement strand
GCGAACGGACGGCACGGCGTCGACGTCCTCCAGCCGTACGCGGACGCGCTGCGCCGGATCCACCCGCCGGCGCCGCCCGCCAAGGCCGGCCCCATGCGCGCGGCCGTCACGGCGATCGGTCGTCTGCTGCTCGGGTCATCGTTCTTCACGAGGCATGTCGTCCTCGATCGGTGGTTCCTCAGAACCTGACGCCTCCTTCGGCGCTGAGGCGCGCTCGCGCGCCTGCTCGAGAAGTCGGCGTAGCCGGTCGTAATGCGAACCCTGCCAGTAGATGCGGCCGCAGGCCGGACAGATGTGGAACTCGCGAAAGCACGCGCGGGTCCGCGGCAGCAGTCGATCCGAGACCGCTTCGGCGCTCACGGGGACAACCGCCACGTTGCAGCGGGCACATCGCGTGAACGACTCCATTCGATGGACGAGATCGAACCGTTCCAGCACTTCGGCCAGTTGCGATTCGGGAGCGGTGTTGCGGACCCAGTACCCGTGTCGCACAACGCTTCGCTTGAGCAGCCCGACGTCGCGCGTCAGGGCCACGCGTGCATCGCGCGCGGCCGTATTCGCGAGCTCCGCATCTTCGGCCACGACCACCGCATCAAAGCCCGCAAGACGAAGCAGCGTGGCGAGCTTCCCGAGATGGACGTCCAACGCGAAGCGTACGGGAAGTGGAGCGTCGGCGCCTGCACGCCGCACTCTGTCGAGATCGATGGATCGGAACGCCGGATACACGGCGACCTCGTCACCATCACGGAGTCGACAGGTGAAGTCCTCAGCCGTTCCGTTGACCAGAATGACGTCGACTTCAGGGTGCGGCACCCCAAGCGCTTCGATCGTGTCCTTTACCGAGCCGAGCGCGCCGACGACATATGTGAAGCGGCGGCCGCGCTGGTTCGCTTGGAGGAAATCATTGAGCCGGCCGTAGAACCGGAACGAAACCTCACTCATCCGCGCGTTACTCACCCGCACTCGCTGATCGAATCATACCCGCCCCGCGATCACGAACAATCATTGACCGCGTCAGTTCGTCTCGATATCCTCGCCGGGGAATCGGTGACAGGGAGGTGACGATGAGGCGCCTGCTTTTGTCGGCCGCCGTGAGTGCGGCAGTTGGACTCGCCGCGTTCGGGGTCCTGGCGCAGAACCCGCCGGCGCCGGGTCAACCGGCTCCAGCGCAGACGACGCAGCCGAAACCGAGCGCTGATCCCTATATCAACAACAAAGACGCCGGGAAGACGCAGTTCCCGCTTGCGGCGCCGGCCGGCACGGACAGCAACGCGGGCGAAGTCGCCCCCCGGGGCGCCGTGAACCAGGGGCCATTCGACCCCGCGACCTGGAAGTACGGACCTGCCTTCAGCCCCCCGCCGAACGCGAAGATCTGGAATCCGGTCAAGCTCAAGATGATGCGGGGCGGGAAGGTGACCGGCGGCACGGTCTTCAGTGCCACGGATCCGGCGACCTACTGCGCGATGGCGAATGCCGGCTACGACTTCATCTGGACTGAAATGCAGCACGACTCGCGTGACTGGCAGGAGGCCGCCCGCATGTGGCGAACCTGCCCGAACGCGAAAGCCGTCCCGGGCGTGCGCGTGGCCTACACCGATGAGCGCGAGATCCAGCATGCGCTCGACGCCGGCGCGCTCGTCGTGGTCGTGCCCACCATCGATACCGTCGCCGAGGCGATCGAAGCGCGGAACTGGACCTACTTCCCCCCGCTGGGCCGGCGCAGCAGAGGGGGCGGCCAGGCCTTCGACGCGAACATGTGGGGTAGCGTCCCGGGAGGTTATCGCAACACGATCAACGACAACATCGTGCTCATCCTGATGATCGAGACACTCGAAGGGCTGAAGAATTCCGACCAGATCGCCAAGGTCGCGGGAGTCTCCGCGGTTTTTGCGGCAAGCACGGATCTTGGCAACTTCTCGGGTTATGCCCAGGGCACG
>DASYRZ010000124.1:0-2742 GCA_036003865.1 Gemmatimonadales bacterium | reverse complement strand
GCGACGACTTCTTCATGTCAGGGCGTTCCCTGCCGGCCTGGATCGCCGGGCTGGCATTCATCTCGGCAAACCTCGGCGCGCAGGAAGTGATCGGGATGGCGGCGTCGGGTGCCAAGTACGGCATCATGACGAGCCACTTCTACTGGGTCGGCGCCATGCCGGCGATGGTGTTCGTCGGTCTCTTCATGATGCCGTTCTACTACGGCTCCCGCGCGCGCTCGGTACCCGAATACCTGAAACTCCGCTTCGACGAGAAGACTCGCGGGTTGAACGCGATCACGTTCGCGATCATGACCGTATTCTCCTCGGGGATCTCAATGTACGCGCTCGCGAAGCTGCTCGAGCTCATCCTCGGCTGGAGCTTCCACGCGAGCATCGTGCTGACCGGCGTCATCGTGCTGATCTACATCTTCCTCGGCGGGCTCACCTCTGCGATCTACAACGAAGTGCTGCAGTTCTTTCTCATCGTGCTGGGATTCCTGCCGCTGGTGTTGCTGGGACTCAAGGACGTAGGCGGGTGGGATGGCTTGACCGCGAAGCTCGCCACGGTCGCGACGAATGCCGGTTTTGAGCCGGGGGCCTGGACGCATTCCTGGAAATACATGGATGCGCCGAGTCACAATCCGATGGGGATGGAGTGGTTTGGCCTGGTGATGGGGTTGGGGTTCGCTCTCTCGTTCGGGTATTGGTGCACCGACTTTCTCGTGGTGCAGCGCGCGATGGCCGCGGGCTCGATGACCGCGGCGCGCCGCACGCCGCTGATCGCCGCGGTGCCGAAGATGCTGATGCCCGCGCTCGTCATCTTGCCGGGCATGCTCGCCATCGGGTTGCACGCTAGCCGCGGAGGATTCCTCCCGATCGGCGACGACGGCCAGCCGAACTACAATCTCGCCATCCCTATGTTGCTAGGGGCTTACCTCCCGTCGGGTCTTTTGGGGCTTGGTCTGACCGCGCTGATGGCGTCGTTCATGTCCGGCATGGCCGGCAACGTGACGGCGTTCAATACCGTGTGGACGTACGACATCTACCAGACGCACATCCGCCCGGGGCAGTCGGACTCGCATTATCTGCGCGTGGGACACGCAGCGACGGTGTTCGGCATCCTCGCCAGTGTCGTCGCCGCCTATGCCGCGACGCGATTCAACAACATCCTCGATATGCTCCAGCTGGTCTTCTCGTTCGTGAACGGGCCGCTGTTCGCGACGTTCCTGCTGGGGATGTTCTGGCGCCGGTCGACAGGTCACGGCGCTTTCTGGGGCTTGTTGACCGGCACGGTGACCGCCGCGCTGCACTATGGGCTTACGCTGCCGAACGGGGCGGTACCCGGAATCAAAGGGGGCTTCTTAGGCGCGGTGCTGCACACGTATCCGAGCGAGATGGCGCTGAACTTCTGGACCGCGCTATTCGCGTGGACCGGCTGTTTCGTGGCGACAATCGTGATTTCGCTGCTCACGACTCGCACCAAGACGGACGACGAGCTCAGAGGTTTGGTCTATTCCCTCACGCCACGCCAGCAGGATGGGTACATGCCCTGGTACAAGCGGCCGGTCACGCTCGCCGTGGCCATTCTTGTCGTCTCGACGATCCTCAACGTGATCTTCTGGTGATGCCGCGATGAGACTGGACGTGCGATTCCCGATCGGCGGAATGTTCACGATGTTTGGCGCGATTCTCGTCGCGTATGGTCTCGTCTCTGACCGTGCGATCTATGCGCGCTCGCTCGGCATCAACGTGAACCTGTGGTGGGGCGTCGCGCTGCTGCTCTTCGGGTTGGGGATGCTGGCCTTCGCCTATCGCGCTACGCGGCGACAGCCGCCAGTATAGGTCCCGCGTCCACGAGCCGTTTCGCAACGGGATCGATCTGGAAGTTCAGGCCTTCGAGCGTGCGCGAGCCCAGGATAACGGTGTCCGCTGGCTCGCCGAACACGACATCATCCATCGTGCTGTTACCGGCGACATGAACCCAGGCGCCCCCGACCGAACGCTCCACGATCGTGCCGGTCGCCTGTCGAAAGCGTGCGGTCCGGTATCGAGGGATACCCAATGATTCGAGCACCGGCGCCGGAATCCATGACAATTCAGCACCGGTATCCACGAGCACGGACCTGACTTCTCGCCTCTCGCCAGGTCGTGACGGGTTCTCGATCTCCATGTCTACGCGGAAAGGCCCCATTTCGTCGGCCATAGTACCTCCTCGCTCGCTTCCCAGTAGTACCATATCCACGCGGGTCGTGTCAATCCACGGCCTGTTGGAACCCCAGAACGACCCATTCGACCTCCACACCATAGCTGCCGGGCGCGACCCGAGTACCGTCTTCACGCCGCAGCGAAAGTTGCAGTCGTTCTACATGCGGGACCCGAGGCCGGTCCGTGACCCCCCCGCGCCCGTCAGCTGGTCCCACCCAGTAGTTCCATTCGCCTGGGAATCCCTGGGGGAGCAGCACGCCGTGACCGGCCGTGAGATTCGTGAGCGGTACCACCCGCTCGCTCCACGTGCTATCCACCGAAACGGCCGTCGTCCAACTCGTGCCGTCGTCTTCCATCAGCGTCACGTGCAGCGTTTGGCGTGCGCCGAGCCCGCGGATGCGCAGGCGCAGCTGCGACGCGTTCGCAATCGCTTCCCGCCGGGCCGCGATCCGGTCCTTGATCACGAGCGACGCTGTGTAATCGGCGGGACTCCAACCGCTCGTATCAACCGGCAGCTCGAGATGGAAGACCGGTTGGCCGCTCGCCGAGGAAACG
>DASYRZ010000123.1:0-23779 GCA_036003865.1 Gemmatimonadales bacterium | reverse complement strand
CGCCTGGCGGAACAGCGGTGGTGCATCGCGCCGGTCCGCCGCGAGCTGCCCCGACCACCTCCTCGCGGTGTCGAGCGGCGCGGCCGCGAGCGGATGGCCCTCGAGTTGGCGGGCGTGTGCATTGGGGCGCTCGGAGAGGCGAAGCGCCAGGTGCCCCCCGCGCGGGACGTGGAGAGCCTGGCGCGTCTCGCCTTGATCGTCGAACACGTCCCCGCGATTCTCTGGACGACCAATGCCGAGCTGCGGATCACGGCGCGGTCCGGCGCCGGTCTGACGTCGGACATTCTGCCAGACCACGTCGTGGGTGCATCCCTCCTCGAGCAGTTCTCCAAGCAAGCCGTGAGCGCCGACTCGATCAATGCGCATCGGCGGGCGCTCACGGGGGAATCGGTCTCCTACCAGATTCGGGTCGAGGGCCGCTGCTACGATGCACACGTGGAGCCGCTGCGAGCCACGGGAGGCGGTATTGTGGGCGTCGTCGGCGTGGCCGTGCTCGCCAAACCGCAGCAGAGCCAGCTGGATGTCGAGGACTTCTTTGAGAACGCGACGGTCGGTCTGTGCTGGCTGGGGCCGGACGGCAGCATCCTGCGAGCCAACCCCGCCGAGCTGGACCTCGTCGGGTATGGACGCGATGAATACGTCGGTCACGACATCCGTCAGTTCCATGTCGACCCTCAGATCGTGGAGGAGGTGCTGCGGCGGCTGCGCGCGGGAGAGACCGTCCGCAATGTCGAGGCCCGGCTGCGCCACCGCAACGGATCGATTCGCCACGTGCTGCTCAGTGCGAACGCGCGGTTGGAGGGCGGCCAGTTCGTGCACGCCCGCTGCGTCACGCGGGATATCACGGAGCTTAAGCGCGCCGAGTCCGCCGTCGCGTACTTCAAGGCCATGGTGGAATCGGCCGACGATGCCATACTCGCCAAGACGCTCGACGGAACGATCACGACGTGGAACGCGGCCGCCACGCGTCTCTACGGTTACGCGGCCGAGGAGGTCATCGGAAAGCCGATCACGCTGATCGTTCCACCGGACCACCGGGACGAGCTGATCGGCGTCTTCGAGAGTATGCGGCGCGGCGAGCATATCGAGCACTACGAGACTACGCGGATGCGAAAGGACGGCACGCGTGTCGAGGTGTCGATCAGCATCTCACCGATTCTCGACGCGGACGGTCATCCAGTTGGTGCCACGACGATCACCCGCGATATCACCTACCGTCGGCAAGCGGAGCGGCAGCTGCTCCGCGGGGCGCTGCACGACGCAGTCACCGACTTGCCGAACCGCGCCTCCTTCAGCGAGCGGCTGTCGCAGGCGCTCGCGCGCACGCGCCGGGACTCTGATTATCGGTTCGGTGTCTTGTTCGTCGACTGCGACCACTTCAAGGCGGTGAACGACCGCCTCGGGCATGCCGCCGGCGACCGCCTCCTGGTGGAAATCGCCAAGCGGCTGCAGGCGAGCGTGCGGCCCGGCGACATCGTCGCACGGCTCGGCGGTGATGAGTTTACCCTGCTGCTCGAAGAGGTGGCGGGCCTCCCCCAAGTCGAGCAGGTGGCGCAACGTGTCCTCGACAACTTCGCCGCGCCGTTCTCGCTGGAAGGGCGCGAGGTGCAGGCCAGCGCGAGCATCGGCGTCGTGCTGAGCGAGCCGCACTACGAGCAGGCCCAGGACATCCTGCGGGACGCGGACCTCGCCATGTACCGCGCCAAGGAGCGGGGGCGCGCGCGCTTCCAGGTCTTCGATGTCGAGATGCGAAACTGGGCCCACGCGCGGTCGGGAATGGAGGCCGATCTGCGGGAGGCACTCGGGCGCAAGGAGTTCCAACTCGTGTTCCAGCCGATCGTGGAGATCGAGAACGGCCGAGTGTACGCGTTCGAAGCCCTCCTACGCTGGCACCACGGAAAGCGGCGGGTCCTCTTGCCGCACGAATTCCTGCCGCTGGCCGAGCAGACCGGCCTCATCGTGCCGATCGGCCAGTGGGTGCTGCGGGAGGCGTGCCGTTACGGACGCACCTGGCAGAACGCGGTCCCGGGCGCGGGGCCAGTGCGGATCAGTGTGAACCTCTCGGCGAAGCAACTCGCGGACCCTCGCCTCGTGGACGACGTGGGGGCGGCTCTCCAGGATGCCGGACTCGCGCCAGCTTCACTGAGCCTCGAAGTCACCGAGAGCGTGCTCATGGAGAGCGTCGACTCGCGCATTGCCCTGCTGCAGCGGCTGCGGGAGTTGAACGTCCAGCTGCACATGGACGATTTCGGCTCCGGTTACTCGTCCCTGAGCTATCTCCCGCGCTTCCCACTGCAGGGCATCAAAGTCGGCCGGACGTTCGTGCACCGCATGGGCGCGCGCCGCACCGACCTGGAGATCGTGCGCTCGATCGTCGACTTGGCGGAGCACCTCGGGCTGACGGTGATCGCGGCGGGCGTCGAGACGGCCTCGCAGCGCGAGCGGCTCATCGCGTTCGGATGCGAGCTCGGGCAGGGGTTCCTGTTCGCGAAAGCGCTCGAGCCCGAAGCGGCCCGGGCACTGCTCGCCGAGCAGCAGCAGCCAGGACCCAAGGCCGCGTGAAATGCCGGGGCCTAGTCTATTGCCCCACCGTGAAGTCGATTCTCTTCAGCACGGCGCCCGCCTCGTCGCGAATCTCGACGTGCCACGCACCCTTGGCATCGAGCGGAACCGTCTTGCGGCTCCACGTCCGCCACGGCGATCCCCCGATCATCAATGGCACGTCGCCGACTTGCGTGTCCCCGAAGAACCAGACGTGATGCAACGTTTGCCCGCTCGCGCCTGTCGCGCGCATCCACAGCACGATCGTCCCCACTGAGTCGGGGAAGGCCGTGCCCGTGTCCTGCGGCGCGCGGTCCAGGACCGAGCGCGCCAGGACGGCTTCCACGGTCGCGGCACTCGCGGCGGGCGGAGCCTTTGTAGTGTCCTGCGCTGCAACGGGGAACACGACCCCGAGCAGCAGCATCAGCGTGAGTAGCGCTTTCATGCAGACGCTCCCTCATTAAGGGTTGCTCGTTCTACGCGCCGGCGGCTGCGACGTTCCAGCCAGGCGCCCAGGAACACCGCGATGAGGCAGCCCAGCAGCGTGCCCGCCATCTGAAATCCGAGCTGATACTCGAGCTGAATCCAGTGGCATTTGGGGGCGAAGATCGGACCGACGAGGCGCCCGCATTTGTCCTGCGAGAACGCAAACCCCCAGCTCGCGCCGAGTCCAAACACCAGCGGCAACAGGGCGACGAAGAAATGGCGAAGCAGTATCATCGGCCACGCTCGATATGCCAGCGGTCCATAATGCGACCTCCTCCGATCACGACGTATTCATCGAAATGCGCTTCGGTCAGGCACGAGTGGTTGGGAATGATTTCGATCTGTTGCCCGACCTCGAACTTCCCTTCGATCGCCGCCGGAGCGGCGGCGCGAATCAGGCCATGTTCCTGCGACACGGACGCCACGGTGAGCTCGGGATGATCCTTCACCGCACCGAACGCAGGCTCCAGTCCGAGATGCGTGGGTCCGAGATCCTTCGAGAGCGAGAGCGCGCCGGCGTCGACGACGAAATGCGCTGCGCCCGGCTGGTGTGATACGACGGTCGCCAGCACGGAGACTGCCACGTCCTGCGGCTCACAGCATCCGATGAGGACCATGGTCCGGTCGTAGAAGATGTAGTTCCCGGGCCGCGCTTCTGTGACGCCGGTCAAGTCTTTTGCGGCCACCATCGCGGGGGTCGATCCTACACTGACCGCGCGCACGGGCAAGCCGTCTTTGCGCAGCAGCTCGGCAAACCACGTCATCACCTGCCGTTCCTGCTCGGCGATCTGCGCTGCTTCGGTCCTGTTCCGCGTGCGATACGCATGACCCGAATGACTGAGAACCCCGTCGAACGTCAGGCCGCGCTCCGCCCCCAGCTCTCGCGCGACCTCGAGTGCATAACGGGACGCCGGATCGACGCCGGCACGGTGGTACCCGCAATCCACTTTGAGCCAGACGTGCAGTCCGCTGCCCGCTAGCGCCTTCGCCGTGTCGAGATCGTCGAGAATCACCCGCAGCGTTACACCGTCCGCGGAGATGCGCTGGACATGCGGAACGTGCGTCGGATCGAGCGGGAAGGCCCAGGTCAGATCGTCGAATCCACCGCGGGCGAACGCCTGCGCTTCGAACAGCGTGGAGACGGTGATGCCCTTCGCGCCATGCACCTGCTGGCGCCGACCCAGGTCGATGCTTTTATGCGTCTTGATGTGCGGCCGCAGCGAAACGCCGAGCTTCTTGGCGCGCTCGGCCATCCGCTTGAGATTTCGCTCCATGACGTCGTGGTGGAGCAGGAGGGCGGGCGTTTCGACGTCGATCATCGCGATGCTGAGACTGCGCCCGCGAGCGCGAACGCTCTATCCATCGATGCGGCGGCCCGTGACCTCCACGCGCTGGATGCGCTCGATCCGTCCCGAGCCGCCGATGAACGCCGACGCGGCCCAGCTCGTCAGCCCGACGATGATGGCGCCGAGGGTCGCCGAGCCCAGCCCGCTGATGGCGAAGCCCGGCACCAGCCAGGCGACCAGCGCCAGCGAGATGCCGTTCACGATCAGGATGAAGAACCCGAGCGTCAATACCGTCAGCGGCAACGTGAGAATGAGGAGGATCGGCCGGATCACGGCATTGACGAAGCCGAGCAGCAGCGCCGACACGATCAGTGCGCCCGTGCCCGTGAACGCCAGCCCCGGGAGAAGTCGGTCGGCGACCCACAGCCCGAACGCGGTGATCAGCAGTCTGAGGAGGAAGCCTCTCATGGACCGGAAGATAATCGCTTGGCGGGCCCAGCGACGAAGCGCGCCGTCATGCCGGGTCGTGCCTGCACGCCCAACTTTGAATCGAGCAGAATCGTTCCGCTCATGGAGTCACGGCCCGCCCAGGCGAGCGACACGCCCGCAAACGGGCCAAGGTCCGCGGGCCAACCGCTCACGATGGCCTGTTCCGGCTGGCCAAACCAGCTCACCGCGAGGGTTTCGGCCCGTGGCGCCCGAAACACGATCTGGCCGCGGAACAGACATTCCTGACCGACGACGACGGTCGCGGTGTCGAGCGCGATGTCGCTCAGGCGGAACCGATCACTCATGGCGGGTGCAGCGGGAAACGTCAGCGTGTCGCCACGCGCCACCACCCAGTGCCCGGCGTAGGGGAGCGAGTAGCGGCGCAGGCGGTCGAACTGATAGCCGGAGCAGGGGTTCCGAGGTCCACACGCGGCGACCCACAGCAGGGCGCCGCACATCACGGCGCGCATTAGAACTCCGTGGTATCCCTCGCGACGCTATCGGCACGGGTGGCGCGCGCGCTCGCCGAATCGGCGGCATTCATCGCGCGTCCCACCGCGCGGGCGTTCGGGATCCGCGAGTTGGCCAGAATGCTGTCCTTCTGGCGCTGGGTGAGCGTATCGCGGTTGACCGTCTGGCTCGATTTATCCGAGCCGCAGGCAGCTATCAACAGGAGAGTAGCCGTAAGCGATCGCAATTTCATGAATTGGCTCCTCGTTATCCGTAGGCTGAAGCCGACCCTTTAGGGTACGGACCATTGCCGGCAACTTTATCACGTTCATATTCGATTGCAACCAATCCGGAGATCACATGCGCCGTCTTTCGCTTGCCGCTGTGCTCTTGGTTTTCGCCGCCTGCCAGCCGTCCGTCGCCTCTCGGCTGTCCGGGGGCAACTGGGTGGATCTCACGTACGCGTTCGATTCCGCGACGATCTACTGGCCCACGGCCCAGCCGTTCCGCCTCACGGTCGTCTCGGCACAGCGCACCCCGGGCGG
Organism: Gemmatimonadales bacterium; assembly: GCA_036003865.1. Classification (GTDB taxonomy): domain Bacteria; phylum Gemmatimonadota; class Gemmatimonadetes; order Gemmatimonadales; family GWC2-71-9; genus 20CM-2-65-7. The sequence continues at coordinate 17,982 of DASYRZ010000123.1, read as the reverse complement.
CTACTACTACGCCGCTAACAACTTCGCGGCCGCCGAGCACGGCGGCACCCATCTCGACGCGCCGGTGCACTTCGCCGAAGGCAAGCACACCACCGATCAGATTCCGGTCACCCAGCTGATGGGCCCCGCGGTCGTGATCGACGTCAGCCATCAGGCCGACTCCAGCGCGGACTACCGGGTCCGTCCCGCGGACATCACGGCGTGGGAGAGTGCGCACGGGCCGATCCCGCGCGGCGCGATCGTCCTGATCCGCACCGGGTGGGGCAGCCGCTGGTCCGACCGCGCGCGCTACCTCGGCACGACGAAGACCGGCGCGGCCGCCGTGGCGGACCTGCACTTCCCGGGACTCGACCTCGACGCGGCACGCGAGCTGGCGCGGCGCAAGGTGAACGCTGTCGGTATCGACACACCGAGTATCGATTACGGCCAGTCGAGCATCTACGGCGTCCACCGCCGGCTGTTTGCCGTCAATATCCCGGCGTTCGAAAATGTGGCGAACCTTGGCCAGGTCCCGGCGACGGGCGCGTACGTCATCGCGCTCCCGATGAAGATCAAAGGGGGCAGCGGGGGACCGCTGCGGATCGTGGCGCTGCTGCCCTAGGCGGGCAGTCCTTTGCGCAGCACGTCTTCCATGACGTCGCCGAACCGATCGATCTCCGCGAGTGTCGTGTAGACGTTCGGCGTAATCCGCAGGCAGTTGAATTCGGGATGGACGATCGGCGTCACGATGATGCGATGCTTGTCGAAGAGCAAGCCGGTCACCTTGCCGACGTCGAGCTGGCCCGGTGTGAACGAGGCCAGGCCGCACGACTGCGCGGGATCGTAGGGGGTGAGGATTTTCACGCCCGCGACGCGCTCCAGCCGCTTGGCCCAGCGGTCCCGCAGGAACCGCAGCCGCGCCGCCTTCCGCGCCGGGCCGATCCCGTCCAGGAAGTCGAGCGCTTCGACGATGGCGTTGTGATTGGCCGCCGGATGCGTGCCGATTTCCTCGAACTTGCGAATGTTCTCATTCATCTCGGGGGGCGCGGCCATCATCGGCCAGATCTTGGCGATCTTCGAACGCCGCACGTACAGGAAGCCCGTACCGATCGGTGCCGTGAGCCACTTGTGAAGGCTGGTGCCGTAGTAGTCGCAATCGAGCTCATCGCGCGTGAACGGGAAATGGGCGTAGGCGTGCGCCCCGTCGACGATCACCTCGATGCCGCGCGCGCGGCCCAGCTGGCAGATCTGCTTCACGGGGAAGATCTGCCCCGTGAGATTCGTGATGTGGCAGAAGTGAATGACCTTGGTGCGAGGCGTGATCGCCGCTTCGATCCGCCGCGCGAGATCGTCCTGCGAGGGCGGCGGCACCGGGAACGTGATCTGTTTCAGCACGATGCCATCGCGCCGCTCGCGCTGCTTCCACGTCGTGATCATCCGCGGATAGTCCTGCGTGGTCGTGAGCACTTCATCGCCGCGCTGCAGCGGCAGGCCGAGCTGCACGATCTCCAGCGCTTCGCTGGCGTTGCGCGTGACGGCCATCTCCTCCGGATCACAGCCGAAGTTCGACGCCAACCGGTGGCGCACCGCCTCGATCTCCGGCTCGATCCAGCCCCACATCGTGATCGCGGGGGCCTGGTTCGAGACCGCGAGATAGCGCTGAAACGCGGCATTCACGACTCGCGGCGACGGCGCCACGCCGCCGTTGTTGAGATTGATCATGCCCCGGTCGATGTCGAACGCCGCCTGGATCTCACGCCAGAAGTCCTCGTCCTCGGCGACGTCGCCGGGGCTGCGTCCCGCGATGTGGCGTGTGGCGGGAAGGATGCGCGACAGGGCGTCGCTCTTCAGTGCGGGCAATGTCGCGGTGGCGGCGAACAGCGAGCCGAGAAAGTGGCGACGGGTGGTCGGGATGGTCATCAGGAGCCTCGTGTGAGTCGGCGGATCAGGACGGCGTACGCGTAGACGTTTATCACCAGGACCGCGGTTCCCAGGAGCGCTTGGGTGCGCGGCGTGAGCCCGGCCGGGTAGACCGCGGGCAACAGATAGTGCTCGATGAATCCTCCGCTATATCCCGCTTGTCCCGCCCGCGCGCGCAGGCTGTTCTCGAGCGGTGTGAGCGGGCAGATCCAGCCGCGGTATTCGATCAGAATACCCCACAGTGCGCAGGGGATATGGATGGCTGCAACCCAACGGCGGTGCCACGCCAGGAATCCACCACCGACGACGAATAGAATGAACAGTACATGGAACCCTACGACGACGTTCGCGAGCAGCCGGTAGAGCACCGCTAGGTAATAAAGCAAAACTCCCCGCCCGGCCAGAGCCGGACGGGGAGTCGCTGCTACGGTTGCCGGTTACAGACCGGCGAACGTTCCTACCGGGGCGAACAGGTTGGATACCGTGTCGCCGAAGTGCTCGAAGGCATCGAATAGATCTCCGAGCGCTGTCAGGTCGGCGGCCGTCAGCGGCGCGCCACCCGCATCGACCCACTGCGCGGTCGTGGGGTCGCCGCTGATCGACGCCACGGGGTGGCCGTCGACATACACAGTGACGCTCACGGTGACGGAGTTGTCGGTCGTATTGAGCGTAACGTGGCCGACCACGCGGATCGTCTCACCGTTCTGAATCAACCGGAAGTCGGCGTTGATGTTGATGTTCGGGTCATCGAACGCCACCGACTCGTTGAGCATCAGCGTGATGGCCGGGTTGTTCAGCGCGAACGTCGCGTGAACCTGGGCGCCGGCCGCGTTGACCGAGAGCGTCTGGTCGAACGTCAGGGTCTTGTTGTTCCCGCCGGAGAGGCCGTTGGTGATCGTGCCGGAAACGCTGGCGTTGGCGGACGTCACGCCGCTCGTGAAGGACGCGGTGTAGTCGACGTACGTGGTCGTGCCGGCGGAATTCTTGACCAGCACCTGCAGCTGCAGCTTGGTCGGCGTGCTCTGATCGATGATGTCGAGCGTCCCGATGGCGACGACGGGCTCGACCACGGCGCCGGCGAGGTCGGTCGCATACAGCACGAACCGCACGCCGGTGAGATTGGCGACCGTCGTGCCTTGATAGCTGTACTGGTGGAGCGTCGCATCCCACTCAAACACTCGGCCGTACATCGAGTCGGGGATGATGCGGCCCTGGGCCGCGGAAACGCTGAGGCTCGGCACCATCGCCTGCAGCTTCTGCGCCTGCCGCAGGCTGGGGAGGAACATGCGGGCGCCGCTGCGGGCAAGCCTGGGCTGCAGCGTCTCGACCAGCGTGGCCGCGGGCTGGAACGCCGGTGCCGTGGCGACATCCAATGCGGTCGAGGCAGTCGAGAAGCTGCGGAAGACGTCGCTATCGAAGGCGGAGTCGACCGAAGAGAGATTCGCCGAGACCGCCGCCGGATCGTTGAAGTCGACCGGCGACGGCGAGTCTTTACCGCACGCCGCCACCGCCGCCAGCGCCGCCAAGCCGAGGACGACTCCGGCACGAAGGAGCAACCGCATACCGCCTCCAGAAAGGAAATGGGGGAACGACCGTGAATTCTGCAGGCGCACCGGCCGGAAGGGCTGTGACCCTCCGCACGCCGGAGCAGGCTAGGCGATTACGCCGCCACCGAGCAGTCGATCAGCGGCGTCATACAGCACGCCCGACTGCCCTGGTGTGATCGCCCGGACCGGCTCGGCAAGCCGGAGCGCGATGCGGCCGTCCGCCTGCGCAGCAATCGTGCCGGGGACCGCTCGCGCGCGGTAGCGGCACTGCACCCACACGGCGTCACCTGGCGAGAGCGGATCGGCGAGCCAGTTGACCTCTTCGAGAGACAGATCGTGTCCGAACAACTCCGCGCCGCGGCCGACGACGACTTCGCGGGTCTCGGGGCGGATCGCGACCACGTACAGCGGCTCCGCGGAGCCGCCCGGCAACCCGCGGCGCTGGCCCACGGTATAGCGCGCGAAGCCGTCGTGCTCGCCGATCACCTCGCCGCTGGTCGTCACGAGCGGACCTGGGACGAGCGCCGGTGCGTCGGACGGAAGATGACGCTCGAGCACGGCGACGTAGTCGTCGTCGGGCACGAAACAGATCTCGACCGACTCGGGCTTCTCGGCGGTGACCAGCCCGAGCTTCCGGGCCGCGTCCCGCGTCTGTGCCTTCGTCAGCGCGCCGACGGGCGTGAGCATCCGGCGCACGACGGCGCGATCGATACCCCACAAGAAATACGACTGGTCTTTCTGCCGGTCGCGGCCCCGGTAGAGCGCGCCATCGCGCGCGATCGCGTAGTGGCCCGTCGCAATCGCGTCGCAGTCGAGCGCATCGGCGTGATAGAGGAAGTCGCGAAACTTGGTGAACGAATTACAGCGCACGCAGGGAATCGGCGTCCGCCCGCGCGCGTACTCGGCCACGAAATTGTCGATCACATCGTGCCCGAACCGGTCCTCGAGATTGAGGACGTAGTGCGGAATGCCGAGCTTGTGCGCCACGAGCTTGGCGTCGGTGATCGAGTCGAGCGAGCAGCAGGGCCGATCGGGCACGCTGTCGCCGTAGCAGAACAGCTTCATGGTTGCGCCGATCACATCATAGCCGGCCTCGACAAGCAAAGCGGCTGCCACCGAGCTGTCCACGCCGCCCGACATAGCCACGAGAACCCGACTGGTCATGGGGCTACCAGCACACGATTAGTCATGGTGCGAGCCTGACATACACGTCGGCACGACTGCACGTCGGCACGCCGTCTGATCGTGCCGACATGCCGACGTGCAGACGTGAAACGTGATCATCGGTGTAGAACCGCGGATAGAGAGCGCACCTTTTCTACAATACGCGGCATGACCGTGCTCACAGCATCGACATCCTCCAAAGTGCTGTCCTTGCCAAACGAGAACCGCAGCGCGGCCACACCGAGCTCGCGCGGCACGCCCATGGCGGTCAGCACGTGCGACGGCTCGACCGCGCCGGTACTGCAGGCGGAGCCCGATGAGCAGGCGATGCCGGCGAGGTCGAGATGCATGAGGAGCGCCTCGCTGTCGGTTCCCGGGATCGACACGTTCGAGATGTGCGGCGCCCGCTCCCCCTGCCAGCCGTTGATCAGCGCGTCAGGGACGATCGCGAGCAGCCGCCGCTCCAATTCGTCACGCAGCTCCCGCAGTCTCGTCGCCAGCGCCTGCTGCTCTGCGGCGGCGAGTTGGGCCGCCACGCCAAGTCCCACGATGCCGGGGACGTTTTCGGTTCCGGGCCGGATGCCGAACTGCTGGCCGCCGCCGTGAATGATCGCCTCGACCGCCTTGCGATCGCGCACGATGAGCGCGCCGACGCCCTTGGGAGCGCCGATCTTGTGGCCGGAGATGGTGAGGAGAGTGCAGCCCGAGTCGGCGAGCGACACTGGAACCTTGCCGAACGCCTGAACGGCGTCGGAGTGGAACGGCACCCGCGCGTCGCAACATCGCCTGGCGAGCGCCGCGACTGGCTGCACCGTTCCGACTTCGTTATTCACCCACATCACGCTGACGACCGCGACGCCGTCCTCGAGGACCTTGTCGAGAGCCTCATTCTCCACTTGGCCGGAGGCCGTGACGGGGAGAATGACCTCGATGCCGCCGAGCTGCCTGACCGCGTGCGCCGCGGCGAGCGCGGCCTTGTGCTCCGTGGCCGAGACTGCGACCCGGAAGGGATCGCCCCGGTCCTTCGCCGCCAGCGCGGCGCCGATGATCGCGAGGTTGTCGGCCTCCGTGCCGCCCGAGGTGAACACGACCTGGTTCGGCTCGGCGCCGACGGCGGTGGCGACCGCGCGCTTCGCCTCTTCGAGACCCGCGCGCGCGGCCCGGCCGAAGCGGTGCGCCGACGAGGGATTGCCGAAGGCTTCCTTCCCGAGGTAGGGAAGCATCGCCTCCAGCACCTCCGGCCGCACCGGTGTCGTCGCGGCGTTGTCGAGATACGTCACACGCTTGGTCATGGAACGCGCAATCTACAAACTAGATGGACTGGACGCCAAGCTGCAGCACATCTTCCACCTCGAGAGTCTCGGCTGTGTAGAACGGCTCGCCGTACCGACGCCGGATCAGCGAACCGTAATGGGCAGACTGGACGCGGATCAGCTCGTATAGGTCCTGGCCGGTGGGGTGGATCTCACCGGCCGCCTTGGCGCCCGTGAACTGCGACGCATAGCAGCGAATCGCCTCCATCTTTTGGTCGAACACGTCCGAGATATCGACGACGAACGTCGGCTTCACCGGGTCCTCTCGATACGCCAGAGCGTACAGCAGCTTGTACGGCCGATGCGCGTCGCCGCCCTTGCCGGGGGCATACTTGGCGAGGCCTGCGAGATAGCAGGCATCACGCCCCAGCTCTGACGCGATGCGATGATCGGGGTGCCGGCCCACCGAGTAGGGCAGGATGACGACCCGGGGTTTTGTTTGACGAATTATCTCGACGACTTTCTTTCTCGACGCCTCATCGTTCGTGAGGTGCGCATCCGGCATTCTGGCATTGAGTCTCAGCGCGACGCCGAGCGTCTTTGCCGCACGCTCGGCCTCCGCTGCGCGGGTTTCCGGATCACCCCGTGTCCCCATTTCGCCCTGGGTAAGATCGAGAATCCCGACGCGATGGCCCGCGCGAACCGCCTTCGCGAGCGTGCCACCGCACGTGAGCTCGATATCGTCGCGATGGGCCGCGATCGCCAGGAGATCGACTTGCTCACTCATACCGGAGCGCCTCGACGGGATCGAGCTTCGCCGCTCGAGCGGCCGGCGCGATCCCAAACACCAGCCCCACCAGAATCGACGCCGCCGTGGCGATCGCGGCGGGGACGACGGGGATCGTCGTACTGAAGGCGAGCAGTCGCTTCAGCACTTCGCCCACGCCGACGCCGAGGATGATGCCGATGATGCCTCCGAGTAACGTGAGCGTCGCAGCCTCGACGAGAAATTGCCACAGAATGGCGCGCCGCGTGGCACCGAGCGCCTTGCGCAGGCCGATTTCGCGGGTGCGGCTGGTGACCGACACCATCATGATCGCCATTACGCCGATGCCTCCCACCATCAAGGCGATGCTGGACAGCACCAGCATCACGAAAAAGAACGCGAACGTCAGGCTGTCGAAGATACTCAGCACCTGATCGGAGGTGAGAAGGTCAAAGGTATTCGGCTCGCCCGCCTTGATGCCGCGCAGGCGCCGCAGGGTCACCGTGGCGGCATCCATCGCGCGGGTGACGTTGACCTCGGGCTTGGGTTTCACCAGGATGATCAGCCCGTTCACCTCGTCGATGAAGAAGCTGCGCCGCGCCGTTTCGAACGGCATGATCGCCGCGATTTCGGGCGCCCCCGGCACTTCGAAGATGTTCGTCGGGCGCTGCCACACGCCCAGAATCTTGAAGGGGTGGCCCCCGATGCGGATGATGCGTCCCAACGGGTTGATCGCGCCGAACAGCCGATCGATGGTGCGTTGCTCGACGATGACCACCGGATCGCCGCCCCGGAGCTCGGCGGCCGTGAACGACCGGCCGTGCGTGATCCCGCCGCCGAGAATCTCCATGAAGCGGTCGTCGGCGCCGAACACGCCGAGGATGCGCGTCCGATTCCCGCCGTATTCGAACCGCTGGAACACCTGAGTCCAGATCGCCGCGTAATGGATCTCCGGCAGGCGCGCGATCGCCTCGGCTTCGCGTGGAATCAACTTCGGTCGGATGCGCACCTCGCGGGGCACCGCGTCGGGATTGACGCCGGTCGTGGAGAAGAAGCGCAGCACCCGGAACGTCGTGGGGCCGACGACCTCCAGCGTATTGACGATCTGCTCGCGGAATCCGGATACGATGGAGGCCATCGCCATCACCGTCGCGATCCCGATCACCACGCCGAGCACCGTCAGCGCGGAGCGCAGCTTGTTGGCGCGCAGCTGCTCGAACGCGATCCGCCACCCTTCGCGCACCGAATGGAGCTTCATCTATTCCTGGCGCAGCGCCTCGATGGGATCGAGGCGGGAGGCGCGATGGGCCGGGTAGACACCGAACAGGACGCCGACGACGAGACCCAGCGTGATCGCGATCGCGATGGACCAGGCCGTGACACGCGCGGGCAGCGGCGAGATGGTCTGCACCAGGAAGGCGAGGGCGAATCCGACCACGATCCCGGCGATGACGCCGAGGACCGAGAGGGTGAGCGCTTCAGCAAAGAACTGCCGGCGAATGTCGCGCCGCGCCGCACCCAGCGCCTTCCGGACGCCGATTTCACGCGTGCGCTCGGTGACGCTCATCAGCATGATGTTCATGATCACGATGCCGCCCACCACCACGCCGATGACCACCACCGCCGGCACCACGGTAAAGATGACGCGCGTGAGCTTGGCCCAGAACGCGATCAGCCCCTCGCCGGTGTCGATTGTGAAATCATTGTCCGCGCCCGGCCGCAGTCGGTGCGCGATGCGCATGGCCTCCTCGGCCCGGAGCATCGCGGGCGCAACCCCCACCGCGGTCGGCATTTTCACCGAGATCACCATCGTCTGACGGCGGCCATACATCGATTCGAAGGTGGTCAGCGGCAACATCACAAAGCCGTCCCACGACTGGCCGAGCACCGTGCCTTTCTTCGCGATCACTCCCTTGACGAGCAGCTGCATGCCGTGGACCCGGATCGCGCGGCCGACGGCGGCCTCGACGTTCGCGAACAGCTTCTCGGCGACGTCGTAGCCGAGCACCGCGACATAGCGCCGTTGCTGGACGTCGATATCCGTGAGGGGCTCGCCCGCGGCGAACGCGTAATCCTGCACGACCACGTACGGCGCGGTCACGCCGAAGATGAAAACGTCGCCGGTCGTCCGGTTCCGCCACTGCACGTCCGCCATCGGCGTCGGCCAGCCCGACTGCAGCGCAATCGCCTCGGCGTCCGGCACGGCGCGCGAGATGAAGCTCACGTCTTCCTGCGCGATGATCGGGCGGCGCTGGATCTGCTTCCACGCCTCGTCGTCGATGAATCCCACCTGAATGGGGTCGCGGCGAATCTGGAATGCGTTGACGCCGACGATCGCGCCGGCCAGGCGCTCGCGCACGTACGCGTTCATGCCCTGGATGACGGCGACGACCGCGACGAGGAAGGCGACGGAGACGATGATGCCGAGCAGAGTAAAGAAGGATCGGAGCTTGTGGCTCCATACTGTCTGGAGAGCCAGACGAAGGGCCTCGTACAGTGGCACGCTGGAAGCTAATTGCGGATTGCGGATTTCGGATTGTGGATTGAAATCGTCCCCATCCAATCCGCAATCCGCAATCCACAATCCGCAATTATTCGTATCTCAGCGCTTCAACCGGATCCAACCGCGCCGCCCGACTGGCGGGATACAAACCGAATCCAACCCCCGTCAGCGCCGAGGCCAGCAGCGCCGCCACGATCGACCAGAGCGGCACGTTCGCCGGGATGGGCGTGACCTTGGAGATGAGAAACGCCAGCGAGCCTCCGGCCAGCATGCCGATGGCGCCACCCACGAGCGTGAGCGTGGACGCCTCGACGAGGAACTGCCACAGGATGGCCCGGCGTGTGGCGCCGAGCGCCTTGCGCACTCCGATCTCGCGCGTGCGCTCGGTGACCGAGATCATCATGATCGCGACGACGCCGACGCCGCCGACCATCAAGCCGATCGAGGACAGCACCAGCATGACGAGGAAGAACATCCCCGTCACCTGATTCCAGGAATCGAGCAGCTTGTCCTGGGTGACGATCGAGAAGTTGTTCTCCTGACCCGGTTTGAGGCCGCGCATCGACCGCAAGGTCGCCACGACTTCGTCCATCGATTCCTGCTGCGTGTACCCCGGTCCCGGCGCGACCGCCAGCCGCATCCAACCCTTGAAGTACGGCACACTCTTCACGAATGCCCCGTGCGGAATGCCGACGAATGGCGGAGCGGCCCCGCTGAACAGGCTCGGCGGCTGCGTGTAAACGCCGATGACGGTGAACGGCGCGCCCGCGATGTGGATCGTCTGGCCGATCGGGTCGCGGCCGCGGAAGAGCTGATCCTCGAGCTTGCGGTTGATGACCGCCACGGCGGCGTTGGAGAGGTCCTCGAACCGCGTGAACGTGCGGCCCGGATAAATGTCGCCGCCGTTGACTTCCACCCATTCGGCCGACAGCCCGGAGACCTGCACCGACTCGAGTCGCAGACTCCCGAACTCCACATTGGCGGAGCTTTCCTCGCGGCGCGTCACATAGCGCACCGAGGGCAGCGTCCGGATTCGGTCGGCCTCCATCTCGTTGATCGCGGGATTGCGGCGCCAGGGGCTCGTCTCGTCGGAGCCGTCCGACACGGTCACGCCAGCCTGGAAGAAGCGCCACACGAGGAACGTCCGTGGCGCGATCGACTCGAAGACGCCCGCGACGCTTTTGTTGATGCCGCTGATCAGGGCGGCCATCAACATCACGACCATCACGCCGATCGCGATGCCGAGGATCGTCAGCGCCGCGCGTGCCTTGCTGCTGCGCAACGACGCGAGCGCGATGCCGACGCCTTCGAACAGCCCGCCGCCCACGCCGGTCATGTCTCGGCTCGCAATGCCGCGATCGGGTCGAGCCGGGCCGCACGCGTCGCCGGATAGACCCCGGCGACGATTCCGACACCGGCGCCCAGGATCACGCCGACGACGATGGACCACGGCGCCACGGCGGCGGGGAGCGGCGTCGTGGCGGCGACCACTGCGGCCAGCGCGATGCCGATGCCGACACCGGCAGCCGCGCCCACCGTCGCGAGTGTCGTGGATTCGACCAGGAACTGACGGAGGATGTCGGTGCGCCGCGCGCCGAGCGACTTGCGAATGCCGATCTCGCGCGTCCGCTCCGCCACCGCCATCAGCATGATGTTCATGATCACGATGCCGCCTACCACGAGCGAGATTCCCGGGAGGAAGGGGAGCGCGTAGCGGAGGATACCGCTGATCTTCCCCCAGAAGTCGAGCACCTCATCCGCCGTCTCGAGCGCAAAGTCGTCCGGCTGGCGCGGGCGCAGATGCCGCCGGCCGCGCATCACCGCCTCGGCCTGGCCCATCGCCTCCCGCATCTCGGATTGCGAGTTCGCCTTCATCGCGACGGCATCGATGACCCGGGGAGGATTGACGAAGCGCCGCAGCGGGGCGGTCGCCGGCGCCACGACGAACTTGTCGAGCGACAGTCCGAACAGGTTGCCCTGCTTCTCGACGACGCCGATGACACGGTAAGGGATATCGAAGATCTTCACCTCGCTGCCGATCGGATCCCGCCCCTCGAACAGCTTGTCGGCGAGGTCATGCCCGAGCACGAGGACCGGAACGCCGGCCTGGACCTCCTGTGCGGTGAACGCGCGCCCCTGCTCGATTACCAGGGAGCGAATGTCGAAGTAGAGCTCGGTCGCGGCCGTGACCTGTATGTCCTTGGCGGTGCGCCGGCCGGCGGTGAGGGTGCCGCGCGTGCTCGACTCCCAGGCGGCGAGCACCGGCACCGTAACGGCGTGCATCACCGCCTGCGCGTCTTCGTACGACACGCGCGGGCGCCGCATCCAGGACCGCCACATCGAGTCGGTGACGTTGCCGAGCGCGACATCGGGAAACTGCCGCAGGCGGAACGTGTTCACGCCGAGGATGGTGCCGGCGAACTTGTCGGTCATGTAGCGGTTCATCCCTTCCACCACCGACACGACCGCAATGAGGAACATGACGCCGATGAAGACGCCGATGATTGAAAAACTGCTCTTGAGCTTCTGAGCCCGGATGGTCTGAAAAGCGAGTCTGATCGCGTCTAGGAATGACATCCTCCACCATCCTTCACAACCTCATTCGTACCTCAGCGCCTCGACAGGATCCAGGCGCGCCGCCTTGCTCGCGGGATAAATGCCGAACAGCAGCCCGGTCACGGCGGCCGCTACAAGCGCGATGACGATCGACGCGATCGGAACGTACGCGGGGACCGGTGTGAAGTTGTGCAGTAGGATGGCGATCAACCAGCCGAAGATCATGCCGATGATGCCGCCCACCAGGGTCAGCGTCGCTGCTTCAACGAGGAATTGCCACATGATCTCGCGCCGCAGTGCGCCGAGTGCCTTGCGCACCCCGATTTCGCGCGTGCGCTCGGTGACCGAGATCATCATGATCGCCACGACGCCGATGCCACCGACGATCAGGCCCACCATCGACAGCGCGATCATCAGCATGCGCGCGACCTTGGTGAAACTGTTGACCGCCTGGACGTACACTTCCTGCGTGACCGCGTCGAAGTTGTTCTTTTGCCCGGGACGCAGCCCCCGCATGGTCCGCATCGCCATCGTGACATCGTCGATCGCGCGCTCGGTTGAGACCGAGTCCTGCGGCACAACGAACATATCCATCCACCCGTGCCAGTACTGCAGGTCCTTCGCGAACGTGCCGTGGGGAATCATGACTTCCGGCTGGTCGCCGTCTCCAAACAGCCGGGGCGGGGGATTGTACACACCGACCACATCATAGGGCAGGCCCCCGATCTTGATGCGGCGGTTCATCGGATCGCGCTGCCCGAAGAGGTTCTCGGCCAGCTTGCTGTTGACGACGGCCACGTGCGCGTTGGACGCATCCTCGAGATGCGAGAACGAACGGCCGGGCTCGATCAGGCCGCCTTCGATCTTCGGCCAATCCGCGTTGCGGCCGCGAATCCGAATGGCCGCGAGACGGTGCCCTTCGAACTCGATGTCCGAGCCCGTGCCCTCATCGATCACGACGAACGCGACGGTCGGGAGTTGCGCCAGGCGGTTCGCTTCTTCCACGGTAATGGGAGGACGACGGCGCCACGGATTCGGATCTTCTGGATCCTCGTCGTTCTGCCCGCCCCAATAGCGCCCGACCCAGAACGTCTTGGGGCCGAGCGACGCCAGCATGTCCGAGATGCCCTTGTTGAAGCCGCTGATCAGCGCGCCGATCACCATGACGACGGTCACACCGATCGCGACGCCAAGAATCGTGAGCGCCGCGCGCATCTTGTGCGCGCGCAGCGATGAGAGGGCAATGCCGACGCCTTCGAATACTCCGGACATTGGCTACTCCTGCCGCAGCGCGGTAATCGGATCGAGCCGCGCAGCCCGGCTCGCGGGGTACACGCCGGCCACCACGCCGACGCCGGCCCCCATGATCACACCCAGCACGACGGACGCCGGCGACACGCTCGCAGGGAGCGGCGAAAGCTTGTTGATCACGATCGTCAGCCCTAGACCTGCGAGGATCCCAAACGCGGCACCGACCGTCGCAATTGCCGTCGATTCGGCGAGGAACTGACGCAGCACGTCACGACGACGCGCGCCCAGCGACTTCCGCAACCCGATCTCGCGCGTCCGCTCGGCGACCGCCATCAGCATGATGTTCATGATCACGATGCCGCCGATCACGAGCGAGACGATCACGATGCCCGGGATGACCGTTACGAGGATGCGGCTGATGCCCGCCCAGAAGCGCTGCACTCCCTCGGAGGTGTCGAGCACGAAGTTGTTGTCCTGTTTGGGCCGCAGATGGCGCCGACCACGCATGATCCCTTCGGCCTGGGACATCGCCTCCCGCATCTCGAGATCCGAGTGTGCTTTGACCAGGAACGCGTCGAGAATCCCCGGCGGATTCACCAGGTTCTGCGCCGGCGACAACGCGGGGACCACGACGAAGCGGTCGAGTGGAAATCCCAGAATGCTGCCCTGATGCTCCACCACCCCGATGACGCGATACGGGACCCCGCCGATCCGCACGCTGCGGCCGATCGGGGTGCGGTCGACGAACAGGCGCTTCGCGACGGCGTCGCCGAGCACGGCGACCGGCGTGCCGGAGCGGTTCTCTTCACCGGTGAACGGCCGGCCGATCGCGATTTTCAGGTTCTTGATGTCGAAATAGCGCTCGCTGGCCGCCGTCAGCTCGATGTCCCGCGCTTCCTTATTCGCGTAGGAAACGGTGACCTGATCGCTCGACTGCCAGGCGGTGACCACGGGGACGGTGAGGCCATCGCTGATCGCCTCGGCATCGCTGAAGCGGATCCGTGGCCGCCGCGCCCAGGCCCGCCACACGGAATCGGGCACGTTCGGCGTAAACATCGGCCGGCGCCGCAGCTGGAATGTGTTTACCCCGTACAGCGTCTGGGCGAACTTCTCCGTCATGTAGCGATTCACGCCGTTGGCGATCGACCATGCCGCGATCAGCGACGCCACGCCGACGAAGACGCCGAGCAGTGAGAAACCGCTCTTCAGCTTCTGAGAGCGGATCGTCTGCAGCGCGAGGCGGATCGCTTCGAAAAACGGCACTCAGGCGGCCCGGGCGTGATCCGTCGCCACGACGCCGTCGCGCAGCGTGATCACGCGTGCGGCGTGGGCGGCAATGTCCTGCTCGTGCGTCACCATCACCACGGTCTGGCCCTGCCGGTGCAGCTCGCTGAACACCCCCATGATCTCGGCGCTCGTCGTAGAGTCGAGGTTTCCGGTCGGCTCGTCCGCCAGCAGAATGCTGGGCTCGTTCACCAGCGCCCGCGCGATCGCGACGCGCTGGCGCTGGCCGCCCGACAGCTCGTTGGGCTTGTGGTCCATCCGATCGCCGAGCCCCACCCGCTCGAGTGCGTGTGCGGCGCGCTCACGCCGGCCCCGCGCGGACATCCCGGCGTAGATCAGCGGCAGCTCGACGTTGTGGAGCGCATCCGCCCGGGGCAACAGGTTGAACGTCTGGAAGACGAATCCGATCTCCTTGTTGCGGATCCGCGCCAGCTCATCGTCCGCTAGATCGCTCACCTTCTGGCCGTTGAGCCAGTACTCGCCGCTCGTCGGCGTATCGAGGCAGCCGATGAGATTCATCAGGGTCGACTTCCCCGACCCCGACGGTCCCATGACCGCCACGTATTCGTTCCGCTGGATTTGCACGCTCACGCCGCGCAGCGCGCGCACGAGCTCCGAGCCCATGTCGTACTCGCGCGTCAGCTTGTGCGTCAGGATGATGACGTCGGGAAGCGGCGTATCACCCGTGCGAAATAGCTGGACCGTGCTCACGAGCGCCGCCGGCTCGTCGTGTCGCCGGACTCCCGGCTCGCGCGCACGCGCGCGCCTTCCTTGAGATCGCGGATCGCCTGATACGGCCCGGCCACGATCGTGTCGCCCTGGTGGACTCCTTCGACGACCTCGAAGTGCTCTTCGCCCGCGATGCCCACCTTGACCGGATGGAACGTCGCCACGCCGTTGTGGACGAGGAACACGCCTTCCGCTTCCTTCTTATTGGCGCCGCCACGACGGGAGGTATCGGTCGGGGCCGGCGTGGCGGCTTGTGCCGCTCCACGGCCGGGCTTCTGCTCCGTCGAGATCGGCGTGTTCTCACGCACCGTCAGCGCGATGATCGGAATCGCCAACGCCTGCTTGCGGGTATCCGTGATGATGCGCGCCGTGGCAGATAGATCCGGGCGCACCTCAGCGGGCGGATTGGACAGCGTGATTTCGACTTCGTAATCCACCGCGCGATCGCTCTGCGAACCCCCGACGGCCGAGGCGGCCGTCAGGATGGCGCTGTTGGAGACTTTGGTGACGCGCCCGATGAACGTGGTGTCCGGGAACGCGTCGATCGTGACTTCCACCGAATCGCCCAGGTGCAGCCGGACCACGTCGGTCTCATCCACCTGGACCTTGGTCTGGATGACCGACAGGTCCGAGATCGTGAGCAACAGTCCGGTCTCGCGCGAGAACGTGCCGGGCACCGCGACTTCGCCCTCTTCGACGGCGAGGCGGGTGACGCGGCCGGCCATCGGCGCAACGAGGTGCGTCTTCGCAAGCTGATCGCGCGCCTCCTGCAGACCCGCGCGCGACTGCTCGACCAGGTGTTGCGACGCCGTCAGGTTGGCCTCGGCGATATCCGAGGCCGTTTGGGCCTGCTCGAGCTGTTCCTGCGATATGAGGTTCGGGTTCTGCTCGCGCAGCTCCTTCGTGCGCGTCAGGGCGCGCGTTGATTGGTCGCGCGTGGCGCGCGCCTGGACAGCGCCGGCCTCCGCTTGCGACATCGCTGCCTGCGCGCGCTGCAGATTCGCCTGGTAGATTGTGGGATCGATCTGGAGCAGGAATTGGCCCTTCTGGACCAGGTCGCCTTCACGCACCGCGATCCGCGTGATGCGGCCGGTGATGTCGGCGCTGATGTCCACCTTCTTCTTGGGCTGGATCTTCCCGCTGGCGGTGACCGCCGCGACGAGGTCGCGCCGGCCAACGGTCTCGAAGCGCACTTCGACGCCCTTCTCCCGCTTGGCGCTGGCACTCACCATCACCAGGACGATCAGGAGAACGGCCCCTCCACCCCCCAACAGCACTTTGTTCCGCTTAGACATGGCGGCTCGATCCTCTCGGTTAACGCAAGCTGCGGCCGACGGCTGCTTCCAATAGCGCCAAGGCCTTGTGGTAGTCGTACGTCGCGTTCACGGCGTCGCTCTCGGCACGCAGCGCGGCGACTTGCGCGTCCAGCAACTCGAAGAACGTTCCCGATCCCACGCGGTAGCGCTCCGTGGCGAGCTGCAGCTGTTCGCGCGCAGCGGTGCGATTCGTGTCCTGCAGTCCGACCGTCCGGTACGCCGTCTGCAGCGCCAGATAGGCCTGGCTCACTTCGGTCTGGACCCCCAGTCCCCGCGCCCGCACCGATTCTTCGAGATCGTCATGCTGGGCGCGTGCTTCTGAGACACGCAGCAGCCGCGAGAAGTTTGTAAAGATCGGCAGCGTCACCGTCAGGCGCGCCTGGAACGGCTGCCGGGTGAACTGGAACGGGAACACCGAATTCCGATCCCGGACCGCCTGCTCGTTGGATGCGCCCCAGATGTACGCGCTGCAATCGTTGGGCGGCAGCCCGGCGTTGGTCCGGATCGTGTTGTTGTCCTGGCATTCGGAGTACTGGCTCGCGAATGCGGCCTGCTGGCTGAAGATGATGGGGTCGACGTTGGTGAACTGCTGCGTGAAGCCCGACCATCCCGCCGACGCCGTCAGTGTGGGACCGAAGCTCGATGCCGCGGCGCGCACGCCCCACGCTGCCGCGCCTTCGCGCGCCCGCAACGCCTTGAGCGCCGGGTTCTGCTGCTCCGCCATCGTCAGCAGATCGGGCAGCTGCCACGTCGGCGTCTCCACGGTGAACGAGTCGGTCAGCTGTATGGCGGCGACATCGAGTGGCGGCGTCACGCCCATCTGCTCGAACAGCCGCAGCTTCTCCACGCTCACGGCGGTTTGCGCGCGCAGCAGGGCTACCTCGGCTTGGCCGCGGGCGACTTGAGCCTGCCTCACGTCGATCAGCGTCGCTTGTCCAACGCCGTAGCGCGCCTGGGCGAGCTTCAAGAACTCCTCGTTGCGTTGCAGCGTCTTCTGCGCCAGGTCCGCCTGCGCGCGCGTCTGCAACACGGTCAGGTACTGCTGCTTGATCCCAGTGACGAGCACGTTTTCCGCGCCGGCGACGTCAGCGTCCGTGGCGTGCTGCTGCGCCTTCGAGAGACCCAGCTGCGATATCGTGGCGCCCGAGAATGTCCATGAGAACCCCAGGTCATAGAAAGAAGAGACCGTGGAGACGCTTTGCGTGAAGCTGGACGACAGGAACGTCTGCGACCCGGGACCCGTGTAGCTCATGCCGGCAGCCGTGGAGAAGCTCGGGAGGAGCTGGCCGTACGCGCTGCGCACGCCCCAGGCGGCCGGCCCGCGGTTGTTCAGGGTCTGCCGGTACGCGGGATTCCGCTCGCGCGCGAGCGCGATGGCGTCGGCCAGCGAGAGGCCGGCGGCGACCGAAGGAGTCCGGGTTGTGGGCTGCTGTGCAACGGCGACGGCGGCGGGGCCTAGCATGAGCCCTGCCATGAGCAACAGCTGTTTCATGGTCGTCCT
The DNA here is from genome assembly GCA_036003865.1 of Gemmatimonadales bacterium. Lineage (GTDB taxonomy): Bacteria > Gemmatimonadota > Gemmatimonadetes > Gemmatimonadales > GWC2-71-9 > 20CM-2-65-7. Next base: position 213 of record DASYRZ010000123.1, on the reverse strand, counting down.
TGAAAAGATATGTCGTGGGTCGAAGCGCACCCCCCTACGCGCGAGTGCGTGAGGCGGTTTCGGCCTGCGACGGAACCTAGTCGGGGAGACTAGGGCAGCAAGATCAGCCGCCCGCCAGACGCTCGGCGGTCAGACGGCGTGAGGGGATTTCAACTTTCATGAGCCGCCCCCCCTCATCGATCCAGATGTGGACGGTCTCCTGGCCTTGCACCG
>DASYRZ010000122.1:0-51702 GCA_036003865.1 Gemmatimonadales bacterium | reverse complement strand
GTCCTCTCCGATCAGTCGCCGCAGCAACCGCTCGACGTCGCGCAGCACGTCGTTGGGGTCGACGATCCGCGGTGTGAGGACCTGCTGCCTGCTGAATGCCAGCAGCTGGCGCGTCAGATCGGCCGCCCGCAGCGCCGCCTGTCGGCTTTCGAGCGCATCTTCCCGGACAGGATGGTCGGCAGGCAACCCTTCCAGTAACAGGTCGGTCGAACCGAGAATCGCCGTCAGCAGGTTGTTGAAATCGTGCGCGATACCGGCCGCGAGGCGGCCGATGGCTTCCATCTTTTCCGCGGCCCGGAGCCGCTCCTGCGCGATCCGCAGACTCTCTTCGGCCCGCTTGCGGTCGGTCACGTCGCGGTAGGTCACGACGAGCGCGCGGACGGTTGGGTTCGCCAGATGGTTGGCGATGACCACGTCGAGGTCGCGCCACGAGCCATCCTTGTGACGTACGCGAAAGTCCACGTGCACGACCTGATCAGGATCCTGAAGCAGCTGGTCCAGTAATACTGCCGCTGCCGCTTGCTGGTCGGGATGCACGAGCTCGAGGACACTGTGTCCCGTCATCTCGCCTGCGGCATATCCCAACGTCGGCTTCAGTGATTGCGTGCTGTAGACGATGGCACCCGTCGTATCCAGCAGCGTAATGACATCGCTCGAATGCTCGATGAGACTGCGAAACCGTTGTTCCGTTGCCGCTCTCGCGGCCTCGGCATCGATCGCGTCGCGCAGCGCGCCCTTCAGCACCAGGGCGCGTTGTACCGCGGGAGCGAGGCGGTGGAGGCGTTGCTTGACGACGTAGTCGGCGGCGCCAGCCTTGACGTAATCAGCAGCGGTTTCCTCGTCGATTGATCCAGTCACGATCACGACCGGAAGGAACGGCTGCTGCTCCTGAACGGCGCGAATGACCTCGAACCCGTTCAACCGCGGAAGCGCGTGGTCCGCTAGCACAATGTCGGCGGCGAAGGAACGGATCGCGTCAGCCAGCGCAGGCTCGCGATCGACCCGCACTCCGGTAACTTCGAATCCGCCGCGTCGCAGCGCATGCAGCATCAGCTCATAGTCAGCCTCGCTGTCCTCGACGACGAGCACGCGCAGCGGTTTTTTCCCCGTCTCCATATCGCTGTACACACGATGGCGGGGGGGCTGCGGTCAAATACTTTGTTGTTTGCCGAGCTAGCGCTGCGAGCGATAGCGTTTAATGAAGGCCGCCGTCGTGCTGTTGGGCCAATCCTGCGACCTCAACCCCGGAGATCCTTCGGGCGTCGTACAGGCACAACGACATGACAGGGAACTGACGCGCGATCGATCGCGTAAACTCGGCCTCCAACTCCAGGATCTCGGCGAACGGCAACCGGCCGAGCGCGCCACCGGACACGTCTCCCACCAGCTGCATTCGAGACGCACCGTCCCGCACCGCGTCGCCCAGGCCCGCGCGGAAAAACTCGATCTGCGCGCTTGCAGAGTCACGAAACTCGGCCATGACCAGCCGGTCAAGCGTGACATCCCGGCCGAGCACCTCAATAACCGCGCGCTGCACATCTCTACGGGCCACGAGGAAGCAGAGCGCGTCGCCCCGCAACCCGGCGGCCAGGAATGTGGCTGCCGCGCGCGCGCGACTCAGATCGCTGGTGTACAGGCCGCAGAAGTGATTGGGGAGTGGCCCGCGGAGACGCGGCTCGCCCCCCCCCCCGACAAACGCCAGCAAGTCGCTGCGCCGAAAGCGGCGCTCGCGCCGGCCGCCAATACGCACACACGGCAGCCGTCCCGCATTGGTCCAGCGCCGCAATGAGGTTTCGCTCACCCGGAGAAACTCCGCGGCTTCGCGGATATTGAGCAGTTCCGACGCTGTGCGGTCTTGCATAGCGTTGCGAATCATTGTATATCAAAGACTAGCAAAGCGCAATATGGAACTCCGTCACCTACGCTACTTCGTCGCTGTCGCTGAGGAGCGCAGCTTCATCCGGGCGTCCACCCGATTGCGCATCGCCCAGCCGGCCCTCTCCAAGCAGATCCGCGACCTCGAAATCGAGCTCGGCACCGTGCTGCTCGAGCGCGGGCCCCGCGGCGTAAGCCTGACAGCGGCTGGTCGAGCGTTTCTCGTTGAGGCGCGTCGCACCCTGGATGTCGCATCGCACGCGGTGGCATCGGCTCGCGGTGCGGCGGTGGGGCGGGATTCCCCGCTGCGTTTCGTCCATGGTGAGCTGGCCGCCTACGGCACGACGATTGAAAACCTGCTGGCATCATTTCGAGATGCCAACCCCGACGCGCAGGTCGAGGTTTCGAGCAATCATGACGGCGAGATATTTCACGCGCTGCGGGAACGTCGTGTGGACATCGGATCGATCTTTACCGCCGAGTGGCCAGTTCCCGGATTCGCCGCGCATCGGCTGATTGACACCACGATAACGGGTGTGTTGCTCCCCGGCAGCCACCCACTGGCGGCGCAGCCGTGCATTCGGCTGGCTCAGCTTCGCACGCTGACGTGGCTCAACTCCGCGCCCCAGCGGTGGCCGGGATTTTTTCCAGTACTCGAAGCCGCGCTCCGCGAGCGTGGACTCGTACCGGAGCGCCAACTAGAGCGATCGAGAGCAGCACCGACGATGAATATGCAGATCGCGGCCGGGGATACCTGGACCCTGGTCACGGAGGCCGTCGCGGCACCGTACCGCCAGGCGTCCAACGGCATTGTCTACCGTCCCTTCCGCGAGCCACCCATCCCCTGCTGGCTCGCCCTGGTCTGGCTGCCGCCGACGTCGCACACCGTTAAACGGCTGGCGCAGCGCGCGCGGGACATCGGTCTCTCGTTTCTTGCGGACGATTGAACTGATTAGGACTGCTTGGCCGCGTCGAGCACTTGCCGCACGCGCGCCAGCAGATCGACGCTCGTCCACGGCTTCGGCAGGAACGGCAGCGTCGGATCGAGCGGGTCTTCGCCGCGCCCCCCTCCGGCATAGCCGCTGGTAAAGAGGAAAGGGGTCTGGCGGCCTTCGCGGCGATCGATCTGGTAGAGGCCGCGCCCGCCCAGGCGGCTCATCACGAGGTCGGTGAAGACGAGATGGATCGGGGCAGGATGCTGGCGCAGCAGGTGCAGCGCCTCGATCCCATCCGCGGCCGACAGCACCTTGTACCCGGCATGCTCGAGCGTGTAGACCGTCGCCCGCCGCAGCTGCGCCTGGTCTTCAACGACCAGGATCGTCTCGGTCCCACCGTCCGCCGCCTCGCCGGTCTGCTCATACGATCCAGAGGCGCGGCGTCGACTTACCTCCCCGGCCACCGGGAAGTAGATGCGCAGCCGCGTGCCCGCGCCCGGCGCGCTGTCGATCTGGACGAACCCGCCGTGCTGTTTCACGAGACCGTACACGGTGGCCAGTCCCAGCCCGGTGCCTTTGCCGACCGGTTTGGTGGTAAAGAAAGGCTCGAACGCACGCTGCCGCGTCGCCTCGTCCATCCCGGCGCCCGTGTCGTCCACGGCCAGGCACACGTATTCGGAGGCCGATCCCGGGCCGAGTACCTCGCGCTGCGCGTCGCTGATCCAGGTGCAGCTCGTCTCCAGGCGCAGCACGCCGCCGTGCGGCATCGCGTCACGCGCGTTATTGACCAGGTTGAGCAGGATCTGTTCGACGGCATGGCCGTCGGCGGAGACCTCGGGCAGATCCTCGTCAGCGAAGACGAGCAGCTCGATATCCGCCGGCAGCACGCGCCGCAACACCGCGGCCAGGTCGTTCAGCAGCTGTCCCAGGTGCAGCGACTCGAGCGTGAGGGTCGAACGGCGGGCGAACCCCAGCAGCTGATTCACCATCAAGCGGCCGCTCACCGCCGCTGAAACGATGTCGCGCAGACTCGCCTCGTCGGGTCCGCGCGACAGCAGCTCGGCGTTGGCGAGGATGATCGTCAGCAGGTTGTTGAAGTCGTGTGCGATACCGCCCGTCAGCTGGCCGATCGCCTCCATCTTTTGCGCCTGGCGGAGCTGCTCCTCGAGCCCGCGCCGTTCACTGACATCTTCCGCGAATACTTCATGGCACTCGACCCGGCCGTCGTCATGGCGGACGGAGCGCCCGTACAACCGCACCGTCATCGACTCGCCATCTTTGCGGCGCCAGACCGCCTGCGTCTCGACGGCGCTCTGGACGTCGTTCATCTGCGAGACATAGCGCGCGCGCGCCGCCGGCTCCTTGAATACGTCGCGGTCGAGATTGCAGCCGAGCAGCTCCGCCTCCGACTCATATCCCAGCATTTCCACGAGCGCGGGATTCACCGACAGGAAGCTGCCGTCGGGCGTCGCCCGGAGAATCCCGAACGGCGCCTGTTGCACCAGCGTGCGGCTGGCGGCGTCGGCGCGCCGCGCGGCCTGCTCGGCCCGGCGCCGTTCCGTGATGTCGGTGGCGACACTCACGATGCCTGAGATGCTGCCATCGCGCTCGCGCACCGGCGAGTATTGCGCCTCGAACTCGAATCCGAACAGCTCCACCGTCGCCGTGACCGACTCGCCCGCCAACGCCCGCCGCACGTCGGCCACTGCCTGCGGGACGTCGCCCAGCAGCTCGAAGAACGACTTGCCGATCAGCATCCCGGGCCGCACGCCGAGCGAGTGCAGCCCTTTCCCTTCCGCCAGCGTGAAGACGCCCTTGGCGTCGAGCGAGAACAGAATGACGGGTGAGCCCGCGACGACGGTGCGGAGACGCTGTTTGCTGGTGTGCAGGACCTCGTCCTGGCGCACGCGCTCGGTGACGTCACGGGAGTTGACGATCACACTGTAGGCATTCGGCTGATCGAGCTTTGCCTGACCGATCGATTCCAGCACGCGCCACGCCCCGTCCGCATGCTTGAACCGGAACGTGGCGGTGTGCGACGAGCCGGGCCGCTGAATCGCGTCAGCCAGCGCTTCCATAACCGGCGCCAGGTCGTCGGGGTGCATGAACTCGAAGGCGTTGCGCCCGAGCAGCTCGTGGGCGCCGTACCCCAGCAGCCGCTGCACGGAGGGACTCACGTACCGCAGGATCCCGTCATCACCGAGAATGGTGACGATGTCGGACGCGTTTTCCGTCAGGGAACGGAAGTGCTCTTCGCTCTTGCGCAGCGCCTCTTCCACCCGCGCGCGCTCCAGCGCGGTCGCGAGCACGTGCGCCAGCGCCTGGACGAACAGCACGTCGGGACCGCTGAACTCCCGGGGCCGCGCGCTGTAGGCGCCCAGGACACCCCAGGGACGCTCGCGGCCCTGCACCACGACGCAGACGCCGCTGAGGATGTCGTGTTCTCCCAGATGGGGTGGTACCGTGAAGCGCGTTTCGGTGGGCAGGTCTTCGATGACGATCGGGCCGGCGGCGTTCAGCGCGTACCCGGCGAGCGCGCCTGCATCCGCCGACACCAGCGTCCGCCCGACCCCGTCGTGCCACCCTTCGCCGGCACGCACGATCAGGCTGCGATGCTCCGGCCTCAGCTCGAGGATTTCGCAGAACTCGACGTCCAGACCGCGCGCGACGAGCTTCGCGGCCGTGGCGAACAGATCGGCGCGCGTGGCCCCGGCCAGCGCCTGCTGTCCGAGGTGCGCGACGGCTTCCTGCTGCCGCGCCGCCGCGCGTAATTGCTGCTCGGGGCGGTTCGATTCCTCGACCCCCAGCCAGCGGAACCGCTTCGGTCGCAACCCTGCTCCCAGGTTGTCGGGAAGGGTGCGAAAGCTAGATGCGATACGGGTTAAGGCCCGTGAGGCTGGTCACTCGGGCCGCCGCCCCTAAATTCGGCGCATGCCTAAGCCCCGTTCCACGCCGAAGAAGAGGGCGAAGAAACCCCGTAGGGTCGCCGACTCCCTGACCGTCTCGGTGCTCCAGGCGACGCTCGAATCGACCGCCGACGGCATCCTCGTGGTCGACCTCGCCGGCAAGATCGTCTCGCACAACCGCCGCTTCGAGGAAATGTGGCATCTGCCCGCGGCGTTCATCGCGGCCAATAACGACGCCGCCGGTCGGCGGCGCCTGGTCCAGCATGTGCAGAGCCAGCTGATCAATCCGCAGCTGTTCGTGGATGGGATCGAGGACCGCTATGCGGAGCCCGAGTCCGACAGCTTCGACGTCCTGACGTTCAAGGACGGCCGGGTCATCGAGCGCTACTCGATTCCGCTCCGGCTCGACGGCCGTTCGGTGGGACGCGTGTGGAGCTTTCGCGACGTCACGGCGCGGCGCCGTGCCGAATGCGTGCAGGAAGCGGTGTATCGCATCTCGCACACGGCGCACACCGCCGACAACCTGCAGGCCCTGCTCCGGGCGATCCACGAAGTCGTCGGCGAGTTGATGCCCGCAAAAAACTTCTACGTGTCGCTCTACGACCCGGACAAGGACCTGCTGCAGTTTCCCTACTTCGTCGACGAGTACGACACCGCGCGCGACATTCCGCCCCGCAAGCTGCGCAAGGGACTCACCGAATACGTGCTGCGCACGGGGCAGCCGCTGCTCGCCACGCCCGACGTGTACGAACGGCTCGTCGCCGCCGGCGAAGCCGAGCTGATCGGCGCCCCGTCGATCGACTGGCTCGGCGTGCCGCTCAAGGTCAAGGATCGCACCATCGGTGTCGTGGTGACGCAGACGTATTCGCAGGGCGTACGGTACGGCGAGAGCGAGCGCGACATCCTCACGTTCGTGTCGTCCCAGATGGCGATGGCGATCGAGCGCAAGCGTGTCGAGGACGCCTGGCGCGAGCAGAGCGAGCTGTTACAGCGGATCGTGGACAACATCCCCGTCATGCTCGTGTTCCTGGACGACCAGGGTCGCATTCAATGGGGCAACCGTGAGTGGACCCGGACCTTGGGGTATGACATCGCGGAAGCCCGCGCGCGCGATATTTTCACCGAGCTGTATCCCGATCCTTCCGAGCGGCAGCGCATGCGCGAGTCGATCGGCGCGCCCGTCGGCCAGTGGACCGATTTCCGGACGCACACGCGCGATGGCGCGACCCTCGAGACGATCTGGGCCAATGCGCCCCTCACCGGCGGTGGCTGGCTCGCGATCGGCATGGACGTCTCCGACCGCAAGCGGGCCGAGGAGCGCTACCGGTCCTTCATCGCGCAAAGCTCCGAAGGCGTGTCGCGCATCGAGATCGATCCCCCGGTCCCGATCGCGTTGCCTGAAGAAGACCAGATCGATCGACTGTACGCGGGCGCCCGCATCGCGGAATGCAACGACGCGATGGCGCGCATGTATGGCTACGGCGAAGCGCGCGACCTCGTCGGCACGAAGATCGCCGACCTCCACAACGTCGACGATCCCACCAATCGCGAGCAGATCCGAACGTTTATCCGGTCCGGCTACCGCGTTTCGAACTCCGAAACGCGCGAGCACGATCGCGAAGGACGGCCGCGCGTCTTCCTGAACAACGTCGTCGGCTTCCTCGAGGACGGCCAGCTGGTGCGGGTCTGGGGCACGCAGCGCGACGTCACCGATCAGCGGCATCTGGAAGAGCAGTACCGCCAGTCGCAGAAGATGGAAGCCGTGGGCCAGCTGGCCGGCGGCATCGCGCACGATTTCAACAACCTGCTCACGGCCATTCTGGGCAACACGCAGCTGCTGCTGCGCGACCTGCCGCCGGGCGATGCCAAACGCAGCGACGTCGAAGAGATCCGGAAGGCGTCCGAGCGGGCCGCATCGCTGACGCGCCAGCTGCTCGCCTACAGCCGGCGCCAGATGCTCCAGCCGGTCGTCCTCGACCTCAACGTGGTCGTCGCCGAGATGGACCGGCTGCTGCGCCGGCTGATTGGTGAGCACATCGCGCTGGCGACCGTGTTGGCGCCGGATCTCGGGCGCGTCCGGGCCGACCCGAACCAGATCGAACAGGTCATCGTGAACCTCGCCGTGAACGCGCGCGACGCGATGCCCGAGGGCGGCAAGCTCACGATCGAAACGGCCAATGTCGAGCTGGACGACGCCTTCGCGCAGGCCCACCTGGGCTCGGTGCCGGGGCCCTACGCGCTGCTCGCGGTCACCGACAGCGGCGTGGGCATGGACGCGACCGTTCGCGCCCATCTGTTCGAGCCGTTCTTCACGACCAAGGAAGTCGGCAAAGGAACCGGCCTCGGTCTGGCCACGGTCTACGGCATCGTGAAGCAGAGCGACGGCTACATCTCCGTGTACTCGGAGCCCGGCCGGGGAACGAGCTTCAAGATCTATCTGCCGCGGATCGCCGCTCCCGCGGGCACGCTCGCCGGACCGCAGCGCGTCAGACCTGAGCGGGGGACCGAGACCGTCCTGGTGGTCGAGGACGAGCCTGCCGTACTGACCCTCAGCCGGCGGGCGCTGGAATCGCAAGGGTACGTCGTCCTGGCCGCCTCCGACGCGGCCGCCGCGCTTCGCGTGGTCGAGCGTCACGGCGGCACCATCCACCTGCTGCTGACCGACGTCGTGATGCCGGGCTTGTCCGGGCGCGAGCTCGCCGATCGGCTGGCGGCGCAGCGGCCGGGAATCCGGGTGCTGTACATGTCCGGGTATCCCGGGGACGCGGTCGTCCAGCACGGCACGCTGCCCTCGGGCAGCGCCTTTCTCCAAAAGCCCTTCTCCCCAGACGGCCTCGCCCGCAAGGTTCGCGATGTGCTGGACGCATGACCATGGAAGGGATACCGTAGCTCCGTGACCCAGACCGTCGTCGGCATCGGTGCGGAGCATTTCACCCGCCTCGTCGCGCAGCTACCGGTCATTGTCTGGTCTACCGACACCGCGCTGCACGTCACCTCCCGCTACGGAGGCGGCTTGACGCCCTTTGGGCAAGTAGCCGGGGCGTTCGACGGACCGGACGTCGCGTCCTTCGTCGATCCAGGAGATGCGCCGACTGTGCGCGCAGCGCATCAAACCGCGTTGCGGGGAGAGTCCGCCTCGTATGAGACGAGCTTTCGCGGCCGCACCTTCACGTCCACCGTCGAGCCGCTGATCGACGGCGCCGGCGAGATCGTCGGCGTCGTCGGGGTCGCGGTCGACGTCACGGAACGACGGCGCGTCGAGTCCGCGCTGCGCGAGAGTGAGGCTCGACTCCGCACGATCATCGAGAGCGAGCCCGAATGTGTGAAGCTGCTCGATGCGCAGGGCAGGTTGCTGGACATGAATCCGGCCGGTTTGGCGATGGTCGAGGCCGATAGCATCGAGGCGGTGCGCGGCCGCCCGATCGTGGACGTCATCGCTCCCGAACACCGGGCCGCATTCACCGACTTGCACCAGCGAGTCTTCGCGGGCGAATCGGGAACGCTCGAGTTTGAGATCATCGGGTTGAAGGGGAAACGGAGCTGGCTGTCGACCCACGCCGTGCCGCTGCGCGACGCCTCCGGCACCATCCACGCCGCACTCGGCATCACGCGGGACATTTCGCGTCGCAAGATCGCCGAGCTGGCCCTGATCGAATCGGAAGAACGGTTCTGCAAGGCGTTCTACGCGAACGCGCTGCCGCTGCTGATTACGCGCCTGGAAGACGGCATGGTGCTGGACGCGAACGAAGCGTTCGCGCGACTGGTGAGCCGGCCGCGTGACGCCATCATCGGTCACACGACGGTCGAGCTCGGCGTCATCGACGCCGCCCACCGGGGCGCGATCATCGAGATGCTCAGCAAGACTGGCGTGGTCACCGACATCGAGCTCGAGTTGAGGCCGCCCGGCGGTCCGGCCCGCACCGGCATGCTCTCGCTCGTGCGGATCGTGCTGGGCGGCCAGCAGTGCACGCTGGGCACATACCGCGACGTGACGGAGGCCAAGCGCGCCGAGGAGCAGCTGCGCGCGTCACGCGCGGCGCTCCGCAGCCTCGCGACCCGGCAACAAGACATCCGCGAAGACGAGCGCACGCGCATCGCGCGCGAGATTCACGACAGCTTGGGGCAGGCCCTGACGGCCTTGAAGCTCCAGCTCTCCGCCGCGCAGGAGGTCGCGGCGAAGGAGGCGTCCGGACTCAGCAGCCGGCTCCATGAGACCACGCTGATGGTTGACGACCTGGTGAAGAGCGTACGCCGCATCGCGACCGACCTGCGGCCGCCGATCCTCGACCAGCTGGGACTGCCCGCGGCGCTCGAGTGGCTCGCCCAGGATTTCTCCAAGCGTACCAGCATCCTCTGCCGGGCGACGATTCAGGCCACCCAGGACGCGATCAGTAGCGAGCTCGGCACCGCGCTATTCCGCATCGTCCAAGAGTCTCTTACGAATGTGTTGCGCCACGCCGGCGCGACGCGGGTGGACATCGAGCTCAACGTCAAAGGCGGCTGCGTAACCCTGGAGATCAACGACGACGGGACCGGCATCACCGAGGCGGGCACGATGGGACCTGGCTCCCTCGGCATCCTCGGCATGCGCGAGCGCGCGGCGGCGCTCGGCGGCGTGCTGGAGGTCGTCCCCCGGCAACAGGGCGGCACGCGCGTGGCCGCATGGTTCCCGCCTCCATCGCCTCCCGCGAGGACGACGCGATGATCCGCATTCTCGTCGTGGACGATCATGCCCTCGTCCGTCGCGGCCTGATCCAGATCCTGCAGGGATTGCCGGACGGTGTCCAGTTCGGCGAGGCCGGCACCGCAGCGGACGCGATGACCCTGGCCTTCGCCGAGCCGTGGGACGTGGTGCTGCTCGATCTCGGTCTGCCGGATCGTCACGGCCTGGAGGTGCTCCGCGAGCTGCACCGAGCGCGGCCGCAACTTCCCGTACTGATCCTCACGATGTTCCCCGAAGACCAGCTCGCGCTCCGCATGCTCGAGATGGGTGCGTCCGGGTATTTGACCAAAGAGTCCGCTCCGGAGGAGTTGCTCCGCGCGTTGGAGCGTGTGATGGCGGGCCACAAGTACCTGAGCCCCGCGATGGCGCAGGCCGTGGCGGACGGGCTCGGCGGGCCGCCACCCGCGCCGCACGAGCAGCTCTCGGATCGCGAGCTCGAAGTGCTCCGCCTGTTGGCCGCCGGCCGACCCATCACCGCCATCAGTCGCCAGCTCGGCCTGTCACCCAAAACCGTGACGACATACCGCGCGCGGCTGCTGCACAAACTGCGCATGCGGTCCAACGCCGAGCTGACGTTTTACGCGACGCAGCACGGGCTGGTGAGTCCGGCGGCCCTGCGCGCGTCGTCCTAACCCTCCGTAGGTAAAGCCCTACCAGCAGGGATCGCTACCGCCGACAGACACGACTTACGGCATCACCAAAACTGTTGTCCATGGATGAGATGCGCGTGCTCATGCTGGAGGACGACCGGAACGACCTCGAGCTCATTCGCCGCGAGCTTGCGCGCCTTATTCCAGCACCCACGCTGCGCCACGTCACAAACGAAGCCGACTTCGTTGCCGCGCTCGCGGATTTCGCGCCCCACATCATTCTCTGCGATCATAACATTCCCGTGTTCGATGGCCGCGCCGCGCTGGAAAAGGCCCAGCAGCTCCGGCCTGAGACCCCGTTCATTCTTGTCACGGGATCGCTCAACGAAGAGACCGCCGTCTCGTATCTGAAAGCCGGTGCGGCCGATTACATCCTGAAAGACCGGCTCGTTCGTCTCGGCCCTGCGGTGCTCGACGCGCTGGCCGGCGCACGCCAGCACAAGGCGTTACGGCGGCATGAGCGGCTGCTGCACCAGATCATCGACGCGAATCCCAGTCTCATCTTCGTGAAGGATTGGGAAGGTCGCTTCGTCCTGGTGAACCAGGCGACGGCCGACATTTATGGGACGACGGTCGAGGGCCTCGTCGGTAAGGCGGACGCCGATTTCAATCCCGCTGCCGCCGAGGTCGCGCGATTTCTGCGCGACGACCGTGAAGTGATGTCGTCCGGCAAGCCCAAGCTCATCGCCGAAGAGTCCGTCACCAATCCGCTGACAAAACAGACCCGTTGGTTTCAGACCATCAAGATCCCGCTCCCTGTGGAGGGGGAGGAGTTACCGACGCTGCTCGGCGTCGCGACCGAAATCACCGAGCGCAAGCAACTCGAGGCGCAGCTGCTGCAATCGCAAAAGATGGAAGCCGTCGGTCAGCTCGCGGGAGGCGTGGCCCACGACTTCAACAACATTCTGACCGCGATCGTCGGGTATACCGATCTGCTCGCCGCGGAATTCACCGGAAACGCGCAGCAGCTCGACGATCTCGAGGAGATTCGCAAGGCGGCACGGCGCGCCGCGGCGCTCACCCGGCAGCTCCTCTCGTTCTCCCGCAAGCAGGTGCTCGAGCCGCGCATCATCGACGTGAACGGCGTGGTGCTGAACCTCGACAAGATGCTGCGGTCGCTGATTTCCGAGAACATCGAGCTCAAGACCCAACTGTCACCCGATCTGGACGCGGCGCGCGTCGATCCGAATCAGCTGGAGCAGGTCATCATGAACCTCGCGATCAACGCGCGCGACGCGATGCCGGACGGCGGCACGCTCACCATCGAAACCGCCAATACCACCCTGGACGAGGATTACGCGGTAAAACATGTCTCGGTGGTTCCGGGTGATTACGTGATGCTCGCCGTCACCGACACGGGCTGCGGCATGACGGAGGAAACGAAGGCGCGCATTTTCGAGCCCTTCTTCACCACGAAGCCGGAAGGCCGGGGCACCGGGCTCGGCCTGTCGACGGTCTACGGAATCGTGAAGCAGAGCGGCGGCAATATCTGGGTGTACAGCGAGCCGGGAAAAGGCTCCACGTTCAAGATCTACCTGCCGGCGGTCGAGTCGTTGCCGCAGGATATCGGGAAGGCCGCACCCACTGAAGCGGCGACGCGCGGCACCGGCACCGTCCTGATCGTGGAAGACGACGAACAGCTGCGCCGTCTAACCCACCGCGCGCTCGCCAGCCAGGGGTATGTGGTCCTCGAGGCCGATCGCGGCCGGACCGCCCTGGACATCGCCCGGCGGCACCAGGGCGCCATCGATCTGCTGCTCACCGACATGGTCATGCCCGACACCAACGGCCGGAAGCTGGCCGAGACGTTGCGCGCGGCACGTCCCAACCTCCGTGTCCTCTATATGTCCGGGTATCCCGACCGCGCCATCGTCAGTCACGGCATGGTTGGACCCGGCGACGCCTATCTCGCCAAACCCTTTACCACCGAGGCGATCACCCGCAAGGTCCGCGAGATCTTGGAGACGCGATGAACTGGTCGATCGAGCGCAAGCTGCCGCTGTTCGTCAGCGGGTTGCTGCTTGCCGTGGTGCTCGGGCTCCTAACCATCGGATACGGAGAGGTGCGCCGCGCCGCGCGACTCATTGCGAGCGAGCGGTTGCAGCGCGCGACGGCGGCATGGGCGGTCTTGTTTCAGCGAGCCGGCGAGCAGCAGCGCACGGCGACGACTGCCTTGGCGGCCGACCTCAGGGGTGATCACGTTCCTCGCCTCAGGTGGCCGGCGCGGACGGGAGCAAGCGCTCGCCGCGATGCATCGCATCGCCCAGGATACCTCCCCCAATGTCGCCGCCGAGCTGTGGGACGCCCGTGGGCAGTTGCTGCTCCGCTCCGGTCGACCAACGCTCGCCGGGGAGGCCTCATGCTCGAACCAGGACTGGCCTACGTCGAGAAGCCGTTCCGGCCGGCAACGCTGCTGCGGAAAGTGCGCGAAGTCTTGCAGAACCCGGCTTCCTGACCCGAATAAAACCCAAAGAAAATCGATAATATCGCTATAATCTGGCGAGTGTGCACTCACTTAAGTGCATAACTCGTCATTCCTACTAGAATTAACTGAGCGCAAGGCCGGTGTTGTAAGTGTACTAGCTTATTCTGTAATGACTTACAGCAAAGAGTGGTGCCGCGCACTGACCCCCCAGCTAGATTGCGCCATGCCTTTACCGCCCCTCATCGGGCACGAAAGGGTTAAGACCAGACTAGCCGGCGCCCATGCTTCGGCAAAACTGCCGCAAGCACTCTTGCTTGCGGGCCCTCGCGGCGTCGGGAAGCAGCGTCTCGCGCTGTGGCTTGCCCAACTGATTCATTGCGATGCACCACGGGGCAGCGATCCTCAGGAACCGTGCGGTGACTGCCGCCCTTGTCGTCTTGTGGTATCGCTGCAACATCCCGATGTGCACTGGTTTGTTCCGATAGAGTTGGGCAAACGGGGCGGAAGCAGTGGCACCGGCGGCGGTGCGGATGCGGAGAAGCAGGTCGAGCTTGCCGCCGATGCGCTGGCCGAGGAGATGGCCGCGCGTCGAGAACAACCGTTGTACGGACCGCCGTCAGGGCTGGCCAGTCACCCCGTCGCAGCCGTGCGGCTGCTGCTCAAACGGCTGGCGCTGACACCCGCGATGGGCCGGCGCAAAGTGTTCATCGTGGGCGATGCGGAACGACTGATTCCGCAGCTGGGGACGGAGGTCGCGGCTAACGCGCTCCTCAAGGCACTCGAGGAGCCGCCGGCCGACTCGGTGATCATCTTGACCGCCGCCGACCCCAGTGCGCTGTTGCCGACAGTTTTGTCACGTATTGTGCTCGTTCGAGTGGCAAGAATCGCCGACAGTGACGTGACAGCTTTCGCGCAGCAAAAGCTCGGAATTGGCAATAAAGCTGAACTGGCACAACGAGTTACAGCGGCGGAAGGGTGCATTGGCAAGCTCTTTGCGACAGCACCGGTCCGTTCCGGACAGGCAGGGGGAGATCAGGCGGCACGGTTCCTCGATGCCCCGTGGCTGTTCGCGCTTGGTCAAGTGCCGTTTCAGGCGCGCGGCGGTTTCACCGATATGCTCGACTCGCTCGCCAGCAGACTGCGCAGCGAAGCACAGCGTGGCGGCGATACCGAGAAGCTGGTGGAAGCGATCGCGTTGGTGCTGGATGCGCGCGATCTGGCGCAGGGCAACGTGAACCCGCAGCTCCTCGCGGCCGTATTGGCCGAGGATCTGCAAACGAGGCGGGCGTCATGAAGCTCTCGCACTTGGACCAGGCCGGCCGCGCCCGGATGGTGGATGTGGGCGACAAGCCGTTGCTGGATCGCACGGCGGTCGCCACCGGGGCGATTCGGATGTCGCCGGACGCGTTCCGGCAGGTGGCCGAGCAGGCCATCGCGAAGGGTGATGTGCTGGCGGTCAGCGAGGTCGCGGGAACGCTCGCCGCCAAGCGGACGGCGGAGCTGATCCCGCTGTGTCACCCGCTCGGCCTGGACCATGTAGAGGTCGAAGCCAGTCTGGCTGAAGCGCTGCCCGGCGTGCTCGTTCGGGCGAAGGTGCGGACGGTCGGCCGGACCGGTGTGGAGATGGAAGCGCTGACGGCAGTCGCGGTCGCTCTGCTGACCGTGTACGACATGGTCAAGGCCGTCGACCGCAGCATGGTGATCGAGGATGTCCGGCTCGTGGAGAAGCAGAAAGCTCCGCGGGATGATTGACGGGTAATTGACGCAGGTGCTGCATGCTGGATTCGCAGGAAGACGCTGAACAGGGAGGAGTATGCAAACGAAAACTCAACGTTTGATCTTGCGCGGCGGAATCATCGTGCTGGCCGCTCTGCTCGTCAGTACCGTGGGCGGCTGGGCCGGCGGCACGACCACCGATGCTGAGCGCGCGCCCGCGTCGGGCACCGAGCTCCTCGGTGAACTGCGGTCGCTGCGGCAGCAGCTCGACGCCAAGCAGGGCGAGCTCGAAGTCGCCCGGCTGCAGCTCGACCGCGTTGACGCGATCATGCAGTACTCGACGCACTACCGGCTGCCCGCCGATATGGCGACGGCGGTCTATGACGTCGCGCTGAGCGAGGGGATCGACCCCGGCCTGGCGTTCCGCCTGGTGAAGGTCGAGTCCGGCTTCAACCCGCGCGCGATCAGCCACGTCGGCGCGATCGGGCTCACGCAAGTGCTGCCCAGCACGGCTCGGCTGTACGAGCCCGGGCTGACGACGCAGCAGCTATATGACCGGGATACGAATCTGCGGATCGGGTTCCGCTACCTGCGGGATCTCCTGGACCGCTATCCGTCGAATATGTCGCTGGCGCTCCTGGCCTATAACCGCGGTCCGGCCAAGGTCGAGCAGCTGCTGGGCGCCGGCCGCGACCCCGCGAACGGGTACGAAGCTGAAGTTATGAAGGGATTCCGGCACCACTAAAACGAATGACCAATGATCATTGATCAATGATCATTGGTCATTCCGAAGGCGTTACCGGCTCGGAATCAGCAGGACATCACCGGGCCGGATCACACTCCGCATCGTCAGATCATTGGCTTCCAGGAGCGCCATCAGTCCGATGCCGTGCTGTTTGGCGATCCCGCTCGCGGTCTCGCCGGCCGCCACCCGGTGGCGCGTGCCGCTCTCTGAGCTGCTGACGCTCCGATAGCGCGTCGACACACGGCGCGCGCGGGGCTCCGGCGGATTGCTCCATGCGCCCCGCGGGACCACCCGCCCGCTCATCGGCACGATCACGCGCTGGCCCACCCGCAGCGCGTGCGCGCGCAGCCGCGGATTGGCGGCTTGGAGCATCGTGACGGTCACCTTGTAGCGCTGGGCGATGCTGGAGAGCGTCTGGCCGTACGTGACATAATGATCCACGAACGTGATCCGCTCGTTCACCGGCAGATCGGCATAGCGCTCGGCCACCCGGGCACCGCTGCCCCGCGGCACCCGCACGACTACCCCCCGCCCCGGCGGCGTGATGCCGCGAACGAATTGCGGGTTGAGCTCGAGCAGCGCCGCGACGGAGGTATCCGCCAGGCGGGCGAGCACGTCGAGACCGGTCGCGTCCGGAACCGACACCTCGTCGAAGACGAGGGGCGGCAGCCGTTCGATGTCGGTGAAGCCGTAGCGGCCCGGCTGCTTCGCGATCAGGGCGGCCGCGATGAGCTTTGGGACATAGTCGCGCGTCTCACGCCGCAGATTCCGGCGGTCGGCGATTGCGAAGAACGTCTGGTCGTCGACGGTGTCCGGCTCACCGGGGAGACGGCGGATTTCCCGCTCGATACGACCGGCGCCGGCGTTATAGGCGGCGGCCGCGAGATAGACGCTGCCCAGGCGCTGCACGAGATCCTGCAGGTGGTTGACCGCGGCGTCGGTCGCCTTGAAGGGATCGCGCCGCTCGTCCACCCAGGGATCGATCATCAGACCGTACCCCCGGCCCGTGGTTGCCATGAATTGCCACATCCCCACGGCACGGGCGCGGCTCACGGCGGTGTTCGACAGCCCGCTTTCGATCAGCGTGAGATACACCAGGTCCTCAGGCAGGCCGCGGGCACGGAGCTTCTCGCGGATCATTCCTTCATAGCGACCCAGCCGGGACAGCCAGATCTCGAAGCGGTCGCGCGAGTCGAGCTGGAAGAACTCCAGATACTCGAGCACTCGGCGGTTCCCCGCGAAGCTCGAAACATCGATGTCGAAGGATGCGGTCTCGTTGCCGAAGAGATTCTCCGCCTCTTCGCGCACGTCCTCGCCGCGGACGGCCACGTTGGTGCGGGGCGGCGAGAGGGAGTCGGCAGACCGCTCGTGCAGGCTGTCCAATGCGGACTGATCGGCTGCCGAATCCTGCTCCACGGTCGCCAACGCCGTGCCGAGCTGGACCGCCGAGCTGTCGCGGGTGGTCACGTCGGCCGGCAATGCGGTCACCGGAGCCGGTGGGATATGTGCGCCAGCGCAGGCGGCGAGCGCCGCTGCACCGATCATCGAGAGCCAGAATACCGTCAGTCGTTTCATCGCGTTGCCAGGTAATTCCCCAGTAAACGGTTTGTCGCATTCAACACTGCAAGCGCCGCGCCGCGGGGCGGATCGACTTCGGTCAAGCACGACCCCACGAGCCGCGTCGTTTCTGTCGCGCGCGCTGCCAGCGAAACGATCACAACTGTGGCGTCGAACGCCCGCACCGCCTTCACGCCCAGTAATTCGAACGTAAGTTGCGGCTGTACCGCCTGCTCCAAGGCGTGCACGGCCGCAACCGCGCAACAGCGCAGCTCGCCGGCTTGTGACGACACGCCGTCGGACGACCCTTCGAACCGACGGCCATCCGACCACGTCAGCACGACCTTGGCGCGACAGCGGCCATTGGCGAGCCGCTGAAATCCGAACTCGTGAAACCGCAGGCGCTCGTCAGGCACGTGAGCTGCCTCAGTCGAAACGCACTTCGATCTGCTGCTTCACTGCCGAGTCCTGCGTCGCCTCCACTACATCGACCTCGAGATGGGGACGGCCCTGCGCGTCGCGCTCCGCGGAGATGAGCAGAATCAGTCCGCTGTCGAATTCGACCTTCACATGCCGCACGTCGGAACGCACGGTGACATGTTTGACCGTTTCACCCCGGAGTCGCGTCACCGCCCCGACCACACGGCGCAGATCCTGCACGTTCGCGGTGCTCACGAGAGACGCTCCGCGAGCAGCTGCGAGAGCGCAGCGTCGGGAATCCGCTCAGCCTGGATGAACAGTGACGACTTCGAGGTGGCCTCCAACGGATACGGCGTCCAGAACGACCGGCGCCGACCCGGGAGAGACTCAGCCGCGGCGCGAAACGACAACACCAACTGCCAAGCGGACGTATTCGCGTGACGCTCGGCGACCGCATCCACATGCCAAACCTGGTCCCCAAGCGCAATCACTCGCCATGACATGGCTCACCTCGAGCGGGGAGAGGGCGCAAAGGGGCCCCAATATGGGGGTTAGCTCCTGACCGGTCAATGGGTTAGCTCTTCGGGAGGCTGCTACCGCGGTTTTCAGTCGTCGCGTGTCACGTAGGCCCGGAAGCGGGTGGCGAGATCTCGCGTGACGGGGCCGGCAACGCCCTTTCCAATCGCGCGGCCGTCCAGCTTCGAAATCCCGACCACCTCGGCGGCGGTTCCGGTGAGGAACACCTCATCGGCGGTGTAGAGGTCGTAGCGGTTCATCGGCAGCTCTTCTATTCCATATCCCGCTTCCCGTGCCAGCTCAATCACGGTGTCGCGCGTGACGCCGCGCAGGATACCTGTGTACGGCGGCGGTGTCTTCAGTGTGCTGTTGGACACGGCGAAGAGATTCATGCCGCTCGCTTCGGCGACGTACCCGCCGGAATCGAGCATGATGACCTCGTCCACGCCCGCCGCGATCCCCTCGACTTTTGCGAGGATATGGGAGAGGTAGTTCAGCGACTTCACGCGGGGCGAAAGGGACTCGCGATGAAGAATCGGCGTGGCGGCGGTCACCGCGATGAGTCCTTTTTCGTACCGGTCCTGCGGCCACAGCTTGATCGTATCGAAGATGCAGAAGACGGTCGGCTTGGGACATTTGCGCGGATCCAGCCCCAAGTCTCCGACCCCGCGCGTCACCACCAGGCGAATGTAGTTGTCCTTGATCCCGCTCTTCTCGACACCTTCCTCGACCATGCGCGCCATGGCCTCGCGTGTCATGGGGATCTCGAGCCAAATCGCCTTCGCCGAGCCGTAGAGTCGCTCGAGGTGGGCGTCGAGGCGGAAGATCCGGCCGTCGTAGGCGCGGATGCCCTCGAATACGCCGTCGCCATATAAGAGGCCGTGGTCGAATACAGAAACGACCGCGCTGCCGCGGTCGTACCAGGTCCCATCGATCCACACGATGGAGGGCATCGGAGGGAATCTGCCTCCGATGCCCTCACCTGACAACCGGGGGCGTCTGGGCGCCAGGCGCCTACCGGCTAGTGATCGATCCCCTCATCGTCGTGCCCATCGTGGTCGTCATCCCGGAACGCATCGATGGACGCCTGGATCCGGTCCCGCACCACGTTCTCATTCGCCTGGCCCTTGTTGGCGGACGCCGGATCAACCAGTGCGCTACCGGCAGCGTTCAGGAACCAGCTGGCGATATCGACCCGCAGCGTGACATTGGCCTGTTGGCCCTCGCTCACGGTAAGCGGGACGGGAAGCAGGACTTCCTGCTTGGCATTCAAGTCGGACGTAAAGGTGAAGTCGCTCCGAGTTCCCGCCTGACTGAACGTGCCCGTCACCCGAATCGACACGCCGTCAAATGACGGATTCGCGGCGATGAAGGCCGCGTCTTCCGGCGCTTCGGGTTTATGCACCTCGAACTCCAGCTCGTCGTACATGCCCGGGGGCGCATCGACACTGATCATGGTTTCCGTCGCGGTGGAGCCAAGTGGGAGTGTGACAAGCGTCGCGCCCGTCTCGAACTCTTCGCAATCATCGTTTCCCTCGATGTCATCGCATGCAGCCGCTGCGACGCGCTTCAGCTCGATTTCCCGCAGGACGAGCTGGGCGCTGCGCACGATGACGGTGTCATTCCCCAAAATGATCAGTGTACTGTCGCCGGCAGTGACGACAGCCGGTGCACCTGGAGCACCTGTCGCGCCGGCGAACGAGGCGCTGGCAGCGGAACTGGCAGGACGCACCGACGACAGCGCGAGGCTGAGTCGACCAGTGGTGTCGGTGCAAGCGGCAAACAGCGCAGCCACGAGGGGGGCTGCTAACAGACCGAGCCTGCGATTCATGAACTCCTCCGTGAATGTGTGTCCTGCGCCAACAGCGTGCGCGTATCACGGAGGCAATCGCTGTACCATTCGTAGGTTATTGCGGTAGCGCGCGTTGCGATTTCATGATTTGACGCGTCTGGCTCGGGACGAGCGGACGCTGCCTCAAAACGAGTCAGCTCAGATTTCGCCGAGGCGGGCCGCCGCGTGGTCAGAACCGATCTGCCGGTAGAGCGCCGCTGCCCGCTCGCGTGCGGCACGCGCGCCGGCGAGATCCCCACTGGCGGCGAGCGACAGACTCAGATCACGCTCGATATCCGCCAAAGTATCGGTGCTACCGAAGTCAGCTGCGAGGCGAGCGGCCTTCGTCAGGAGGGAAGCTGCGGCCACGAAGTCGTGGGTCGCGCGCGCGACGGTCGCCTGCACGCGCCAAACCTCGGGCAGCCCTGCCCGGAACCCGAGTTGCGTATAGCGCGCTTCGGCACGCTGGAGCTCCGCGCGGGCAAAGGCAGGGTCGCCGAGCAGAACGTGGAGCTCCGCCCGGCCGGTGGATGCGAGCGCGAGGAGCCGCTCATCGCCAGTCTCGGTCGCAAGGCGCACAGCCTCCTCAGCCGCCCCGAGCGCCGCCCGCGCATTCCCTTGCTCGCGCAGACTGATGCTGATGTTGTGGTACGTCTCCGCCATACCGCGTACGTAACCGACCTGCTGATACGCGACCAGCGCCAGGCGGTAGTTGGCGAGCGCGGTCTCGGGATCCCCACGAATGTTGGCGACGATCCCCAGGTTATTAAGTCCACGGGCTTCGGCGGTCTGGTCGTGAAGGGTACGCGCCATCTCCAGGCCGGCCGTAAAGTGCGCCTCGGCGTCGGCGACATCACCGTGTCGCAGGGCAATGGCACCCTGGTAATTGCGCGCCCGGAGCTCGGCATGTGTTTCGCCGCGCGACCGGGCGAGGGTGCGGGCGACGTCGGCCCAGCGGACCGCCTCGGCATAGTTTCCGAGCCGGCCGTTCGCCTCCGCCGCCAGCAGCGCGCTGCGGGTGCGCCCTTCCCTCACAGGGACCGGCAACCGCTCCAGCGCGTCAAGCACGTCGCGGTGACGCCCCGCCGCGGACCAGCCTTCGATCTCCCGGAAGAATGCCCATTCGTCGGCCCAGGAGCCACTAGCATCGATCGTCACGTGACCATTACCAGGCGATAGCGTACTCGGTGAAGGACAGGATGTTTGCGTCGATTTCGTCGAGCTCTTCGAACTTCACGGACCCCACACGGAACCACGGCGCACCCACGCTTTCCCGGCGCCAGAGATCGAGTCTGTGCTCGATCGCCAGGTCGGTCGAGTCGATGACGCCGTCCCCATCGAAGTCGTGGTTGGCGTACAGGTAATGGAACTTCAGTCGCGCGGGTTGATTGGGATTGAACTGCAATCCCGCCGGCTCGAAGCGGACCAGGAAGCTGTCAGGGTCGACGATGGTCAGCGTAATCTGAACCGAATCGCCCGCCTGGAACGCGGTGCCGTCCGGCTTGCGGAGCAACGCATCCCCGGGCACCTCGAACCGCAGAAAATCCTCACCGGTGTCGGCGGGGGGCTGGTATCCAATCCGAATCTCCCTCCCCTCCCCCACCTTTGCCCAAAAGCGAGCGACCGTGGAATCGAGCGCCGGCGCCGTCGGATCCTGCCGCACGATGTGGAGCTGCGCATCCGGCACGCCGGAAGGGCCGGCACCATCCGTGCAGCTCAGCAGCGCGGCGGCGGCGGCGGCGGCGCTGATCAACAAGAGTCGACGCATCACGAAACTCCCCGAGAAAGAGGTTCGGCGGTGCTCCTGTGCATGGCCCAGACCACGCAACGGCGTTGCGGTTGCGAGGGTTGGCTGCGAAGGCCTGATGCGTCTCGCAGCACCTGACTCACTCTGAGGCAGTCTCCAGATTCTCGCCGCCTTCCAGGAGGCGCTGCAGACGCGAGCGAGAGATGCCCAGTCTGCGCGCTGCTTCTGAGCGATTGCCGCCCGTTGCCTCGAGCATCGCGTGCGCGGCCGCGCGCACGATGTCATCCAGGCGAGCCGGGAATGGCAGCTCGCCGGCCGCGAGCGGCGGCGCGGCGGGGGTCAATTCGCCGATCTCCAGAACGCCCGGTGGGGACAGCAGCAGCGCGCGCTCGATCGCATTCCGCAGCTCGCGCACATTGCCGGGCCAGGCGTGCGCCAGCAGCGCGCCCCGGACGGCGGGACCGAGCGGCGGTTCCGGCAGGCGATACTGGGCGCTGAACTTTTTGACAAAAGCCTCAGCCAGCAGCAGCACGTCGTCGCCCCGCTCGCGCAGCGCCGGAAGGTGCAGGCTGATGACGTTGAGCCGGTAGAAGAGGTCTTCGCGAAAGCGGCCCTCCTGGACTTCGGTCGCCAGGTCGGCGTTCGTCGCGGTGACGATCCGCACGTCCACATGCCGGCTCGTCGTCGCGCCGAGGCGCCGCGTCGTCTTCTCTTCCAGCGCGCGCAGCAGCTTGGCCTGCAGCTCGGGCGCGAGGCGGTTGATCTCGTCGAGCAGGAGGGTGCCGCCGTCGGCCGCCTCGAACAGCCCCGGTTTGGCGGTCTTGGCGTCGGTGAACGCGCCGCGTTCGTAACCAAACAGCTCGCTCTCGAGCAGCTGCGCGGGGATGGCGGCGCAATTGAGCTCCACGAACGGCCGGGCGGCGCGCGGGCCGCCGTAATGCAGCGCGCGCGCCAACAGCTCCTTCCCCGTTCCGGTTTCGCCAGTGATGAGAACGGTCGCGTCGGCATGGGGGAGCACGCGCGCGGCGCGCTCCAGGGTCGTGCGGAGCGAGGGACTCGCCCCGACCATCTCCCGAAACGCATGCGCCTCCGCCTCGAGCCGCGTCCGGCTCGCGCGGGCCAGCATCGCGCGGCGCTGGGTCAGGCCCGCGGCAACGAATTCCCGGAGCGCATCCCGATCGTCGGGCAGCGCAAAATAGTCCGCCGCGCCCGCGGCGACGACGTGCGCGGCGACGCGGTGGCTCGCCGCCGCGCCGACGGCGGCAACAGGAATATCGGACGGAAGGCTGAGTTGGTGCACGAACGTGGGGAGATCGAGCTCACTGCCGCCCGCGGCGATCACAACGAGCGCCGCGCCCGCCGGCGGGGGTTCTCCCCCGTCTGGGCGCCATTCGACGAGAGGCACCTCCAGCTCTCGCGCCAGGAGGGGCCAAAAGTCGCTGAACGACTCGCTCAGCCGAACGAGGACCAGCGAGATCTCAGATATCGGCACGCTGAACCATGATGGCTGGCGCCACAGGAAGCTGTGATGAAGGATCGATGTGAGCCATGAGCCGGCCGGGGATCGAACCCGGGACCTACGGATTAAAAGTCCGTTGCTCTACCAACTGAGCTACCGGCTCCTATCAACTGCGTCAAAGCTAAACCGTCGACTCCTATCAACTGCGTCAAAGCTAAACCGTCGAAAGACTGCGTCAAAATAACGACGTCGAAGCAACGGCGTCGAAAGAGGCGTCGAAAAACACCGTAACGGCGTCAATTAGGTGACGCACATATCGTGAAGCCGCCGATTGTGGGGGATGGCGCTTCGCTCCAATCCCCACGCCCTACGCGTGGTCCAGGTGGCTGAAATCGTAGCCAGGCGTTGTGTTGACCTGGCCAAGACATTCCGGGGGCCCGGCGCGCTATCGCGTGCGGACCAGCTCGTTCGTTCCTCGAGCTCCGTAGCGCTAAACATTGTTGAGGGGTGTGGTCGCGGTACGGTTGCCGATTTCCGTCGCTTTCTTCTTCAGGCTCGTGGGTCGGCTCAGGAGACGCTTTCGCAATTTCGGTTGATCGCTCCCAGCACCGAGGAGCAACGCTCGACCGTGCGGTCCCTACAGAGCAGTACGATCTTGATCCTCAAGATGCTCCGGCGCCTGTACGAGCATCCCCCTCCCGAGAAGTAGCAACGTAGTCCACACGTTTGTTCATTCGACGCCTCTTTCGACGCCTTTTATTCGACGCCGTTGATTTGACGTCTCTCATTGGACGCTTTTCATTCGACGCCTTTAGTTTTTAGCTCATTTGACGCCTGTTATTTGACGCCTTTACCTTCCAGCCCATGCCCTCCCCCATCACCCATGTTTCGGATACGGCCCGTTGGGTTGCCATGTACCGCGCTATCGAGAGCGAGCGCCGAGACGCTCTGTTCCGCGATCCGTACGCGCGCCGATTGGCGGGGCCAGCGGGCGAGCAGATCCTGGCTTCAATGCCTCAAGGTCGGAAGTGGGCGTGGCCCATGGTCGTCCGCACCGCCGTGATGGACGAAATCATCTTGCGCCTCGTGAGACAGGAAGGCGTCGACACGGTCTTGAACCTCGCGGCCGGCCTGGATGCGCGCCCCTACCGTCTCGATCTGCCCGCAGCGCTCCACTGGACTGATGTCGATCTCCAAGGGATCCTCTCGTACAAGGAAGCGGCCCTGGCGGGCGAACAGCCGCGCTGCCGGGTGGAGTTCGTCCACACCGATCTCACCGATCAGGTGGCACGGCGCGCGCTGTTCCAGCGCATCGGCGCGCAGGCCAAACGGGCGCTCGTGCTATCGGAAGGGCTGCTCGTCTACCTCAAGCCCGAAGCTGTCACATCGCTCGCCCGGGACCTTTCCGCTCAGCCCACCTTCCGGTGGTGGTTGATCGATCTCGCCTCGCCGGCGCTGCTGCAGTTCCTGAGTCGCACCTGGGGCAACCAGCTGCGCTCCGGAAACGCGCCGATGCTGTTTGCGCCCGCGGAAGGCACGGCGTTCTTCGCCCCCACCGGTTGGGTCGAAGCCGAGTATCATCCGATCCTCGACGCAGCGTTGCGGCTGCGACGCGCGCCCAGGATATCATGGGTATGGCGGCTGCTCGGCCTGTTCGCTTCCAGAAAGCGGCGCGCCGAGTTCAAGCGTTTCTCCGGGATCGTGCTGCTCAAACGTCAAGCGTAGGAGACCGTCGTGACTCTGTGGCGTCCCGTGTGCGTGCTCGTCGCTGCCACCGCCTGCACGTCTGCCAAACCCACCGTTCCGCCCACCGCTCGCGTCGTCACGATTACGGCCACCGAGTACGCATTCGCTGCGCCGGACACGATTCCGGCGGGATTGACGACATTCCGGATGCTCAATCCGGGGCGCGAGCCGCATCAGGCGGTCATCGCGGGCGCGGGGGGGAAAACGTTCGCCGAGCTCGAAGCCGCGCTGCTCAAGGAAGGTCCGATCCCCGAGTGGCTCACGTTTCCCGCCGGCGCCGGTGCGGTCGTGAGTGGCGACAGCTCGATCGTCACGGCCCACGTCGCGCCAGGCAACTATCTCATCCTGTGCTTCATCCCGAGCGTCGATGGGAAGCCGCACGTCGTGAAGGGGATGTACCGGCGACTCGTCGTGACGCCCGCGGTCGCCGGGGCCCCGGCACCGGTGGAGCCCAAGGCCGACGTGACCGTGACGCTCTCTGACTACGCCTTCTCGCTGTCGACGCCGCTGACGGCCGGGACGCATACGATTCGCGTGGAAAACAGCGGTCCGCAGCTGCACGAGCTTACCATCGAGAAGCTCGCTCCCGGAAAAACCCTGGCCGACTGGCAGAAATGGATGGCCGGCGGGATGCGCGGCACTGCTCCTGCGGACCCGGCCGGCGGCCTGACTGGACCTGATCGCGGGAAAGTCGGATGGCTGACCATCACGCTGACACCGGGCAACTATCTGTTGAATTGCTATGTGCCGGACGCAAAAGACGGGAAGCCGCACTTCACGCGGGGAATGGTGCAGCAAATCACGGTGAGCTAACGGCCGGTCGGTCAAACGGCCGGACGGCCGCACCCGCGACCACCCGGCCGTCAGGCCGTCGGACCGTCCGACCGTCCGGTTAGAACATCCAGTGCACCCCGATCTGCGTCTGCTGCGGATCGCCGAGACCACTGCGCAGCGTGCCGTCGAAGTTGAACAGCAGGCTCGTCGCGGCGGGATCGCGGAAGTTCTCGTTGCCGAACACGTTGAACATCTGCGCGATCACCTCGACGCGGCCCTTCCCGACGTTGAACGGCGCAGTCAACCCGATGTCCCACGAGAAGTAGCTGTTGTCCTTGCGTAGCGTGTTGCGCTTCAGCACGTTGCCGTCCGCGCAGTTCCGGTCGGCCGCCGATGTGGCCCGCTGCCCCTTGGCGGGCGCGAACGGACTGAACGTGGTTGGACCGCAGCTCGCCGACGTCGGCTGGGCGGAGTAGATGCTCACCCGGTTGTTGAGGTAGATCCCACCGCCGATGTTCGCCACCATCCAGCCGTTGAACCGGTGCCGCTGGTCGCGGTCGCTCCAATTGTACTCGGGCCCGAGGTTGTCGGCCCGCGCGTAGCGGAACGTGAACGGATCGCGCTCGTTATCGTCGTCCGACTTGTCCCACGACAGCGTGTAGTTGACCTGGAACTGGAAGTTCGGATCGAGCACGCGCTTCAGGCCGACCGTAATCCCGTTGTAGTTCGACTTGGCGCTCGACTCCACCACGGTGAGCGTGGAGAGGGCTCGCGGGCCGGTCCCGAACGGGGTCCCGAACACGCCCGCGTTGCGGTCGATGAACCGCGTCAGGTGATCGGTCTTCGCGTGCGTGTAGCTGAGGGTGAATCCGAGATCCGACGCGACCTGTTTCTCGTACGACAGCGTCGCGCTCATCGTGCGCGGGTTCTCGAAGTTGCGGTCGAATACGAACACCGACGGGAACGCGACCGACGACGCCGGCACGTTCGACGCGAAGAGGTGCGGGAACGACGGCGGCGGCAGGAATCCCACCGTCGCGCTGGAGCCGAACAGCGTCACGCCCCGATAGCCGTCGGTGGAGCGCGTGGACGCGAGGTTCAGTCCCGGGATGCGCGCGTAGTAGATCCCCGCGCTGGCGCGCCACACCTGCCGGCCATCGCCGCCGGGATCATACGTGAGCCCGATCCGCGGCTGGAACATCTTCTTGTCGGACGGGATCGTCCCATCCGACGGGAAGCGGAACGTCCCCTGCCCGTTTGTCACCGTGGAATCGTAATAGACCGAGTAGAAAGTCGAGTCCCGCGGCGACAGGATGCTGGGCTCGAGCTGGGCTTCCCAGCGCAGGCCGTAGTTGAACGTCCACTTTTCGTTGGGTCGCCAGGTGTCCTGGATGTAGAGCGCCAGCTCCTTCTGCGGGATGCTCTGCGTGCCCGCCTCGCGGACCGAGCGGCCGACGCCGGCTTGCTGCAGGTAGAGCAGCACCGGGCCGGTGATCGTCGTGCCGCCGGGGCAGGTACCCGTGAGGCTCGAGGTGCCGTTCGAGCATTCCACGTACAGCGAGTCGTTCGCGACGTAGTTCAGGAACCCGTTGACCGAGCTGAAGATGTAGCGGCTGTTCGCGAAGCCGATGAACGTCTGCACCGAGTTCACGCGATTGAACTCGCCGCCCAGCTTGAAGAAGTGATCGCCCTTGGAGAAGGAAATGTTGTCGAGCAGCTGAATACGCGTGTCGTAATAGTCGATCGGCAGGAAGAACGGCAAGCCGAACCGATAGCCGCCCGCGAAGTCCATGGCGACGTCCGGGAACGGCCGCAGGCCGGTACCGGTGGGGTCCGGCCCCAACAGGCTGCTGCGCGCGCCGTCATAGGGACGCGGTCGGTCTTCGCGCGAGTACTGGAACCGGAATTCGTTGGCGACGCGCGGCGTCAGATATGACACCAGGCTGCCATTGATGGCGTTCGAGTGATCCTGCTCCAATCCATTAGCGCTCCGGGCCCAGCTATCCACATCGAACGTGCCGTTCGCCTGCTCCGACCACGTGTAGTTGTATTTGATGGACGCGTTGTGACGGTCGGACAGCCGGAAGTCGAACTTCGCCATGAGCGCCCGAGCATTGTTGGTGCGCTTGATCGCGCCGTAGTCATTGTTGAGCGCGCCGCCGAACGCCGTATCCATCCAGGCACGCAACGGCGCCGCGATGCGGCTCGGATTGGTTTGCTTCGTTTCGTCGTAGATCTGCTGATCGTAGGCCAGGAAGAAGAATGCCCGGTCGTGCTTGATGGGCCCACCGAGGGTGAACCCGAACTGGTGCTGCGTAAAATCGGGCGCCGGCAGCGTGACGCTGCCATGATGCGGCTGGCCGGACAGCGCGCCGTCCTTTCCATAATAGTGGACCGAGCCGTGGAGCTGATTGGTCCCCGACTTGGTCACGACGTTCACGAAGCCGCCCGAGGACCGCCCGAACTCCGCGCTCGCGCCCGAGGAGGTCACGACGATCTCCTGCACCGCGTCGAGGTTGAACGTGAAGGGCGGGCGCTGGCCGCCGCGCTGCTCGCCGAAGAACGGATTGTTGAAATCGGCGCCATCCACCGAGACGTTGTTGTGAATCCCCTTCTGCCCGCTGATCGCCAGCTCATCGCCGTCCGGACCCTGTACGATCGCCACGTTGGGCGTGAGGAGGGTCAGGTTCAGGTAGTTGCGTCCGTTGTTCGGCAGGTGGGACACCGCTGCGTCGGGCAGCCGCGTCGAGCTCTCGACTTTGTTGGCCTCGATCACCGGCTGCGTCGCCTCGACCACCACCGCCTGCAGCTGCACGGCCGCGAGCGCCAGAGTCAGGTTGACCGTCTCACCGACGCCGAGCCGGACACCGGTACGCCGGACCTCGCTGAAGCCCACCGCGCGAGCCGCGACGTCGTAGGTGCCGAGCGGCAGGAGCGGCGCAACGAAGATGCCGCGCTCGTTCGTCGTCACCTGGCGCTGGAAGCCGGTCTGCGCTTCGCGCAAGAGGACCGTCGCGCCGGAGACCGCGGCCCCCGACGGGTCGGTGACTGTGCCACGAATGATGCCGGTAGTCGCCTGAGCCTGTGCCGCCAGTACCACGGGGAATGCGAGAGCCAATACCACCGGCCCGAGGAGCTTACGCAACATGCTTCTGCCTCCGACGGGTTGGGGAAGGGAATGTTTCGGGACGGCTAGCGTATCACTCGAACTGAGAGATGGCAAGAAGGCCTCTTACCGTCGATTTTCGTGGAATGCAGAATGCCGAAATCGCCCGCCTCCTCAGTGACGTCGCCGACCTGCTCGAGATTTCGGCGGGCAATCCGTTCAAGGTCCGAGCCTATCGCAACGCGGCGCGAACCGTCGCGGATCATCCCGATCCAATCGCGGAGCTGGTCCGGGGCGGCGAATTCGACCTGACCGAGCTTCCGGGGATCGGGGGCGGCATCGCCAAAGAGATCACCGCGTTGGTCGAGACGGGCGCCCTGCCCCAGCGCCAGCAGCTCGTCGCCACCCTCCCGCCCGGGCTGCTCGATCTGTTGCGCATTCCCGGGCTTGGCCCCAAGCGGGTCAAGCTGTTCCACGAACAGCTGAAGGTGAACAGCGTGGCCGATCTCAAGGATGCGCTCGAGCAGGGCAAGATCGCCAAACTCCCGGGATTCGGCCCCAAGCTGCTCGAGAAGATCCGGGAGGGCGTCGCGGGCGCCGGCACCGGGCCGCAGCGGATCGTGCTGCACGAGGCGGAGCAATACGCCCGAGCGATCGTGGACTATCTCAAGGCGGGCGGCGGCATCGACGCGATCGACGTCGCCGGCAGTTTTCGGCGGCGCAAAGAGACGATCGGCGACCTCGACATCGTGGTGAGCTGCGTCAATGCGCCGGCCGTGATCGAACGGTTCGGGAAATTCGGCGAGGTCGCGCATGTCGCGGCGCTGGGAGAAACCCGCGCGACTGTGCGCCTGTCGAGCGGCCTGCAGGTCGATTTGCGGGTCGTCGAGCCGTCCTGCTTCGGCGCCGCGATGCAGTACTTCACGGGATCGCAGGCGCACAACATCGAGCTGCGCAAGATCGCGCAGGTCAAGAAGCTCAAGCTCAACGAGTACGGGGTGTTTCGGGGATCGAAAAGCATCTCGGGACGGACCGAGGAAGACGTCTACGCGGCGCTCGGTCTCGACTGGATTCCACCGGAGCTGCGCGAGAACCGCGGCGAGATCGCGCTCGCGAAACAGCACCAGCTGCCGAAACTCGTGACGCTCGAACAGGTCCGCGGCGATCTGCAGATGCACACCGACGCGAGCGACGGCAAGGCGACCCTCGCCGAGATGGTCGATGCGGCGCGCTCGCTCGGATACGCCTACATCGCCATTACCGACCATTCCCCGCGGACGTCAATGGCCGGGCAGACTCCCGCGGAACTTCGCGCCCAGTGGAAGGAGATCGATCGGCTCAACAAGGGACTGCGGGGCTTTCGCATCCTGAAGAGCGTCGAGATGGACATCCTGGAAAGCGGCAAGCTAGACTTGCCGGACGACGTGCTCGCCGAAGCCGACTACGTGGTCGCGACGATCCACTACGGCCTGAAGCAGAGTGAGCGACAGCTGACCGACCGGCTCCTCGGCGCGATCCAAAACCCGTGGGTCGATGCCATCGGGCACCCGACCGGCCGGATCGTGCCGGTGCGTCCTTCCTATCCGCTCGACTTCGACGTCGTGGCCAAAGCCGCGGCGCAGGCTGGATGCCTGCTGGAGATCAATGGCAGCGAGCGGATGGATCTGCCCGACACGCTCGCCGCCGCTGCCAAATCGCACGGCGTGCGATTCGTGCTCTCGACCGACGCCCACAACACTCGCGAGCTGGGGTTCATGCGGTTCGCCGTGGCGGTGGCCCGGCGGGCGTGGCTGACGGCGGCGGACATCCTCAACACGCGGCCGTTGCCCGATTTTCTGAAGGGACTACGTCGTAGCAGAAATCGTTAGCAGCTCGATCTGCGCGACCGGCTCGAAGCTGTAGCGGTGGTGCCGGGTGGGGCCGAGCCGCTGGATCGCTTCGAGGTGCTCGGGCGTCGCGTAGCCTTTGTTCGTCTCCCAGCAGTAACCGGGATGGCGTCGCGCGAGCCGGTCCATGAGCGCGTCGCGCAGCACCTTGGCGATGATCGATGCCGCGGCGATCGAGTGGCAGCGCGCGTCGCCGTCGACGATCGCCTCGTGCTCGCAGCCGAGCTCCGGACAGGGCAGGCCGTCGACCAGGACGTGGGCCGGCGCGAAGCCGAGCCGGCGGAGCGCGCGCTCCATCGCCAGAATCGACGCGCGCCGGATGTTCAGCCGATCGATCTCCGGGACGCTGGCGGCGCCGATCGCCACCGCGAACGCCCGCTCGCGGATCTTCGCGGCGAACTTCTCGCGCTGCGGCGCCGAGAGCGCCTTGGAGTCGTCGAGCCCGCGGATCGGCTTCGCGCCCATCGGAAACACGACGGCCGCGGCGACCACTGGACCAGCCAGGGGGCCGCGGCCGACCTCGTCGATTCCGGCGACGCTACTGCGCCCTTCGCACCACAACGCCGCCTCGCGTGTCAGCGACGGGCGGCGGTGCTTCACGTCTGCTGCGGCTCCTGTTCCGACGTGCCGGGGACGGTGAGCTCCCCCGCGCCGCGCTTCTCACGGATGCGCGCGGCCTTGCCGGCCAGCCGCCGCAGGAAGTACAGCTTGGCGCGCCGCACGCGCCCCTTCCGCATCAAACCGATCTCGGCGATCGACGGGGCGTGCAGCGGGAAAATCCGCTCGACACCCACGCCGGCGGAAATCTTGCGGACGGTGAACGTCTCGTTGATGCCGCCGCCGCGCCGGGCGATGCAGATGCCCTCGAACGCCTGCAGCCGCTCTTTCTCACCCTCGCGCACGCGCACCATGACGCGCAGCGTGTCGCCCGGAGCGAAGGCTGGGATGTCTGCCCGCAGCTTCTCCTTCACGACGTCCTCTAAGAATCGTGCTTTTCCCATAAATCCGGTCTCCGTTCGCGCGTGAGGCGCTCGGCTTGTGCCTCCCGCCATGCCGCAATCTTGTCGTGATCGCCACTCAACAATACGTCCGGGACGTCGAGCCCGCGATAGCTGGGCGGCCGCGTGTAGCTGGGCGGCGCCAATAATCCTTCATAATGCGAATCGCTCGAGGCCGACTCGTGATCCCCCAGCGCGCCGGGCAGCAGCCGCACCACCGCATCAATCACCGCGAGCGCCGCCGGCTCCCCGCCCGACAACACGAAGTCGCCGATCGACACCTCTTCAGCGCCAAGGACGTCCACCACTCGCTGATCGACGTCCTTGTAGTGCCCACACAACAACGTCAGCTCACTGCCCAGCGAATAACGGACCGCGGTATCGTGCGTGAACAGCTTCCCGCGCGCCGAGAGCAGGACGATGGGAGACCCCTTCACAACCTTCAGATCCTCCACAGCCTCCACCATCGGTTCTACCTTCAGCACCATCCCCGCCCCGCCGCCGTACGGCGCGTCGTCGACCGTCTGGTGCTTGTCGTGCGTGTAGGTCCGCAGCTGCACGACGCGAAACTGCACCAGGCCTGCTTTCGCCGCACGTCCCAGAATGCTCGACCCGAGCGGAGCCGTGAACCATTCCGGAAACAGCGTCACCACGTTGACCCTGAGCATCGCTAGGCATCCACCGCGACGAGCTGATCGCGCCAGCCTTCGACCGCTGCCCGCGAGGTCACGCCCTCGAAGCCAAGCAGCCATTCGCGATGATAGGCACGGCGCCGGGTGACCACCAGCGGACCGGCCAACACCTTCCGATCTTCGTCGAGGACGTACAGTCGCGCTTTCGGCACGAACACCGTCCCTGGATTTTCGACGAGCGGGATCACCGCCACCTCGCCCTGCTGGCCGTGCGGCTTGCGCAGCCGCCCGACTATGCGGCGGGTTTCGCGGGCGGTGCTGATTTGCCTAGTACGCCGGCCTTTTTGAGGAGCGAGCGCACCGTATCGGTCGGCATCGCGCCCTTCTCGAGCCAGGCCCGCGCCTGCTCCGCGTTCACATCGATCACCGCTGGGTTGGCGCGCGGGTTGTAATTGCCGATCGTCGCCACAAAGCGCCCATCGCGCGGCGACCTGGAGTCCGCCACCACGATCCGGAAATAGGCCTGGCCTTTCCGTCCCACGCGGCGCAGCCGAATTCGAGTTGCCATAGCGTTCCCTACATCCTTTTTAAGAACTTGCCCATCTTGCGCAGCTGCTGGAATTGTTCCAGCAGCCGATTCACTTCTTGCACGGGCCGTCCGGCCCCTTTGGCGATCCGCAGCTTGCGATTGCCGTTCAACATGCCGGGATCGGCGCGCTCTTCCGGCGTCATCGACAACACGATCGCCTCGACGTGCTTCAGCCGCTTGTCGTCCATCGAGACGCCTTGCAGCGCCTTCCCATTGATCCCGGGCAGGAGGCCGAGCACCTGCTTCAGCGGACCCATGCTCTGCATCTGCTTCAGCGCCACGAGAAAATCCTGCAGGTCCATGCCCTTCTTGGACCGGACCTTCTGCTCGAGGCGCTTGGCTGCTTCCGCATCGACGGTCGCCGCGGCCTTCTCGACCAGCGCGACGACGTCACCCTGACCCAGAATCCGTCCCGCCATCCGCAACGGATCGAACGGCTCCAGCGCATCCGTCTTTTCGCCGACACCGATGTACTTGATCGGCACGCCGGTCACGCCGTGAATCGAGAGCGCCGCACCGCCGCGCGCATCGCCGTCGAGCTTCGTCAGAATCACGCCCGAGAGCCCGACGCCCTCGTGAAAGCCGCGCGCGATCTTCACCGCGTCCTGCCCCGTCATGCCATCGGCGACCAGCAGCACTTCTTTCGGCGATACCGCGGCTTTCAGCGCCTTCAGCTCGTCCATCATCTCGGCGTCGATCTGCAGCCGTCCAGCGGTATCCACGATCACCGTCCGGGCGCGCGCCGATTCCGCTTCGCGCAATGCGTCCTTCACCAGCTGCACCACGTTTCCCGTTTCCCGTTTCCCGAGAACGGGAATGCCGATCTGCGCACCGAGCTGCTGAAGCTGCTCAGCCGCCGCCGGCCGGTAAATGTCGGCCGCCACCAGCGCCGGCGCCTTCTGCTCGAGCTTCAGGCGCCGCGCGAGCTTGGCTGCCGTCGTCGTCTTCCCCGATCCCTGTAACCCGACGAGGAGAATCACCGTCGGACCTACGGAGGCGAATTCGAGGCCAGCCTTGGTGCCGCCGAGCAGCGTCGCGATTTCGTCGTGCACCAGCTTGACGACTTGCTGGCCGGGACTGACTGCTTTGACTTGCAGCGCGCCGACGGCCCGCTCGCGCACTCGCTCGACGAATCCACGCGTGACCTCGAAACTGACGTCCGCCTCGAGCAGGTGGCGGCGGATTTCACGCAGCGCGTCGGTGACGTCGCTTTCCGAGAGGACCCCACGACCCCTGAGCCGGTTCAGTACCCCGGTCAGCTGCTCGGAAAGGGCCGTAAACATAAGCCTAGCAAGCTAAATGGCGAGTGGCGTTAAACCAAGAGGGTTATCTTGGCGCTAATGCAGACGCAACAGACGCAGCAGGCGCAGCAGACGCCGCAGGTCATCCCTGGCGCCCAGGCGGTGAGCGTCTCCCCGCAATGGGGTCGGCCCGACGACGCCGAGCGCCAGGCGCGGCTCGAGGCCATGAAGCGGCGGGCGACGGGTCTGCTCGCGGTCGCGCTGCTGGTCTTCGTCGCCGCCAGCCTCTACGAATCGCAATTCCCGTGGCTTGGCTACGTCCGCGCGACGGCCGAAGCGTCGTTGGTGGGTGGACTGGCTGACTGGTTCGCGGTGACGGCGCTGTTCCGGCACCCCCTCGGCATCCCGATCCCTCACACCGCCATCGTAGCGACGCGAAAGGAACGGATCGGGCAGATCCTCGGCAACTTCGTGCAGAATCACTTCCTGTCGCGCGACGTGATCGCGGCGAACCTGCGGCGCGTGCACCCCGCCGAGCGCGCGGCGCAGTGGCTCGCCGACCGCGAGCACGCGAAGCAGATCTCGCGCCAATTCGCCAGCGGCCTGGTGAAAACGCTGGACGGCCTGCCGCCCAACGAGCTGCAGGACCTGGTCAGTCAGGTGGTGCGGAACCGCGTGCGCACGTTTCGCGTCGCGCCGGCACTCGGGAAAACTCTCGCGCTCGCGCTGGGCGACAATCGGCAGGAAGAGCTGCTCAACGCGACGGTGAAGCTCGCGGCGGAAGCGGTGAGGAACAACCGCGAGCTGATTCGCGAGCGCGTGCGGGCCGAGACGCCCTGGTGGGTACCGCCGGTGGTCGATGACAAGATCTACCAGAAGATCATCGCAGCGGTGGAACGGTTGCTGCAGGACATGGTGATGGATCCGGCGCACCCCCTGCGCACGGCGTTCGACAACGCCATCCGCGACTTCATCGAGCGGCTGCAGCACTCGCCGGAAGTGATCGCGCGCGCCGAGGCCCTGAAAGAAGAATGGCTGATGGGCGCGCAGACCGACGAGCTGGCCCGCAAACTATGGGACGGCATTCGTCAGGCGGTGCGGAAATACGCGGCCGCGGCGAGTAGCGGAGACGGCACCGCGAGCCCTGGCCCGGGCCCACTCGACAGCGGCCTCAGCGAATTCGGCGTCGCCCTGCTGTCGAATCCCACACTCCTCGCCGATATCGATGACCTGCTCATCGACGTGACGGCGGGCGTCGTGGAAAAATACCGGCACGAGATCGGCGACTTGATTGCGCAAACCGTGGCGAGTTGGGATGCGGAGGCGACGTCGCGGCGCTTCGAGCTGGCGGTGGGCAGGGACCTTCAATTTGTGCGAATCAACGGCACACTCGTCGGCGGCCTGGTGGGCTTGCTGATCTATACGATTACTCGCGTCCTCCGCTGAGGCGCACCGTCGGAATCGCACGCCACCCTGTCCAGTCCGCCGGCGCATCCACGAGCCGCACGATCGGTCTGCCTTCGATCGTGAGTTGCTTGATCTCCGACCGTCGGGCCCCTTCGCTCCGCTCAGGGCGGGCTGTCCGGCCGTCAGGCCGTCGTTTCGCCCACGCCCGCTGCAGCCCCTCCGCAAATCGCCCGGCGGCTGTCGTGTCGTCCCACACGCTATACCACACGAGCGCCTCGCTCTGCGAACCGAGCACGGCATAGCGGTCCCCGTCCCAACCGGTGGCGAGGCGGGTTGCCTCGGACTCATTGCCCAGATCCTGCTGTAGCAGGACGCGCGTCTCGAACTCTCCCAGATTGTCTTCGTACTGGACGGTATCGCCGTTCCCGCGGACGAACGTGAGATCCGTCGGCTGGTCGTGCAGGGCGTAGCGATCGGGATGGAGAATCTGCTCCGTCGACGTGGGCATCGAGTCGAGCACCGAGCGGCCGACGTACTTGTGGCGGTACCAGACCATGAAATCGGCGCCGCCGAGATAGGGAAACAGGATCGTCTCGCGCATCCAGAGGGGGGCCTCGTTGAAGTGCTGCATTTCCCCCTGCTGCAAACCACCCAGGACGGACCGGGAGCTCCAGAACAGGCCGAGCGGCAGCGTGTCGGGATTCTGCTCGGGGATCAGGACGAACAGTTGCACGAGCGTCGCCTGTCCCTCGAGCACCGCCTGCGCGGCGGTCCGGCGATCGTTTTGATGGCGCTGGGCGATCATCGAATCCAGTCTGGCGTACTGGTCCTGCAGCGCATGAACGAGCTCGTGCGATATGACGGTACGCAGCTGCTGCGGCCGCACGTCGGCGGCGATGAACAGCGCGCTCGAGTCCGGGTCATAAAAGCCGGCGATCTGCTCGGTGAGCAGGTTGATCAGCGTGGCGCGGAGCTCCATCGATTCGGGGATCAAGCCGAACAGCCGCAATGCCGCCTGGGAGCCGTTCAGCTCCGCGGGCGGCAGATCTTCGTCGATCTTGTGGATCACGTAATCGTGGACCTGTTCGCGAGAGCGGCGCAGCACGACTGGCTCGCGCTTGAACGGCATCCGGGCGGCTTCGGCGACGCCCGGCATCATCCGATGTACCATGTCTTTCAGCTCGGCTTCGCTCTGAACCGTCTGGGCCCGCTCGCGGCATGCCAGCGTCAATACGACCAGAATCGCCGTGGTGACTCCGCGGATCAGCCGGCCCACTCGATTCCTTTTCCCACCGCGGCGGCGACCACGCGCGCGATGTCTTTGCCGCTCACGACGATGCCCTGCCGCTCGAGCTCGGCCCGCAGGCGGCGGTCGAGGTCGTCGCGCTGAGCTTCGAGCGAAGACGGGGGAGGACGGTCGGCGGCGGGGGAGGTCGGCGGAGGTGCCACCTCGCCAGCCTCCTCCGCCTTCGACCGTCTTCGACCGCCCAATAACTCCTCGATCTCTTCCCCGAACCGTTGGAGCACGGTCGCGAGATCCGGCATCGGCTCTTCCGGCGTCCGCTCCTCACTCGCCCCGCGGCGCATCGCGGCCTCCACCTTCTTCCGGTCTCGAATGAGCCGGTCGAGCTCAGGTGACACGCGCGCCGTCGCCTGCGCGTGGGCGCACGCCTCGTCGAGCACGTCGATGGCCTTGTCGGGCCGGGCGCGCTCGGGCACGAAGCGGTCGGTGAGTACGATCGCGGCCTTCAGCGCGTCGTCCGAAATCGCCACGGCGTGATGGCGCTCGAGGCGCGTCCGCCTGGCGACGAGCACCTCCCACGTCTGAATCGCGTCCAGCTCCTCGATGGTCACCGGCTGGAAGCGGCGCTCGAGCGCGGGATCGGTCTTGATCCACTTGGTGTACTCTTCGCCGGTTGTTGCGCCGATTACGCGGATATCGCCGCGGACGAGCGCGGGCTTCAGCATGTTGGCGGCGTCCATCGCCGCGCCCATCGCCGTGCCCTGCCCAATGAGGTTGTGCAGCTCGTCCACGAAGAGAATGAGATTGCGGTCGGCCTGGAGCGCCTGCACCAACCGACGGATGCGATCCTCGTATTGGCCGCGGAACGATGTACCGGCGAGCATCGAGACGTGGTCCAGGCCGAGAATGCGCGCGTCCTTCAGGGCCGGCGGCACATCGCCGGCGGCGATGCGGTGGGCGAGGCCTTCCACGATCGCGGTTTTGCCCACGCCGGCCTTCCCAACGAGCGCCGCGTTGTTCTTTCCCTGACGCAACAGGATATCGACGACGCGCGCGATCTCGGCGTCGCGGCAGCGCACCGGCTCGAGATCGCCGCGGCGCGCCTGCGCCGTGAGGTCGATGCCGACGCGTTCCAGCACGTCGCCCGAATCGAACAGGCCTTCGAACGGATTACCCATGTATGTCAGTCACCCTTCAGAAAATGCCCGTACCAGGCGATGATCGCGTCACCGAACACGTACGCCACGACCGCGCCCACGGCGAGGAATACCCCGAACGGTACCAGTCGCTTCTTCTTGATAGATAACGGAATGAAAATCAGTGAGCCGAGTGCGGCGCCGGCGAACACGGTGAGCAGGACGCCGCGCCAGGCGACAAAGCTGCCCACCATCGCCATCATTTTCACATCGCCGCCACCCATCGCCTCCTCTTTGAAGACCCACGTGCCCGCCATGCCGACGAGCCACAGCAAGACGAATCCGACGGCGGCGCCGAGCAGGGCCTGCACGAAACCTTGCACGCCTCCCCCAAGCGCGAGCAACAGGCCGATGACCAGGCCGCCCCAGGTGAATTCGTCGGGAATGATGTAGTGACGCGCGTCGGTGATCGCGATGCCGAGCAGAATCGTCCCGAACAGCGCGGCGCTCACGGCATGCAACGTGGGGCCATAGGCCAGCACGGAGGCGCCGAACAGGATGCCCACCAGTGCTTCGATGAGGGGATACTGTTTGGAAATGGGCTTATGACACCAGCGGCATTTGCCGCGCAGCCACAGCCAGGAGAAGAGCGGGATGTTGTCGCGCCAGGCGATGGGTTGCTTGCAGTTCGGGCAGGTCGAGCGCGGCCGCAGCAGCGATTGATCGCGCGGCAGCCGCAGAATACAGACGTTGAGGAAGCTGCCCATGCAGAGCCCCAGCAGGACCGCGCCGCCCACGATGACGATGTCAGTGCCCACGCCGCACCTCGTACAGCAGAATGCCCGCCGCGACCGCCACATTGAGCGACTCGGCGCCGCGCGCCAGCGGAATCGCAACGCGCTGCGCGGCGATGGCGTTGAGCTGCGGGCGAATACCCGCTCCTTCGTTTCCCACGATCACCGCGATGAGTCCCTCCTCTTTGCGTGCCTGGCGTGCATC
Organism: Gemmatimonadales bacterium; assembly: GCA_036003865.1. Taxonomy (GTDB): domain Bacteria; phylum Gemmatimonadota; class Gemmatimonadetes; order Gemmatimonadales; family GWC2-71-9; genus 20CM-2-65-7. Next base: position 12,440 of record DASYRZ010000122.1, on the reverse strand, counting down.
GAGCGCCCGCGCGAGCGGCACGCCGTCCGCCGCCGCCGCCCACAGGGTGATGCCGCGCTCCCGCGCCCACGTGATGAACGGCCCATCATCGAGCTGCACCACGGGGTGCCGGAACGTCGCGCCCATCGCCGCCCGCAACGCCTTCGGATTCATCGGATCCGCGCTGCCGCGCAACAGCAAGCTGGCGGATGCGCCGAGCGCGTGCGCCGTGCGGAGCAGCGTGCCGACGTTGCCCGGATCCTGCACGCCGTCGACGACGAGCAGCGGTCCTTCCCCGGTGATGTCCGCCAGCGCCCACACCCGCGGCTGAACGATCGCGAGAATCCCCTGCGGGGTATCGGTGCCCGCGAGATCCGCGAATGTCCGCGACCCGACTTCTTCGACGGCGATCGCGTGGCTGGCCAGCTCAGCCGTCAGCGCCTGCCCGCGCGTCGTGCGCGCCAGCTCTGGAGCGACCAGCGCGCCCTTGAACTCGAGGCCGGCCGCGAGAGCTTCCTCCACCAGCCGCACCCCTTCGACGACCGCGAGCCCGCGGCGTCCGCGCGCCTTGCGGCGTTGAAGATCGCGCACGGTCGACTGCAGATTACTGCGAATGTGTCCTCTCGCGCTGGTCACGGGTGCACCTAAGATGACTTGGGCCCATTCATGAGGATAGCCCTCACGATCGCCGGATCTGATTCGGGAGGGGCCGCGGGGATCCAGGCCGACCTCAAGACCTTCCATCAATTCGGCGTCTTCGGAACGAGCGCCGTTACCGCGGTCACCGCGCAGAACACCCTCGGCGTTTCGGCCTGGCAGGCGCTGCCCGCCGCGCTCGTCGCCCGGCAGATCGACGCGCTGGCGGACGATCTCCGGCCCGCGGGAGTCAAAAGCGGGATGCTGGGGTCGCGCGAAATCGTCGAGACCGTCGCGGAACGCATCGGCCATCATCGTCTGACGACCTACGTGCTCGACCCGGTAATGGTGGCGACGTCGGGCGACCGTCTGCTCGACCGCGACGCGGAGCAGTTGATCGCGCGGCGGCTGGCACCGCTCGCGCTGCTCGTGACGCCGAATTTGAATGAGGCGGAGATCCTGGTCGAGGAGGAGGTGCGGACGCCCGCTCACATGGAGCGCGCCGGCCGCGCGCTCGTTGCGATGGGCGCGCGCGCCGCGCTCGTGAAGGGCGGGCATCTCGCCGACACGGCGACGCTCGTCGATGTGCTGGTCCACAAGGGCTCGGTGCGTCGCTTCACGCACGAGCGCATCGACACCACCTCGACGCACGGCACCGGGTGCACGCTCTCGGCCGCGATCACCGCCGGGCTCGCGCTGGGACGCTCACTGGAGCAGGCGGTCGCCGACGGACTCGACTTCGTGCACCGCGCCATCGCGGCGGCACCGGGGCTCGGCAAGGGCCACGGACCCCTGAATCATTTCGTGCCGGCACCGCCGAGACCGCCGCAGGAAGGATTGTAGCCCGCGTTTTTGGTCACCCCTCGCGCGTTCTTCCAGTTCTACGAATCAATCGCGCCATCCTATTTATGATCGATGGCCAGCGACTTCCGAATCCCGGGATACAACCGGCGGTCGATTCGCCTTCCCGATCACGATTATCGCGGGAAGGGAGCGTACTTCGTCACGATTTGCGCGTATGAGCGCAGGCCGATTTTCGGTTCGATCGCCAACGGCGAGGTACGGCTGTCAAATGCTGGACGGATCGTTAGTGAAGGTTGGTGCAAGATTCCTCTTCATTTCCCAAACGTCAGACTCGACCGATTCATCGTCATGCCGAATCACATGCACGGGATCATCATAATCCCCGCAGATCCGTCGAATGCCGATCCAGGTCGATGGCATCGAATGCCCCGGCGTTTCGGAGGTGCCATGCGAGATTCGCTCGGGACCATCATTGGCGTCTTCAAATCCTACGCCACCAAGCAAATCATTGAAACGGAAGGAAATCGACACGTTTGGCAACGGAATTATTACGAGACCGTGATTCGTGACGACCAACACCTTAACGCCGCCCGACGATACATCATTTTGAATCCGAAACGGTGGCAGGACCATGTGGGCCAGGACACGCCAAAGCACCGAAACACGTCGTGACACCGAAACATATTGGGGACGGAACCATGGTGGGGCACCGAACCATGGTGGGGCACCGAACCATGGTGGGGCACGGAACCATGGCACCGAAACAGGTAGGGGCACGCCAATGGCGTGCCCCTACCTGTACGTCCCCCGATCTTCGTCACATCACGGTTACGGATTCCACCAATAGGTGGCTTTGATCATGAAGATATTTTCCGCCGGCGCCCGGAACATGCGGCCCACGGAGGAACCGAACCGGAAATCGCCGACATCCTCGAAATCCGACCGGCTCTGCGTCCAGACGAAATAGAGCGTGGATCCCGGCATGTACTCCCAGCGGAGCACCGCATTGCCGCGCAGCGATTTGAAATTGAAGTCGGGCTTGCCGAAGGAGAACGGCTGGGCCGCACCCGCTCCGTCAGGATCGACACTGTAGGACTTGGTCGAATCCACGTAGGCAATAGTGGAGCCGTTGTCGCGACCGTAGCGCGTAAACGCGGCACTGCGCGGACGCGCGAGCTCGCGGAACGAACCGTAGCTCCCGGCGGAGATCAGCGGCTGCGCATACAGCTGCAACGACAGCGTGGGGCTGTACGTCCAGTTCAGGCGAATTCCCGCCGATAGCTCCGTCTGATTGAGTGTGCCAAACACGTAGTGCGTGTTGAACGTGTTCGGCGCACCGCCTGTCGTGTCGGCGACCGCGGCCACGTATTGCAACGGGTTGTTCTGCTTGTACAGGCTCGGCCCGACACTGAACAGCACGTTCGGGGCGGGGCGGTACTGGACGTTGACGTAGCTCTGCCACTCGACGTCCTGGGACGAACGGAAGTAGGTGAAGGCACCCCCGTTCAGGGTCAGCGACTTGCGGCTGTCCGAGCCCATGTCGAGCCCGAATTGATATCCCGGCGGCAACAGCATCAACGGTCCGCCGCGCGTGCGACGATTGTCGACGGTCCAGGGGTTCCACGCGACGTTCCAGTTGACCCAGTAGTAGTTCTTGAACTGGACGTATCCGAAATTGAACGCGCCCGACCAGTTGATGTTGCCGTCCCAGTCGTAGTTGCGGAACAACGCGCCGCCCGTTTCCGCGTACCGGAAATGTTTGCCGGGCTTGCTCCACGTACGCCCACCGCCCAGGTGCATGTTGATGTACCCCGTCCGCGACAGGAAGCCGAGATCGTTCACGTCGAATCCGGGCGAGATCACACCGAATGCGGAGTTCACGAAGGTGTTGCCGCGCTGCTTGGCGAGCGTGAACCGCGCGGCCGTGCCGGTGAGCGAGGTGGCGTTGCTGTCGACATCCACGCTCCCTGCATCGGGCCGCTGGAAGTAGTGCACCGAATTGCGCTGCACCGCGGTGATGCGCGCCGGTGATCCGGCGATGCGTGACGCGGCCACCCATGCGGTCGTCACCCACGTCTTGGACGTGTCGAGAAAGACCCAGCCGTCGGTTCCCACGGTCAGCGAATTACTGTTGCGGAAATCGCGTAACGTGGGATCATCGAACGAGCGCCCGGCGACCGTGGATACGAAGCCAAGCCCCTGGCGGCCCTTGTGGAATTCCTTCTGCGCGCGGTACACGCCGTACGCCGCGAGCGGCTCCATCTCCTGGCCCCAGCGCGAGCCGAGGCTGTCTTGCAGCGTGGCGCGCTCCTGAGCCGTTACGGCCGTCAGGCCACCCACGTTCCAGCTACCGGCGACTTTCCCGGTCAATTTCAGCGCGCCGAGGATGTGGGCGCCGTCGGGGCCGTCGACGTACCCGTTGGCGGGGGCGCCCGGCACCGACAGCCCACGGCCGATGCGCCGGCTGTAAAAGAAGTTCGGTCCCGACCAGTTGAATCCCCAGAAGTTGCTTTGACCGCCAAAGCCGAACTGGAAGATGGATGAGCCTTCTACGAAGAATGGCCGCTTCTCGTTGAAGAAGGTCTCCCGGTCGCTCAGGTTCACGACGGCGGGATCGACCTCCACCTGCCCGAAATCGGGATTGATCGTGGCGTTGAGCGTCAGATTCGAGCCAAGCCCGATCCTCGCGTCCGCGCCGACCCCCGGCTCGAATTTGGAGCCGTCATTGAAGGGGTTGCCGGCGGGCTGGCGCGTGAAGGCGGCACGGCTCGTCGCATATGGCATGATCTCGAGGCGCCGTGGGGGCTCGATGCGCTCGATCCCCACCAGGTCCGGGAATCGCGACACGAAGCCGCGGCCGTCCCTCGGCGTATAAACGATGTAATCGAACTCGTTTTTGCGGGCGATGTCGCGTCGGAAATTGATGCCCCACACGTACTGGCCTTGCCTGACGAAGCGCAGCTGCGAGTAGGGGATCCGCATCTCCGCAGTCCACCCCTGGGGATCCCGCATGACCTTGCCTTCCCACACCCCGTCCCAGTCGTCGTCGTCCCAGTCGTCGTTGAAGAGCGTGCCGTCGTACAATGTGCCCGCGGCGTTGATCCCGAAGAAGAAACCGCTGCGTTTGTCGTGATAGGAGTCGATGTATACCTGGAAGCGGTCGGAGCTCGTTCCTTGATCGCGGCGCGCCAAGCGGGCCACGATCGAATCGGGATGCGCGTCGTACAGCCGCGCACCGATGTAGAGCGCCGCGTCGTCATAGGCGATGTAGACGACGGTACTCTCAGTCGGGACCGCACCTTGCGTGGGATCGCGCTGCGTAAAGCCCGTGACGCGCTCCGCGGTCTGCCAGAGCGGCTCGGTCAGCAGGCCGTCGATGGAGACGGCCTGGCCGCCGGAAAGTCGCACGGCGCGCAACTGCTGCGGCGCCGGAGGCGCCGGAGGTGGCGAATCGACGGCAACGATAGGCTGATGGCCAGCCAGAGCGAGGAGCAACTGGAGCGTCGTCGGCATATGCGTCCGGGTGCTGGAGGTGAAGGGTGAACCCCGGTCGCGAACGCTGACGGCGAGCGCGCGGCGGTTATCGGTTGATATGACAGAGCGGGAAGGAAAAGGGTTGCAAAGCGAACGTCAGGACTGCATCAGGGCGAGGGTAGGGGCTATTTGATCCGCTGGAGCACTCCTTTCAGGACCACGGCGAGCTTTCGGGCGACCTGTTCGCTCACAGCCAGCACCTCGTCGTGCGAGAGCGCCTCCCCCGTGATGCCGGCCCCTGGGTTCGTAATAATGGAAAACCCCAGGCATCGCATACCACGAGACCGGGCGACGAGCACTTCCGGCACCGTCGACATCCCGACGGCGTCGGCGCCCAGCCGCTCGAGCATGCGGACTTCGGAGGGCGTCTCGTACGAAGGCCCAAGGAGGGCGACGTAGACTCCCTCTTCCATCGGAATCCGGGCTTCGCGCGCCACCGTGCGCGCCAGGGCTCGCAGCTCACCGTCGTACGGCTCGTGCATGATGGGAAAGCGTTGCTCGCCGGGCTCGGGCCGCCCGATGAGCGGGTTGCGCCACATCAGGTTGATGTGATCGGCAATCAGCATCAGCGTCCCGCCGGGGAAAGTCCGCCGCACACCCCCGGCCGCATTGGTGACGATCAGGACCCGGACGCCGAGCTCCGCAAAAACGCGGGCCGGCAGGCCGGCGACGGCCGCCGGATGCCCTTCATACAAATGAAAGCGGCCGGCCTGCACGATGACCGGCACGCCCTCGAGCTTCCCGGCGACGAGCTCGCCCTTGTGGCCCGCGACCCCGGGCTCGGGGAAGCCGGGGATGGTGCGATACGGAATACGGATGGGTTCGGCGACTTCGTCGGCGAGAAAGCCCAGGCCAGAGCCGAGGACGATTGCGATACGCGGTTTGAGCTTGCCCAGGCGCTGTTTGACTGCTGCTGTTGCTGCGTCGACCGTCGTCCCCGTCCCCGTCCCCGTCCCCCGTCCCCCGTCCCCCTTCCCCGTCACAACAAGATTCCCGCGAGCGTCGCCGAGAGGAAGTTGGCGAGCGTTCCCGCGATCATGGCGCGGAGTCCGAGGCGGGCCAGGTCGTGCTTGCGGTCCGGCGCCAATGCGCCGATTCCGCCGATCTGAATCCCGATCGAGCTGAGATTCGCGAAGCCGCACAACGCGAAGGTCGCGATGGTAAACGAGAGGGGATCGAGGGTGGCCTTCATCGGCCCGAGATGCGCGTAAGCGACGAACTCGTTGACCACCATGCGCTCACCGAGCAGCGCGCCCACGGTGCCGCTGTCGTGCCACGGTACGCCCATCACCCAGGCGATCGGGCGGAAGATCCAGCCGAGCACGGTCTGCAGGGTCTCGGGGAACCAGGGCGCAAATCCGTGGATCCAGCCGAACGCGCCGTTGACGAGCGCAATCAGGGCGATGAACGAGATCAGCATCGCGATCACGTTCAGCATCAGGTGCAAGCCCTCGCTCGTGCCGCGGGACGCCGCATCCAGCACGTTCACGTCGGTGCGGGGAATGTCGACCTTGACCCCGCCGAGGGTCTCGGGGACCTCCGTCTCCGGCTCGAGAATCTTCGCCATCATGATCGTACCGGGCGCCGTCATGATCACTGCCGTCAGCAGGTGCCGCGCCTCGATCCCGAACGCGATGTACGCAGCCATGATCGATCCGGACACGTGCGCCATGCCCGCGGTCATCACGGTCATCAGCTCGGAACGCGTCATGCGCGGCAGGAATGGCCGGATGGTGAGCGGCGCCTCGGTCTGCCCCATGAAGATCGATGCGGCGACGTTGAGGCTCTCGGCGCCGCTCGCGCCCATGATCTTGTTCATCGCGATCGCCAGGACCTTCACGACGATCTGCATGATGCCGAGGTAGTACAGGATCGCGAACAGCGCGGCGACGAAGATGATCGCCGGCATGATCTGGAAGGCGAACACCACGCCGAGACTCGAATGTTGCTTGCCGATCTCGCCAAAGACGAATTCCGAGCCCGCATAGGAGAAGCTGAGGATCTTCGTCACCAGGTCGCCGAGGCCCCTGAAGAGGGCTTGGCCCCATGGGACCCGCAGGACGAAGACGGCGAATACCAGCTGCAGCCCCACACCCCACGCCACTACGCGCCGGCTGATCGCGCGGCGATTGCGCGACAGGGCGACGCCGATGCCGAGGATCAAGATGAGCCCGAAGACTCCGGTGAGCCGCGCGCCGAGGGATCGCGGCACGAAGGTCACGGGGGCTGCGGGCTGCTGCGGAGCGGGTTGGGCTTTGGTTGTGTCTTGCCGGGCTTTGGTGGTGTCCTGCGCGAATGCGTGGAGCGTCGCGCCGATCACCCTGTTCATCAGCTGCGGCATCGAAAAAACGATGATGCCGCACACCAAGGTCGCCGCAAACGCGATCACGAACCGGCGCCAGGACGTCACGAGATTCCCCCTTGCTCGTCGAGTTCGCTCTGCACGCGGGACACCAGCGCGACCTTTTCGTACTCCGGCAGAAACGCGCTCTCGCAGCCGTTCAGCACGACTCGCGCCAGATCGCCGGGCGAGAGGCCCAGTACGGCGTGCGCCAGGAAATACTCGTCAGTCAGGGTGATGCCGTCGGTCAGCGGGCCGTCGGTGTTGAGGGTGACGACGACGCCCTGCTGGAAATAGCGCCGAAAGGGATGTTCCGCCACCGACGCGACGACGTGCGTGTGCACGTTGCTCGTCAGGCACATCTCCAACGGCAAACGGCGTTGAACGACTTCGTCGAGCAACTGCGGAGCTTCAAAAAGGCGTGTGCCATGACCGATCCGCTGCGCCCCACACTCATGCAACGCCTGAGCGATCGACAGGGGGCCGTCGCCCTCGCCGGCGTGACAGGTGCATGCCATCCCATGCGCCGCCGCGTACTCGAAGGCCGCGCGATGATCGCGCGCGGGGAAACCGCGCTCGGCACCGGCCAGATCGAACGCCGTCACGCCCGCGGAGCGGTACTCGGCCGCGACACGCGCCAGCTCCAGCGATTCGGCTGGCGGCTTGGTGCGCATCGCGCACACGATCAGCCCAACTCTGGTTCCAGTCTCTTTGATTCCCCTCCGTATTCCCGCAAGGGGAGCCTCGATCGCCTGCGCCAAGGTCAGCGCCGGCCGGTGCAGCAGCGGCGAATAGCGCACTTCGACGTAGCGCACATTTTCCGCGGCCTTGTCGAGGATGAATTCGTAGGCGACGCGCTCGAGCGCCGCGGCGGTCTGCAGGACCGAAAGCGTGATCGTGTATTTCTCGAGATACTCCTCGAGATTTTTGGCGTCGCGCACCAGCATCGCCTTGGCGAGCGCCTCCGGGGTGTCGGCCGGCAAGCGAATGCCGTGTTGGCGCGCGAGGTCCAACATCGTCGCGGGTCGCAGCGCACCGTCGAGATGGACGTGCAGCTCGGCCTTGGGCCAGCGCCGCAGCGCGTCTTTGGTGAGCCGCGGCTTCGCGTCCCGGCGGGCCGAGACGACGACCCGATAGACCGAGCCCGCTTCGCCGACCGCGTCCCCGGCGTCGATCGTGCGGCCGGCGGCGTCGGTGACGTAGGCGGCGCCGTCGAGCAGCTTGGCGAGGCCGTCGTCCGCCTGCGCGACCGCGTCGCGCACGCGGGCGCCACGGGGCACATCGACTGCTGTGTCGTTGACGAAAACCCGCATCAGCGATCGGTCCGATGGAAGCGCACGTCGCCCGGCGCCTCCACGGGGGGCCGTAACACGCCGAGATAGCGGGTCAGTGCATCGATATCGAGGACGTCGAGGTCCTCCCTGGGCGCGCCCACCAGCATGCGGAATCCGGAGCCGCCGGTCGCCATGAAGTCGCTGACCACCAGCGTGTAGGTGCGGTCTTTGTCGATCGCTGTGCCGTTGGGAAAGCGGGTGCGCTCGATGCGCTTGCCGGGCTCTTTCCGCGCGTCATACCAGACTTCGACACCAGCGATGTGACAGTCCGGCAGGTGATCGCGGCCGGCCACGCACTGCTCCAACGCCTCCTGCAGCACCGAGCCTTTGACCGTGAGTCGCAGGAGACGGTTTTGAAACGGCTGCACCTGATAGACCTGGCCCCAGGTAATGCTCCCTTCGGGCAGGTCGGAGCGGATGCCGCCATTGTTCATGATCGCCACGTCGGCGTGACCGGCCCCCCGCTGCGCGTCCGCGATGAGCCGCCCGAGCCCGTACTCGTCGCCTTCCCGTTTGAGCGGAAATCGGAGTCGCGCGACCACGCGCTCGGTGATGTTGCGAACCGCCTGTTGCTGGCGGTTCAGCGCATCCGCCATCGCGACATCCGGTTTCACCTGGTCGACGAACGGCGTGACGAGCTGGACGCGGACTTCCCGGCGGCCGCTGGTGCGCACGAAGTCGACGATGCCGATCGACCGTGCACTCGACTGCGCCTCCACGATCGGGATGCCGTGCACCACCGTGTTCACGCGCGCATGAGTGTGGCCCGCCACGATCAGATCGACCGAGCCCGAATCGAGCTGGCGGGCCACATCGAGGATTTCGCCGTGGCACGCCGGGCTCGCCCCCGAATCGCACACCGCGCCCGCGTGCGCCACGACGATCACGAAATCGGCACCGGCGCGCGCTTCGGGTAGATACCGCTTGATCGCCTCCGCGCCGTCGCCGAACGCGAGCCCCTGAATGTTGCGCGCTGCCGTGCTCGTCGGCGTTTCGGTGGTCGTCAAGCCGATCACGGCGATCTTCACCCCATTCTTGGTCACCAATGTCCACGGCTTTGCCCAGTCGGGCCGCGCGGTGCCGGCGGTGTTGGTGATGTTAGCGGACAGGAAGGGGTATTTGGCTTCGCGCATGCGCGCGCGCAGGGTATCGAGGGACCAATCGAATTCATGATTGCCGATCGCCGCCGCGTCGATGCCGATGGTGTTCAGGGCATCGACGGTGCCGCGGCCGAAGGTCGCGTTCGAGAGCGCCGTGCCCTGCATCTCGTCGCCGGCGTCGAGTCGCACCGACGCGCAGTAGCAGACCCGCGCGAGACTGTCCAGCCAGGGCTTCAGCGCCGCCACGCCCCCCACCTGGCGCCCCTGCGACCACTCCCAGACGCGAGGCTCGAGCTGTCCGTGGAGATCGCTGGTCGCGAGCACCCGCAGGAGCGTGCTGTCCCTCGTGCTGGCGGCACCGGCCGCGGCGGCAGGGGCGGGCGCAAACGCGGCACGCGCAGCCGCTCTGGCGGGATCGGGAATGATCGACCAGCTCGGCCGCAAATACGCGGTCGCCTGCAGCGTGCGCACCCGCCGGATCTCGTCGACCAGCAGCTCGCGAATGTTCTCGCCTTTGTCATAGACCACTCGCGCGCGCGCGAGCATCGAGTATCCGCCGCCGCCCGCCTGGCGATAGCTGTTCACCGCCAGCGTGAAGCTGTCGCTGGGCTGGACGATCCGGCCTTCGTAGGCGAGCCCCCGGATGCGCTGCCCGGCGGGACGGGACAGATCGACGTTGTAGACGACGCCGCTGACGACGTCGTAGTTGTATCCCGCAACGCTGTCGTTGATGATCGGACTCCCCGGCTCGTACGTGCGGAAATAGCGGGCGGACTGCTCCAGGAACTCGCGCAGCTGCTGGCCGGAAATCTTGACGGCTCGCAGCGTATTCTCGTACGGATAGATGCCCGCCATGTCGCGCTGATGGACATCGCCCTCCGGCAACCCCGTCTGCGTGTCGAACGCGGAGGTGGCCGACAACTGCGCGCCCGCGCGACGGCGCTGCACTTCGTTGACGAAGTCGAGGAGCGGCGTATCCTGCACGCGCGCGTAACGCGCATCGAATCCCGGTGTTGCGCTGCCAACCAAGGTGCCCGCCCACAGCCGCGCGGCTTCATGCGTGGCGTTGAGCCGTAGGGTGAAGCGCGGTGACTCCGCCACGTTGTTCAGCGGAATCAGGTCGGACCGGATGTTGGTAATGGTCCACTTGCTCCCCGCTCCCGGCTCCCTCCGCAACCAGACGTGCACCACGGCGAGGCTCTGCACCCAGTTCTTCGGCTGCACGAAGTGCACGCCGTTGATCACGGTATCGCGAATCTCGCGATGGGTGTGGCCGACGATGACGATGTCGGGCTTGGGCGTGACGGCGGCCAGCGCCGCGGCGTCGTTCTCCGGGCCGACACCGGTCGTGTCGTAGGTCGACTCTCCGAAGCCGCTGTGAATCAGCACCACCTTCAGATCGGCGCCCTCGCGGACGAGCCGCGCAAGCCCCCCCGGTGCCATTTCGGCGATGCGGCGGACGCGGGCGTGGCCCGCAAGCTGCGCGCCGTCCCACAGCATCACGCCTGGCGTGGTCAATCCCGTAATACCGATCTTGATTGGGCCGCGCGAAACCACGACGGTCGAGGGAAACAGCAGGCTGCCTGCGGAGTCCAGCACGTTCGCGGAGACGTAGCGATAGGTCGCCTCCATCGCGGCACGTCGCAGGAAATCGACGCCGAAGTCGAAATCGTGGTTGCCCGGCGTGACGGCGTCGTACTGCAGCACGTTCAGGGCGTTGACGATGGGCTGCGGCTGGCGCTTGTCGTAGCGGCCGTAGAAGGTGGCGAACGGATTGCCTTGCAGCAGATCGCCGGCGTCGACCAGCACGACGTTGCCGGGGTAGCGGCCGCGCAGCGTTTCGAGCGCCGTCGCGGCGCGCGACAGGCCGCCCGGCGCGGCCGCATCACGGACGTAGTCCCACCCGAACACGCGGCCGTGCACGTCGGTCGTCGCGACGATGACGATGTGCGCAGTATCGGGGGGACTCTGGAGAGCGAGGAACAGCGAGCAGAGGAGCCGCATGGTGCGCAGAAAACTATCGCGGCCCCTCTGCGTCCTGCTAGGTCATCAGCTGCCCGGAAGCCGCAGCAAGAGCAGCTGCCCCCCTTCGCTCGTCAGATTCTGCGACGGCACGGGCAGTGTGTGCGCCTGCACATCGAACAGCCAGGCGCCGGCGCCGAACCAAGCCGAGGCGTCGATGATACCGCTCGTTTCCCAGCATGTGCCGTTCGCGTCGACGCACTCGGCATTGTCGGTCTCAACGACCGCCTGACCGCGATCGATCAGCGCGCCTGCCGCGTTCGTGAGGAAGTTGTAGATCCGCGGCGCGCGGGCGAACTGCGGGTACGCCGGGTCCTCTTGCAGCATGAGACTGTTCTTCCCGGATGCGATGTTGTCGGGTGATGCCCATTCGACAGCGGCGCCGCGGGACCGCTCGAGCAGGGTGAGGCGGGTGTTCTCGATCGGATTGCCGGCGTCGAACTCCATCCGGTAAATCGACCCGAACGCGTCGCACGGCGACCCATTGCACAGGACGGTTGGCGCGCCCGTGTCGACAAAGTAGATCGCGGGACTCTTGCTGTTCCGACCTAGGCGGTGATCGTAGTCGCCGTCCTCCAGGCGCACGAACGGGAATGCGCCGAGGCCGTTGACCGCGGTCTGCAGCTGCGCGGACGACAGCGCGCCGGAATTCGGGACCGCGACGAAGTGGCCGGAGATCGTCTGGCCTTC
>DASYRZ010000121.1:0-22729 GCA_036003865.1 Gemmatimonadales bacterium | reverse complement strand
GCGTGGCTGCGGCGCGACGAGCCGAAGGCGCCGGAGTTGGTCGCGAGGTATCTGAACGCGATCGCCCAGCTGGATCGTGGAGTCCCGTTCGCGTACGCTGTCGGGACGGTTGGATTCCGCACGCTCGATTTGAAGATCGATCCACGCGCGCTGATTCCGCGCCCCGAAACCGAAGGGCTCGTCGATCTCGTGCTGCGAGAAATCGGGAAACGAGAAACGGGAAACGGGAAACGTGGTCTCGTCGCTGATATCGGTACTGGGTGTGGATGTATCGCGCTGGCGCTGGCGGTGGAAGGGCGGTTCGAGAAGGTCGTCGCGGTCGAGCAGTCGCCTGCGGCTGCCGCGCTGGCGCGGGAGAATGTGCAGCGCATCGCGCCGCGCACGCCCGTGGAGATTCGCGAAGGGACTCTGCTTGCGCCGCTGGTGGGCCAAGGCGAACGCTTCCGCGCGATCGTATCGAATCCGCCGTACGTGAGCGTCGCCGAGTACGCGGCGTTGGAAGCGTCAGTCCGGGATTTCGAGCCGCGCGAGGCGCTGGTCAGTGGTGTGACCGGGCTCGACGCGACCCGCGGGCTGTTCGCGGGCGCCGCCGCGCTGCTGGAACCTGGTGGCTTGCTGGCCCTCGAGATCGACGAACGCAGGGGCGATGCCGTTCGCGAGCTCGGCCGCGACTGTGGGTGGGCAGTTGAGATTCATCACGACGTGTTCGCCTGTCCCCGGTATGCGCTCTCTATAAAGGAGGATTAGTGCTCGAAGAAAAGGCTGAAGACCTGGGGCGCGTACTCGGCCAGACCGACGAATACAAGGCGTTGCGTCGTGCGACGGAGGCATTACGCGAGGACCAGGCCGTGCAGAAGGTGCTCGCCGAAGCCGAGCGGCTGGCGCAGGAGATCGAGCGCGTCGCGCAACAGGGGAAAGAGCCGACCAAGGAACAAGTCGAGCAGTACGACCGCGCGCTGCAAAGCGTGCAGGGAAATTCGGTGTATCAGCAGATGGTGGCGGCGCAGGCCAACTTCGAAAAGCTGATGGCCAGAATCAATGCCCGGATTTACGAGGGCATCAAGAAGGGGGCCGCGAGCCCCATCATCACGCTCGGATGACCTTCGTCGTAGTGGAGGGACCGGAAGGCGCGGGCAAGTCGACGCTCGTGCGCTGGCTGGGTTCGGCGCTGCGCGCCGACGGACGCGACGTCCTCACGGTGCGCGAGCCGGGCGGCACGCCGCTCGCGGAGGCGGCGCGGAAGCTGGCGCTGAAGTCGCGCCACGAGCGGGCGTTTGGCGCCGAGCTGTTCCTGTTCCTCGCGGCCCGCGCCGATCTGGTGGAACGGGTGATCCGGCCGGCGCTCGCGAACGGGCAGGTGGTCATCGCCGACCGGTTTGGCCTGTCCACGATCGCCTATCAGGTCGCCGGCCGTGGGCTGCCGCGCGCTGATGTCGAGGCTGCCCTCCGGGTCGCAACCGGTGGCCTGACGCCGGACCTGACCCTCGTCTTGGACGTCCCCGTCGCGGTGGGGCGGGAGCGCCAGCGGACCGCTGGGAAGGTCAAAGACCGCATCGAGCGCGAGGATGACACGTTTCACACCCGGGTTCGTGATGCGTACCGCAGCGCATCCGGGGCCGGAATTGTTCATATTGATGCCAGTCAGGCAAAGAAGGCCGTCCAGGACGCCGCCTGGCGGGAAGTCACGGCGGTAACGGCTCTATCACTGAGGGGCGCATGATGATTCGTCATAAGGGGTTCGTGGTTGCCGTCGTCGTGTCCGCGGCGTTGGTCTCGGGCGGTTGGCTCTTGCAGCGGGAGACGGAGCCGGCGGGGTCGGTCTACCAGCAGGCCCGGTTGTTCGACGACGTGCTGGCGCATGTAGCCGATTATTACGTCGACTCGCTGGACGAGCGCCAGCTCTACCAGATGGCGATCGACGGCATGCTCGACCAGTTGAAGGATCCGTATTCCGTATTCCTGAAGCCCGACGACTTCCGCCAGCTGTCCGAGGCGACGACGGGGAATTACTCGGGGCTCGGGATTCAGATCGACGTGCGCGGGGGCTGGATCACGGTCGTCGCGCCGCTGCCCGACACACCCGCCGAGCGCGCTGGGATTCAGACCGGCGATCTGATAATCGCGCTGAACGGCCAGTCGACGGAAGGCTGGAAACAGGACTCGGCCGTGAAGGCGTTGCGGGGACCGGCCGGCACGACGGCGGAGCTGCAGATCCGGCGGCTCGGCATCGACAAGCCGATCACGTTCAAGCTCACCCGCGCGACCATCCACATCCGCTCGGTCCAGATCGCGATGATGTTGAACGAGCACGTCGGGTATATCGGGCTGAATCCGGTGAGCGAGAACTCGACGCGCGAGGTCTCGCAGGCGATCGATACGCTGCTGAAGCAGGGGATGAAATCGCTCATCTTCGACCTTCGGAACAACCCGGGCGGTCTGCTCGATCAGGGTGTCGCGGTCTCGGATCTGTTTCTCGATCCCGGCAAGGCGATCGTCGAAACGCGCGGCCGTGCAGCCGGTTCGACGCACGAATTCAGCGATACCAAGCCGCAGCAGTGGCCGCGCCTCCCGATCGTCGTGATCGTCAACGGCGGCACCGCCAGCGCGGCGGAGATCATTTCGGGCGCGCTGCAGGACCACGATCGCGCGGTCGTCATCGGGACGCCGACGTTCGGCAAGGGGCTCGTGCAATCGTTCTGGCGGCTTACGCCGGAGACCGGACTCAAGTTGACGACTGCCCGCTGGTTTACTCCCAGTGGCCGGACCATTCAGCGCGTCACCCACTCGGAGGCGGAGCAGGATTCCCAGGTGTTGGCGGCGCAGCGGGGGCACGACCTCAAGCCCGACTCCACGCTGCTGTTCCACACCGATGCCGGGCGCCCCGTCTATGGTGGTGGCGGTATCCGGCCGGACCTCTACGTCGTGGCGGATACCTTCACCACGGCGGAGCGGACGTTCATCCGCGCGCTCGGGGACAAGACCCCCGTCTATCAAGACGCGGTTACGACCTTCGCGCTCGAGCTGATGGAAGGGCATCGACTCGCGTCTCCCGATTTCCCCGTGACCCCGGGGATGGTCGATGAAGTGGTGCGCCGCATGCGCGCGAGAGGCGTGACCATGCCCGATTCGATCGTGGCGGGCGCGCGCGAGCTCATCGGCCAGCAGCTGGGGTATGAGGCGACGCGCTACAGTTTCGGCCGGCCGGCGGAATTCCGACGCCGCATGAGCGACGACCAGCAGGTGAAACGCGCTCTGGCGCTGGCCGATCGTGCCAAGTCGCCGCAGGATCTCCTCACGCTTGCCAACACACAGACCTCTCCATCCACGGTCCGCAATCGGTGACGCCACAGGCTTCCCGCGCGATCGGGCTCATCGGGCCCGGTCGCGCGGGAGTCGGACTCGCTCTCGCGCTGGCCCAGGCAGGCTATACCGTCCGCCTTCACGGCCGAAACAAGAAGAAAGTACCAGCCCCACTCACGTTGACGATCGGCGACGGAGCGAACCCGCCGCCCTGGATCGGCGACGTCGAGGTCGTCGTGTTGACGGTGCGCGACGACGCGATCCTGCCGCTCGCGACCTCGCTCGCCACCGCCCGCGCCGTCACCGAGCGTCATGTCGTCCTGCATCTCTCCGGTGCGCAGGGTCAGGAAGCACTCGGCCCACTCGTGACGAGCCGCGCGGCGCTGGGATCGTTTCACCCGCTGCAGACCATCGTCGAACCCAAGCTCGCGCCGGCACGTCTCAAAGGCGCCTGGGCCGCGGTCGAAGGGATGCCGCGGGCGATCGAGGCGGGCGAGAAGATCGCGCGGGATCTCGGGATGCGGCCCTTCCGCATCGCGACCAAGTCCAAGGCGATCTACCACGCGGGCGCGGTGTTCGCCTCCAATTATCTGGTCGTCGTCGAGGCGATCGCGCAGCGGCTGCTGCGCCACGCCGGCCTCTCGGACGCCGATGCGTGGGCGGCGTTACGGCCGCTCGTCGAAGGGACGTTCGAGAACCTCAGCCGGCACGAGCCCCGCGAAGCGCTCACCGGCCCCGTCGTGCGCGGGGATACCGCGACGCTCGTCCGTCACCTGCAGTCGCTGGCGGTGGATGACGCGAAGCTATATCGCGCGCTCGGCCGGGCAGCGCTCGAGCTGGCGCAGAAGCAGGGGATGGACGAGGAAACGGCGGAGAAGGTCGCGGCGGCGCTGGCTACTGATCTACCACCCGTACTCCGGACGTCGGGGAGAATTTGAACTCGCGCGTGGGAATCGCCTGATTCACCACGAGGTGCGACAGCGTGATGGTGCGACGCTGGCCCGAATTTTCGACGATCTCGATCCGCCGCACCAAGCCATCCTGCTTCGAAATCCAGACCGTCGCTTCTGAATAGGGAAGGTCTTGCGCGCGCGGTGCCAGCGCGATCACATCGAGCGCGCCATCCGGCAGGGAGTCGGCGCGCACGTACGACGCGTTGTACCGCTCGCGCGGATGCTCGACAAACTGCCCGATCAGGTTCGGTCCGGTCGTGCCGGTGCCGGGGATGGTCGTCCGAATCACCTGCCCGGGGGTCGTGCTGGGGGTGTACAGCCAGAGCCGGCGCCCGTCCGCGACGACGCGGTCGTTCTTCGGCTCGGTGAATCGCATGGCGAAGTAGTTGGGCCGCCGCTGATACAGCCGGCCGCGCGTCGTGTCGGGGTCGCCGAGCATCGGGTTTTCGATGATTTGCGTGAAGTCAGCCTGGAGAGTGCGGACGGTAGCATAAGCCGCGGATGCCTTGTCCAAGATCGCGAGTGGGTCCTGCTGCACGTCGGCACGTCGCCACGTCGGCACGATTGCCCCGTCGGCACGACTGCACGTCGGCACGATCAGGAACCAGAGCATCGTGCAGACGTGCAGACGTGCCGACGTGCCAAATGTGCCGACGTGCAGTCGTGCCGACGTGTACTTCATGCGCCTACAGCGGCTGGTTCAGCAACCCGTCTGCCAATCGCCTCAGCGATGATACGCACCTCTCTCATCAACTGCGCAAATTGGTCCGGAAAGAGCGACTGCGCGCCGTCCGACAGCGCCTCTTCGGGGTTGGGATGGACCTCGACCATGATCCCGTCGGCGCCCGCGGCGATCGCCGCGCGTGCCATCGGGATCACCTTGTCGCGCAGGCCGGTGCCGTGCGACGGATCGGCGATGATCGGCAGATGCGACAGCTTGTGCACGACCGGAATAGCGGTGAGATCGAAGAGATTGCGCGTCGTCGTGTCGAAGCTGCGCACGCCCCGTTCGCACAGGATCACGTCGTGATTGCCTTCCGCGAGCACGTACTCCGCCGAGAGGAGCAGCTCCTGCACGGTGGCGCTGATGCCGCGCTTGAGCAGCACCGGCTTGCCGCAACGCCCGGCGACCTTGAGCAGCGAGAAGTTCTGCATGTTCCGCGCGCCGATCTGCACGATGTCGGTCATCTCCGCGACCCAGCCGAGGCCGCTTTCGTCCATGGCTTCGGTGCAGATCAACAGGCCGGTCTCCTCGCGCGCTTTGGCGAGCAGCCGCAGCCCCGGCTTCCCGAGTCCCTGGAACGAGTACGGTGAGCTGCGTGGCTTCCAGGCGCCGCCGCGCAGCACGACCGCGCCCGCTTCCTTAACTTGCCGCGCGGCCTCGATGATCTGGCGCTCGGTTTCGACGGAGCAGGGACCCGCGATCGCGACGACTTCGCTGCCGCCGAATGCGACCCCTCCCGCGAGACGGACAATGGTCGGCTCGGCTTTCCATTCCCGGCTGACCTGCTTGTACGGCTGCGAGACGTGGATGACCTCCTGGACACCGGGCAGCCCTTCGAGACGTGACGCGTCGACGCGGCCGTCGTTGCCCACCAGGCCGACCGCCGTCCGCTGCGCGCCGGGCATGGGCTGCGCCTGATAGCCCATCTCCTCGATGACGGAGATGACCTTCTGCACTTCATCGCGCGTCGCTCCATGCCGCATCACAATCAGCACGACTAGTGTCTCCCGTCTCCAATCGTGAAACGATCACCGTCTTTCGCGGCGGATACCGGCCCGCGAAAGCGTGTGCCGGCAAGTTTGGCCGGGTCCGAAGTTTCTACCGGAGGATAGAAGTGCGTCAAGACTAGACGCTTCGCCGCCGCTTCCTTGGCGAGATCACCGGCACGTTCAGGCGTGAGGTGGATGTCCATGGCCCGCTCTTCGGGCAGCGAGCATTCCGCCAGCAGCAAGTCGCACCCCGTCGCCCAGCGCGCCAGCTCCGAGCTCGGGCCGGTATCGCCGGTGTAGACCAAACGGCCCTCGGGCGCCACCAGGGAGAGGGCGACACTCTCGTCCGTATGTGGAACTGGAAAGGTTTCGAGGCTCACGTCGGCATTGAGCGGGAACGGCTCGCCATCGCGAAGGTCGAGAATGCCGATCGGGAATCCCGGATCGAGCAGCCAGTGCCCATACCCTTCCGCCAGGGTCCGCAGCAGCTGCACGACGCCCGGCGGGCCGAGGATGACGAACGGCTCGGTGCGCGGCGGCTCGGTCGTGTATTTGAGGGCGTAGACGAGCATCGGCAGCTCGCCCCAGTGATCGGGATGGAAGTGCGTCAGGATGACGTGCGTCACCTGGTGCCAGGGAAGCCCGAACTCGGCGAGCCGGTGCAATGCGCCCGCCCCGCAGTCGAGCAGAACGCGCAGATCGCCGCGCGCCACCCAGTGACAGGGGCAGGTGCGGCGGGCAGAAGGTGCGACCGTGCCGGTGCCGACGGTAACGAGCTCCATAGTCACTTTCCGCGGAACACGATCCGCTTGAAGACCAACAACCCAGGAGCCTTGAGCTTGGCGAGATACACGCCGGCCGGCAACGGGTGCCCATCGTCGGCGCGGCCATCCCACATCAGTCGCGGATCACAAATCCCGCCACTTCCGGAGCCGCGGCCATAGCGGCCAGGGCCCAAAACGCCCGGAAAATCAGGCCCGGGAATGAAGCGCCGCACCCGATTGCCGCGCAGGTCCAGAATGTCGAGCTCGACCGTTCCCGCGATGGCCACGTCAAACCACAGGCACGTCGAATCCCGGCCCGCCGCGGGGAAGGGGTTTGGGAAATTCTGGTACAGCAGTGTGGAGGTCGGCATGCCCAGATCTACGACGAGGAACGAGCCCTGGCTTCGAACGATGCTCGTATCCGCCCCGGCGTGCACGACGAGCAGCCAGCGATACGCAGTGTTGCGCTCGAGCGGCTGCGGGAGCGCGAAGGATGTGTCGCTAAGGCCGGCGAACGTGGAATCGATGAGTCCCGTCGCGACGCGCTGCACCTGCAGGTCGTAGCTCAATGGTCCCGGCGGAGTCGAGACCGCCGCCGGTCTCCACCGAAACGTCGGTTGCGCCGTGTCGATCACCAGTCCGGCGGGATTGCTGAGCGAGGTCAGCGTCGCCCAGGGAGGCACGACGACCGGACCGATCACGCCGCTCGTAGCCGTCTCGCCGCTCGCCGCCGTTGCATCAACTTGCCAGAAGAGCTTCCCGGCCTTCAGCGCCTGAGCAGGCGTGAATGTCTGCGCATTGGTAAGCCGGTCGACGAATGGAGCGGCAAGGGTGGTGTCGCGACTGACGCGGAGCCGGAACGTCACCGGCGAGGCTGACGACGGCACCGTCCCCACGGTCCAGGAGAACGTCGGCGTGATCGTCGGGAGCGGTCCGCCGGCAGGAAGCGGAGCCGTGGCCGTCACGCCTCCCGGAAAGATGGCGGCGGCGGCGACATCGGGTCGACCCCAGCCGTAGATCGTGTCGGGTGCGGTCCGCTGGGTCGCCGTACTGCGAAACGCGGCTCGCAAGGCCATCGGTTGGAGCGTGGGGTGCATTTGCTTCACGAGTGCCGCGCTCGCCGCGAGCAGCGGCGTCGAGAAGGAGGTCCCGTTCAGTCGCATCACGTGCCCGCCTCCCGTGACCGCGCAGACCGCGACCCCTGGCGCGGTGAAGTCCGGCTTGATGCGTCCATCGGCCGTCGGGCCGCGCGAGGAAAAGACGGCGATTGTGCCCAACGAGTCTTCCGCGCCGACGGCCAGAACGGAATCGCCGTCGGCGGGCGTCGAGATCGATCGCGACCCCGGTCCTTCATTGCCGGCGGCCGTGACGACCAGGATGCCGCGCTGCGCGGCCATGTCCGCGGCGACAGTCGTGACCGCGACATCGCCGTTGAGCTGCGAGGGCGTGTAGCGAAAGCCGTTGTCGAACACGAGGTAGGCGAGGCTCGACGAGACGATGTCGACGCCGATGGAATCGGCCCATTCGAGCGCCGCGACGTAGTTGTCCTCTTCGACGCGTGTCTCGCTGCGGACGTCCTCGGTTTTTGCGAGCAGGTAGCGCGCGCCGCGCGCGATGCCATGGAGCCGGCCGGTGACCTCTCCCGCGAATAGCGACCAGGTGGCGGTCCCATGGTCTTGCGCGCCGGCGACGTCCTTTCCCGCCTCGTCTTTCACCACGTCGTCATTGAACACGAAGTCATGTTGGGCGGCGATCGTGATGCCGTCGAACGCGGTGTTTGCCGTGTCGAAGCCCGTGTCGAAGATCGCGATGCGCACGCTGGTCCCATCGATGCCTTGATCGGTGAGCGGCCGCAGGTGCAAGAGGCGGTAGGGCATCTCGGAGGGTCCCAAGACCGGATCGTCACCGGGCGAGATCCCGCAGGTATCGCCCGGCGCTCCCGGCAGGGTGATCACGCGCGGCGCGAGCTCGACGACTTGTCCCCGGTTCGGACGCAGCTTGAAGCGGCCGAGAGGCTGAATCCGGCTCAGGTCGCGGTCCTGCAGCAGTTGCCGGAGCGTGGCTGCCGGCACGTCGGCGCTGATGGCATGCAGCCAGCGGCTGCGAACGCGCACACGTCCGCCCGCCGCGGTTACGCGCTTGCCGATGTCATCGAGCGACGCCGCCGGCCGGACGAACAGCCAGACCGAAACCGTGGTGTCTTGTACGCGCGTGAGGAGCCGTGGCAGAACCGGAGACGCCGCGGGCCGCTGCGCTGCCAGCCCAGCAGGCAGAAATAAGAGCCAGATAAACCGCCGCACGAAAACCGGGAAGGGGGAAGAGGGACGGGGGACGGGTGAGCTCGGAGCTACACGGGTTCCATCTGGCCCAGGCGCACGCCGACGATCGTCGACACGCCGGGCTCCTGCATCGTCACGCCGTACACGGCATCCGCCGCCTGCATCGTCCTGGGGTTGTGTGTGATGACAATGAACTGCGTCTGGTCCTTGAACTCCGCCAGCAGGCGCACGTAGCGGCCGACGTTGGCGTCGTCGAGCGGCGCATCGACTTCGTCGAGCAAGCAGAACGGACTCGGCTTGGCGAGGAAGATCGCGAACAGCAGGGAGACGGCCACGAGCGTCCGTTCCCCGGACGACAGCAGATGGATCCGTTGCGTGCGCTTGCCGCGCGGCGCGGCATGGATCTCGATCTCGCTCTCGAGCGGCTCATCCTCGTTCGCCAGGCGAACGTCGCATTCACCGCCGCCGAACAATGTCTGGAACACCGAACGGAAGTGTTCGCGCACCTTGGCGAACGAGTCGAGGAACAGGGACTTCGCCGTCTGGTCGATTTCGCGGGCCGCCTGCTGCAGCGAATTGCGGGCGGAGACCAGATCGTCGCGTTGGGTCATCAGGAACTCGAGGCGCTTGGTCTCTTCGGCATGCTCTTCGACCGCGAGCGCGTTCACCGGTCCGACCGCGTCTATCGCGCCGCGCAGCCGGTCGTTCTCCTGGCGCAGCCATTCGAGATCGCCCGGGACTTCCGGAGCATCGGCCAGCAGCGTCTCGAGCGGTTTGCGCCACTCGGTCTCCACGCGTTCCACCAGCCCGCGCTTGCGGCCTTCGACTTCCGTGCGCTCGAGCTGGAGCCGGTGCTCCTCTTCCCCCAGCGCCGCCAGCGCCTTGCGCGCCTGATCGAGAGCCCCTTCCGCCTGGCCGAGATCGGCGTCGGTCATGCCGACGTGCGCCTCCGCGTCCTTCGCGGCCGTCTCCAGCTCGGCGAGCGCGAGCCGGCGCTCCTGCAGCGCGTCCACCCATTGCGTGCGCTGCGTGGTGAGCGTCGTGGTCTCCCGCTCGATCTGCGCGATCTCCTCCGCGCGAGCGCTCGCCTGCTCACGGGACGCTTTCGCGTCGGCGTCCGCGCGGGCGGCGCGTTCGGTCGCCGCGGCGAGTCGTGCTTCCACCTGCGCGGCCTCGACCTGCCACCGGACCCGTTGCTCGCGCGCGGCTTCCTGCTGCGCCTCCAGGTCCGCGAGGCCGGTGCGCTCGGCGCCGAGCTGCTCGGCGGAGCGCAGGCGCTCGACCTCGCGCTCCTGCAGCTCGACGTGGAGCGCGCCAAGCCGCGTCTCGACTTCCGCGAGGCGCCTGGTGAGCCGCTCGACCTGGGCGGCCGATTCCTCGGCCTGGCGGCGGGCGTGGATCAGCCCTCGGGCCGCTTCGCCCTTTTCGGCGCCCGCTTCCAGCTCGATGCGCCGCGCGTGTTCGGCATCGTGCCCCGCGGTCATCACGGCGGCTTCGGCCGCCGCCTGCTCCTTGAGCGTCGACTCTTCGGCGCTCCGCGCGCGATCGAGAGTCGTCGTCGCCTCGCGTGCCTCCTTCTCCAGAGCCTCCAGCTCGGCGCGCCGCTGCAACGGTCCCGCCGCCGGAGTCGCGCTGTCGAGGAACACTGCACCGTTGGCCCGGCGCAGCGCACCCGTCCCGATCACCTCGTGGCCCGCGAGCAGCGCCCGTACCCACGCGGCGGCGGGGCCATCGACGCGCAGCGCATCCTGCAGCGGATGGCCATCGGCACCGAGGCGCGGCCCAGGGACGGCGGGCAGCAACACGAGCGGACCTGGCTGGGTCTCGCCATGCCAGGCGCGGATCGCATCGATGACGGCAGCGTCGCGCACCAGCACGGCATGCAGCCATTCGCCGAGCAGCCGCTCGGCCAGCTCGGCATCGCGCCGGCTGGTGCGGACGAAATCGGCCAGTGGTCCGAGCACGCCGTCGCCGAAGTGTTTACGGACCTTGAGCAGCGCCTGCGCCGCGGGCGCCAGGCCGACGCGCTCGCGGTCGAGCTCGCTGAGCGCGTCGCGACGTGCCTCGAGCTGCGCGAGCGCGGCCTCGGCCTGGCGGCGCGCGGAGCGCGCACTCAGCTCCTCCTCGTGCAAGGCCGCGAGATGGCGGCGCGCGTGCTGCAGCGCCTCGACGGCCTGCACTGCCGCCTGCGCGTCGCGGGTGGCCCGCTGCGCCGCCGCTGCGGCCTCGCGGCTGGCTGCCTGCGCCGCCGCGTCGCGCTCGTGGCGCTCGTCGCTCGCCAGCGCCAGCTGCTCGCGCAGCTCGCTGCGCTCGCGATCCAGGGCAGCGCCCTCGATTTCGAGCGCGCGCGCCGCCTCCGCGCGAGTCTGGAGCGCTTCCTCCAGGTCGTGCACGGCGAGACGCTCCGCCGTCAGGCGGCCGCGCACGGTCTCCTCTTCGCCGGTGCGCGCGCCGAGCTCGCCTTGGACGGCGGCGAGATCGCGTTCCGCGCCCGCGCGCTCCGCCGCCGCGGCTCCATGCGCGCGCTCCGCCTGCGCCGCCCGCCGCTCGGCCTGCACGCGCTCGTCGGCGGCGGTCTGACGCCGCTGGCCGGCGTTGCTTAGCCGCTCCGCGGCGAGCGCGAGATCGCTTTCGAGCCGCCCGACCTCGAGCTTGGCGTGGCCCAGACGGCGCTCGACCTCGGTGCGCCGCGCTTCGGCCGTGTGTCGCGCCTGCACTCGCGCTTCCCGCTGCTGCTCCGCATCCTCGAGGCGGGCGCGGGCCGCGGGCAGCTGCTCGGCAAGCTCGCGCGCCCGAACGTTGAGCGCGCCGAGCGACAGATCGAAATCCTCGAGCTCGCGGCGCACCAGGGTCAGCGCGATGCCAAACCGCTCCTCGATCATTTTGCCGTAGCGCTCGGCACGGCCCCGCTGCCGGGCGAGACTGCGCACCTGCGTCTGCACCTCCCCGATCAGGTCCTCGAGCCGGGCGAGATCGGCAGCGGTTTCCTCGAGCCGCCGTTCCGTGCTTATCTTGCGGTCGCGATACAGGCCGATGCCCGCCGCCTCCTCGAACAGTGCGCGACGCTCCTCGGCTTTCTCGGAGAGCAGCGCCTCGATCATCTTCGCTTCCATGACGACGCCGGCGTCCGCCCCCAGCCCAGTGCCGCGCAGCAGATCCTGGATGTCGCGCAACCGGACCGACGACTGATTCAACAGGTAGTCGCTCTGCCCCGAGCGCGACAGGCGGCGCGTGACCACGACTTCCTGGTACGCGATCGGAAGACTGCCGTCGGCATTGTCGAAGACCAGCGAGACTTCGGCGACGTTCACGGGCCGCCGGCCGGTCGACCCCTGGAAGATCACGTCTTCCATCTTGCCGCCGCGCAGCAGACGCGGCGATTGCTCGCCGAGCACCCAGCGGACGGCGTCCGAGATGTTCGACTTGCCGCAGCCGTTCGGTCCCACGATCGCGGTCACGCCTTGATCGAAGGGCAGCTCCACCGACCCGGCAAACGATTTGAATCCCGAGAGCTCGAGCCTGCTCAGTCTCACGGTGTCCCCATGCGAGGGAGTAGGTTCGCGCGCACGCCGGCGCGCTTGAGTTGGGCCTGCGTGTATGCCGCCTGTTCGGGTGCTTCGAAGGCGCCGAGCAAGACGACGCCGTTGGACCAGCGCACCGCCGGAAGGCCGCGCCGCCGCAGCATGTCGACGGTCGCGCCCGCGGGCGCATGATAGGAGTACGGTGCGAGCAACAAATCCCCTACGCCTTCGGCCGCCATCCCGCGGCGCCACAGCGCGGCGCGCGCGGTGCCGGCGGCGGCACGGGTGGCGTAAGAGCCGGCCAGGACGCGGTACCACACCTGTCCGTTGCCACCCTGCGGCACCGGCGTCACGAGCGCGGGAACGCCGGCATCAGCCGCGAGCCTGTCGGCGTGAGCGAGCGCTTTGTCGAGCGACGCGTACGCGGCGAGCTGGATGGTCCAGCCAAGGGTATCGGGGCGGGCCGGCGCTGGCGGTGGAGGTTGGTGGAGGTTGGTGGAGGTTGTGGAGGTTGTGGAGGTAGTGGAGGTAGTCGAAGCAGACGGAGCAGTCGGAGCGGGTGGCGGCGCGATGAACGACTCGCGCGCTCGCGCGAGCGCCCATCCTCCAACTGCCAGCGCCGCCAGGATGAGGACGGCCAGAGCGAGGCGTCGACCACGCCGCGGCTTTTCCTCGTCGCGCGCGGACAGCAGCGGTGGCGACATGCGCGGATTCGACGGCAGCCACCGATCGCGCACGACGCCGAGCAACGGGGCATCGCGCGTGAGCGCGAATTCCGGACTGACTCCCTCTGGAGCGAGCACGATCACGCCGTCGGGCGTTGCCGAGAGCTGTGCGAGTCCGGCCGGTGGCAGCAGCGCGAGCAGCAGCGCGCCTTCCGACCGGAATCCCGCCTGCAACTTCCGCCATCTCACGTGGGCGTAGACTTCGGCCGGATGTGCCGTCTCGGAACCGGCTGGAATGATGAACACGCCGGTCACTTCATGGGCGGCTTTGTTGAGCGAGACGCCATACTCGAAGGCGTCGACGATTCCTTCGGTGGCCTTGAGTCCCACGGTCTCGTGCAGCACCGGTTTCTCGAGGCACAAATCGACGAGCGCGACGCGCCGTCCGTCGCGGCCGGCGATGCGCGCGATATCCCACGCCGCTTTCGCGGACCACTGCAGATCGGTGGTGACCGGCATCAATGCCACCAGCGCTGCGTCCTCGACGAGCGGCGGAACGAGGTGCCCGAGCCGCGACAGCGGCAACTGACGAACTGTGTTCATTGTCCGGGCTGGTAGATCCAGAAGGGGCGGCCCAGCCGCCGGCCGGTGGCTTCGGCCTGCGCCCGCGTCGCGTACGGACCGAGCACGACGCGGTAACCGTCATCGGGATGTTGCGGCGGCAGCACGCGCGCGGCCAAACCGGCGCGCGTGAGATCGTCCGCCAGGTGACCCGACCATTCCGGGTTCTGCGACGTGGACACCTGCACGTACAGCGGACCTTCGGCGCCGCCACCGGAGCTGTCGGACGCCGCGCCGGCGCTCACGGGACTCGCCGGGACGCCGCGGGGCAGCCAGGTCGTCAACACCCACAGATCGGCAGCGCCATTTGTCACCTTGCCGACTTCGTTCAGCGAATCGGGGCGCGCGGAGATCACATCTTTGCCGTGCCGGTAGATGAGCATGCCGTCGGGCGAAATGGCCGGCAGGTCCGCGCGCCATGCCGTCGGCACGATCCCGGTGTGACGCTTGATCGGCAGATCGACGATCCACGCCGAGTCATATGCGGCCGGACGGGCCAGCAGCCAGCGGCCGAGCGGATCGAGGCGCAGTGCCGCGGCGGGCCCCGGCAGCGCGACGCCGTCCAGCTCCTTGCGCTCGTAGCGATCGACGACGGCCAGTCCCGGCACGTTGCGGCGCGCCACATAAATCCGGTGGCCCGAGGGCGAGAACGCGAGCGCGCGGGGCGCGTCGCCGAGCCTCACGAACGCCGGATCGCGGCGCCCCAGCGGATCGTAGAACGTCACGCCCGAATCGCTCGCGACCGCGACGAGATCCCCCCAGCGCGACGCGGCGACATCGCCGCCAGCGGCGATGGGGCGTACGGTCGGCGGCTGATCGGCGGCGGCGACGAGGAGTCGATCCTGCGGGATCACGCCAACGAGATGCTGATCGGTGGCGCCGAACAGATCGCGCGGCAGCGCCGTGAGCGCCTGCGGCCACGCAAACCGCGTGCGGCGCGACAGGGAAACCACATGCTTCAGCGTGTCGACTGCGTACAACGTCCCGTCCGGGCCGAGGGCCGCCTGCGCCACCGCCGCGGCGACGGTGTCAACGCGGCCGCTGCCGAGATCGAGGGCGAGCAGCGCGTGCTTGGCGGTGGTGACGAACAGGAATTCCGATTCGGGGTCGAGGCCGATAATCCGTTCGATAGGAGGCAGTTTGCCCTTGAGCACGCCGTCGACCGGAGACAACCGGGGCAACCGATAGAGCTGCGGAGTGCCGCCCTTGGCGGGAAGCCGGATCGCTACGCCGGGCGAGCGGGCGAGAATCTGGAGCTGGCTAACTCTTTGCGGCGATTGTTGTTGTGACGATCCAGTCGCCGGCGCTTGGGATCCACAACCCCAAAGCGTGACAGTCGCGCACAGAAGGAAACGGGAGATAGGCAAGTGGCCTCGCCGACAAAATAGACAACCGGCGAGGCCATTGCAACTGTTTTAGCGACGCGGAGTTAGAACGTCGGACCTAAACTGATGGTCCAATACGAATGTTTCACCGGCCGGTCGAGCGGTTTGGTGTAGTCCAGCCGCATGATCAGCAGGCCAAAGACGTTGGCGCGAATCGAGCCGCCCCAACTGCGCAGCGGCGTCCGCACGAGCACCGGGTCCTCGGTCGCCGCGCGATGCCATTTGACGGTGCTCGCATCGTCCCATGCCATACCAACGTCGTAGAACAGCGCGCCCTCGATCGGTGGGAATCCCAGGGGCAGAAAGCCGAGCACCAGACTGCGCGTCAGCGGGAAGCGCAGCTCCACGTTGCCGACCGCGATCTTCGAGCCGATCAACTGATCGAGCTCGGCGCAGCCGGTTTGCGAATTCGATGGCGTATCCGCGATGCACTCGTTGTTGCGGAACGAGCCCGCGGTGTAGCCGCGAATCAGCTCCGTGCTGCCAAGGAAAACGGGGAAGCGATCAGCGTCGCGCCCAAAGCGTCCGAACATGAAGCCGCGGACCGCGAGGGTGAACGGCTTGAAGAAGATGTAGCGCCGATAGTCGAACAATCCCGCCGTGAAGTGCCAGCTGCCGATCGCCGGCGAAATCGAAATCCGCGAGCGCGCGCCCGCGAACGGCCCGACATAGCCGAACAGGGTGTTGTCGTGCACGTGCGCGATCGACGGCTGCACATAGGTCGCGGAGGGACCGCCACCCTGGACGAACTGCTGGTCGACGAAGGCGCCCGACGCGGCGTCGTACGATGTCTGCAGCGCGAGCGTGGCCTCCGCGATGTTGACCGCATGGATGCCCAGCTCGATACGATTGAAGCGGCTGAACGGGTAGTACGACTCGCTGAACAGGTCGCGAATCACGAAGCGCCGAATGCGCGTCGAGAAGACGTCGAGGCTGTCGCCCGGCCGGCGCGGATCTTCGATCCGGGTCCAGTCGCTGCCGCCGTAGAAGTACAGCGGGTCCTGCGAAAACCCGGCGGCCCAATTCAGGCGGTGGCTTTGGTTGACGTAGAGGCCGAGGAACTGCGCTTCGCTGATGCGGCCGTTGATCGATCCGGCCAGCACGAGAGAGTGATTGCCGAGAATGTCGGAGAGCGCGACCGCCGTGCCGCCGAACACGCCGCGGCCGAAGTTATCGCGCTCG
Organism: Gemmatimonadales bacterium; assembly: GCA_036003865.1. Lineage (GTDB taxonomy): Bacteria > Gemmatimonadota > Gemmatimonadetes > Gemmatimonadales > GWC2-71-9 > 20CM-2-65-7. Next base: position 6,346 of record DASYRZ010000121.1, on the reverse strand, counting down.
TAGCCTACCGTAGGACGCACGACGTAGTCGGCCGTAAACCGCACCTTGTACGGCTTGAACGTAAACTCGTTCGTGTCGGGCAGCGCGAGGGTTGCGGAGTCGAGCAACGCGCGCACCGTCACCGGCGGCGATCCCGCGGTCGCTTCCCCGGCCTGGGGCATTGCGGAGGGCCGGAATCCGGTCGCCGAGCGATAGATGGATGTGGGTGCGTAGACGGTCGGCAGGCTCGAGCCCGACGTGGTCCCACCGATCGCGTTCGCGCTGACTGCCTGGACCAGAGGCGGCGCGGGCACCAGCGAATCGCGCTGCTCGGACTCGAGCAACGTCACGACCGGCACCGTGGCCGGGCCGCGATACGGCGCGCGCCGCAATGAGCGCGGATTTTCGACCGAGTAGACGCTGTACTGGCCGTCCTCGTAATAGACGAACGCCATGCGGTCGGCACGCGACGCCCACGTGAGCACGGGCGAGAGCGGCGTGATGCCCTGCACGCCCGTGAACATGTTCGTGAGCTGATAGATCTGGCCGTCGCCCAGATCGTACAGGAAGACGTTGGCGATGCCGCTGCGATCGGAGACAAACGCCAGGGACCGGCCGTCGGGCGCCCACACGGGGTTGATGTTTTTTCCCGTCTCCATGTTGCGCAGCAGGTCGATGGCGCCCGTGTCGAGGTGCAGCAGGGCGATCCGCAGATTGCCGAAGCGCAGCAGGTCGAAGTCCGTCTCGCCGCCGCGATCGGTCACGAACGCGATCGTCTTCCCGTCGGGCGACCAGCACGGATGCAGATCGGCGAACTTGTCGTTGGTCAGGCGGCGCAGCCCGGTGCCGTCGCGATTGATAATGAAGAGATCGGTGAAGCCGTTGCTGAAGCCGGTGAACACGAGCTGCTGGCCGTCGGGCGACCATTGCGGCGTCTGCAACCCGCTCAGGCCCACCTGGATGCGGCGCTCTTCGCGCCCGCGCTTCACGTCGAGAATCACGAGATCGTCGCGGTCCTTGTGCTTCGCCGCGATCGCGAAGAAGCGGCCGTCGGGCGAAAACGCCCCGGCCGAATTGATGAAGCGCAGGCTTTCGTAATTGTTGTTCTGCGTCGATTTCACGAGGCGGCGCTTGACGCGTCCGGTTTCGGCGTCGGCGAGCCAGAGATCGACGAAGAAGCCACCCTCGTCGCCGAAAAACGCGATGTCCTTGCCGTCCGGTGTGAGCGACGGGGCGAGGAAAATGCGGCCGTGCGAACGCCGCTGTGTCAGCGTCGGCTGCGCGATGCGGCGGGCGCGATAGTGATCGCCCAGCTGCGGCAGGAACGTCGTCTGGATCGCGTCCCGCCAGTCGTTGGAGAGATCCTCGAGCGTCCGTCCCGTCGCGCGCTTGAACGCGGCCTCGAGTCCCGACGTCGCCGACGCCTGCAGGATCTCGCCAATGACTTCATCGCCCCACTTCTCGCCGATGTACGCCCACAGCGCATGACCGTAGCGGTAGGGGAAGATGTACGGATCGTTCGTCATGTCCTCGATCGAGGGCAGATGACCCTCGAGCGCCGCGTCCCGCAGCCACATCGCGGTCTCGGTGTTGATCGGCCCGAGCGACAGGTACTCGGCCATCCCCTCCATGAACCAGAGCGGCGGATTGACGGTGACGAGCGTTTGCACGCCGGCGCCCGGACGCCCGTGACTGTACACGTCATACTGGAACTGGTGAACCATCTCGTGCTGCAGGACGTGCTCGAATTCGGCGTACGAGCCGGTGAACGGCAACACCGCGCGGTGCTTGAAAAACTCCGTGACGCCGCCCAGGCCCTCGCCCGACGCGTCGACGACATTCGTTTGCTGGAAGTCGGACTGCGAGGCGTACAGGATGATCGGCTTGCGGCTCTGGAACTGGTGGTGGAGGATGCGCGACAGGCGGGCGTAGGCTCGTTCGGCCATGCGTGCCGCGTCGAGCGCGCCCCCGCGCTCCTCCGGATAGTAGTAGATGTCGAAGTGTTCGGTCTGGATCGACTGGAAGTTGAAATTGCGGTACTGCACCTTGTTCTGACCGAAGTACTGCGCGGCAGACGGCCGCGCCCCGAGCAGTGCCGCCAATACTATCAGACCAGGTATGATGCGTCGCATACCACGCTATCCTTTCGTGCCGCTGCCCGTTCCTGCGTCACCCGTCGCGACGACGGGCGCGTCGCCCCAGAGCCTCTCGAGCTGATAGAACTCCCGCAGCTCCGGATGAAAGACGTGTACCACAAAATCCACGTAGTCGAGCAACACCCAGCGCCCCTGGGCCAAGCCTTCCACATGATGCGGTTCAACGCCCTGGGGCGCGAGTGCCGTCACAAGGTGCTCCGCCATGCCCCGCACGTGCGCGTCCGACGTTCCCGAAACGATCACGAAATAGTCGGTCGCCTCACACAAGCCGCGCAGATCCAATACTACAGGATCTACCGCCTTCCGATCCAATAGCGCGTCCACAACCTGTGAAAGCTCAGTCTTCATGTGCGCAGCGATAACCGGTGTGATCGGCGTCACCAGCCACTGCATCGGCCACCCAGTCCGCCGCGGCGAGCAGCGAGCTACTCCTTCACCACCGTGACGCGCACCTCGGGCCGGACGTCGGGATGGATCTTGATCCCGATCCTGTATTCGCCGAGCTCGCGGATCGGCTCAGGCAAGTCGATCTTGCGCTTGTCGACGTGAATGCCCAGCTCCTCGAGCTTGCGCTGGATGTCGCTCGCCGTGACGGAGCCGTAGAGTTTCTCCTCTTCGCCGACTTTGACCTCGAAGCTGAGCTGCACATCGGCCAGACGCGTGGCTTCCGTCTCGGCGGCGGACTTCTCGGCGGCCCGCTGCTTGGCGAGGCGCTCGCCTTCGAACGCGATCCGCTTCTTGTTGGCCTCCGTCGCCGGATAGGCGAGTCCTTTGGGCAGGAGGTAATTGCGCGCGTAGCCGTCCTTCACCTTGACGACTTCGCCGACCTTGCCCAGATGCTGCACGTCTTCCCGCAGAATGATTTCCATCGCGTCGTCCTCAGGTTGTGTTGGACCGCGGCCGCCGGCGCGCTTCCGCCAGGCGGCGGCGGTACTGGTACCAGGTATCGGTGAGGCCGAGCGTGCAGAGTCCCGGGAGCACGAACACCAGGGGCACGGCCAAGGCCGCCGCCGCGGCGCCGACGACGACCAGCGTCAGCGCCGACACGCCAAACGCCTCGGCGAACGTCGCCACGATGGCCGCGCCGCGGAGCACGTAGAGCGCGCTCGTCACGAGTCCCAGGTTTGTGCCCGCCACGTGCAAGAAGCTCGAGACGGGGAGAATCAGCACACCCAACCAGGCGACGATGCCCCACACCCAGCCGTCGCCGATGTAAAAGTCCTTGAAGCGCATGAGCGGAGCGCTCTCGCCCAGCGCCGACGAGAGGATGCGCCGGTGCAGCTGCCACGCGAGCGCCAGGCCTGCCAGCGTTTGCAGGGCCAGCATACCGGGCCAGGTGAGGCTGATGAAACGCACCATCGGCTCGTAGATCGGGTACGCGTCCGGCGCTACCTCCACAATCGTCCGCATCGTCATGCTCGCCTGGCGCGTCGCGTCCCAGCCGAGCGCGCCCCACGCTTCCGATCCCCATAGCGCCTGGATCAACACGGCTGTCGCGACCCCTGCTGTCACGATAGACCGCAGCGCCTGGCGCAAGATCGTGTCCGGCCGCAGCAGCACGAGCGATACAAACCCGGCCGTCGCCAGCACGATGTAGGCGCTGGTTGCGGCGGCGAGCCGGCTGCCGCTCCCACCGCTCACGACCAGGAGTGCCAGACTGGTGGCGCCCATGATCGCGGCGATCGGCTGTGACCACCCCGCCTTGTCGGTGGGACCGGGCGCGATGATCAGCAATGCCGCGCACGGCAGCCCCACCAGGCTCGGATGAGCCCAGAGCAAGAAGGCGAGCAGCGCCAGAAGGAGGCGCCACCAGCGCTCCTGCCCGGCCCCTCCCCCGTTGGTAGCTATGCGGTGTGCCCCTTGATATACGGGAGCAGCGCCAGCTGCCGCGCCCGCTTGATTGCCGTCGCGAGCTGCCGCTGGTGGCGGGCGCACATCCCCGACAACCGGCTGGGCAGGATTTTGCCGCGTTCCGTGAGGAAGCGGCTCAGCGTCCGGTCGTCCTTGTAGTCGAGCACGCGGGCGCCGGACTCGCACACGGGACAGGTCTTGGCGGGACGTCTCACACTTCCTCCTCTTCCAATTCCTCATCTTCCGGGACCACAGCCGAGGCGACGACCGGCTTGGGCTGCTCGCGCGCCGCTTCGACGCACAGATAACGGAGCACGCCCTCATCGAGCTTCACCGCGCGCTCGTATTCGGGCAACAGATCCCCCGTTGCCTGAAACTCGGCGACGACGTAGTAGCCGGTGTCTTTCTTCTTGATCTTGTAGGTCAGCGTGCGCTTGCCCCAGTGCGCCACGTTGGACAGCGTGCCTTTGCCGTCCTTGGTGAGGAGGGCGTGAAAGCGGTTCAGTTTTTCGGTGATTGCCGGCTCTTCCAGGGCACTATCAAAGATGTAGACCGTCTCGTACCGACGACTCATGCCACCTCCCTTTGGTCATGGGTGACCCGGTGCGGTGGAAGGCACCGAGTAGGGAATTTGTGAGGCTGAAAGCTAAACGGCGTATAGATTGGAGTCCATGCCTAAGCGACTGCGGACATGATTGCCTTCCTCCTTGTCACCGCGGCGATCAGCGCGTTACGAATGCAGGCGTCCATTGACACAACCGCCGCCATTCGCGGCACCGCCATGTCTTCCTTCAACGGCCGGCCGATCCCCGGAGTCCTGATCGCGGCGCCCGAAGCGCAGCGATTCGCCGTCACCGACGAGTGGGGACGGTTTGCGCTCGCGGGGCTGCCGGCCGGCCGGCGGGCGATTCGGATCTCCTACGATGGGCGCGTGACCCAGGACTTTCTGTTCGACCTGGACGGCGCGCGGAGCAAGCGCATTGCGGTCTTGCTCGACGAGGAGGCCATCGACCTCGATCCGCTCGTGGTGGAAGCGCGACAGGCGAACATTTGGCGCGACCTGGCGGGATTCTATGAACGGCGGCGGGCGTATCGCGGCTTCGCCCATTTCTTCACGCGCGAAGAGATCACCCGCATGCGGCCCACGCGCCTGAGCGGGCTGCTCACGCTCGAGGGCATCGTGACCCGCTGTTATGAGGACTGTCGCCCCACGCGCGTCAGCCGGGGCAAGATCTGCCAGGTTCCGGTCAGCGTCGATGGTGTGGCGTACCGCGAAATGTCGTACGATCAGATCGACATCTCGAACGTCGCCGCGGTCGAGGTCTATCGCGGTGTTCCGCCGGCCGATCTGGATCATTCACTGCTGCCGAGCGCCGGTTCGTCGATGTGGATGGGGATCGGCCTTTCGGCCGCGGGCCAATGCGGCCTGGTGGAGATTTGGACGCGTTAGACGTTGAAGCGAAACAGCAGGATGTCGCCGTCCTTTACGACGTAGTCGCGTCCTTCGCTGCGCACCACTCCCTGTTCGCGGGCGGCCTTGTAGCTGCCCGCTTTCACAAATTCCGCATAGCCCACCGTTTCGGCGCGGATGAAGCCGCGCTGAAAGTCGGAGTGGATCTCGCCGGCCGCGTCGTAGGCCGTGTCACCGCGGTGCATCGTCCAGGCGCGGACTTCGTTGTCGCCGACGGTGAAAAAGGTCTGTAGGCCGAGCAGCCGGTGGCCCGCGTGAATCAGCCGGTCGAGCCCGGGCTCGGCGACGCCGGCGCTCGCGAGGTACTCCTTGCGCTCGTCGCCGGACAACTCGGCGAGCTCCGCCTCGAACTTGGCTGAAAAGGGGACGATCTCCGCTTCTTCGTGGTGGCTCTGCACGGCGGTGCGAAGCCTGCCCAGGCGTTCCCCGCCGCCGGCTGCCAGGTCGTCTTCGTTGACGTTGGCGGCGTAGAGAATCGGCTTGGCCGTGAGCAATCCCAGCTGCCGCAGGAACTTCACGGCGGTCTCGCTCTCACCGGCCTCGCGCGCGCCGCGGCCGCCGTTCAACTCCGCCATGACACGCTCGAGCAGCACCAATTCGAGCTGCGCCTCCTTGTCGCCGGCGCGCGCCGATTTGCGGGTTTTGTCGAGGCGGCGCTCGACCACCGCCAGATCGGCGAGGGCCAGCTCGCTGGTGATGACGTCGTGGTCGCGCACCGGATCGACCGGCCCCATGACGTGCACGACGTCGGGGTCCTCGAAGGCGCGAATCACATGCACCACCGCGTCCACTTCGCGGATGTGCGAGAGAAACTGGTTGCCGAGCCCTTCGCCCTGGGAGGCGCCCTTCACCAGACCGGCGATATCGACGAACTCGACGACGGCCGGGA
>DASYRZ010000120.1:0-26666 GCA_036003865.1 Gemmatimonadales bacterium | reverse complement strand
AAACCTCGATTGCTCCTCGGGTTTGCGATCGCCTTTGCCGGCGGTCTCATGGGAGAGGACCCGACAGCGATCGTGTTCGTAGTGATCGGAACGTTCATACCAGCATGTGGAATTGGCGGCACCTGGTGGACGTGGCTCGTCTTGTCCCTCTCTGCGTGGGCCGGTGGAAGCGGAGTGCGCATTCTAATGAGACTGGGAAGCAGCATGGACTTTCCCGGCAACCCGACCGAGCTGGACACGATTGTGACGGTCCTTGCGGCCCTTTCAACCGCAGTCGTCGGAACCTCGCTGAACTGGGCAGCATCGCGGATGCTCCGCCAACGATAGATTTGGAGGTATGAGCCTCCGCATCACACAGGTCGACGCATTCACCAATCGTCCTTTTGCCGGAAATCCCGCAGCGGTCTGCATCCTACCGCGAGCCGCCGAACCAGCGTGGATGCTCGACGTCGCGCGCGAGATGAACCTCGCCGAGACCGCATTTCTCGTGAAGCAGCGCGACGGCTACGACCTGCGCTGGTTCACCCCGGCCGTCGAAGTCGATCTCTGCGGCCATGCGACGCTCGCGAGCGCACATGTGTTGTGGGAGGACGGTCATCTGAAGCCGGGCGTCCAGGCGCGCTTTCACACGAAGAGCGGACTGCTTACCGCTGATCGGCGCGATGGGTTGATCGAGCTCGACTTCCCGGCGACGCCCGCAAACGCTGCACCAGCGCCTCCCGGGCTCAGCGAGGCCCTCGGCGCAAAACCACAGTTTGTTGGACGCAGCCCGTTCGATTACCTCGTGGAGATCGACAGCGAGGCGACGGTTCGCAGCCTCACCCCAAACCTCAGCGCGGTCGCGGAGATCCAGGCGCGTGGCGTGATCGTGACGAGTCGTGGCGACGGCACGCGCAACCACGATTTCGTCTCCCGCTTTTTCGCGCCGCAATCGGGCGTGCCGGAAGATCCCGTCACCGGATCGGCGCACTGCGCGCTGACGCCGTACTGGAGCGCGAAGCTCGGCAAGAAGGAGCTGGTCGCCTATCAGGCGTCTCCGCGCGGCGGCGAGCTGCGGCTGCGGTTGGTCGGTGACCGTGTCAAGATCGGCGGTCAAGCAGTCACGGTGTTGCGCGGCGAACTGACGACGGACAATATGGGCGCGTGACCGAACCTCGCGCGCCACAACCCTCCCGTAGTCGCGTCATCGGCTATCTGTGCGCCCTCGGCGCGGGCGCGACGTGGGGCACCACGGGCCCGCTCTCGACGGGACTGTACGGCCTCATGCCCGCCACGAGCATCGGTTTCTGGCGCGTCCTGGTCGGCACCGTGGCCCTGGCGATCTGGGGGATCGCGTTCCGCCGTGACCTGTTTCGCGCCGACCGCCGCGGCTGGCTGATCGTGGGACTCGGTGGCGGCGCGATGGTCGCGCTCTTCGAGATCGCCTACCAATACGCGATCGGGGGTGTCGGGGTCGCCGGCGCCGCGGCTCTCCTCTACACCGCGCCCGTCATTGTCGCGGTGCTGGCGCGCGTGATTCTCAAGGAAGCACTCACACCGACGCGCGTCGCGCTCGCGGTGCTCGTGATGGTTGGCGTCGCGCTCACCGTGACCGGTGGCAGCAACGCCGGGGCGGAGGCGGCGCGCATGGGGCTCGCGGCCGGCATTGCCGGCGGTCTCCTCTCGGCGTTGAGCTACGCGTTGACGTCGTTGATGGGGCGGTGGGCGGCGCCGCGGTACGGCGCCGTGAAGGTCCTGTTCCTGGAAGCGGTCGGCGGCGTCGTGCTGATCTGGATTGCGTTGCTGATTTGGGGCCGGCCCGCGACGTTGCCGCCCTCGGGGGCAGCCTGGCGCGGCCTGCTGGGACTCGCCGCCGGCTCCGTGATCGCCGCCAACCTGCTGTTCTTTGGCGCGATGAAGCGCATCGAGGCCGCGCCCGCCTCGGTCGCCGCCACGATCGAACCGGTCGTGGGATCATTGTTGGCGCTGCTGCTCTTCAGCCAGCGCCTCACGGCGCTCGGGTGGCTCGGCCTGCTGATGGTGGTGAGCGGTGTCGCGGCCGGTTACCTCCTCGAGGGGCTCAAGAAACCGCTCGACCCGGACGTCGAGGAGGCCGCGCGACCCGCTTAGCGTGCGCTGGTGGTTTCGACCTCGCGAAGCTGGCCGCTGTAAAAGTTTGGCTTGCCGGACGCCTGCAGCAGCGCGTGCACGACGAACTCGAGACCTACGAAAAACAGACCGCCCCAGAGTAAAGACGGCAGCGCGCTCGTGTCGCGGCCGTACGCGTGGAGCGCCCAGCGGGCAAGCACGTAACACCAGAGTCCCCCGGCAAACCATCCGCACACCCGCACAATCTTCCCGCTCGAGGTCTCGATCCCCGGGATCTTGAGCAGCACCACTTCGACCCAATGGCCCACGTAGGTAAAGCTGAACGCGAGCGTGAACGCGTCCAGAAAATCCCACAGGAACGTGCCGTGGCGCGGCAGCATCGCCAGGACCACGAGGGCGAGCGGGATCGCCAGCAGCGTGTTACGGGTGAGCGCTTTCATGCAGATGCACCTCCAGCCAGTCGAGGACTGTGCCCCACCAGATGCGGCGATTCCGTGGCCGCAGCACCCAGTGTCCTTCGTCCGGGAAGTACAGAAACTTCGCGTCCACACCCATCCGCTTCGCGGCCGTGAAGGCCTGATAGCCTTCGGAGAGATCCACGCGGTAATCCAGCTGCGAATGCACGATCAGCATCGGCGTCTTCCAGTTGCTCACGAAGTTCAGCGGCGACCACTTCTCGTACAGCGCGCGGTTGGCGTACGGCGTGCCGCCGAACTCCCAGTCGGTGAACCAGAGCTCCTCCGTCGAGCCCGCCATACTCGTGGTGTTGAACACGCCGTCGTGGTCCACCAGCACCTTGAAGCGGTTGGTGTGTCCAGCGATCCAGTACACCATGTAGCCGCCGTAGGACGCGCCGGCCGCGCCCATCCGCGTCGAGTCAACATAGGGCAGGCGCGCCACGACATCCAAGCCCTTCATCACATCTTCGTACGGGTAGTCGCCCCAGTGCTGGGAGATTGCGTCCGTGAACTTCTGGCCGTAGCCGGTCGAGCCGTGGAAGTTCACTTCCGCGACGACGAAGCCGCGCGCCGCGAACATTTGATTGTTCCAGCGCGGGCCCCAGCTGTCGGTCCACGCACCCTGCGGGCCGCCATGAATCAGATAGATGAGCGGATATTTCTTCGTCGGATCGAAGCCGGGTGGTTTCTGCGACCACCCGAAGACGGAATCGCCGAGGGCACCGACAAAGCCGAACTCCTCGAGCGGCGGCAGGTCCAGGGTTGCGAGGGCTGAGTCGTTGTGATGGGTCAGCGCCTTGCCTGAAACCCACACCTCGGCCGGCTGCGCGTTGGTTTGATGGAGATAGACCAAGGTCTTATTGTCAGGCCCGACCTGAACGCCGGTGTTCACACCGCCGGTGATGACGCGGGTGCGTTTGTATCCCGGGATGTCGATGCGGTAGATGTTGTCGCGGCCGCGCTCTTCGACGACCGCGTACACGCACTTGGAATTCGGGCACCACGTGTAGGACCCGACCGATAGGTCCCAACCCCGCGTCGCGTCACCGGACTGCCCGGCGGCGTTGGCTGCGCGTCGACCGCCGCGGCCAGGCAAGGCGAGCAGCATGAGCCGCTGGCGGTCCGCCTCGAATCCCGCTCGCTCCATCGCAAGCCATGACAGCATGCTGCCATCAGGCGAGAATCGCGGTGTATTGTCGGCACCGGGCTCATTCGTAATCGGCCGCAACAACGCGCCATCGGGGCCGATGAAGTAGACGTTGACGTCCGTGTTGTCGGCGACACTTGAATCACCGTGCATGGCCACTGCAACTACCTGACCGTCCGGCGATACGGCCACATCGCCGTCACCACCCGTGGCGATCGTCGGTACATCGTGATCCTCTGGCGTGAGATCCGTCGCTTTTCCAGTGGCGACGTCCACGCGAAACACGTGTTGCCGCTTCCCCGCCCGGAAATCATCCCAGTGCCGCCACATCAGCCCGGTCCAGATCCTGGCCTCGGTCGAATACTGGCCGTTGCGTTGATCGATCTCCTGATTCGGCGGCCACTTGATGTCACTGACGACCAGCAGGCCGGACCCATCGGGCAGCCATAGCGGATCGGACGCCCCATCCGCCAACCCCGAGACTTTGCGCGCATCCCCGCCGGCGATCGGCAGCAGCCAGACCTGTGCCCCACCCTCCCGCGTCGAGATGAACGCGAGAGCCTTGCCGTCGGGCGACCAGCGCGGTTGGCGGTCCGAGCCGGGCCCGCCGGTGAGTGCCCGTGATTTCCCCGTCGCCACCTCGGCGACCCAGACGCGCGAGACGTTGCGATTGTCCTCGAGCGACGGCGTCGAGACCGTGTAGGCGACCCACTTGCCGTCCGGAGACAGCTGCGGATCGCTGACGGACTTGAGCGCGATGTAATCGTCGAAGGTGATGGCGCGCTTTTGTGCAAGAACGGGAAACGGGAACAGGGAAACGGGAAACGTGAGTGCCAGGAGCAGTCGTAATCTCATTTCAATACTCGGGATGGGTGAGAATGGCGCGGACGAGATCGTCGAAGAGCTGCGACTCCGGCGTGACGTTGCCGTCGGCGTCGGTGTGCACGTTCCAGGCGGCGAGCTCGTTCAGCGCGGTGGCTTCTTCATAGGTGAGATGCAGCACGTGGCCGTTCGCGTTCTTGGTCGCTGTGTCGAGCACGTTCTTGAGCACGTCCGGCAAGTGCTTGGCGTTGCGCACCGCATCGTACTGTTGTCTAGTCACGGTGAGATCCATGCGGTAATCTTGGGTACCGCTGGAGTCACTCGCAACCCAGAGCTCGCATGCCACGCACCGCATTCCTGTCCACGGGCTTCCATGTCCCCGCGCGGCTCGTCACTAATGACGACCTCGCGCAGCTGATGGACACATCGGACGAATGGATCGTGCAGCGCAGCGGCATCAAGACACGCTACTGGGTGGACAAAGGCGACACGGGCGTCGCGCTCGCGCGCGAAGCGTCAAAGAAGGCGCTCGACAAGGCCGGCCTCGCGCCGAGCGATCTCGACTGCATCATCTACTGCACCTGCACGCCCGATCACTTCGAGCCCGGCAACGGCGTCTTCCTGCAACGCGAGCTTGGTCTCACCGACATTCCCGCCGTCGATGTGCGCAATCAGTGCAGCGGATTCATTTACGGACTGTCGATCGCCGACGCGTGGATCCGCACGGGTCAGTACAAGACCATTCTGCTCGTCGGCGCCGAGGTGCATTCGCGCGGGCTCGACAAGACGACGCGCGGACGGGATACGGCGGTGCTGTTCGGCGATGGCGCGGGCGCCGCGGTGCTCGGACCGATTTCCGATGACGGCCGCGGGGTGCTCTCGACCCACATCTTTGCCGACGGCCGCTACGCCGAGAAGCTGTGGGTCGACGGGCCGGGTCTGGCGCACGATCCGTATGTGAGCGTCGAGATGCTGGAGCAGGGTCTGCATCGCGCGGTGATGGAAGGACGGGACGTCTTCAAGTTCGCGTCGATCAAGATGCCGGAGTCCGTCGCCATCGCCCTCAAGACCAACCGCCTCACGCCCGCCGACGTCAAGCTCCTCGTGCCACACCAAGCCAACCTGCGCATCATCGAAATGGTCCAGAAAGCCGTCGGCCTGCGCGACGACCAGGTCTATATCAACATTCAGAAGTACGGCAACACGACGGCCGCGTCGATTCCGATCGGGCTGGATGAAGCGCTGGCCGAGGGCCGCCTGAAGCGGGGCGACCTGCTCCTGCTCACGGCATTCGGCTCGGGATTCACCTGGGGAAGCGCCGCCATCCGCTGGTAGCGCTAACTGGCGTCCTGAGCCTTCAACTCCTTGAGCTCGCGCGCGGCACCTTCCGCCAAGCGCGACCCGCGGTAGCGCTCCACGAAACGCGCGAGCTCCGCCTTCAGCCGGCCGGTCTTTCCCAGTTTGCGGAACAAGTCGATCAAGCCGTTCGCCGCGCGCATCTGCTCGCGCGGCGTGGCCGCCGGTTCGGCATTGCGGACCTCGAGATAGAGCCGCTCGGCTTCGTCGTACCGTTTGAGGCGCATCTCCAGCAGATGCGCGAGCTGCAGGCGCGCTTCGTGATCGCCGGGTTCGATCCGCAGATGATCGCGAAACCACTCCGCCGCCTCGGCATACTTGCCCTGAACGATCAGCACGTCCTGGCGTGGATAGGTGGGCGGAGGCGGGATGTCGCCATCGGCGAACATCGTCTTGACCATGAACACGGAGACGTCGCCGACCGCGCGATGAATCAGCAGGATGCCGGCGATGGTGATCGGTAGATTCAGGACCAGCAGGAAGACGAAGACGCCATCCGAGATCCATCCCTTGTTCCACATGAAGCCCCACAGGAACGACAGCATGATGAAACACGCCGGCCCGAACCACGTTGCCACCCGGAACAGGCGGATGACATCAGTCGCATCGGTGTACTGGGGACCCTTGGCCATCGCGTCCACGATTGCGCCTGAAACGCCCCCAGCGCAAGTTGCGTAGAGGGCAGTACCTACAGGAGAACATCATGATCATCGGACTTGTCGTCACGGCCGCCGCTCTCGCGGGCGGCTTTGTTGTCGCGCGGGATTTCGTCCGGCGCCGGCTGCGCTACGTCGACGCCATCCGGAAACCGTCGGCACCGTTCATCGCGGGCGCAGCGGCCGCCGTAGTGGCCGTGCCGGTTGTTGCGCTGTTGCCCATCGTGACCGTCGGAACAGCGGTGGCTTTGGGGGTCGGTGTTGCTGGTGGGGTCGCGAGCGGGCGCAACGCGCCGCCGCCTTCCTCCGACTAGCTCGCGCGCAGCGCTTCGGGTCGCCCCGCGACCACGCGCAATGCGCGTACCGCCTCGCGGGCAAACGTCTTCCCGGCGCCTTTCTCCACTTCTTCCAGCGCGCTCCAGCGCGTGAACGCCGGCCGTACCGGCGTGGCCATCTGCAGCGTCTCGAAGGCATCGGCCACCGCCAGCACCTTCACGGTGATCGCCATCGGCAGCGCCTCGATGTCCCAGTCATCACCGACGATCTCATAGTAGTGCGAGTACTCGGCGATGATCTCGGCCGCGCCGCGCAGCGCCCGCGCAACGGTGACCGATTCGTCGGTCACGGAACGCGACAGCAGCTTCAGCAACCGCTGATCGGCCGTGCCGACCTCGTGGAGCAATGCCGCGATCCGCAGATTCTCGATCTCGTTCGCCGTGAGCTTCAATTCCGCGCCCATCGCGGCGGCGAGCTCGGCCACACGAGTGGAATGGCCTTCCTGACTGCTTTCAGCTGATTCGATGTGGAAGGTGAGAACCTCGAGCGTCGCCAGGTACGCGTTCTTCAAATCCGCCAGGCGCGCCGCACGCTGCTCGGCGAGCCCGCCCACGACGTAACCGGTCAAGATGAGAAACCCCGCCCACGGCACGAGGGTCAACATGGCACTCTCGCTGAGCCCGGCTTCCATCCCGAGTCCTTCGGTCGCCTGAAAGAAGAACACCAGCGATACCATGAAGAGGCCCGACACCACGGCAAAGCGCCGGCCTCCGTAAAAACCGGCCAGGATGATCGGCAGATAATAGAAGCTGAGAAACGCGAACTTCTGGTCGATCAGAGAATTGATGACCAGCAGCGACGCGACGAGCAGAAGGACGAGGATGCGCTCGAAATGCTTGAGGACGAACTGCTGAATCACAAAACCCTTTCCGCTAAAGGAGATAGCGCGCGCGGGCACCAAAGTGAATGACTGGTGGGCAATCTGCAAGTGAGACCGGTCACAAATGAGCGCAACGGAGCCTCAAACCAGGCTCGGCATGGAATTCGCTTCACGGACCGCACGGGGGACGGCCTGGCGCGTCCTAGAGGCCCCCCCCGGCTCGGAGGCCGCTCCGGCTTCCTGTTCTGTTTACCACGTTCCTTAGCCATCGTCACGATCACGTTCGGGCTCGGCAAGCGGGTTGGGACTTCCGCCGGCACGCCGCTCGTACCCGGGGCAGCTCAGCACCGGTAGCGGCGGGTAGCGGACGAAGCGGGGGTCGGTATCGGCGCGCAGGCACCGGTAGAACGTCGACCCCCGCCGATTGGTGACGATCCGCACCCAGGTACAGGTCGCGCAAAGCCCTACAGCAGGCTCAGTCATTAGGTCGAAAGAGAAGCTAGTTATATCTTGGAGCCCGTGAGGCCTCCCCAGGTCGACGACTTCGGGCTGCCCCCCGGAGCACGTGACGAGTACCTCCAAGGAGCCCGCGATCAGCTGGGGGCGATCGCAGAGCTGGCCGAACGGCTGATCGCGGCGGGCGATGACACGGCTGCAATCGAAGAGCTGCGCCGTGACGCGCATCGTCTGCGCGGCTCCGCAGGCTCGTTCGGTTTCCCCCAAGCATCGGTAGTCGCCGCCGAGCTCGAGGAAGCCACCAAGCGGTGGCTCGAGCATCCCGGAAATGGAGTCGCGGACCGGGGCCCGGCGGCTCGGGGATACGTTCGCCGCTTAGCCGCGGCGCTGTTCACCAAGCAGGCAACAGCAGCGCCAGCCACAGCAGAACCTCCACCAACCCTCCACCAACCTCCATCGCCCTCCACCACCTCCGCCTCGCCGGAAGGCGCGACGGACGTGCCCGAGGTCATCGTCGTCGAAGATGATCCAGCCCTCGCCGAGCTCCTCACGTTTGGTCTCGAGGCCCGCGGCTACCGCTTTCTGCACTTTCGCAACGGACGCGAAGCGTTGGACCTCCTGAAGCAGATGGACACGCGGGGTAGTCCGCAGGCGCCGCTGCTGTTGCTCGACGTCGATCTGCCCGCGCTCGACGGCTACTCGATCTTCGAGGAGCTGCAACAGGACTGCCCGGGCAAGTTTCGCGTCGTGTTTACGACGGTCCATGGCAGCGAGACGGAGCAGCTGCGCGGGCTCGAGGCGGGCGCGATGGACTACATGGTGAAGCCGATGAGCCTGCGCGTCGCGCTCGAGAAGATCCGCCGCTGGGTGGGCCGATGAGCGGGCGCGGCTTTCTGACCGTCGTCGCCATCGTCCAGGGCACGCTGCTCGCAGCGCTCCTCGCGCTGATCGTCTTGAATCGCTGGTTCCGGCTGCGCCGCAGCACCCGGCTCAATCCCCGGCGGGAGGCGGTGGACGCCTCGATGCGGCGCTGGGCGGCCGGCAGCGTGCCGCTGGCGGGAGTGCTGGTGGGCCTGGCGCGGCTCCCGACGCCACTCGCGATCGACGCGCTCGTGAAATGGTCCGCGCGGATTCCCGGGGAGCGGTGGCGGCAGCTCGCCCAGGCGCTCGAACACCACTGGTGGGCCAGGCTCGTGCGGACGAACAGCACGTCGGCGCGCTGGTGGAAGCGCCTCGAGTGCGCGCGATTCTTGAGCGTCGCCGCCGTGCCGTGGGATGTCGATCGGCTGACGCGCCTCATCAACGACCCGCATCCCGCCGTGCATGTGGCCGCCGTGGCCTCCCTCGAGCGGATGGAGAACACCGCTCTCACACTGACGGCGCTGGATCGCTTACCGCAGCTCGCCCCCACGGTGCAGGGGTATTACGCGGCGATGCTCGTTCGGTCGCGTCCGGTGGTGATCGATCATCTGCAGAAGCGCCTGCGCCGCATGGACGATCCTGCCCTGCCCCGCCTCGCCGAATTCGCTGCCCGGCTGGCGGAGCCGGCGCTGCGGGAGCATCTCACGGCGCTCGCCGATCACGCCGATCCCGAAGCGCGGATCCAGGCGGCGCGCGCCCTCGGCAGCTTCCCGCATCGCGAATCGGTCGCGGCACTCAAGCGGCTGGTTACCGACGACGCGTGGGAAGTTCGCGCGCAGGCGGTCCGCTCGCTCGGTATGATCGCCGACGCCACCACGCTGCCGCTCGCGAAGGCCGCCCTCCAGGACAACGTCTGGTGGGTGCGCCTGCGTGCCGCGCTCGCCCTGATGCGCTTCGCCGCCGCAGGGCGCAACGCGCTGCTCGAGGCGGAGACTGGCGCCAATCCCTTTGCCAGCGCGATGGCCAAAATGGTCCTCGGCCTGCCCGCCCAGGCCCTGGCGGAGTTCGCGGCGTGAGCGTCGTGACGACGATCGTCGCCACGACGGACTTTACGATCCTCGCCTACTTCCTGGTCCTGAATTCGTTCTACGCCGTGTTGTTGATCCTCTCGATCCCCGAGATCTGGGAGCAGACGCGCCTGGCCGAGGACGAGGACTTCCTGCGCCTGATGCAGAGCGACGCGCTGCCGCCCATCACGATTCTGGTGCCGGCCTACAACGAAAGCGCGACGATCGAAGCGAGCGTCACCGCCATTCTCACCCTCGAGTATCGCAACTACGAAGTCGTGGTGGTGAACGACGGCTCCAAGGACGACACGATGGAGCGGCTGCGACACGCCTTCGACCTGTACGAGATTCCGCGAGTCTACCCCGAAACGATCGCCACGCAGCCGCTGCGCGCGCTGTATCGCTCGCGCTCCCGCTCACGCCTGCTGGTGCTGGACAAGGAAAACGGCGGGAAGGCCGACTCGCTCAACGCCGCGATCAACGCCTCGCGCTTTCCCCTGGTGATCGCCGTCGACGCCGATACCCTCATCGAGCCCGACGCGCTGCTGCGCCTGACGCGACCCTTCCTGTTGGGTCGAGAGATCGCCGCGGTTGGCGGCACCGTGCGGGTCGCGAACAACTGCACCGTGCAGGACGGACGGGTGACCGACGCGCGGGTCTCCACGCACGCGATCCCCGGCATCCAGGTGGTGGAGTATCTGCGCGCGTTTCTCTTCGGCCGGCTCGGCTGGAATCGGCTCGGCGGCAACCTCATCATCTCGGGGGCGTTTGGCCTGTTTCGCAAGGAATACGTGATGGCGGTCGGCGGCTACCAGACGAACAGCATCGTCGAAGACCTCGATCTCGTCGTGCGCATGCATCGCCATCTGCGCCGCAACAAGATCAGGTACGAGATGCCGTTCATCCCTGATCCGGTCGCGTGGACGGAAGTCCCCGAGTCGCTGAAAATCCTGTCGCGCCAGCGCGAGCGCTGGCACCGCGGCCTCATCGCCGCGATGTGGCAATACAAGGGAATGCTGCTCAATCCCCGCTACGGCAGAATCGGACTGCTCGCTATGCCGTTCTACGCCTTCGGCGAGATGCTCGCTCCCGTCGTCGAGCTGCTCGGCTACCTGATCACGATCGTGGGATTGGCGTTCGGACTGGTGAACGTTTCGTTCGCCCTGCTGTTCATCCTCGTCGCGTGGGGATACGGCATGCTGCTCTCCATCTGGGCCGTCGTGCTCGAAGAGGTGAGCTTCCGCCGCTATCGCCGCTTTGCCGACCTGTTCCGGCTGCTGCTCTTCGCAGCGCTCGAGAACTTCGGCTATCGGCAATGCACCGTCTGGTGGCGCCTCAAGGCGTTCGCGAACGCGGCGAAGCGGGTGCATGTCTGGGGCGACATGGCACGCAAGGGATTCGGCAAAGCGAGCGTCGCGGCGCTGCTCGCGCTGTGCCTGGCGGCGCCATGTTTCGGGCAGGGCGTTCGGCTCTCCGCATGGAGCTCGTACGAGGCGGTCACCGCCAGTCAGGATTGGTCCACCCTCGGTGCGCAGCTCACCCTGACGACCGCGGGCGGGCATGGCGGCTGGGTCGCGGCCGAATACTACAGCCGCTATGGCGAGAGCGATCTCGCGGAGCGAATCGGCGCCGTGGCCCATCCCACAGCGCGGCTCTGGTTCACAGTCGAAGCCGGCACGTCGCGCCGCCCGGCGTTCACCCCGAAGAACACCTGGGAGACCGACGCGACGGCGCTCGTCGCCGCCCGCTCATCCCTCGGACTCGGATATCGGCGCTGGAACTATGGCGTGGGTCCCGTCGACGTCCTGATGCCGCACCTCACCACCGAGACGAACAAAATGGTGTGGAGCATGCGGGCGTACATCTCGCGCAATCCCTCCAAGCGCACCGACACGGCGGTATCGCTTCGCGCCACGCGGTCCATGTCGCGGCGCACCACGGTTTCACTGCTCGGCGCGGCGGGGCGCGAGAGTTATCTCGTCGCCGGAACGGTACAGTCGTTGAAGACGCTGACGGGAGCGGCCGGCGTTCGCTACAACGCCGCCGGCGGCACGACGCTGCGATTCGACGTGAGCGTCATTCGCTCGCGACCTGTGCTCTCCCGCAGCGGAGTGTCGATCGGCGTAGAACGCGGGCTATAATGTCGGTTAGCAGCCGTAATGTGAACATGTAGGGGCGCAGCATGCTGCGCCCCTACGTTTTATCGGTCTGGCCTATACGCGGAGTTGTGGGTGCTCCTGAAGCATGCGGCGCTGCAGGGTGGGATGGGTTCTCCATACCTGCCAACTCATGACCGATACGGCGAGAACATTGGCGACCGCCACCGACCACCACCCCAATGTACCGAGCACCCATTCAGCCCCGACGGCGAGCGTCGCCACGACCAACCCCTCTAACAGGATCGCCGTGAGCAACACCAGCAGAGCCATGGCCGGCACTCGCTCAACCTGTTCCGCCAGGGCGACGAAGACGATACCGGCGATCACGAACGCCGCGACGTGAACAACGGTGTAGGCCGCCACCAATCCGACGCTGACCTCGACGCCGGCCGGACCGGAGCCACCGAGCAGCAACGCTGAGCCAAGTGCCGCGGGCGTGCGCAACGGAGTCCCGCCGGCGAGATCGAGCAGGAAAAACCAGGCGGCGACAACAAGAGCGCCGATCAGTCCGGTGATCGCTCCCCGGCCCAGGAGGGGATGGTTCGGCAGCGCGGGGAGTCCCAGCAGCGGCCGCGGATCGCGTTCGGCACGGTGCAGGTAGACCATCAGCACCAGCCCAGCGGCGATGTTGGCGGCGATGACGTGGGGCCAGGGGACCACAGCGACGTTCGGGGTGCGAGACAAGAGCAGCCCCGCATAGAACACGGCTTCCTGCAACAGGAGTCCGAACACGAGGCCCTGCAGTAATCGGGGGGGCGCGGCGAAGGCTGCACTCAGGTACGCCATCGCCACGCCGAACAGCGCGAAGACGCCGAAGTGCAGCACGGTGTAGACCGCGACCAACTGGAACGTCGCCTGTGAGGACGCACGGTTCAGCAGAACTCCGGCGAGGGCCGCGGGCGTGTGGAACGGGCGGCCTGCGACCGTATCGACGACGAGGAACCACAACGCCACCACCAGCCCTGCGAGCATCCCGCCAATTACGCCCCGGACGATCACCGCCTGTTCGGGCCGCCTCATAGCCGACCTCCGCGCGCGACAGTCTTCCTAGAACATGGCGCCCCGAACTGCCGGCTGTCTACGGGGCTGTTGCCCGGCGCATCTGGGCCGCGACCGCTTCGGCCTCGCGCATGACCCGCAGCGTGTTCAGCCCGGCAACCTTCTTCACATCGGCTTCCGTCCAGCCACGCCTGAGCAGCTCTGCGATCAGATCGGGGAACTTGGAGACGTCCTCCAGGCCGGCGGGCACCTCATCGATGCCGTCGAAGTCGGAGCCGAGTCCCACGCAGTCGACGCCGGCGACCTGACGGATGTGCTCGATGTGGTCGGCGACCTGTGCCAGCGTCGCATGTGGAGCCGCCGCACGCCACGCTTTGAGCGAATCGGCGCGCGTCGCCGAATCGGCGCCGGCTTTGGTCAGCGCATTGAGCCGCGCGTCGATGGTGTCATCGTAGATCCGCACCGCTTCCGACACGAATCCGGGATTGAAATTGACCATCACGACGCCACGATTCGCCGCGACCAGCTTGAGAATCGAGTCCGGGACGTCGCGGGCGTGGTTGGTGAGGGCGCGGGCGGACGAATGCGAAAAGATGACCGGTGCCTTCGACGTATGCAGCGCGTCGGACATCGTCTGGTCGTTGACGTGCGACAAGTCCACCAGCATGCCCAGACGGTTCATCTCGAGCACGACCTGCTTGCCGAAGGGCGAGAGGCCGCGATGGGCCGTGTCGGTGGAGGCGGTTGCCCAATCGAGGCTGCGCCAGTGCGTCAGCGTCATGTAGCGCGTGCCGAGCTCGTAGAACATCCGCAGTGCGCCGAGCGAATTCTCGATCGCGTGACCGCCCTCGATCCCGATCAGGCACGAGACCTTCCCGGCGGCGAAATTGCGCTGCACGCCCGCCGCGGTGTACGCCATCGCCATGCTGCGCGAATTCCTGGCGCACAAACGGCGAATCAGGTCGATCTGCTCCAACGCATAAACGGCCGGATGTGGGCCGGAATCCAGCGTCGTCACCGGAACGTATGCGGCCCAGAACTGCCCACCGACGGCGCCGCTCCGCAGCCGTGGGATGTCGGTCATCAGTTTCGGCTGGCGCACGGCAAAGTTCACCGAATCGAGGCCACCGCGCCCGCGGATGGCGTCGGGGATGTCGTTGTGGCCGTCGATGAGGGGGACGGTGCGGAGAATGCGAACGGCTTGCGCCCGGTAATCTTGGGCGGTTAAGCGGTTGGGCGGTGGGGCGGTGAGTAAGATGATCACGCCAAGAGTTCGAACCGCCAAACCGCCTAACCGCCCAAGCGAGTTCATCAGTCTCACCGCGTTCGAGAAGCCCAAAAGCTAGATTACCTCGTGTCCATGAGCAACGAATCGAAGGTCAAGATCGCGCTCACGGTAAACGGCGAGTCTGCGGAGGTGGCGTTCGCGCCACACAAAACGCTGCTCGAGCTGCTGCGCGAGGATCTGGGACTCACCGGCACGAAGCACGGCTGCGAGCTGGGTGAGTGCGGCACGTGCACCGTGCTGCTGGATGGAACGCCGGTCTTGTCGTGCCTGGTGCTCGGCCTCGCGTGCGCGGGACGCGCTGTGCGCACGGTCGAGGGAATGGCGCAGGGCGGGAAGCTGCATCCCCTGCAGGAGACATTCGCCGATCTGGGCGCGGCGCAGTGCGGCTACTGCACTCCGGCCTTCCTCCTGGCGGCCGAGGCGCTGCTCGCCTCTAATCCCAATCCGACACGCGAACAGATCAAAGACTCGCTTGCCGGAAACCTGTGCCGCTGCACCGGCTACATCAAGATTTACGAGGCGGTGGAATTGGCTGCGGCCCGTATGCGCGGGGAAAAAGCCGAACCAACACGAGAATCGCTTTATGGCCGGTAAGAACGCGTCAGACCGTCCGGCCGTCAGGCCGTCCGACCGCCGGATTATCGGCAAAGCGCTCCGTAAGGTTGATGCGGTCGCCAAGGTGACCGGCGCAACGCGATTCGCCGACGATCTCGCGTTTCCGCGCATGCTCTACTGCAAGCTACTGCGCAGCACCCAGCCACATGCCCGCATCCTTTCGATCGATCCGAGCGCGGCACGGCAGCTGGACGGCGTGCAGGCCGTACTCACCGGCCGGGATCTCCCAATCCCGTTCGGCATTCTGCCGGTTTCCCAGGACGAGCACACGCTTTGCGTCGACAAGGTGCGCTTCGTCGGCGACCCCGTCGCGGCGGTGGCCGCGACGACGGAGGAAACGGCGACCACAGCGCTCGATCTGATCCAGGTCCGCTACGAGCCCCTCAAGTCCTTCGACTCGGCGGAAGAGGCCGTCGCGCATCCCGAGCCGCGCATCCACGACTACGGCGACAGCGGAAATCTCCACAAGCTCATCGACCTCGAGTTCGGCGACGCCGCTGCGGGCATCGCGGAGGCCGATCTGGTGCGGGAAGACCTCTTTTTCTTTGAGGGCAGCACGCACCTGCCCATGGAACAGCACGCCGCCGTCGCGCTGTGGTCCCCGGACGGCAAGCTGACGCTGTGGACCTCGACCCAAACGCCACATTACGTCCATCGCGCCCTCGCGAAAGTCCTGGAGCTGCCGGCCGCACGCATCCGCGTCATCGCGACGCCGAACGGCGGGGGGTTCGGCGGCAAGAGCGATCCCTTCAATCATGAGATCGCCGTCGCGAAACTCGCGATGCTCACCGGACGGCCGGTGAAGATCACGCTGACGCGCGAGGAAGTCTTCTACTGCCATCGCGGGCGCCACCCGACGTTGATGTGGGTGCGGACCGGGGTGAAGCGCGACGGTGCGATCACGGGCATGCACTTCCGCTCGCTGCTCGACGGCGGCGCCTACGGCTCCTACGGCGTCGCCAGCACCTACTACACGGGCGCGCTCCAGACCGTGACGTACAACGTGCCGCGGTACCATTTCCAGGGCGCGCGCGCGTTCACGAACAAGGCACCGTGCGGCCCCAAGCGCGGCCATGGCACCCCCCAGCCGCGGTTTGCGCTCGAGGTGCACCTCGACAAGATCGCCGAGCAGCTGGAGATCGATCCGGCGGAGCTGCGCCTCAAGACGCTCGTCCCGCCAAACTCGCTGACGGCGAACTATCTGCGCGTGGGATCGATGGGGCTGGGCCAATGCATCGAGAAGGTCGTGGCGGGGTCGGAGTGGAAACGGAAATTCCGCAAGTTGCCCCGAGGCCGCGGTGTGGGGCTCGCGTGTTCGAGCTACATCTCCGGCGCCGGGCTGCCGATTTACTGGAACAACATGCCGCACTCGGGCGTGCAGCTGAAATGCGATCGCGGCGGGGGCGTCACGGTGTTCTGCGGGTCGACGGAGATCGGCCAGGGATCCGATTCGATCCTCGCCTACATTGTCGCCGAAGTGCTGGGTGTCGATCCCTTCGACATCGCCGTCGTCACTGCCGACACCGACCTCACCCCGGTGGATCTCGGCAGCTATTCGAGCCGCGTCACCTTGATGAGCGGCAACGCCGCGCTGCAGGCAGCCGAGCGGGCGCGCCAAATCCTCGCCGTCCATGCAGCGAAGCAGCTCGAGGTGCCGGCCGAGCGGCTGACGTTCGCCGAGGGCCGCGTGTTCGACAGCAAGGACCACAAGCGCGGCATCACGTTCGCGGAAGCGGTCCAGGCGGCGGAGGCGACGGAGGGCACAATCGGCACGGTGGGTTCGTACACGCCGCCGGCGAGTGCCGGAAGATATCGGGGCGCCGGGGTGGGGCCTTCGCCTGCCTATTCGTACAGCGCCTGCGTAGCGGAGGTGGATGTCGATCCCGAAACCGGAATCGTCCGCGTGCCGACGATCTGGATCGCGCACGACGTCGGGCGATCGATCAACTCGGCTGCCGTGATCGGACAGGTCGAGGGCTCGATCTACATGGGCCTCGGCGAAGCGCTGATGGAGGAGATGACCTACCGCGGCGATCTCAAAGTGGTCCACAAGATCCCTTCCCTGCTCGAATACAAGAGTCCCACCACGTTGGAGATGTGCGACGTCGTCACATACCTGATCGAGGATCCCGACCCGAACGGCCCGTTCGGCGCGAAGGAAGTCGGCCAGGGACCGTTGCTGCCCGTCATGCCGGCCGTGGCGAATGCCGTCTACGACGCCGTTGGCGTGCGGATCGATGAGGTGCCGATTACTCCGGAGAAGGTGCTGAAAGCCTTGAGGGGAAAGGGGAAGGGGGAAGAGGGACGAGTAGGCCCGAAGAGCTTTCCTGATATCCCCTGGCCGGAACCCACGCGCGTGCCGACGCCATCAGAGGGTGGGGACGGAACGGCCGTCGGGCCGTCGGGCCGTCCGGCCGTCACCGCGGAGCGCCCGCACTAATGCTGCGACTGCCTTCGTTCGAGTACCTGCAACCCAAATCGCTCGCCCAAGCGCTGCGGATGAAGAGCGATGCGGGTCCCGAAGGAATGTTCGTGGCCGGGGGGACCGACCTGTATCCGAACATGAAGCGCCGGCATCAGGAGCCGAAGACTGTCATCTCGCTGATGGGGATTCCTGAGCTACGGCGCGCGGATGATCGGGTGATAGGTGCCGCCCTCACACTCACGGAGTTGACCGTCCGGCCGTCGGGCCGTCCGACCGTCATCGGTCGCGCCGCCCGCCTCGTCTCCACACCCCTGCTCCGCAACATGGGCACACTCGGCGGCAACCTCTGTCTGGACACGCGCTGCAACTATTACAACCAGAGCTACGAATGGCGGAAGTCGATCGACTTCTGCATGAAGAAAGACGGCAAGATCTGCTGGGTGGCCCCGTCCTCGCCGCGCTGCTGGGCGGTCAGCTCGTCCGACGTCGCACCGGTCATGGTCGCGATCGGCGCCGAGTACCGTCTCGTGGGACCGAAGGGGGAGCGCGTCGTTCCAGCGGCCAGATTCTATCACAACGACGGGATCAACTATCTCACAAAACAGCCCGACGAGATCCTCGTCGACGTCCGTCTTCCCGCCGCGAATGGCTGGGACGCGGTTTACCACAAACTCCGCCGGCGAGGTTCGTTCGACTTCCCCGTACTTGGCGTCGCTGCGTGGATACAGTGGAAGGGAAAGACTGTCGTCGATGCGCGAATCGTCCTTGGAGGCGTGGCGAGCTACCCGCAGGACGTACCCGAAGCGGGCGACGCCCTCCGGGGAGCGACGCTCACGGCCGAATCCATCGCGGCCGCGGCTGAGGCGGCCTATCGGCCTTCCAAACCTATGGATAACACGGATTTCGACTTATCCTGGCGCAAGCAAATGACGCGCGTGTACGTTGCGCGCGCGCTGCAAGAGCTCCGCGATCGGACAGGAGCATGATTCGAAAACAGGGGTAGTATTCGCGACCATGGTACGCCACGCGCTCGCACTCGCGGCCGCTGTCGTCCTCTCCTCCGGCTCCCTCAGTGCCCAAGCCGGCCAGCGCACGCTCCGCGGCACTGTCCGGGACACCGCCGGCCAGCCGGTCGATCAGGTCCAGGTCCTCGCGATGACGGAAGGTCGAAAGACGACCACCGGCAGCGACGGACGATTCCAGCTCGACAGCTTCCCGCTGGGCGAAGAGCGCTTCCTGTTCCGGCGTCTCGGCTTCAATCCCGTGGAAGTCACCGTCGTCGTCAACACCGAGGATCGAGAAATCGACGTGCGCATGACGCCCCGCGCCCAGGAGTTGAAGCCGGTCGTCGTGCGCGGCCGCCGCAGCGGAGTGCTCGGCACGGTCCGCGACGCCAATGACAGGCCGATCACGGGAGCCGAGATCACCGTGCTCGGCGGTGCGTCCGCGACACAGACCGACAGCCTGGGTCGCTTTGGCCTGCCGACGGTACCGGCCGGAACCTTCATGTTGATGGTCCGCAAGCGGGGCTACTTCGCGTTGCGCCACGCAGTGATCCTGCCTGTCGGAGAGGCGCTCGATGTTTCGCTGGTGCTCGCGCAGGTTCCCAGTGGGCTGAACGAGCGGCGGATCAGCAGGCTGGCCGGGTTTGGCGGCCTGTTGGAGGCGGCGTGGGACGCGCATGCGTCGCGGCGCGTACGCTGCAGCGGCGGCAACTCGGTCTTCGTTCCTCGCGAAGAGCTCGCCGAGCAGCAGTCGCTGCGGCTCGATTTCGCGTTACCGCGCGCGCCATCGGCGCTGAGCCGCGGATTCGGTGGGGAAGAGCTGCGCCGCTACGCGGTATTCATCGATGGGCAAAACGGCATGGGATGGCCGCTGTCGGCCATCCCGGCTGATCAAGTTGAAGCTGTGGAGGTGTATCGGGGCGCGAGCACGTCAGGAGTGCCGCGCCGAATCGTCCCGTGGAGCCTCAATCCCACGTCGTCGTTCAATCTCGCTCCGGGGATTTGCCCCAGCGGGACGATCTGGATCTGGATGCGTTAAGCCTTAGTCTCCGCAGCGGTCGCTAAGCCCTCAATCTCCGCCGTAGCCTTCGCCAGCGCTTCCGCGACACGCTTGCGCGCGGCGTCGTCCTCCGCTTTCCAGCCGGTCCGGTACACGGCCTTCACGAGCTGGCCTAGCGCCCGGTTCACTTCGACCATCGAGCCACCTACGGTGCGCTCGACGGTCTCGGTCACGCGATCGAAGATGTCTTCGACGATGTCCTTGTGCTCTTCCAAAAATGTCCGTCCTGTGTCGGTGATTTCGTAGACCTTCTTGCCTTCCACATCGCGCCCAACGACGAGTCCCTCGTCCTCGAGCCACTGCAACGTCGGATAGACGGTACCCGCCGACGGCGAGTAACAGCCGTGCATCCGCTCCTCCAGCTCCTTCATGACTTCGTACCCATGACGAGGTTTGTCGCGCAGCAGCTTCAGAATGACGTATTTCATGTCGCCGGCGCCGAACCACTGGCGTCGCCAGCCGCGTGGACCGCGACCACGAAAGCTCCAACCCCGAGGACCAAAGCCAAAACCGAATGCGTCCCAGCCAAACTTCCCGCCCATCGTTGCCTCTTGTGAGATGTTACGTCACGATATTCTTGGACGATATATCTTGTCAAGACCCAATTTTCGTGACTGTGCGCCAAGTCACTATCCGACTTATGCTTGCATGTTCCACGCTCACCCGTACATTCAGGCCACGCTGGACCCAGTTGCTTCCCTTGGTTGGGCCACCCGCGCCCGGGATAGGAGCAGCAATGGCAGTGGAAATCACACCGCACCCGTCTTGGGTCGCGGACCTGGATTCGACCCTCGAGCCCAGCCGCCAGGCGATTCTGGACACGCCTGTCATCGTGGACGCGTCCGAGAATCAGCTCGTCGACGGACAGATCCAGAACTTCCTCGTCGCGTTCTATCCTATCATTCGAGATTTTCCCCAATGGCTCCAGATGTTGTTGGACCGTTCCCCCGTGATGGGGCGCGAGTTCTTCACCGACAACATCCGTGTCGAGCGCCGGCACGATGCCATGTGGCGCGCCATGGGAGACGGCTTCAATGTTCCCAAGAAGCGTTTCCAGGAGCCGGAGGCGATGCTCCCCGAAACCAAGAAGTTCCACGCGTACCTGACCGACATGTGCCGCAACGCCGAATTCGGCCAGGCGGTCGCCGCGACCAACTATGCGGTCGAGGGCGTCGCGCAGAAGATCTCGGAAAAAGCCCTGCGCGGCCTCGCTAAAAACGAGAAAATCGGCCCGCGTGGCCGCTGGTGGCTCGAGGAGCATGCCAAGTACGACGATGAGCATCCGATCCACGCGCTCGAGATCATCAAGGACTGCGTCAAGCGGGGCGGCGATGATCCCGAGGAAGTCACAAAGGCCGCCCTCGAGAGCCTCAAGTTGATGCGCTTCTCCATGGAGGCGTCCTATCACGCGTGAGTAAAGCTCGTCGCATCGCGCCAACGCGAGGGACTGGGGCAAGCACCGCAACGGGCAAGGGGGGCCAGCGGCTCGACTTGCAGCAGGCGGCAGCCGACATCGTTGCCGCGCTGCCCGATGCCGTGGTCGTCACCGGGACCGATCGCCGCGTGCTCGCGACGAACGCGGCGGGCGCGGCGATGCTGGGGTGGCAGCTCGGCGATGTCGCGGGCCAGGCGATCGCCGACAACGTATCACCAGGTGAGCGTGCTCACGTCGCGTCGCGTGAGGATCGCGTGCTGGCGGGCGAAGCGCAGCGCTACGAGACGCGAATCGTCAACCACCGCACCGGCGAAGAGCGTGACGTCGCCGTCTCCAGCGGGCCGTTCCGCATGAACGGCGAGATCATCGGCACCGTTGCCACCCTGCGTGACATTACCGACCCCAAGCGCGCCCAGGAAACCCTGGCGCGCTCCGAGGCACGCTACCGCCATCTCGTGGAGTCGGCCTCCGACGCGATCGTCACGCTCGACGCCAACGGTCGCTTCACCACCGTGAACCACGCCGCGGAAAACATCTCCGGCTACAAGCGCGAGGAGCTGGTCGGCCAGTGGTTCGCCCCCATGCTCCCGGACGACGACCTCCCCAAAGCGCTCGGCCACTTCCAGCAGGCCCTCGCCGGCGAGACGGGGCTGTTCGAGTCGCAGTTCTATCGCAAGGACGGCGAGGTCCGGACGATCTCGATCACCTACTCGACGCCGCAAAAGGACGAGGAAGTGTTGTGCCTCATCCGCGACGTCACCGACCAGAAGATGCTACAGGAGCAGCTCATTCAGTCGGAAAAGATGTCGGCGATCGGGCAGCTCGTCTCCGGTGTCGCTCATGAGCTCAACAACCCGCTGGCGGGAATCTCGGCATTCGCGCAACTGCTGCTGGCCGAAAAACGCTTTCCTCCCGATCAGCGCACGGCGGCGGAAACGATCTACAGCGAAGCGCGCCGCGCCAGCCGCATCGTGCAGAATCTGCTCACCTTCGCGCGCCAGCATAAAGCCGAGAAGGTCCCCACGGCGATCAATCAGGTCCTGGACGACACACTCGAGCTCCGAGGCTACGAGCTCCGGGTGCGCGGCATCGACGTCCGCCGCGAGTACGACGAATCGATCCCAGAGACGATGGCTGATGCACACCAACTGCAGCAGGTCTTCCTGAATCTCATCACCAATGCCGAGCAGGCGATGGAGCAGAAAGACGGTCACCATCACCGGCTGACGGTGCGCACGCGCCGCAATGGCGAGGCGATCCGGATCGAGGTCGAGGATACGGGCGCCGGCATCCCGGCGAATCTGATCGAGCGGATCTTCAACCCCTTCTTCACGACCAAGCCGACCGGTTCGGGAACTGGCCTCGGGCTGTCGATCTCGTTGGGAATCGTTCGCGAGCATGAGGGGAGGATCTGGGCGGAGAACTCGCCGCAAGGAGGCGCTCGCTTCATCGTCGAAGTACCGGTGACCGAGGCGCGGCTGTCCGGAGAGCACGCCGCCGTCGCGCAGTTGCAAGCGCTAGGCAGCGATAGTCTGCGCGTCCTGGTCGTGGATGACGAAGCGTCGGTCCGCGTCTCGCTGCAGCGCTATCTCGCCGGCAAGGGACATCAGGTCGAGACGACGGCCAGCGGCGAGGATGCGCTCGTCCGGCTCAAGGGAACGAAGTACGACGCGGTCATTCTCGACATGCGCATGCCCGACCTGTCGGGCGAGCAGTTATTCGAGCGGCTCCGCAGCAACGACCCCTCCCATGCCGAGCGCGTGATCTTCACGACCGGCGACCTCGTGAACGAGCAAATGCGCCGCTTTCTCGATGGGACGGGGCGGCCTTGCGTCTCCAAGCCATTCGAGTTCGCTTCTTTCGACCAAGCGCTGCCGGCGGCTCGCCGCCGGTAGTTCCCACCCTGAAGGGTGGGCTCGGCAGGCGCTGTCCTTAAGGACAGTGATGGCCGAGCACAGGCTTTAGCCTGTGAAAATCAACCGACCCACTCACCCTGACCTCATTCATGCGCCCTGCTTTCCTCTGTCTGGCTCTGCTCGCCGGTCCGCTGGCCGCCCAGGAACCGTTCGACTTTTACTCCCGCGGCCCCTATCGGCCAGCCGTGCCCCGCCCCGAGGCGATCACCGGCTACGCCGCCGGCGACCAACACACGATGTATGCAGTAATGCAACACTATCTCGACACTCTGGTCGCCACCGCGAGCGACCGGGTGCGAATCGAGACCTGGGGCCGCACGACGGAGTACCGCCCGATCCGCGCGCTCATCATTTCCGATCCCGCGAACCTCGCAAAGCTGGACCAGATCCGCGCTGGCCTGGCCGAGCTGGCGGATCCTCGTAAGACCTCCGCGGCGCGAGCCGCCACGATCGCCGGACAGAGTCCCGCGGTCGCGGTCTTCCAATACTCCGTCCACGGCGACGAACCGGCCGGGTTCGAAGCCGCGATGCAGGTCGGCTACCAGCTGGCGGCGTCGGACGAGCCTCAGACCCTCGAGATCCTCAAGTCGGTCGTCGTCGTGCTCAACCCGTCGGCGAACCCCGACGGTCACGAGCGCTTTTCGGCCTGGTACAACTCCGTTGGGGTCGGCGCGGATCACCCCTGGGCGTTCGAGCAGAACGAGCCGTGGAGCATCACGGGGCGCTACAGTCACTACCGCTTCGACATGAACCGCGACTTGCTCGCGCAAAGCCAGCCCGAAGTGCGGGCGATGATGGACGGCGTGCTGCGGTGGCGGCCCCAGGTGTTCGTCGATCACCACTCGACGACGCCCAACTTCTTCTTTCCGCCGGTCGCCCAGGCGGTGAACATGAACCTGCCGCCGCAGACGACGAAATGGTTCGAGACGTACGGGCGGGGCAACGCGGCGGCGTTCGATCGCTACGGGTGGCAGTACTTCGTGCGCGGCGTCTTCGACTTCTTCTACGTGGGCTACTGGGACGAGTGGGCGACATTCCAGGGCGCCACGGGGATGACGTACGAAACCGACGGCGGGCCCGAATTCCGCAAGCGGCGCGACGACGGGAGCATCACCACGTTCCGCGACGGCATCGCGCACCACTTTGTCGCCTCCCTGGCCACGCTCGAGACGACGGCCAAGAACCGGCAGAGCAGACTCCAGGACTACTACGATTTCCGCCGGTCCGCCCTCGTCGAAGCCACCACGGACCGGCTGAAACGAGTCGTGATCGTTCCCGGTAACGACCCGCAGTCAGCGGCGCACGTCGTCGGATTGTTGTTGCGCAACGGCATCGAAGTGACGCGGCTGCGCCAGCCGCTCCCGTCGCGGGCGGCGCACGCCTACATCAGTGCGCGCACGGCACCGGTCGCGCGGACCTTCCCGCCCGGCAGCTACGTCATCGATCTCAACCAGCCGCAGCGCCGCATTGCCAAGGCGATGCTCGAGCCCGAAGCCGAGCTGCAGCGCTCGTTCGTCGATCGCGAGGTCGCCAAGTTCCACCGCAACCGGCGGCGCGGCGAGGACGCGGACAAAGAGGAGTACGGCTTCTACGACATCACGGCCTGGTCGCTCCCGCTGACATTCAATCTCGATGCCTACTGGACGGAGGACGCCGGTGCCGGCGGCGATCCCGTGACTGATTCGCTGGTGCCGCCGCCCGCCGCTCCGCCCCGCGCTACCAGCGCATACGTGTTCGCGAACGATCGGCCCGGGGCCGCAAAACTGGCCCTCGCGCTCGAGGCGGAGGGATTCCGGCTCGCGGTCGCGACGCGCCCGGTGCAGGCAGGCGGGCGGACGTACCCCAAGGGCACGTTCGTGGCGCGTCCCCAGCGCAACAGCGCGACACTGCACGACCGCATCGCGGCGCTGGGCCCCTCGTTCGGGGTGATCGTATTGCCGGTGCAGACCGCGTTCCCCGACAGCGGCGACATCGGCATCGGGTCGGGTGAAGTCGTCGCGCTGCACGTCCCGACGATTCTGGTCGCCGCCGGCGACGGCATCTCCGAGACTAGCTACGGTTGGCTGTGGAACTATCTGGCGCGCGAGCTCAACGCCCCGTTCACGCCGGTACCCCTGCGCGCGATCGGCCGGATGGACGACCTGCACAGCTTCAACGTCTTGATCATCCCCGACGGCAGCGCGGGCCGGATGCGCCGCGAGCTCGGCGACGATGGGATCGAGAAGTTGAAGGCCTGGGTGCGCTCCGGCGGCGTCCTGATCGGGTACGGCGGCGCGGGAGACCTCGCGGCCACCAAGGACGTCGGGCTCTCGAGCATCGCGAGCGTCGCGCCGGACAGCGGCGCGCATGCCGATACGACCGTCGCCGCGGAGGCGCCTCCCATGATCTCGAAGACGGCGGCGCCGCGCGACCGACCCGAGTGGATTCCCGGCGCGATTTTCCGCGCGACGCTGGACACGACGCAGTGGCTGACGCTGGGATATGAGCGCAACAAGATCCCGGTGTTCATCGACGGCGACACGTTCTGGCGCCCGTCCAAGAGCGGCGCCAATGCCGTCTCGTTCACCGACCCCGCGGACTCGTTGGTGCTCTCCGGCTTCACCTGGCCCGACAACACCGCCCGGCTGCTCAAGGGCTCCACCTGGGCCGTGGTCGAGAATCAAGGCTCGGGGCGAGTAGTGCTGTTCTTGAGCGATCCGCTGTTTCGGGCGTTTTGGAGGGGGCCGGCGAAGTTGCTGACGAATGCGATTTTGATCGGGCCGAATCGGTAGGAGGCGGTAAAGGGGCGGTAGGGGGCGGTACCGCCTCCTACCGCCTCCTACCGCCCCCTACCGCCCCCTACCGCCCCCTACCGCCCCCTACCGCCCCCTACCGCCCCCTACCGCCCCTACAGTTAGATCGCCCTGCTCGTCCGAATCACATCCCGAATCTTCATCTTCGGCGCGACGCGGAGCCGGCTCGGCTCTTCATGCATCCGCGGCGTGCGGAAGAAATGCCGCTCGCGGTCCGGCACTTTCCAGGACACGTTGACGTGTTTCTGCTTGCGCAGCACATCCAGCGCGACCGTCTCACCGACATCGTAGGAGCGCAGAATCCGCATCGCCTGCTCCGGCGATGAAGGCTTCCGACCGCCGATGGAGATGATGACGTCCCCGCCCTTCAGCGCCAGCGTCGAATCTTCGGGAGCCCGCACGACGAGCACACCTTCACGCGTGCCGAAGTAGTCGCCGAGATCGGGATTCAGCTTGACCAGGTCGATCCCGCCCCACGGACTACCGAGGAACATTTCGAACTCATTCCCGGGACCCATGCGCACCTTGGGCATCATGTCTTCGATGTCGCCCCGCATGTCCGGCATCTCGAACTGGCCACTCCAGCCACCGCCGAGGTCCTCTGCCACGAGCGTCGCCTTCCGGGCGTCGGTGCCGCGGCGGTACTCCACCTGGACCGTATCGCCGGGATCGAGCCCGCTCGCGAGATCGATCAACTTCATGGCCGGCCCCGAACGCTCATCGTCTGCCGACTCCGCGCCACCGAGTGCGGTGCCGTTGAAGCGCGTAATAACGTCGCCCGCCTTGAGGCCCGCCTTCTCGGCCGGCCCGCCAGGGGTGATCCCCTCGATCCGCGCGCCGATCTTGTCGCCGGCGGCGTCCGCGCGAGGATCAACGATCACACCGATCCGGCCGCGATTTTCGGTG
>DASYRZ010000119.1:0-18597 GCA_036003865.1 Gemmatimonadales bacterium | reverse complement strand
GCTGGGCAACGAGCTGCGCGCGGCGGAGTCGGCCGAGCAGCGCGAAGTGCTGCGCGTGTTACGCGAGCTGACCGACGCGCTGCGGCCGCACGCGGCCACGATCGCGGCGGCGTGGGAGATGTGCATCGCGTTCGACGATCTGTGCGCGCGGGCGCGGTATGCCGTCGAGGTAAATGGATTTGTGCCCGAGATTGGCGGCGGGCTAAAGATTCGTGGGGGTCGCCACCCGCTGCTCGATCATCCGGTCCCGTTCGATCTCGACCTTTTCCCGGACGAGTTTACCGTGCTGGTCTCGGGTCCCAACACCGGCGGCAAGACGGTGCTCATCAAAGCCGTCGGGCTATTGGCGCTGCTCACGCAAAGTGGCGTCGTGCCGCCGATCGGTCCTCATTCTGCGCTGCCGGTGTTTACGAGAGTCTTTGCCGACATCGGCGATCGCCAATCGATCGCGGCGAGTCTGTCGACGTTCTCGGCGCATGTCGCCGTGCTGCGCGAGATTCTCGCGGGCGCGGGGCCGGGATCGCTCGTGCTGCTCGACGAGATCGGCAGCGGCACCGATCCCGCCGAGGGTGGGGCATTGGCGGCCGCGACTCTCAAGACGTTGACGCGCCGCCGTGCGATCACGCTGGCGACCACGCACCTGGGCGCGTTGAAGCAGCTCGCCGCCGAAACCGTCGGGATCGTGAACGCGTCGCTGCAGTTCGACGCCGAGACGCTGACGCCGACGTATCGGCTGCTCAAGGGGGTGCCGGGCCGATCGTACGGTTTGGCCATTGCCCGGCGATTGGGGATTTCCGAAGACGTGCTGGGCGAAGCGGAGCGCGCGGTCCCGGACGCGGAGCGTACGCTCGATCGGTTGTTGGCATCCGTCGAGGCGCGGGGGCGCGACATCGACGCGCGCGCCGCGGGACTTGAGGCTCGGGAAGCGCAGCTCGCGCTCGAGCGTCAGAACCTCCAGAACCTCCAGGACCTGGAGCACCAGCTGCACCTGCGCGAGAAAGCGCTGGATAAGAACGCGCGCGAACAGGCGCGGGCCTACCTCCTCGAGGCTCGCAAGACCGTGGAAGCGGCGCTCGCGCAGGCTCGTGCGGCTGTCACCGAAGCCACGGCGAAAGAAGCGAGACGCATCGTCGAGGAGGCGATTGAGAAGACGGTCGGACGGCCTGACGGCCGGACGGTCGGTGCAACCGACCTCAAGGTCGGCGAACGAGTCAGAACTGGGCAGGGCAAGGTAGGCGTGGTGTCGGAAGTTCGCTCGGATGGGAGAGTGGTTGTCGAGATCGGTGCGGTTCGGTTGGTAATAGCTCCTGAGCTCCTCGAGCGCGTCGACGGCCCGTCCGGCCGTCCGGCCGTCGGGCCGTCATGATTCCAGACGACGTCATCGAACAGGTCCGCGACGCGGCCGATATCGTCGGCATCATCGGCGAGAGTGTCGAGCTGAAGCGCACCGGTGCCGATTACCGCGGCCGCTGCCCGTTCCACGGCGGCACCCACCGCAACTTCGCCGTGATTCCCCGGAAAGGGATGTTCTACTGCTTCGTCTGCCACGAGGCGGGCGACGTCTACACCTTCTTCATGAAACGGCTGGGGATGGATTATCCGACTGCGGTGCGCGAAGTCGCCCGGCGGGTCGGGATCACGATCCCCGAGCGCTCGGGCCCGACGGCGCCGGATCCGCGCGAGCCGCTGTTCGCCGCCGTCGCCACCGCCGCCGACTGGTTCGCGCGGCAGTTGCGCGAGAGTCCGGAGGCGGAGACCGCCCGCAAATACCTCGAGTCGCGCCACGTGACGATGGAGCAGGCACAAGTCGCTGGGCTCGGCTTTGCCCCGCGCGGCCCGGCGTTCCTTGCTGCGATGAAAGGATTGGGGCTGCGGGAAGAAGTGTTGCTGGAAGCCGGGCTGACCGTTAAACGGGAGGATGGCTCAACGGTGCCGCGGTTTCGCGGACGCTTGCTCTTCCCGATTCACGACCTTCGCTCCCGAGTCGTGGCGTTCAGTGGCCGCATTCTCGGCGAGGGAGAGCCGAAATACTTGAACTCGCCCGAGTCACCGATCTTTCACAAGGGGCAGCTGCTCTACAACCTGCACCTCGCCAAGCACGGCATGCGCAAAGCGGAGCGCGCGATTCTGGTCGAGGGCCAATTCGACGTCCTGCGGCTCACCTTGGCCGGCGTGGAGGAAGTGATCGCGCCGCTCGGCACCGGCCTCACCGACGAGCAGGCCGCGCTACTGCAGCGCCACACGGCGCACGTGATTCTGCTGTACGACTCGGATGACCCCGGTTTGCGGGCCACGTTCCGCGCCGGCGACGTGCTGCTGCGCCACAAGCTGCGGGTCAGCGTCGCGACCCTGCCTGAAGGCGAAGACCCCGATACGCTGGTGCAGAACAAAGGCGCGGCGGCGTTGGACGAGACGCTGAAGGATGCAATCGACATCGTCGATCGCAAGATTCAGATCCTCACCCGTCGAGGATTCTTCGGCTCCTTGCCCGGTCGGCGGCGGGCGCTCGATGCTCTACTGCCGACGATACGGGCTGCCGCTGATCCCGTCGCGCGAGATCTGTATTTGTCTCGTGTGGCGGAGGTCGCCGGAATCCGCAAGCAAACGCTTGAAGAGGAAGTGCTCAGTCGTCTCGATGCGCCGCGTCAACCGACGCCCAAGCCAGTGGACGCGGCCGTTGAGTTCGGACCGGCTGCCAAGATTGAGAAGACTATCCTGTTGGTCATGCTGAGCAGCGATGAATGGCGCGCAAGAGTGCTCGCGGAAGTGGATAGCGAAAACATTGCCTCCCCAACGTACCGAGCTGTCTTCGACGCGATCGCGGAAAACCGTCCAGATCGCCTCGACGAGATCTCGGCACGGACTCTTGAAGACCTTCAGGCTACGGGTCTCGGCGTTGTCTCTCCCGATGATTCGTTCACTTGGGCGCTCAACAGCATCGAGGCAGACCGCAAATCGCGTGAGATCGCGCTCCTGCAGCGTGAGATCGATCTCGCCCCGGAGGCTGACAAGCTGCGTTTGACGCTTGAGAAACGCGCATTAACGGATGAACGAAACGCGAAACGTCCCACGTGGAAGATTCTCGAGCATGCAAGGAGGAAGGGTGCACCCGGATCTTGAAGCGTTGTTGGTTCTACAAGACGCGGACGTCGCCGTCACCAGCTGCGACGCCCGGCTGAAAGCGCTGGAGCCGGAGATCCGCGCGCTGGACGAGCAGATCGCTGCGGCGCAGCGGGTGGTGGACCAGGCGCGCGCCGGGATTCAGGCGGCGCTCAACCGGCGCGAGGGGCTGGAAGGGAAGATCCAGAGTTATCGCACGATGCAGGAGCAGCGGCGCCAGCGGCTGGAGTGGGTGCGCGGCGCCAAAGAGGCGTCGACGCTGATGGCCGAGCTCGACTTGGCGCGCACCGTGCTCGCCAAGGAAGAGGCGGAGTTCATGCGCTCGGGTGACGCCGTCGGCGAAGCGGAGCGGAAGACGGCCGAGGCCGAGAACGCGCTGCAGAACGTGCGCGACGCCCAGGCGGCGCAGCGGGAGGCGCTCGCCGGCAGGCGTCAGGAGATCGCGGCCGAGCGCGAGAGCGCGGTGCTGGAACGGGGGCGCGCGAGCAAGGCGGTGAATCCGGCGCTGCTGGCGCGCTACGATCGCATCCGCCGCGGCAAGGCGCCGCTCGCGATCTATCCGTTGCATGGTGGATCGTGCGGCAACTGCTTCACGGCGGTCCCGACGCAGCGCAAGGCGCTGATTCAGCGCGGCGCTACGATCGAAGGTTGCGAAGCCTGCGGCGTATTATTGTACGCCAAGGAATGATCGCCCCACGCTGGATCGTCACCGCACACGCGGATCCCGATGCAACCCGACTGCTGGCATCGGAGCTCCGCATCCCGGACGCGCTCGCCGCCATTCTCGTGCAGCGTGGCCTGGTCTCCCCCGAATCCGCGAAGGCGTTTCTCCGTCCCGACCTCGAGCGACTGACCGATCCGCACCGCTGGGCCGACATGGACGTCGCCGTCGAGCTGGTGGCGCGCGCGGTCCGCGAGCAGCGGCCGATTCTGGTGCACGGCGACTACGACGTGGACGGGCAGTGCGCCTCGGCGATGCTGACGCGGATCCTGCGCAGCGCCGGCGCCACGGTGTATCCGTTCGTGCCGAATCGCATTCGCGACGGCTACGACTTCGGGCCGGCCGGCCTCGCCGAAGCCCAGCGCGTCGGCGCAAAGCTGATCATCACGTGTGATTGCGGAATAACGGCGGTCGCCGCCGTCGCTGCCGCCCGTGTCGCCGGTGTCGATGTCATTGTCACCGATCACCACCTGCCCGGCGACGAGCTGCCGCCCGCGAATGCGGTGCTCGATCCGCGGCGCCCCGACTGCAAGTCCGAGGACAAGAACCTCTGCGGCACCGGCGTAGCGTTCAAACTGGCGCAGGCGCTCGTCGAGGTCCTCGGTTTGTCGCCCAATCTGCCGCTGCATTTCCTCGATTACGTCGCGCTCGCGACGATCGCGGATGTCGTGCCGCTCGTGGGCGAAAACCGCATCCTGGTGCGCTACGGTCTCAAGAAGCTCGCCGACACGCGCTGGGTCGGCCTGCGCGCCCTGATCGACACGGCGGGGCTGGGGGGCCGGCCGCTGCGTGGCGCGCACGTCGGCTTCATCCTCGCGCCGCGGCTCAACGCCGCCGGGCGCATCGGCGACGCGAACGACGGCTTGCGGCTGCTCCTGACCGAGAATCCCAAGGAAGCTGCCGCCCTGGCCCGCGAGCTCGAGACGATCAACGCGCGCCGCCAGGAAATGGACCAGCTCATTCTCGATGAAGCGATCGAGATCGTGGAGCAGACGCTGCAGCCTGCCGATGCCGCCATCGTGCTCGCGGCGGACACGTGGCATCCGGGGGTCATCGGCATCGTCGCCTCGCGACTCGTCGAGCGGTACGGCCGGCCGACGTTCCTGGTGGGTTGGGATGAGGCCGGAGAGCTCGGCCGCGGCTCGGGGCGCAGTATTCCGGGGTTCGATCTGCACGGCGCGCTGCACAGGGTGGGGATGCATCTCGAGAAGTACGGCGGCCACACGATGGCGGCCGGCTTCACGATCCGGCGCGACCGCTTCGACGATTTCCGCGTTGCGTTCCTCGGCGTGGCGGGCGAGCTTCTCACCCCCGACGACCTGGCGCCGAGCCAGCGCGTGGACCTCGAGCTCCCGCTCGCGTCCATCGGGGAGGAGCTGGAGCGGCTGATCCGCCATCTCGAGCCCTGCGGGGCGGGGAATCCGGCGCCGGTGTTCGGTGTGCGGAACGCGCGTGCGGTCGGCGCGCGCCGCGTCGGGACGAATCATTTGCGGTTCACGCTCGATGACGGCTCGGGGCTGTTGCCGGCGATCGGGTTCCGCTGGGCCGATGCGGTGCCGAACGACTGGTTGACGAATCCGCTCGACGTGGCCTTTCGGTTGGAGCGAGACGACTGGCAGGGACGGACCTCGATACAGGCGCGGATTGCATCGTTGGCGCCGGCGAAATGAAATGCGGAATGCGAAAGTCGGAATGCGAAATGTCACGGAAGGTCATTCGCGCTGTGACGTGTCCATTGGAATTCCACATTTCGCATTTCGCATTCCGCATTGGCCGTGTTGCGCATAATTGCCGGCGAATTCAAAGGTCGTCGTCTCAAGGCGCCAGCCGGGCGAGCCGTTAGGCCGACGGGTGATCGGGTGAAAGAGGCCTGGTTCAGCATCCTGCAGCAGTCGATCCCCGACGCCCGGGTGCTGGATCTGTTCGCCGGGTCGGGCGCGCTCGGGTTCGAGGCGCTGTCGCGAGGCGCCGTTTCGGTCGACTTTGTAGAGAACAGCAAAGCATCACTGGCTGCGATTCGGGACAACGCAACGACCCTCAACGTGGGGGACCGCGTGACGATTCACCGGAGTGATGCGCTGCGCTTCGCCGAGCGGCTCCAGCCCGCGCAGTACGATGTGGCGTTCGCCGATCCGCCCTATGCCACCGATCACGCGGCGGAACTCGTCGAGCTGTACCGCACGAATCCGTTCGCACAACGGTTCTCGATCGAGCACTCAGCGGACATGATCGTTGTCGGCGGTGATACGCGACGATACGGAGACACGGCGGTGACGTTTTTCGAGTCACCCTTACCGCCCCCTACCGCCTCCTACCGCCCCTTACCCTCATGAAGCGCGTCGCCGTCTATCCCGGCTCGTTTGATCCGATCACGAAAGGCCATGAGGATCTGATCCATCGCTCGCTCGAATTTGTGGATCAGCTCATCGTGGCGGTCGCGGTCAACGTCGCGAAGCAGCCGCTTTTTTCGCTGGAGGAGCGTGTCGCGCTGATCAAGCAGGCGGTGCCCGACAAGCGCGTCGCGGTGCAATCGTTCGAAGGATTGCTCGCGGAGTTCGCCAAGAAGGTCGGGGCGTC
The DNA here is from genome assembly GCA_036003865.1 of Gemmatimonadales bacterium. Classification (GTDB taxonomy): domain Bacteria; phylum Gemmatimonadota; class Gemmatimonadetes; order Gemmatimonadales; family GWC2-71-9; genus 20CM-2-65-7. Next base: position 12,179 of record DASYRZ010000119.1, on the reverse strand, counting down.
GGTGATTATTCGTGGGCTACGGGCCGTGTCCGATTTTGAGTACGAGTTCCAGATGGCGCTCATGAATCGCAACCTCGCGCCCAAGATCGAGACCGTGTTTCTCGTGCCGGCGTTCGATTTGACCTACCTCAGCTCCAGCCTGGTGCGCGAAGTGGCGCGCTTCGGCGGCGACGTCTCGCAGCTCGTCGATCCCACCGTCCAGCAGGCGCTCAAGCGCAAGTTCGGCAAATGAGCTTCATGGATCGCGTCTACCAGCGGGCGCGCGAGACAAAACCGCGCGTCGTCTTTCCGGAAGGCGACGATCCGCGGGTGCAGGAGGCGGCCAAGCGCGTCGAACAGATGGGGATGGGCGTCGTCGAGGTGCTGCGGCGCTTTCCGGACTCGCGCACGCCGTTTCTCGCGCGGCATCTGCGCTCGCGCCGGCCCGACCGATTTCCCACCGATGCCGCGGCCGCGGAGGCGCTCGAGCATCCGCTGACGCGGGGCGCGTGCCTGGTGGGCATCGGCGCGGCCGACGTGATGGTGGGCGGCGCGGTGTATCCCAGCGCCGACACGATCCACGCCGCGCTGTGGGCGGTCGGAATGGCGCCCAGCATCGCCACGGTGTCGGGCGCGTTCTACATGATCAAGGACGATCGCGTCCTGACCTTTGCCGACTGCGCCGTCGTGCCCGAGCCGACATCGGTACAGCTCGCCGACATCGCCACCGCGTCGGCGCGGGATCGGCGCCGCATCGTAGGCGACGAGCCGATCGTGGCCTTTCTTTCTTATAGCACGCGCGGCAGCGCCGAAGGCCCGCGCGTCGAGCGCGTCCAGGCCGCGATTACCCAGCTGCGCGGCCGGCAGCCGCCGCCCGACTTCGTGTTCGACGGCGAGCTGCAGAGCGACGCCGCGCTGGTCGCCGACGTCGCCGCGCGCAAAGCGCCGGGCTCGCCGGTCAGCGGCAAGGCGAACGTGCTGATCTTCCCCGACCTCGATGCCGGCAACATCGGCTACAAGCTGGTGCAGCGGCTCGGCGGCTGGATCGCGCTGGGCCCAATCCTGCAAGGACTGGCCAAACCGATCGCGGACCTGTCGCGCGGCGCGACGTCCGATGATATTGTGAACACTGCGGCGATCGCAATTCTCCAAACGCGGAAGGGGTAAGGGGATGCGCTTCACTCTCAAGAAGGACAAGAGCGGCGTCGTCATTGTGGGAGTGGAAGGCCAGCTCATCGTCGGCAACCGCCAGGAGTTGAAGCAAAAGGTCCTCGACGCCCTCGAGGAAGGCTCGCGCAAGTTCGTCATCGATTTCAGCAAGACCGGCTACATCGACTCCTCAGGCTTGGGCGTGCTCGTCTCGCTCTCCAAAAAGATCCGGGAGCAGGGCGGGGAGCTGCGGCTCGCAGGCCTCAATGCCGACCTGCAGACGCTGTTCGAGCTCACCAAGCTCGACACGTTGTTCGCGATCACGCGCACGGCCGAGGAGGCCTTGGCGGCGTTTTGAGCTTACGTCTCGACGTCACACCCGATTCGATGAAGCTCGACGTCCCGAGCGATCTCGGCATGGTCGGCGACGCGGTCGAGCTGGTCGCGACTCACCTCCCGCCCGGCACGCTCTCCCCTCGCCGCATCAGCTTCAATCTCCGCACCGCCCTCGCCGAGGCGCTCGGCAACGCGATTCGCTACGGCACCGGAGAGGACCCCGACCGCGTCGTGCGCGTCCACGTGGAGCTGGGCCGCGGCTTCGTGCGGATTTACGTCGTGGACGACGGCCACGGCTACGACCCCAGCCGGCTCCCCGATCCGACGCTCCCCGATAACCTCGAGCGCGAGTACGGGCGCGGCCTGTTCGTGATCCGTCACCTGGTGGATGACGTCGCGTTCAACGAGAAAGGCAACGGCATCTGCCTGACGCTCCGGGCGGGGTGACACGGCTCGAGCGCCTCTTGCCGGTGCTCGCGGCGCTGTCCGGGACAACTCTGCGTTTGTGGCGTGCGAAAAACCCCGGCGGCCGGCTGTTGCCCGTGGGTGGAGGGCTCGGCGAGGGACGTGAGGAGCCGCTGTGGACTCCCGCTCCAAATGGGGGCGGTCGCCTCGACACTCCCGATGGTCCCGCCTGGTTCCAACCGATTCCTGCCGTCAATGACACCTGGCTCGAGGTAAAGGGAGAAGGGGAGCGGGCCGCCATCGAGCTGGCCGAAGTGATCGGCGCCGTGATGGAGGCGGAGGAGGAGACGGGTCAGGTCGCCGCCGAGCTGTCGGGCCGCTACGAGGAAATCGATCTGATCTATACGATCAGCGAGATTCTCGGCCACACGATTCGGCTCGACGAAGCGGCGAACCGGATCCTGCGCGAAGTCTCGGCCGTCGTGCGGGCGCGGCGGGCGACGCTGCTGGTGCACGATCCGCGCGCCCACGTGCTGCGGCTCGTCGCGGCGCGCGGCGTCGAGCTCGGCGATATCGAACCGGTCGAAGTGGACGATCCCAAATCGATCGCGGCTCGCGTGTTTCGTGAGATGCGCACGATCAGCTACGATCCCACGGACCAGCGCGCCCAGAAGCCCCCCAACCCGATCGAGCGGGGGTATCGCGGCCTCGCGTTTCTCTCGGTGCCGGTCGTGTACGCCTCTCCCGGGCGCATTCCCACTCCCATCGGGGTCATCAATCTCACCGACCGAACGGGGGAAGACGCGTTCACCGCCGGCGATCGCAAGCTCGTCGCCGCCATCGCGAATCAGATCGGCGCGGCGATCGAGAACGCGCGGCTCGTGGAGCGCGACCTCAGCCAGCAGCGCGTGCGCCGCGAGCTCGAGCTCGCCCACGACCTGCAGCTCAAGCTGCTGCCGTCGCCGGCGGTGATTGCCACGAAAGCCGACGTGGCCGCGCGCTGCCGTCCCGCCGAGTCCGTCGGGGGCGATTTCTATAACCTGCTGAGCTTGCATGGCGAGCGCGTGGGCGTGATGATCGGCGATGTGTCGAGCCACGGATTCGGCGCGGCGCTCATCATGGCGCTGGCGATGGCCGCCTCCGGTATTCACGCCGAGACCGCGGAGTCCCCGCATGAAGCGCTGCGCCGGCTCGAGATGTCGCTCGCCGAGGAGTTGGCCGACACCGAGATGTTTCTGACGCTGTGCTATGCCGTCATGGATCCGTCGAAAGGGACGCTCACGTACGCGAACGCGGGGCATCCGCATGCGTTTCTGGTGTCGACTGAGGATGGCGCGATCAAGCGGCTCGAGGCGACACGGCCACCGCTCGGCTTGGGTGACGGGGGACAGGAACGGTTCGAGAAATGTGAGCGGGGCAAGGCCATTCTGTGTCTGTTCACCGACGGGCTGGCCGACGCGCGCGGGCCGAGTGGCGAGCGGTTCGGGGAGCAGCGCGTGCTGAGCCACGTCGTCAACCTGCGCGGGCGCCCCGCGCGACACATTCTGGAGGCGGTGTTCACCGATATCGCCGCGTTCACCGGCGGCGCTCCTGCCAACGACGATCGCACGCTCGTTCTTCTCAAGGTTTGAGACGGCTCGGCCAGCACTTTCTCAATGATCCCACGATCCTAGGGCGGATCGTGGACGCGCTCGATCCGGTCGCCGGCGAGACCGTCCTGGAGATTGGGCCGGGGCGCGGTTCGTTGACTCGGGAGTTGCTCGCCCGCGAGCTCAAGGTGATAGCGATTGAAAAGGATCGCCGGTTGGTCGAGGGGCTGTCAGGGCAAAACCTGACCGTAATCGAAGGAGACGCACTGCGGCGCGATTGGCCGCCGGTAGGCAAGGTCGTTGGCAACATCCCGTACTACATCACCTCTCCGTTGATCGACAAGGCACTCACGCCACCAATCCCGGGGCGGATCGTGTTTTTGGTCCAGGCGGAGGTCGCCGATCGCATCGTCGCCAAACCCGGTGGCAAGACGTACGGGGGGTTATCAGTGGGCGTGCAGGCGGTGTGTCGGGTCGAGAAGCTCTTCACCGTCGCGCCGGGGGCGTTCCGCCCACCGCCGAAGGTGCGCGGGGCGGTCATCAGGCTCACGCCGCTGCCCGAGCCGCTGGTGGCCGCTGAGGAGATCCCGGCGTTCCGCACGTTTGTGACCGCCTGCTTCAGCCGGCGGCGCAAGCAGCTAAAAAACGCAGTTCCAGGGCTCGATGAGGGAGATCTGAGGGTTCTGGGCTTCGATCCGCGCGTGCGACCCGAGCGGCTCCCGCCGGAATCCTTTGTGCGACTTTTCCGGCGCGCTGCGGCGACATATCGGTAAACAGCACATATCCACGATTGTTGATATGTGCTGATTATGGTGGGTGCATGACCCGCCGCACCTTGCTCCGCATCGCCAAAAAAATGCCGCGTTGCCGGCCCGGTTTGCCCCATTTGCCACATGCGTTGCCTGTCGAGATGGCCCACGTCGCCCAGTGGTTTCATGCCGCCTCGGACGTCACTCGTCTCGCCATCCTCGAGCTCCTGGCCCAGCGCGACCGCTGCGTGACCGAGCTGCGGGAAATCCTCGGTGCGCCGCAATCGAGCGTGTCCTTCCATTTGAAGGTGCTGAGGGAATCGGGTCTGGTTTGTGCGTACCGCGAGCGTCAATGGAAGTACTACGGTCTGCGGGGTGAGACCCTGGATCATATGATCGCCTTTACTCATATCGTCAGCCCCAGCAAACATCGGGGCACCTGCGCTTTGTCCTGTTGTCAGTGACCCTTGACGCATCAAGAAAACTTGATATGTTAGGGTCATGGCGACTGCCATCCGACCCGACCCCACCTCCGTTGCCCAGTGGTTTCATGCCTTATCTGATGAGGCTCGCGTGCGAATCGTCGAACTGCTCTCGCACAAGGAGCGCTGTGTCTGCGAGCTGGAACAGGTCCTCAGCATCGCGCAATCGCGACTCTCGTTTCATCTGAAGGTGCTGAAGGATGCCGGCTTGCTCGCCGACCGCCGCGAGGGGCGGTGGATGTACTACAACCTGCAACGCGACACGCTCGACCAGATCGCGGCGTACACGAAATCCGTAAAACCAGGAAAACATGCTGGTAGTTGCACCATGGCGTGCTGTGACTAATCCACCCGAGGCGACAATGAGTGAGTCAAGCATCAAGCAGAGCGTCAAAGAGAAATACGCGGAAGCCGCATTGAAGGTGCTCGGCGGGGAGAAGGGGAGCTGCGGCTGCGATCCGGTGACCGACAATCTGTACGATGCTGCTGAAGCTGGCACGCTGCCCGAAGGCGCGGTGCTGGCGTCACTGGGTTGCGGGAACCCCACCGCGCTCGCGGAGCTCCACGACGGAGAGGTCGTCCTCGACCTTGGCTCAGGCGGCGGCATCGACGTGCTGCTCTCGGCCAAGCGTGTCGGTCCCACCGGCAAGGCCTATGGGCTCGATATGACAGACGAGATGCTCGCGCTCGCGCGCGCGAATCAGGCAAAGGCCGGCGCGACCAACGTCGAGTTCCTGAAAGGTGAGATCGAGAATATTCCCCTGCCGGCGGGGTCCGTGGACGTCATCATCTCCAACTGCGTCATCAATCTCTCCGCCGATAAAGCACGGGTTCTCCAGGAAGCGTACCGGGTGTTGAAGCCCGGCGGTCGCTTCGCCGTCTCGGATGTAGTGTGCCGCGGTGAAGTGCCCGACCAGGTTCGCCGCAGCATGGAGCTGTGGGTGGGCTGCATCGCCGGGGCGCTGGAGGAGGGCGAGTATCGGCGGTTGCTTGGCGCCGCCGGCTTCGTCGACATCGAGCTCGAGCCCACGCGGATCTACGAGTTCAAGGACGCGGGCCTCGACGAGGTGTTGGCGCGCGAGGTCAGCGGCCGGATGATGGGCGCGTTCATCCGGGCCCGCAAACCGGCGTGACGATTCGTGTACTGTTTATCTGTACCGGGAACTCGGCCCGCAGTCAGATGGCCGAGGCCATCCTGAATGCCAAGGGAAAGGGTCGCATCGAAGCCGCCAGCGCCGGTTCAGATCCCGCCGCGCGCGTGAATCCCTATGCGCTCGAGACACTCCGCGACTTCAGGATTCCGTGGTCCGGTCACGCGCCTCGCAGCATCGACGGCCTCGAGCGTGAGCGGTGGGACCATGTGATTACGGTGTGCGACCGCGCCAAGGAATCGTGCCCAATCTTTCCGGGGCAGCCGGCGCTGGCTCACTGGAGTGTTCCCGATCCCGCGGAAGTCGAGGGCGACGATGCCGCCAAGCGGGCGGCGTTCCGTGACGCGTTTCTCGAGCTGAGCCGCCGCATCGACCTGCTGCTCGCCCTCCCGGCTCTTGCGCCGAGGTCCCCCATTGTGAAATAGTTCACAATGCGGAAGATCTCCGACAGCACCATCCGGCGGCTGTCCGTGTACCTTCGTTTTCTCGAGCAGGCCAAGTCGCCGACGATCTCCTCAGGTGAGCTGGCCCGCCTCGGTGGGACCACCTCCGCGCAAGTACGCAAAGACCTCTCCTTTTTCGGCTCGTTCGGCAAGCGCGGCCTCGGCTACGGCGTCCCCGAGCTCACGCGCCGCATTCGCGACATCCTCGGCCTCGAGCGCGGCTACCGCGTAGTGCTCGTCGGGGCGGGGCGGATGGGCGGCGCCCTGGTGCAATACCACGGCTTTCGCCAGCGCGGCTTTCACATCACCGCCATCTACGACCAGGACGCGCGCAAGATCGGCTCGCGCTGGAACGGCCTCGTGGTTCGTGACGTGAAGCATCTGGAGAGCGATCTCAAGAAAGATCCGAGCGACATCGCCATCGTCGCGACGCCCGCTGAATCGGCACAGCAAGTGGTCGACCGCCTGGTGCGGAGTGGCGTGAAGGCCATCCTCAATTTTGCCCCCGTTCCGCTGAACGTTCCCCCCGATGTCGAAGTCAAGACCGTCAACATGGCGTTGGAACTGGAGACGCTGAGCTACTCGCTCGCTAACCGTTAGCTTTCTCCCCCATGCCCCGGGTCCACGTCACGTCCGAAATCGGCGCGCTCCGATCGGTTCTGGTCCACACGCCCGGCAAAGAGCTCGTGGCGGTGACGCCCGGCACCCGCGAAGACTACCTCTACGACGACATCATCGACCTCGAGATCGCGCAGGGCGAGCATCGTCGCCTGGTCGCGGTGCTGGAGCGCTTCGCCGAAGTCCATGAAGTCCGCGACGCGCTCGTGGAGATCGCGGGGCGACCCGAGGTGCGGGAATTCCTCACTACCCGCGCGCTCGAAGTGATCCCCTCCGATGCGCTCGCCAAGCAGATGGCCGCGCTCTCGTCCGAGGAGTTTGTGGCGCTCATGGTCGAAGGGGCGCTCGAAGAGGGCGGGCCGATCGCGCGCGCGCTGAACGAGGTCGCATACGCCCTCCCGCCGCTCCCCAATCTCTTTTTCACCCGCGACGTCGGCATCGTGATCGGCGAGCACGCGATCATCGGCTCGATGCGCCACGGCGTGCGCTGGACCGAGGAGCTGCTGGTCAAGGCGCTGTTCCGCTACGACGCGAAGTTCGAGAACGCCGGCATTCTCTACGACGGCTCGGAAGAAAAGCGGCTGAACTACACGCTGGAAGGCGGCGACGTACACCCGGTTCGCCCCGACCTGGTGGTGCTCGGCTTCAGCGAGCGCTCCAGCCCCGCCGCGCTCGACCTGATGTGCGAGCTGGTGTTCCAGCATTGCGGCGTGACCGACGTCATCATCGTCGTGCTGCCGGCCGAGCGGACGGCGATCCACCTCGATATGATCTTCACCCAGGTGGATCGGGAGCTGTGCATCGTCTATCCGCCGCATTTCGTGGGACCGGAACGCCTGGCCGTCTTGCATCGCCGGAAACGGTCGAAGGGTGTGAAAGAGGTGCCCAACTTCTTTGCTGCGATGCAGGCCGTCGATCACCCGCTGGAACCAATCTTCTGCGGGGGGAGCCAGCGCACGGTCCAGGAGCGGGAGCAATGGGCGTCGGCGTGCAACTCGTTCGCCGTGCGGCCCGGAGTGATCTTGAGCTACGACCGCAATGATGCCACACTGGGCGAACTGGCGAACGCGGGTTTCCGCCTGATCGAGGAAGTGAATCTCCTGACCGGCGAGGAGCTGCTGAAAGACGGAGAGCGCGCCGTGATTTCGATCGAAGGGAGCGAGCTGGTCCGCGGTGGCGGCGGCCCGCGCTGCATGACGCTGCCCTTGCGGCGGGACGATCTCTGACCGGACTCGCCGCGGTCCCGTCTTCATCGCTCGCGTCCCGGGCGGTTTCCTTCTTACAGAGCGGGCCGGCCGGCAGTCTGGCGATCGTCCGCGACGTGCTGGGCATTGCCCAGGCGAACCGGCATACGGCCGACCGGATTGCCGCGACGCTACTGGCGCCTGACCGGCGGTTCGCCCGGACGACCGACGGCCGCTGGGTCCTCGCGACGCCGCCGCCCGAAGCGAGTCCCGTGCTCGAGGCCTGCCGCTGGGCGGTGGTAGACGTCGAGACGACCGGCGTCCGAGCGTTCCGCGGCGACCGCATCATGGAGATCGCGGTCGTGATGCTCGACGGGACCGTGGCGTTCCACTCGCTGGTGAATCCCGGCATCCCGATTCCCGAGTTCATCGCGGGGCTGACCGGCATCGACGCCAAGCTGGTGCGCGACGCGCCACCCTTCGAGGCGATCGCCGATCAGCTGCTCAGCGCGCTCGAGGGCTGCGTCTTTGTCGCGCACAACGCGCGCTTCGACTGGGCGTTCGTGTCGACCGAAATCGAACGCGCGACGGGGTTGCTGCTCCAGGGTCCGCGAGTCTGCACGGTGCGGCTCGCGCGCAAACTGCTTCCGGATCTCCCGCGCCGAAACCTCGACACGGTGAGCTATCACTTCGGGATCGAGATCGAGGGACGGCACCGGGCGACGGGCGATGCCGTTGCGGCGGCGAAATGCCTGGCGCGCCTGCTGAAACTGGCGCAGGGAAATGGGGCGGTGAGCCTGGCGGACATCTTGGCTATTGGCTATCGGCTACCGGCTATCGGGAATGCACGCCCAATAGCCGATAGCCGATAGCCGATAGCTCTCACCATGCACACCACATTCAAGGTGGGTCGCTTGACGTGCCACGCCCTGGAAAGTGGTCGTCAGCATTTAGACGGTGGCGCGATGTTCGGCATTGTCCCGAAGGCGCTCTGGGCGCGCCGCGTTCCCCCCGACGACCGCAACCGCATTCCTCTCGCGCTCCGCTGCTTGCTCGTCGAGCACGACGCCGGCCTGGTCCTGATCGACACCGGCATCGGCAACAAGGAGAACGCGAAGTTCAGCGACATCTACGGCGTCGACAACGCCGGCACCAACGGACGCACGAAGCTCGAGGACGCGCTCGCCGAGCTGGGCCACCGCCCGGACGACATCCGCTGGGTGATCAACACGCATCTGCACTTCGACCACGCCGGCGGCGATAACTGGATCGACCCGGCGGGGAAGATCGGTCTGGCGTTCCCCAAGGCGCGCTACGTCGTGCAGAAGGGCGAGCTGGACTTTGCCCGGCACACCAATGAGCGCACGGCCGCCAGCTATCTCGCGCCGAACTTCCAGGGCGTGCCGTTCCAGCTCATCGACGGCGAGACGGAGATCCTGCCAGGGATTCGTGGCCTGCCGACGCCGGGACATGTGCCCTATCACCAATCGATTCTGATCGAGAACGGGGGCGAGAAGGCCTGCTTCGTCGCCGACCTCGTGCCGACGGCGGCACATCTGCCGCTGGTGTGGATCATGGGCTACGACCTCGAGCCGCTGGTGACGCTCGAGACCCGCAGGCGCATTTACCAGCGGGCGGAAGCGGAGGGATGGCTCCTCGTCTTCGAACACGACCCCACCGTGGTGAGCGGGCGTTTGGGGAAAGAAGGGAAGGGCGTCGGGCTTGTGGAGGCTATGGCGCTCCGCTAACTTGCCGTCCACAATACGGTAAGCGGGCGAGACCATCGCCCCACCCGCATGCCTCTCGATGGAGAGTGCTCCAGGGTTCTACGAGACCTCACCCGCCGGTGAGGAATTGCGGATCTGGGGTAACCGGGTCCGCTTTTTTACTCCCGTAACGGAGAACGCACAGCTGCCACCTCTCGACAACAGCAAAGCACCGCGCACGCGCGTCAATCGGCAGATTCGTATCAGTCCCGTGCGCGTGATTGCGGACAACGGCGACCAGCTGGGCGTGTTGACGATCGATGAAGCCCTGGCCGCCGCGCATGAACGGGGCCTGGATCTCGTGGAAGTCGCGCCGCTCGCCCGGCCCCCCGTCGTCAAGATCATGGACTATGGGAAGTTCAAGTTCGAGCAGGCCAAGGCGGCGCGCGCCGCGAAGAAAAAGCAGCACGTGATTCACCTGAAGGAAGTGAAGTACCGTCCCGGGATCGACGACCACGATTTCGACTTCAAGACCCGGCACGCGCGTGAGTTTCTTGAAGACGGCAACAAGGTGAAGGTCACGATGATGTACCGTGGCCGGCAGATGGCGCATATCGAGCTGGGTCGTGAAGTGCTAGATCGCGTTGCTCAAGAGCTGAAGGATATTGGGAAAATAGAGCAGGAACCAAAACTAGAAGGACGAAACATGTCGATGGTGCTGGCGCCGAAATAGAGAGCTATCGGCTATTGGCTATTGGGCGAACACCCGATAGCCAATAGCCCATAGCCAATAGCTAGGAGTTACGATGCCGAAGATGAAATCGAAGCGTGCCTTGAGAAAGCGGATCCGGCTGACCGGCACCGGGAAGCTGCGCCGCTACCGCGCCTACAAGCGCCACATCCTGACCTCCAAGCATCCGAAGCGGAAGCGTCACCTGCGGAAGGCGACGCTCGTTTCGCATGCCGATCGTCGCCTCAAGCGCCTGCTGCTGGCGTAAGGAGCCCTCATGCCTCGCGTCAAAAGCAACGTTGCGCGCCTGAAGCGCAAGAACAAGGTCATGAAGCTCGCCAAGGGATACTGGGGCGGGCGCAGCAAACTCTGGAAGGCCGCGAAAGAAGCGACCGAGCGCGCCGCGAAGTACGCCTACCGCGACCGGCGCTCCAAGAAGGTCGAGTTCCGCCGGCTCTGGATCACGCGCATCAACGCGGCCGCGCGGTTGCACGCGCTGTCGTACAACCGGCTGATGAACGGCCTGCGCAAGGCGGGCGTCGAAATCAATCGGAAGATTCTCGCCGATCTCGCCGTGCGAGATCCGGCGGCATTTGAACAGCTGGCGGAGGTCGCCAAGAAGGCTCTCTAGATCATGAGCGACCTCCTAGCAGCCCTAGAATCGCTGCGGGAGCGTCTGAAAGAGATTCCGCAGGCGGATGAACGCCGGCTCCAAGAGATCAAGACCGAGATTCTGGGCCGCAAATCGGGCGTCCTCACCGAAATCCTCAAAGGTCTCCCCGCGCTCGATCCCGAGACTCGACGCAAAGTCGGGGGAGCCGCGAATGCCCTGAAACGCGAGCTCGAACACGCGATCGAAGAGCGCGAGCGCGAACTCAAGCGCGGCGCGACGAGTCTCGCCGCCGTGGACCTCACGATGCCCGGCCGGCGCCAATGGCGCGGCGGGCTGCATCTCGTCACCCAGGTCATCGACGAGATCTGCGACATCTTCAAGGAGCTGGGCTTCACGCGCGTCGTCGGCCCCGAAGCCGAGACCGAGCGCTACAACTTCTACGCGCTGAACTTCCCGAAGGACCATCCGGCGCTCGATGCCCAGGACAGTTTCTACCTGGGCGGCGACGTCCTGCTGCGCACGCACACGTCACCGGTCCAGATCCGCACGCTCGAGACCTATCCGCCGCCGATTCGCATCGTCACGCCGGGGCGCTGCTACCGCCGCGACCCGTTCGACGCGTCGCACTCGCCCGTGTTCGAGCAGATCGAGGGCTTCGCCGTCGATGAAGGCATCACATTCGTCGATTTCAAGGCGACGCTCGCGACCTTCGCGCGTCGCATCTTCTCGCCTCGGGCCAAGGTGCGGTTCCGGCCGTCGTTCTTCCCCTTCACCGAGCCGTCCGCCGAAATGGACGTCGAGTGCCAGCTCTGCCACGGCAGCGGCTGTCCCGCGTGCAAGGGGACGGGCTGGATGGAGATCCTCGGTTGCGGAATGGTGCACGAGGCCGTGCTCGAGAACGTGCATCTCGATCCCGAGCGCTACACCGGGTGGGCCTTCGGGATGGGGCCGCACCGGATCGCGCTCCTGCGCTATGGCGTGCCGGACATCCGGCTCTTGCTCGGCGGAGACATGCGCTTTCTCGAGGCCGTCGGTCGGCCAGGGC
>DASYRZ010000118.1:0-17109 GCA_036003865.1 Gemmatimonadales bacterium | reverse complement strand
GCGTTCGACGAGGGCTGGGGCGGTGCGGTCTGGAAAACGATCGGCGAGCCGATCATCAATGTCTTCTCCCGGTACGGCTCGGTCGACCTGGGCCAGAACCGGATGATGGGCTTCAACAACATCGAGCTGATCAGCGACCGGCCGATCACGGAAAACCTCAAGGAGATCGCCGAGGTCAAGCGCAACTATCCCAAGCACGCCGTCATCGCGTCGCTCATGGTGGAGTCGAAGCGGGAAGCGTGGCATGAGATGGTAAAACAGACCGAGGACACCGGCGCCGACGGCATCGAGCTGAACTTCGGCTGCCCGCACGGCATGAGCGAGCGCGGGATGGGGAGCGCCGTCGGGCAAGTGCCCGATTACACCTGCCAGATCGTCGAATGGGTCAAGGAAGTCGCCACGATTCCGGTGATCGTGAAGCTCACGCCCAACGTCACCGATATCACCTACATCGCGCGCGCGGCGGTCAAAGGCGGCGCCGATGCGTTGTCATTGATCAACACCATCAACTCGATCGTCGGGGTCGATCTGACGACGTTCGAGCCGCAGCCGTCCGTAGCGGGCAAATCGAGCCACGGAGGCTATTGCGGCCCCGCGGTCAAGCCGATCGCGCTGCACCTCGTCTCGGCGGTCGCCGGCGATCCGAGCGTGAAGATTCCGATCTCCGGGATCGGCGGCATCGCCACCTGGCGCGATGCGGCGGAGTTCATCGCCCTCGGCGCCGGCACGCTCCAGGTGTGCACCGCGGTCATGCACTACGGCTTCCGCATCGTCGAAGACCTGATCGACGGTCTGGCGAACTGGATGGACGAGCGCGGCCATCGCTCGCTTGCCGATATTCGCGGCCGCGCGCTGCCGCGCGTCACGAAGTGGGAAGAGCTCGATCTCAACTACCATTTGCTGGCTCACATCGACCAAGACAAATGCATCAAGTGCGAGCTGTGCTGGACGGCGTGCGAGGACGGCGCGCACCAAGCGATTCGGCGGCTGCCGCGGAGTAATGGGGGACCGGTCGTGGAGATCGTCGAAGAAGCGTGCGTGGGGTGTAATCTGTGCGCCGCCGTGTGTCCCGTGCAGGATTGCATTACGATGCGCCGCGTGCCGAATGACTATCCGGCTGTGAGTTGGAAGGACTATGCTGCGGGAAAAGGCAAGTTGGCGCCGCGGTCGGAGCAATTCCATACCGCCACGTGGAGCCCAAGCTCAAAACACTAGCCACTTTCTTCTCTCTCCCTCTTTTTATCGCAAAAGCCGAGCATGTCATCCTGAGCGCCGCAGGCGCGAAGGACCTGCTTTTGGTGGCTCCGGAGAAGCAGGTCCTTCGCTCCGCGCGCGTTCCGCGCGCTTCGCTCAGGATGACATGCTGCCTTCTGTGACTGACAAAGAGAAAGAGGAGGGGAGAAGGATCTAGAGGCGTCCCGGTGGCGTAAGGGGTGTCACCGGCACTCCCTGTTCTGGTTCCGGCGTAAAGTCTTCCCCAGGATTGATGAACCGATCCCGTTCGAAGTTGTACTGCTTATCGTAGAGCTGCCGATACCGTCCATTCGCCTCGAGCAGCTGCTCGTGCGTTCCGCGCTCGACGATCTCGCCGCCTTCCAGCACCAAAATCTGGTCCGCGCTCCGAATCGTGGAGAGGCGGTGCGCAATCACGAACGTCGTTCGGCCGCGCCGCAGCGCTCGTAACCCATCCTGGATCTTGGCTTCGCTTTCGGAATCGAGGCTCGACGTCGCCTCGTCCAGCACGAGAATCCGGGGGTCGGCGAGGATCGCACGGGCGATCGAGATGCGCTGCCGCTGACCCCCCGACAGCTTCACGCCGCGCTCGCCCACGACGGTGTTGTACTTCTCCTCGAACTGGTCCACGAATTCGTCGCAGTGCGCGATGCGCGCCACCGTTTCGATCTCTTGCCGCGTCGCGTGCGGCCGCGCGAACGCGATGTTCTCCGCGATGGTCCCGTCGAACAGAAAGTTGTCCTGGAGCACGACGCCGAGGTGGGTGCGGTAGTCCGCCAGCCGCACAGTGTTGAGATCGCGGCCGTCCACCACCACGCGCCCCTGCTCCGGACGATTGAATGCCAGCACCAGGCTGACCAGCGTGCTCTTGCCCGACCCCGACGATCCGACCAGGGCGGTCGTCGAGCCGGAAGGAGCGCGGAACGAGACGTCTTTCAGCACGGGCACGCCTGGCTTGTACGCAAACGTCACGTGATCGAACACGACGTCGCCGCGCACCGCGACCAGCGGCTGCCGGCTCGCGTCCTCCGCATCCTCCGTCGTCATGCGCCGCAGCTCGTGAATGCGATCGAGCCCGGCGAACGCCTCGGTGATCTGCGTGCCGATCGATGCGATGCCGATGAGCGGCGCGGCCACCAGCCCGACGAAAAAGATGTACTGCACGAACTGGCCGAGGGTCATGGTTCCGGCGAGGATCGCGCGGCCCCCGACGACGATCATCAGCACGCCGATCGCGCCGATGACGATCTGGGCGAACGCGCCGACTCCGGAGACGCCCGTCATCGTGGTGGCGACATTGCGGAACAGGCTGTGCGCGCCGCGCGCGAAGACGAGGCGCTCGCTGCGCTCGGAGCGATAGGCCTTCACGATGCGAATGCCGCCCAGCGTCTCTGCCAGCCGGCCGGTCACATCGGCATTCAGCTTGCCGCGCTCGCGGAACAACGGCCTGAGCTTCGCAAACGCGAACGCCATCCCGCCGCCGAACAGCGCGAGGATGAAGATCGACAGCGCGGTCAGCTTCCAGTTCAGCCAGAACAGCACACCGAGGGCGATGCTGGCGGTCACGAGCCCGCCGACCAGCTGTACCAATCCCGTGCCGACCAGATTTCGGATTCCTTCGGCATCCGTCATGATCCGGGAGATCAGAATTCCCGTTTTGGTCGAGTCGAAGTACCCGATCGGGAGACGCAACACGAAGGCCTGGATCGACTTGCGCATCTCGGTGATGGCGCGCTGCGCCGCGACGCCCAGGATCTGGGACAGGCCATATCCCGTGACCGCCTGAACGACCGTGGCAATCCCGACGACTCCCGCAATGACGCCGAGCAGCTCGGCACGCCGCTCCCCAATGACATGGTCGATGATGTAGCGGGACGAGCCGGGCAGGACGAGGCCGGCCAGCCGGTTGATCAGCATGAGCGCCAGCCCAACCCCCAGCCGGCGGCGGTGCTGCCAGATCAGCGCCCGCGCTTCGCGCCAGGCGTTGCCGTAATTGGGTTTTGGTTTCTTCTCAGCCACGGCGAGAAGCTTACCTGGTACGGGAAGGCCTTACCAGGAGTCCGGTGGTGGACACGCGCACCTCGTAGGTGGCGCCGCCCGGCGCAGTTGCGCCGATGAACGTCGCCGAGCCGTACTCGGCATCCACAAACGGCCGCAGCACCCAGTAGCGCTTCGCCAGATCGAACGCGTCGAACGGCTTCGAGTGCGCGAGCGAGTATACGGTCCGCTCGCGGTTCTGCTCATCGCTCAACGTCTGGTAGCGGCCCGCGATGCGGTCGAGCTCGTAGACGGTCTCCAGACCGAGCAGCGTCCCGATGGGACGCCATTTCAGCACGTGCGCATCGACGTACACGGCGTCGCCCGCGAGATCGAACATGTGCAGGCTGCTGTCGGGCAGCGTCACCGTGGCGCGGAAGCGGTGCGGTCCGACGGGCTCGGTCCGGATCGTGGCCGCCAGCGCCTCGTAGGTAAACGCGCGATAACCGCGGATCCCGACCGTGATCGCGCCGAGCAGGAGGCCGATGGTGAGACAGAGCGCCGCCGTGAGAAAGCCGACGACGGAGCTGACGTGATTGCGCTTCCGCCACGCCGACGCCGCGAGGACCACAAGCGCCGCCGCCAGGAGGCCGAAGCCGACCATGACGAGTCGCAGGAGGCCAGTCATCCCCTACACGTTAAGCGCGGCCAGCCTCTGGCGCGAATTCCCCGCACTCGCCACCTTCGGGCCATGAAACGCTCTACCGGGATCACGCTGGCGGTCATCGCCGCCATCATCGCGCTCTTCTTCTATATGTCCACTGCCGGCGCCACCCAGGAATGCACGGTGTGCGTGTCGTTCAATGGCCGCTCCAACTGTGCGACCGGGGCCGGGAAAACGGCGGCCGAGGCCACCCGGACGGCGCACGAGACGGCGTGCGGGCCGGTGGCCAGCGGCATGAACGAAACCATCGCCTGCGGCAACCGCGAGCCCGTCTCCGTGCAGTGCCGGAGTCGCAGATAGGTGACCAGCTTTTCCATGCCTCGAGTCGCCGTTCCGGCGACTCTGTTACAAACGGGCGGCGGCAAACGCGCCGGCGAAGTGTACGTTATGGAGCGAGTGCCCCAGCATGCCGGTCCCGAGACGCCGCTGGACATGTTGAATCGCGCCGACGCGTTCTTCCCGTTTCGCCCGAAGGACGAGAGTACCGGGGTGCTCCTGGTGGCCAAGGCTCGAACGGTGTCATTGACTGTGTCCCCCCCCCGGCCGGAGTCTGAGGACTCGGTGCGGCTATCGGCCGCGAAACAGGTCAGCCTCGAGCTGACGCTGGCTGATGGATCGAAGCTGAGCGGTTGGGCGACGCTCGAGCTGCCGGTGCATCACTCGCGGGTGCTCGATTACCTGAACGCCTCCGCCGAGCCGTTTTTCGCCATCACCGCGGCCGACCACGTGCACCTGGTGAACCGCGCGCACGTGCTGTACGTGCGCCCTGAGGACTGATTCATGCCGTCACGGCTCGATCCCTTTGTCGACGTCATGCTGCGCGAGCGCGCCGATCAGCTCTACTTGCTCCCCGACGAGCCGGTCACGCTGGTCAAGGACGGGAAACCGCGCAAAGTTTCCAAGCAGCCGCTCACCGATCAGCACATTTACGCCCTCATGGTCGAAGTCGCGCCGCCGGAAGCGGCGGACAAGATCGACCAGCACTCGGAGACCGAGTTCGACTACGCAGCCGGCAATGGGCTGGTACGCGTGCGGATCGTGCCGGAGGCGGGCCGGCTGACGGCGGTGATCTCCGCGATTCGCTGGGCGACGGATGAACACGCCGCACCAGCGGTTGCGACGACCCCCTCTCCCAAGGCGGCAGTCACCGCCAAGCGAGCGACGGCGGCCACGCCTCCCCCCCCCGCCCACCCGTGGGCTTCCGCGATCGCCGCGGCGCCGATGGTCGAATCGCCGCCGCCGGAGATGGCGGCGGCGCCGAGTACGCTTCCGAGCGAGTTCGCGTCGTCGCAGTACGAAGCCGCCGAGCAGAAGCTCGGCAAGCTGCTGCGCGCGCTCGTCCAGTCGGCCAGCTCCGACCTGCACCTCCGCGTCGGCGAGCCGGCGCTGTTCCGGACCCACGGCGAGATCAAGCGGCAATCCGGTCCGGCGCTGAGCGTGAACGATCTCGAGCTGCTCGTGCTGTCGATCATGCCGGAGCGGAATCGGGGCGAATGGAAAGAGACCGGCGATACCGACTTCGCGTACGAGATTACCGGTCTCGCGCGCTTCCGCGTGAACGCGGCCCGTGACCGCAAGGGACCCGTAGCCGTGTTTCGCGTGATTCCGGCGAAAGTCGTGACGGTCGAAGAGATGGGCCTCTCCGACGAGGTGCAGAAGCTCTGCTACCTCAAGAAGGGCCTGGTGTTGGTCACCGGTCCCACCGGGTCCGGCAAGTCGACGACGTTGTGCGCGCTGATCGACCTCGTCAATCGCACCCGCACCGATCACATCATCACAATCGAAGACCCGATCGAGTTCGTGCACGAGAACAAGAAGTGCCTCATCACGCAGCGCCAGGTCCACGTCCACACCGACAGCTTCAAATCGGCGCTGCGGGCGGCGCTGCGCGAGGATCCCGACATCGTGCTCGTCGGCGAGATGCGCGACCTCGAGACGATCGCCATCGCGATCGAGACAGCGGAGACCGGCCACCTCGTCTTCGGTACGCTGCATACGACGAATGCCGCATCGACCGTAGACCGCATGATCGATCAGTTCCCCGCCGACCGGCAGGCGCAGATTCGTGTGATGTTGTCCGAATCGCTGAAAGGCGTGATTTCGCAGACACTCTGCAAGAAGGTCGGCGGCGGGCGCGTGGCGGCGCGGGAGATACTCCTCACCACGCCCGCCATCTCGAACCTCATCCGTGAAGGCAAAACCTTCCAGATCCCGTCGATCATACAAACCAGCAAGAAGCTCGGCATGCTGACGCTGAACGACGCGCTGCTCGAGCTCGTCGAGAAAAAGGCCATCGAGCCGGACGAGGCGTTCGTGAGGTCGGTCGAGAAGGCCGGCCTGGCCGCGAGTCTCAAGGCGAAAGGCTTCAAGCTGACCTTGACCGCAGAAAGTTGAGCGTTCCTTCTTTTCAGGAGGTGTGTCGTATGCGATTTCGCACAGTAGCCGTCCGACTCACCGGCATGACCCTTCTGGCCGCCGCGGCGGCCTGTAGTGACACCGGGCCCGCGACCGGACCCGAACCGACAGCGCTCCTCAGGCCGCAGCAGGCCCCAGACATGGCCGCGCTGACCCGCGCGCTCCCTGGCTTCGGCGGCCTCTTCATCGATCACGGCGTGCCCACCGTCTATCTCACGGATCTCGGGCAGCGCGGTCTCGCCGAGCGGTTGCTCGACGGCTTTGCCCGCGCGCGGGGCGCCCCGGGCATTCGGGTCCTCGCCGGGCGCTTTGGCTACGGCGATCTCGACAAGTGGTTCAAGCAGGTTTCCGACGAAGCCTTCGCCCAGGGCCGCGTCGTGTTCGTCGATCTCGATGAAGCGGCGAATCGGGTGCTCGTCGGCGTCGAGCCCGGCGCGTCGCATGCCAATATTCGGGCCCTGGCCGCCCGCCTGGGCGTACCGGCTGAGGCGCTGACGGTGCGCGACGCAGAGCCCATCCACTACGTTGCGACGTTGCGCGACCAGGTTCGGCCCGTCGTGGCGGGCCTGCAGATCAACTTCAGCAACTTCATCTGCTCGATCGGCTTCAACGCGACGAGTGGTGGACAGGCCTCGTTCGTGACGGCCTCGCACTGCACCGACCGTCAAGGGGGGGTCGAGGGCACGCTGTACTACCAGCCCCTCGCGAGCACGGCGAATAGCTTCATCGGCACCGAAGTCGCGGACCCGAAATACTTCCGCGGCGGCGCCTGCCCGAGGGGGAGAAAGTGCCGCTTCAGCGATGCCTCACGCGCGGCGTACGCCAGCGGAGTGGGGTTCACGTTGGGCGGCATCGCGCAAACCAGCGGCGCCAACAACGGCTCGCTGACGATTACCGGCACCATCGCGATCAACGGCGAAGGCGGCGAGGTGGTTGGTGACGTCGCCAACAAGATCGGTCGCACGACCGGTTGGACCGCCGGGACGATCACCAACACCTGCGTGAATACCGGCGTCTCCGGATCCAACATCGTGCAGCTCTGCCAGAACTTCGTGAGCGCCGGCGTGGGTGGCGGTGATTCCGGCTCCGACGTCTTCCTGCAAGCGGGCGGCGGCGCGCGACTGCTCGGCGTGCTGTGGGGTGGAAACTCCGCGGGCACGCTGTTCGTCTACAGTCCCATCGCGAACGTCGAGCAGGAGCTCGGACCGCTGACGACGTTCTGAGCGAGCTCGAGTTCACGATCTCGGTGCCAACGGGGGCGCGCGTCGGTCGACGCGCGCCCTTCACGCTCCAGTTACGCAACGCGTCGCGGGGTCCAGTCGAAGCACATTTCCTCGGCCGGACGATCGTGTTCGACATCGTCGTCGCGCGGGAGAACGGTGCCATCGTGTGGCGGCGGCTGGAACACGGAATGGGCCCGAGTATCCTGCAGCTCCGCACCCTCAAGCCCAGTGAGTCGCTGCAATGGCACGGCACCTGGCTTCCCAAAGAGCCGGGCCACTACCAGGCCCAGGGGATCCTGCCCTCCGACGCGCCGGAGCCGCTCCGGACCCCCTGGGTCGCCTTCAGCGTCAGCCCTTGATCGACTTCGTCGCCTCGTCCCACGTCACCGGCGCACGCCGGAAGTACGCCTCGTTCGCCATATGACAGGCGAGCGCCGCGTTGTGCCCGAACACGACGTCCTCGACGACGGGTTTCCGCGTGCGCACCGCCTCGAAATAGGTCCAGAGATGCGGCCGGGTGTCGTCGAAATCCGGCGTCGTGAACGTCACGCTTTCCTCTAACGTCGGCGCCTGACCCGGTTGCAGGTCGTTGTCTTTGTGCCATTGCGTCAGGTACGCGTCCCGAAGCGCGCGCGGGTAACTGCCAGTGTAATAGCTCGGCCACTGGTCCTTGCCGGTCTGCGGTGAGTAGGTCAGCCGATTGCCCGCGACCTCGAGGACGCCTTTGGATCCCTGGAACCGATACTGCTCGGGCATCTCGGTCCCGAGATTCAGGCGCATATAGACGGGCAGGTCGCCGCTGTAGTAATAGATCGTGGCGTGGACATCAGGCATGTTGCGGCCGTCCTTCCAACGCCGAATCCCGCCGACCGACATCGCCTGCTTTGGCGGCTCGTTCGTGCCGAGCATGAACATCATCCCGCTGATCAGATGCACGAGCAGATCGCCGGCGACCCCCGTCCCGTACTCCTTCCAGCAGCGCCAGCGCGCGAAGATGTTGGGATCGAGCGGCCGCTTGGGGACGTCATTCTGCCATGTATCCCAGTCGAGCGTCTTGAGCGAGAGGTCGGGCGGCGGCGGGTACTCCCACGCGCCCGTCGGATCGTTCCGGCCGAGCCAGCCTTCCACCAGCGTCAGGTCGCCCAGCACTCCCTGCGCGAGCATTTCTTTCGCCTTGGCGCAGATCTGCGAGCTGACGCGCTGCGAGCCGACCTGGAGAATGCGGCCGCTCTTCTTCACCGCGTCCACCATGGCGACGCCGTCGGCAGCGGAATGGGACATCGGTTTCTCGATGTAGATGTCCTTCCCCGCGCTCACCGCTTCCACCACCATGCGCCGGTGCCAATGGTCCGGGACCGCGGCCACGATGCAGTCGATGTTCTTGTCGTCCAGCAGTCTGCGATACTCGCGGGTGGTGGGCAGATTCGCGCCGGCGATCTCTTTGGCCAGGGTGTGGCGGCCGTCATAGAGGTCGGCTGCGCCGGCACATACTACGCCCGGCAGGGAAATCGATGTCCCGAGCAGCCCGTTGCCTTGCATCCCGACGCCCACCATGCCGAAACGGACGGTGTCGCTGGGCGCGACAGCGCGGAACTTGAAGGGCTTGGCAGCGAGCGAGGCACCTGCGGCGGCGGCACTGAGTTCGATGAATTCACGGCGGGACCAGGTGCGATTCTTCATAAAGTGGCTCCGGGGATGTGGTTTACCTGCCTATTATGCTGGCGGTTCGCGGACGTGCGATAGGGTGTGCGGTGTGTCACGTCGCCGGGGACCCGACCCGCGTTACGCTTGTCCTCGTTTCGCATCTTCAATAGCTCCCTCTTCGGTTCCGGCGCCCAACTCGGGATTCGCACCCCTCCCGCGAAACGGCTGCCGGCCACGTCTTTGCACGGGGCTGGCATGCACGGCAGTGGTACGGTCGCTCGCAGGCGACCCGTCACATGGCGACTTGCGATCACCGCGCTGCTCCTTTCGGGAGCAGCGTTCGCTTGCGTTTTGTCTGATGCCCTCACTGGCCCCCAAACCGCCGCCGTCTCGCTGCGGTTTACCGGCGACTCCGTGCTCGTGCTGGGCGACACCGTCGCCTTCGGTGTCAGCGCCGACATCGACGGCACGCCGCTGGCCGCGCCGCGGTTCCAGTACACGATCGAGGATACGCTGGTGGCTGCCCGCACCGCCTCCGGCGATTCGATCGTCGCGCGGCGGCGCGGTCGCACCCGTCTCATCGCGTCGCTCACAAGCCCGCTGCTGCCAAACCCGCCGACGTTGACCGTGGCCCTCGACGTCGTAATCGGGGTCGTTACGGTCGTTCCCGCGAACGACACCCTCGCCAGCATCGAGGACACGCTGGTCCTCGCCGCGCCGGCGTTCGACGCGCACGACCTGCCAATCAGCGGCATTGTGCCCGTGTGGATTTCCTCCGACACCACGGTTGCAGTCTTCGTGGCTCCGGGCCGGCTGGTCGCGCGGCGCAACGGTCAGGTGCTCGTGCGGGCGCTCGTGGACAACGACACGGGGACGGGTAGCGTCGTCGTCGCCCAGCGGCTCGCTCGGTTGCAGGCCTCTCCGTCCGTCCTTGTCTTGAATGCCTTTACGGCCGAGTCCACCGTCGTGGCCGGCGGCCTCGACGCTCGCGGCCATCCGGTCGGCGGCGTGCCGATCAGCTGGGCCAGTGACGCGGCGACGATTGCGTCGGTGACTCCCGCAGGCCGCGTTCGCGCCGTCGACAACGGGACAACCCGGATCATCGCGCAGAGCGGGTCGCTGCGCGACTCGGTAACCACCGTCGTCGAGCAGCAGGCGAAACAGGTCGTGATTCTGCCTGATCCGGTGCCCGCCATTGTCGCCTTGGGGGATCAGGTGTCGTTGGCGGCGAGCGCGACTGATAGCCTCGGCTTTGTCGTGACGGTGCCGAACAAGAGTCCGGGCTGGGCGACGCTCGATCCCACGATCGCCACCGTGGACCGCAACGGCCTCGTCACGGGAGTGGGGGTGGGCATGGGACGGCTCGTCGCCGTGATCGATGCGGCGCGGGATACGATCGCTGTGAACGTCGGGGATCTCCCCGCGTCGATCGTGCTCCAGCCGCCGAGCGCGACGCTCGCCAGCCTGAAAGACACGCTGCTGTTGTCGGCGACGGTGCGGAACAGCCGTGGTAACCTGATTCAGAATCCCACGATCAGCTGGCGCGCGTCTGACCCGGCGATCACGCGGGTGGATACCGTGCCGCAGCCGCTTGCCGTGGCGGTCGGCGTCGGGACGGTTCGCGTCATCGCCGTGGCGGGCAGCGTGGCCGATACCAGCCTCGTGACGGTCACGAACGCCCCGGCCTTCCTCAATATCGTCCCCACGGTGGACACGCTCACCAGCATCTGGGACTCGCTGCCCGTTCCCGCCGTCATCCTCAACGCGCGGGGCGACACGCTCGCGCCGACCTCGGTGCAGTGGTCGAGCGACGCGCCGCTCGTCGGGAGCGTCGACGGTTCCGGGCTGGTGGTCGCCAGAGACACCGGCCGGGCCACCGTGCGCGCCAAGTACGCGCGGGCGCCCGGCGACACGCTGCGCGACTCGATCGCGATCCGCGTGTTCAATCTCCCCGCCTCCCTCGTGCTGAGTGACGATCGGGACACGCTGACCGCGGTCGGGCAAACCCTGGCGTATACCGGGCAGGTGCGGAACGCGCGTGGGAATCCGGTTCCGGGCTATTCGATCAGTTGGTCGTCCACAAACCCGGCCGCCGCTACCGTCGCGCCGGGTGGCGTCGTGACGGCCACAGGGTTCGGAACGGCGTTCGTGATCGGTCAGGCCGGGGGGTTCGCCGACACGGTCACCGACGTCGTCACAAATCCGACGCGGCTGATCGTGGACAACGGCGTCGCGATTGCACCGCGGTTCGGCACGCGGAAGCGCCCGTACCTGCGCATCGGCGACGGCGTGAACGTGGCCGAGGTGGATGACACCGTGCTGGTGCGGAGGGGGACGTCACCGTACGCCGAGACGGTCGCCCTGACGCGGCGCGTCACGGTGCTCGGTGATGATTCGGCATTCGTCGCGGGCGGGCAGACCGATCCGCTGCTCTTGCCCCTCGTTTCGCACGACACCGGTGCCGCAGGGATCACGGCGTACACGACGGCCACCGTGGTGATCAAGAATCTCGCGCTGCGGCACACAACCAGCGGCCCGGCGATTGACGCTCGCAAGGCCGACCTCCGCGTCGCGCGCTTCTACGTGAATCCGCCGGGCACGGTCGCGGCCCGCATCGGACGGGGCATCGCACTCGACAGCGCCGCCTCGGCAACGGCGAGTATCACCGGGAGCGAGATTCACTCCGTGCGCGGTTTCGGCATTCGCGTGCGCGATGGGACGAGCGTCGTCATCGACACGGTGTACGTCGAATCGGTGGACTCGATGCCCGGTGTCGACGTGGGAGCCGGCATTCGCATTCAGCGCGGCAGCGGCATAACGGTACGTCACGCGACTGTCCGCGGCACCCAGGGACCGGAGATCCAGGTCGATTCGAGTGCCAATGCCACGATCGCCTCGAATGATCTTGCGGGCCGCCAGCGACTCTTGCTCGTGCGCTGGAGCACGGGCGCGACAATCCAGTCGAACACGTTCGACACTCGGCCGTTGGGATTGAACGGTGAGGTGTACTCCGGCGGCACGCTCTACGAATGGTCTGGCCTCGAAATGCAGTCGTCCTGGCAAGCGGTCGTGACGGGAAACAGCTTCCGCGACGTCGCGGCCGTGGCCCAGGAGCCGTTCAATGCCATGCGCTTCGTGCAGGTCCGCAGTCCGTCGTTCCCGTTCACGGGGGCGCAAATCTTGAGCAATGGCGTGCTCGGTGCGCGCAGCGGGATTCGATCGGAGAACTCGAACCTGACGATTCAGGGCTCGCGCTTCGACAGCACGTTGACCGGCGTGATCGGCACCGGCAGCGATGCCCTGGCACTGCAGAGCGACACGGTCAACCTGACACTGCAGGGCGGCTGCGTGCAGGCGAGCAGCGCCAGCTCGATCTCGCTGACCGCCAGCTGGTTCCAGGACTGCACGGCTGGTGGGAGCGCGGCGCACGCCGTGTCGGTTGGCGGTGGCTTCTTCTGGGTCCAACAGTCCACGTTCGTGAACAACCGTGGCGGCGTCATTTTCTCGGGGATCAGTTTCACGGCCACGGGGAATACCGTCTCCGGCGCCGGTTTCAGTCCGGTTCCCGGCGATACCCTCGCGGCGCTCGCGGCATTGGACGCCACGGCGGCAGCCCTGACGATCGTGCAGAATACCGTGACCGGGCACCGCTACAACGCGGGGATTCGCGTCGAGGGCGCGTCGTTCAGCATGCGGCTCGATTCGAATCTCGTCTCCACCAACAGCGTCGGTGTGCGGCTCGGGTCGCTGTCGAACTTCAGTGCGACGAACAATGACATTTTCGACAACGCGCCGGCAGGAGTGGTGAACGAAGTCGCGACCGCGATCACCATGCCGTCAACCTGGTGGGGCGACGCGCGGGGGCCGCGTCGTCTCGCCGACCCCACGGCGACCGGCGACAGCCTCTCGGGCAACGTCACCGCGGCGAGCTGGAATGCCGCGGCGCTCGCGAACGGAACCCCGGCCGCCGAAGAGCGGAAAGTCCGCGGCGACGGGCAGACCGGCGTTCGGGGAACGGCGCTGGCCAAGGCGTTCACGGTCCGCGTGGTGGACGCGGCCGGCCGCCCCGTGTCCGGGGTCAGCGTGAGGTTCAAGGTGATCAGCGGCGGCGGCAGCTTCGGGGGTGCCGGGCAGATCAACATCACGACCAACGCGAGTGGATTAGCGGAGGCGACGTTGACGCTCGGCGCGAACCCTGGGACGAACACGGCAACCGTCACGCTCGGCGGCCTGACCGTCACGTTCACCGCGACCGGCACATGACGCGCTGCCCACGGTGCGCGGCCCAGGTGGCCGACGGCCTGCGGTTCTGCGGCCTGTGCGGCGCCGAGGTTGCGGATCCCTCGTCGGCGACCGTCGCGTACGTCACGCACAGCGAGGATCCGTTGCTCGCACAGGTCCGCCTCGTGCTCGGCGGCGAGTATGAGATCGAGCGCGAGTGCGGACGCGGCGGCATGGCCGCCGTGTTCAAGGCACTTGACGTCTCGTTGCGGCGTCCGATCGCGCTCAAGGTCATGTTGCCCGGAGCATCCTACGGCGGTGCGGTCGCGGACCGTCTGCGACGTGAAGCCCGGCGGGCCGCCGCCCTCGACCACCCGAACATCGTCCCCATCTATCAGGTCGGCGAGGCGGGCGGCGTCCATTACATCGTCATGAAGTTCATCGAAGGCCGGTCCCTCGATGCCATCATCGATCGCCAGGGCGCGCTCCCCATTGCCGTGGTCGTGGCGGTCCTGCGGGCCGTCGCCAGCGCGCTGGCATACGCACACGAGCGCGGCACCGTCCATCGCGACATCAAGAGCTCGAACATCCTGATCGATCAGGAAGGTCGCGTGTACGTGTCGGACTTCGGCCTCGCCCGCGCCGCCGAGGACTCGAAGGTGACGCCGAGCGGCGCGGTGGTGGGGACGCCGCAATTCATGAGCCCCGAGCAATGCGCGGGCGGCGAGGTGGGACCGCAGGGCGATCAGTACTCCCTCGGCATCGTCGGCTTCCACATGCTCGCGGGGGAGGCGCCGTTCGAGGCCAGCTCGGTCCTGGCGGTCGTGCAGCACCAGTACTTCACACCGCCGCCGGACCTCCGCAACGTGCGTGACGACGTGCCGCCGGAGCTGCTGGCCGTCATCAACAAGCTGATCGCGAAGAATCCGGCGCAGCGCTACACCAACACGTCCGACCTCGTGACCGCGCTCGAGTCTCTGCCGTTCCACGCTGACGAGCAGCGGCTCGCGAAGGACGTCCTGCGCCGCCTCGCCCGCGGCTATCACGTCCCGCTGGTCGAAACCGGGCAGCTGCCGCCGCTGCCGGACACGCGTGCGTCGAGCGCCTTGGCGAGCAGCGGCGACCGTTGGTTGTTCCGGCGGCCGCGCACGTTCATTGCCTTCAGCCTGGTAGCCGCCGTCGTGATGGCGGGTGCGCTTTTCGCCGTGCGCGCCAGTCGATCGGACGCCTCGGCCGTCGACCGCACGAACGTGACGCAGCGAGACGGCCCTCCCCCCGTGGTTCCCCCGGCGCCTCCAAGCGCGCGGACGCAACCCGTCCCGGTCCCCGCTTCATCGGGCCCGCCGGGTCGCGTGCGCCTCCGGACCGAGCCGGCCGACGCCATGATTTACATCGACGGTCGCCAGGCGGGCGTTGGGACCCTCTTCGACGTCGAGGTACCGTCGGGAACCCGGCGTCTGCGGATCAAGGCGTCAGGCTCGGCGACGTTCGACACGACATTCCGCGTCGTCGCGGGCACCACGACGCGGCTGGGGCTCATCACCTTGCGAGACTTGCCGTGAGGCGCCTGGTCGTCGCAGCGCTGCTCGTCGTAATCCCGGGAGTCGCCGCGGCGCAGGGGAACACCGCCGAGCAGCTCGACCAGGCGGCGCGCTATCACGCGGATCTCGACGTCGAGCGGGAGCTCGTGCTGCTGCGCCGCATCATCTCGCCGAACTCGCCGTTCATCGTCACGCACGAGCAGCGCGTGCTCGCCTACAAGTACCTCGGTGCCGCGCTGGTCGTCTCCGGACGACGCGACTCCGCGATCGTCTATTTCCGCGCCGCGCTCGAGCGGGACCCATTCGTCGACCTGGAGCCGCAGAAATTCACCCCCGCCGAGCTGGCGGCCTTTGCCGACGCGAGACGCCTGACGTTCGGCCTCGGCATCCGGGCGGTTCCGTTCGACACGCTCGACCCGCGCACGGAGCGGTTGGGCTTAACAGTTCTCGCGACGCACGCCGCCGACCTCCACGTCGAACTCCGGACGGCCAACGCTCCGGCGGGAGTGGTTCTGTACCAGGGCATCACCGACGGGCCGCGTGAGCTGCAGTGGGATGGATTGCTCGCCGACGGGCATCTGGCGCCGACCGGGCGGTACGAGCTGTTCCTGAGCGGCGTGAGCCAGTTGTCGCATCGCGCGGACTCCGTGCGGTTGTATTTCAGCGTCCAGCAGGAACACGCGCCGCTCGAGGACACGCTGCCGGCGCTTCGGCGCGACGAACTCCTCCCGGAGCAGCATTCCGCCGGCATCGCCCGCGCCGAGCTCTTGAAGGGCCTCGGAATCGCGGCCGGGGCGCTGCTGATTCCGCGCACCCTGGCGAACGGGGATTTCCACGGCGGGGGACGCGCGCTCACCACGGGTATCGCCGTGACGGCCTCAGCCGCCGGCATCGCGGGCTTCGTCTTTCGCCAGCGCCATCGGGAAATCTCCGCCAACGTCGCCGCGAATGCGCGCCGCCGCGCCGAGCGCGCCGCCGCCAACGCGGCGATTCGAGAGCGGAACCAGCAGCGCCTCGCGCAGACGCGGTTGATCGTCGCGCCCGCGGCGGGAGTAGGCCCATGAGCGCCAGGCGGATCGGGAGCGCAATGCTCGGCGCGCTCGCGCTGCTTGGCGGTGCCGCGACCGTCGCAGCGGGCCAGCGGTCCGTGCAGGGCGGCGTCCAAATCGGGCGCGCCGACCACCGCGTCGTCGCGAGCGATGCGCTGGTTGCTGCGTCAGGAACGTTTTTCGGGGCGGCGGTGGACCTGACGATCGATCCGCGGTTTGACATTCATGGCGAGGTGTCCGGCGGGCATCTCGCGACTGGTCCGGCGACGAGCCTCGATGACCACGACCTCGCGGAAGCACAGCTCCGCGCGGGCATGCGGCTGCGTCCCTGGCTTACCGTGCAGACGGCGCTCACCATGCGCAGCTATGCGAATTCCCTCGCGAGACAGCATTGGACGACGTGGCGGGTCGGCGCAGAAGCGCGAGTGCCGCTCGGATTCGAAACCGTAGGAGCGGTATTGCGGGGATACTGGATTCCTGTCGCGTCGGTTAGCGGCCTTCCCCAGCCCGACGTGGCCCTCGCGGCCGCCGTTGGCGTGGAGTGGCGTGGGCGTCGGCTGGGTGTCAGCGCGCTCTACAGCTTTGAGCGCTACGATTTCCCGACGCAGAGCGGCACCCGCCGGTTGGAAGAGCTGGCCACGTTCCGTGTGGGAGTGAGCCTCCATCGGTCCCCGTTCTAGCTCGCCGGTTACGTCCGCAACACGCGAATGCTGGAGGTGAACGCCGCACCTCACGATCCCGCAGCTCCCTGGATGGCGACGAGACCAACCATCCGTTCCCGCCGCACAGACATGCCGCAACTGCACCCCTCAATGCCGCAAAAACGCCCTAATCCCCTGCCGGCGGTCCCAATATCTTGCGCGCGATGCCTTCGGACGATCCGTACCAGCGGGAGGTGTTGCGCCAGGCGGGTGTGGCGTTGTCGGGACGCTTGGTCACATTGTGGGAGATCACCGGGGAGTCGGAGGCGACGCCGCTCCTCAACAGCCTGGGCGCTACCTCCCCCGCAACACCCCCGCTGAGCCTCGTCCATACGCTGCGAAAGTGGGGCGCACCGATCATCGCGAAGAGTCGCTGGGTGG
>DASYRZ010000117.1:0-3466 GCA_036003865.1 Gemmatimonadales bacterium | reverse complement strand
TACGAGGTTCGCGTAGACCCTGCCACACTCGAGATCAGTTCCCGTTTTCGCAGCCAGAGCCGACGCGGCGGCAGCCGTCGGTGCGACCTTATGGCGCTCGTAGATGTCGTTGATGGCGCCGCAGTCCGACACGACGTAGCCGGAGAAGCCCCACTCGCCTCGCAGGATGTCTTTGAGCAGGAGATCGCTCCCGCACGCGGGGCTCCCGTCCACGCGGTTGTACGCACACATCAGCGAGTAGGCGTGGCCTTCCCCGATGCCGGCGGCGAAGTGCGGCAGATAGCTCTCGCGCAGATCGCGCTCGCTCACGACGGCGTCGAAGGTGTGGCGCGCGGGCTCGGGCCCCGAGTGCACGGCGAAATGCTTCACAGTCGCGACGGTCTTCAGGTACTTCGGATCGTCACCCTGCATGCCGCGGATGAACTGCACGGCGAGGCGGCCGGTGAGGAACGGGTCTTCGCCGTATGTCTCCTGGCCGCGGCCCCAGCGTGGATCGCGGAACAGATTGATGTTTGGCGACCAGAAGGTGAGTCCCTGATAGCGCTCGCGTGAGCCACGGCGTACGTATTCGTGGTGCTTCGCACGAGCTTCATCCGAGATGACAGTCGCCATGCGGAAGATCAGCGAATCGTCCCAGGTGGCGGCGAGCCCAATCGCCTGCGGAAACGATGTCGCTAACCCAGAGCGCGCGACGCCGTGCAGCGCCTCGTTCCACCAATTGTATCGGGGGATGCCGAGCCGGTCGATTGCCGGCGCGACGTCCTGCATCTGCGAGACTTTTTCCTCGAGCGTCATGCGTGAGACGAGATCAGCCACGCGCCGCTCGAAGGGCAAGTCGGGATTCTGATAATCGGGCGTCTGCGCGGAAAGCTGCGCGGCCACGAGAACAAAACACACTAGGGTGGCGTGCCCCGGGCCCACGCCCCGGGGCTTAGCGCGCGGCCACGACCTGCTTGCGGAATCGGTCATAGATGGGCTCATACGTTCTGTGGATCTCTGGGTTCGGTGGCGTGAGCGCCTGGCGCGTGAGGGTCCGCTGCGCCGCGGTCTTGAGATCGGGAAACGCTCCCGCCCCCACTGCCGCGAGCAGCGCCGCGCCGTACGCCCCGCCCTCTTCGCGATTGACGGTCGTGACGGGAAGACCAAAAACATCTGCCTGCAACTGCCGAATGAACGCGCTCTTCGCACCGCCGCCGGTCAGGAGCAGGTTACCCGGCGCGAGGTCCAGCTCCTGGAGAATCGTGAGTGAGTCGCGCAGCGCGAAGCACACGCCCTCGAGGACAGCGCGCGTCATGTGTGCACGCGAGTGCGCCAGACTGAGCCCCGTGAACGCGGCCCGCAAGGACGCGTCCCGATGCGGCGTCCGCTCTCCCTGGAGGTAAGGAAGGAACGTCACACCGTCAGCCCCGGGGGGCGCGGTCGCCGCCTCCTCGACGAGCTGCGCGTCCCGATCCCTCTCCGGCAGAGCGCGCGCGCACTGATCGCGATACCAGGCGAACGCTCCGCCGGCCGACAACACGACGCCCATCACGTACCAGACATTGGGCACGACGTGACAGAACGTATGCGCCCGCAGCTTCGGATCCACGCGAGGCTGCGCCGTGGGAGCCAGTACGGTTCCGGATGTGCCCCAGCTCGACACCGCTTCGCCCGGAGTGATCGCGCCCACGCCTGCCGCACCGCACGCGTTGTCCGCTCCACCACCCACCACCGGCGTGCCGGCCGCGAGCCCTGTCAGGGCGGCGGCTTCCTTGGTGACGTGTCCGAGCACGTCCGATGATCCAGCTACCTCGGGAAGCAATGACCGCGCGAGGTCGACCGCATCCAAAATCTCCGCGCTCCAACGCAGGTGGGCGGGATCGAACATGAGCGTGCCGGACGCGTCGGAAGGCTCAGTGGCGACTGTGCCCGTCAGGCGCAGCCGCACGAAATCCTTGGCGAGCAGCACGGTGGTGAGTCGCGCGAACGCGGCGGGTTCGTGATTGCGCAGCCACAACACCTTCGGCAGCGTAAAGCCTTCCAGCGCGGGGTTGCACACCCACTCGCGCAGCTGCGTCTCGCCGCCGGCGCGCGTCACGATCTCTCGGCACTCCGCCGTCGTCCTGCCGTCGCACCACAGCAGCGCCGGCCTGATCACCGCACTACGCCTGTCGAGAAAGACGGACGAGTGCATCTGGCCGGAGATTCCAATCCCCGCGACACGCGTACCGGCGCGCTGCGCCAGCACGTCCCGGATCGCCGCGCGCGCGGCATCCCACCAGGCCTCGGGATCCTGCTCCGCCCAGCCCGGCTCCGGCGTGTCGAGTGACAGTGGAGCGGTCGCCACGGCTGCGACGCCGCCGTCTAGACTGATGAGAATGGATTTGACGCTGCTCGTTCCGATATCGAGGCCGAGAAACAGATCAGCCGCCACGCTTAGCGCACTCCCAACAAGAGCTCCATGGTGAGCTGATCGAGGCGCTCGTACGCGTACCCGCGCGAGCGCAGCGCCGCGAGGTCGAACTTCGTGTTGCGAAGCTCACTGAACGAGACGCGCGCGCCGGCTTTGCCACCGTCAACCTCAGCGAGTAGTTGCTGGATTTCCGGATCCGCATTGAAGCGCGCGACCTTGTCCTTGAGG
Organism: Gemmatimonadales bacterium; assembly: GCA_036003865.1. GTDB lineage: Bacteria > Gemmatimonadota > Gemmatimonadetes > Gemmatimonadales > GWC2-71-9 > 20CM-2-65-7. Next base: position 846 of record DASYRZ010000117.1, on the reverse strand, counting down.
ATCAGATAGGCCCGCATACTGCCGGTGGCAAAGTCCCACACGCCCGCTTCATCCTCGGTTCGGTAAGCGTGGCTATCGAAGTGGCGCATACCGGGCCACTCTGCGTCCTCGAGCAGCTTGACCAGGAAAAACGCGCCCTTGGGGTCGTCGCTGCCAAAGCGAAGATCCTGGTCGAAGCGGCCGACCTGTTGGCCGTTCAGATCGATGTGGAACAGCTTGCCGGCCTCGAGCGCCTGGGCGACGGCGTGGGAGAAATCGAGCCCCGCCATTCGTTCGTGCGCGACTTCGGGATTGACCCCCACCAACTCCGGGTGATCGAGCGTATAGATGAAAGCGAGCATGTGGCCAGTGGTCGGCAGGAAGATGTCGCCCCGCGGTTCGTTTGGCTTGGCCTCGAGCGCGAAGCGCAGATCGTAGCGCTGTGACTGCACGTATTCGCACAGGTAATTGATGGCGTCGCGGTACCAGGCGAGCGCCGTGCGCGGATCCTTGGCCGCGTTGGTTTCGACGCCTTCCCTTCCACCCCAGCACACATAGGTGGTCGCGCCGAGCTCAACCCCGAGGTCGATGGCGGCCAGCGTTTTTTGCAGCGCATAGGCGCGCACGCGTGAATCACGGCTCGTAAACGCGCCGTCACGAAAGGCCGGGTCCGAGAAGAGATTCGTCGTGGCCATCGGCACTTTCATGCCAGTGTCGGCGAGCACGTGTTTGAACTCGCGTACGATCTTGTCGCGCTCTGACGCGCTGGCGCCCGAGGGGACGAGATCGTTGTCGTGCAGATTGACGCCATAGGCACCAAGCTCGGCGAGCTTACGCACGATCGTCGTCGGTGCGAGAGCCGGCCTG
>DASYRZ010000116.1:0-26512 GCA_036003865.1 Gemmatimonadales bacterium | reverse complement strand
CCGATCTCCGGTTGCCAGGATCGCTGTGCCTGGGCGGTCGTCGACACAGCAGTCAGCAGCGCGATCACTGCGAACGTTCTTCGCACGGAACTCCTCCAAAGTGTGAGGGGTCAAGAAAAGTCGGCCCAATATTGGAGTTACGAGCGGAAACGACAATGGGCTTATGGATTTCCCCTGTTTGGAGGACTCCCGTTTTGTCGCCCCCCTTCTATATTGACATTGTGAAACAGTTCACAAGCGACAGCAGCGACACCACGCCCTATCCAGCTCACGTCCGGAGGAATCCCGCAATGCGCTTCGCTTTGCTCACGACCGTCGTCGCCATCGGCGCACTCGCCTGTGGAAAGAAGGGCGATCAGACCCAGACTCAAACGCAGAGCGCGCCTCCGGCAGCGCCCGGCGCAGCCGCCGCGACCGGCCCCGTCGTCGAAGTCAAAATGACCGGGAACACCACCACCAAAGCCGCGTTCGAGCCGAGCTCGATCACGATCCCCGCGGGCGCGACCGTGCGCTTTACGAACGTGTCGGGCGGACCGCACAACATCACCTTCTGGTCGGATTCCATTCCGGCCGGCGGCGCGGCGGCCCTCAACGCCGGCATGAAGAATACCGTCGACAACCTGTCGGGACCGTTCCTGTCGCAGCCGAACGAGGCGTACGAAGTGTCGTTCGCCAATGCGCCGAAGGGCACCTACAAGGGCTACTGCACGCCCCACCTGACCCTCGGCATGAAGATCGCGATCAAGGTCGAGTAGTCTCTTGCTGACGGCGAAACTGCGGCCCCGAGGGTTTCCGGGGCCGCGTTTTCGTCCGAAACCAAACGTAACGGCGTGCGGTTATGGGGGAGGGTGGCTCTTCCGGAGATGCCCATCCGTAGAGTAATCTGATTCCCGTTCTTGCTGCCGCACCGCAACCCTTGGTCAGGTGAGGGATTCTTGATGCATCCACGCGCCTTCGCGGCCCTAGCCGCGCTCCGCTTGGCCGCCTCGGTGTACGCAGCCGGTGCCGTACCTGTCCGTGACTCCGCCGTTCCGCCGCGCACTCCCGTCTTCGACGACGTGTGGAGCGGGCTCGAGCGCACGACCATCACGAAGAATCCACAGCGCGATGAGCTGGTCCTCGAATTGCCCGCGGTGGATCTGCCCGCCGGGATGGTCGTGGATGAGGCGGCGTCGGTCGGGGAATTCCCTGTGACCGGCTCGATCTACGCGCTCCACGCCGAAGTCGTGGATGAGCACGGCACGCGGCTGCCGAACGAACTGCTGCATCACATGAATGTGATGAATCCCGGCGAGCGGGAGCTCTTCCTACCCATTTCGCGGCGCATCCTCGCCTCAGGCAGGGAAACGGGCGAAATCCGGTTCCCCTGGCTCCTGTTTGGCGCGCGCATCCAGAGGGGGGAGCGCATTCTCGCGAACGCGATGGTGCACAACCCCACACCGGTGAGTTACCACGGCGTGCGGGTCCGGCTCGTGCTGAGTTATGTGCCGGAACATCGCCCGTGGCCGCTGTTCTCGGTGCTGCCGTGGCAGCTGGATGTGGCGTTTCCCGTCGGCGACAAGTCGTTCGACCTGCCGCCCGGACGCAGCGAGCGCTCCTATGAAGGAAGCCCCGCGGTGTCGGGGAAGCTCGTGGTGATCGGCGGGCACATGCATGACTACGGTCGCACCATCGAGTTCTGGGATGTGACGACCGGGAAGCTGCTCTGGCACGGAGAGCCGGCACCGGCGTCACCGGGGAAGCCGCGCGCCGTTCCGATGGCCAAGCTGTACGGGCTGACGGGGATCGGCTTGCGCATCACCCCGACACACCGCTACCGCGTTCGCGCGGTGTACGACAACCCCACTGGGCATACGATTCCGAACGGCGGGATGGGCGTGGTGGGGGGAATCTTCATGCCGGATCGGGCCGCCGTCTGGCCGGCGACCGATCCCAGCGACTCACTCTACCAGAAGGATCTGCGGCACTTCATGGGACCGGTCGGGAAAGTCGCGGTGGCCATGCCGATGTCCCAGATGCACATGGAGCACTAGACGCTGCTGCCGGATTCCACGCCGTAGTCGCCGACCGGCAGGCGCCGCGGCGCGGTCGCTTCCGCGGTCTGCATGATGCCGAGCATCATCGCCGCCACCATCAGACCCGCCAGCGCGTCCACCGCGTAATGGAATTGCCCGTACACGACGGCCAGAATCAGGCCGGCGGTGAAGGGCAGGAGCACCAGCCCGAGCGCGCGCCAATAGCGCAGCGCCATTCCCGTCGCGACGACCGATGCCGCCACGTGAGACGAGGGGAAAGCGGCTCCCCACGAGTCTCCCCGATCGAGCAGCCACGCGGCAAAGCGCGCCGGTCCGACCTCGGTGGCGACATTGTGCGCGCTGTCGAACGCGTAGCGCGGCCCCGCGACCGGGAAGAACAGGAAGACCACGTAGCAGAGGTAGAAGGTGGCCATGACGGCGAAGATCGTGTGGCGCGACGCGTCCCGCCGCCCGGCGATCCACAGCGCAAATGGCGCGGCGTACAGGATCGGGTAGTAGGCGAGATAGCAGGCGTGCAGCACCCAGGACAGCACGACGCTGGGCGACTCGCGAATCCACCGATACGAGATCTGCGATCCGAACACCCACGTCTCGAGGCGCTGGATGAGAAGATCGTTTTGAAAGCCGGCGCTCAGCGTGAGGACGCCGATCTCCCCATAGAGGGCGGGGAGCAGCAGCATGGGATACCAGTCGCCCAGAAAGTGGCCGACCGGGCCGGCGTTGCGGGCGTGGGGCGCCAGGAGGACGAGAGACGCGATCAGCGCGTGCGCGCTCAGCACCCAGGGCCAGCCGGGGATGCCGTCGCCGCGGAAGGACAGCAGCACGGCGCCTGTCGCGATCACGACGTACGCTCCCGTCGCGAGGTCGATCACGGTAAAGCCGCGCCACAGCGTCTTCAGAGCCATCCCACCTCCCGGTACCAATTCGCGGCGCGGCGCAGCCCGGTTTCGAGCTCGATTTCCGCGCGCCAGCCCGTGTCCCACGTCAGCGCGTCGCTCCGGCAGGTCCATGCCGGGGCCAAATACTCGTGGCTCTTGTCGGCCGACAGCAAGGTGGCGCGCCCGGCAAGATGCGCAAGGGTGCCCACCGTCCACAGGATCGCTCGGGCCAGGAGAGGCGGGACCGGCACGATCCGCGGCCGCTTCCCCAGCGCCCGGGCCACGGCCAGCACCAGCTCTCGGCTGGACGTCGTTTTCGGATGCGCGGCGAAATAAATATGACCGGCCGCGGCTGGTGAAGTGGCTGCCGCGACCAAGGCGTGCGCCAGATCCTCGGCATGGATGACCGAGAGTTCCTGGGAGCCGTCGCCAAACACCGGTACAATGCCGCGTTTCGCCAGTTGGAAGATCTTGAGTGTGCCCCGGTCCCATTCGCCGTAGACGACGGGTGGCCGGACGATCGTCCATGGAACGGGCATCGCGCGGACCAGGACTTCGGCCGCGAGCTTGGATCGCCCATAGTCGGTGACCGGTGCGGGCGGGCGGCTCTCGTCGATGGGCTGGCCGGATGTCGTGGGACCCGCGACGGCCAGGGACGAAACGAAGAGCAGGCGTTTGGCGCCGCCATCCCGCGCCGCCTCGAGCACGTTGGCTGTCCCGTCGCGGTTGGTGGCCATGAACTCCGCGGCATTCCGCGCCGCGATCTTGCCCGCGACATGGTAGACCACGTCGACTCCGGTGCAGCCTTGGCGCAGCGCCGCCTCGTCCTCGAGGTCGCCGCGCAGGAGCCGCACCTCCGGACCCCAGCCCAGCCGTTCCGCGAGCGCGGGACGCCGCACCATCGCGGTGACGGTGTCACCGCGCGCACGCAGTGCTTTGACCAGGTGCGCACCGACAAAGCCGGTGGCGCCGGTCACGAAGACGTTCACAGCGGCTTGTCGTAGACCCGGAAGGTCTTGGAGACGCGGAAGCCGAGCTGGGTGGCGGCCTTGTTCATCAGGGCGTTGTCTTCGAGGATCCAGCCCGCCTCGCCGCTCGGCATGCCGTGCTTGACGGAGTTTTCCCACGTGCGGTGGTACAGCACCGCGTCGATGGCGCGGCCGCGAAACTCCGGAATCACGCCGAGCAGCATGACGCGAGCGCGGTGAATCTTGCGCGAATACCACAGCACTTTGAGAATGCCCGGAAACATCCGACCCGAGCGGTTGTGCAAGAGTGCGAGATTGAAATCGGGGAGACTTACGGCAAATCCCACGACCTCTCGGCCACGCTCGGCGAAAATGACGAGGTCCGGCACGACGATCGGCTTCAGCTGCTTGGCGAGATGGTCGATCTCCGCGTCGGTCAACGGCACGAAGCCCCAGTTTTTTTCCCAGGCGCTGTTGTACAGCTGTTTGATGAGCTCCACCTCGGCGGCGAAGCGCTTCATGTCGAGCGTGCGCAGCGTGATGCCGTTGCGCTCCAGCGCGCGCCGGCCGATCCGCAGGAAACGCTCGGGTGCCGACTCGGCACCGCCGCCATCATAGGCGAGCAAGTCTTTCGCCTTGGTGAAGCCGTAGCGCTCATGCAGCGCCTGATAATACGGAAAGTTGTAGGGCATCATCAGCGATGGCGGCGTGCCGTTGTTCGCGATCAGCAGGCCGCACTCGTCGTTGATCGATGGGCTCATCGGGCCGCGCATCGTGTCGAAGCCGCGCTGCCGGAGCCACGCGGCGGCCGTGTCCCAGAGCGCGTTGGCTACCGCTTGATCGTTGATTGACTCGAAGAAGCCGTAGAACCCAACCCGGTCGTTATGCTCACGGTTATGCATTTCGTTCTTGATCGCGCCAATCCGTCCGACCGTCCGACCGTCCGACCGTTTGGCCGTCCAGTACTGCGCCTCCGCGTGCTCGAAGAACGGATTCTTCCCGGGCGAGAGCAGCGTGCGGATGTCGCGGCGCAGCTGCGGCACCCACAGCGGATCGTCGCGGTAGTGGTCGTACGGAAAGGCGATAAACCGATCGAGATCACGCCCGTCTGTGACGGGCGTGATCTCCACTGCGGTCAGATGACCCCCAGCTCTTTTCCGAGGCGGCCGAAGACCTCGAGGGCGAGGTCGATCTGGTCGGCCGTGTGAGTCGCCATCAAGCTGGTGCGTAGCCGGCACTGCGACGGCGGCACCGCTGGCGGAACGACCGGGTTGGTGAACACGCCGGCGTCGAACAGTCTCCGCCAGAAAAGGAACGTCTTGTCGAGGGGCCCGATCAACACGGGGATAATGGGCGTCTCGGTCGGGCCGATGTCGAAGCCGAGCGAGCGCATCCCTTCCTGCAGCCGGCGCGTGTTCCGCCACAGCTGCTCGCGCCGCTCCGGCTCGCGCTGCAACACGTGCAGGGCGGCGAGCACGCCGGCCGTGTTGGCGGGCGGCAGGGCCGCGGTGAAGATCAGGGGACGCGAATGGTGGCGGAGATAGTGAATGACGTTCTCCGACCCCGCCGCGAACCCGCCGATCGACGCGAGCGACTTCGAGAAGGTGCCAACGATCAGATCGACTTCATCGATGAGATCGAAATGGGCGGCCGTGCCGTCCCCGTTCGGGCCGAGCACGCCGACCGAGTGCGCGTCGTCGACGGCGAGTGCCGCGCCGTATTTCTGGCAGACCTTGAGCAATCCGGGGACGTCGGCGATGTCGCCTTCCATTGAATAGATGCCGTCGACGATGACCATCGACCCGGTGCCCTCGGGCAGCTTCTGGAGTTTGCGCTCGAGGCCGGCCAGGTCGCCGTGATTGAAGCGCATCGTCTCGCCGTGCGACATCTTGGCGCCGTCGACGATCGAGGCGTGGTCGAGCTTGTCGAGGAACACGACGTCGGTCCGGCCAACCAGGCCCGATATGACGCCCAGGTTCGCTTGATAGCCCGTTGAGAAGACGAGGCAAGATTCCTTGCCGAAGAACTCGGCCAACTCGGTCTCGAGCTGTTCGTGGAGATCGAGTGTGCCGTTGAGGAAACGGCTGCCGGTGCATCCGGAGCCGTAGCGCTCCAGCGCCGCGCGGGCAGCGGCCAGGACTTCAGGGTGATGGGTGAGGCCGAGGTAGTTGTTCGACCCCATCATGACCCGCTCTTGGCCCTCGATGACGACGACCGTGTCTTCGGAGCGGGAGATGGGCTTGAAGTAGGGATACAGCCCAGCAGCCTGGACCTCGCGCGCCCGGGTGAAGTTCTTACACTTGTCGAACAGCGCGATATGCTGCAGGGTCTCTGTGCGCACGAAGCCTCAGGTTCTCTATGGGTAAGCGGTGGTACAGCTTAGCCCTACGCCTCCAAAATGGCAAGGCTCGGTGTGAGACTTACCACAGCCTTTCGGGGCTCGGGCGTAGTAGCCTAGATTGCGGCACGCGCTTGAATTAGGCCGTTGCTCCCGGAGGGTCCAGAGTGGTTACATACGTCGTCCGATTCCTGGGCGTTACAGCCCTGTTGTGCGCATGTCTTCCGCATCCCGCCGTCGCTCAGGACCAGCGGCATCCACGTTGGGAAATCCCCGGATTCGACTTCCGTCGCGACGGCGTTTGGCGCAAGAAGGGGCGCGAAGTCCGCGCGATGCGAGCCCGGCTGCGCGCTGCGGGACGGTTTGCGGAGCTGAACGCGCCCGTCGCGCGCCTCGCTCCCACGGCGCCGGCGGGGCAGGTCAGCGGACCGACAGGGCCGCTAGCCTCCACGACGGTGGTCAGCGGTGTGCTGAAAGTCCCGGCGATCCTGTTCCGCTATAAGGACTCGCCGCTGCCGGCCTTCCTTCCCCCGGACTATGATGCCGCGTTGTTCTCGATGACGCCGCCATCCGGACGGCCGTACACCTACCGCTCGTTCTATTACCAGATGTCGAACGGCCTGCTGGACATTCAAGGAGCTTCATACGGCTATGCGAATCTCGACAGCAACGAGGTCTACTACACCGGCGGCACCAGCGCGACCTGCGCTACCCAGAATCCGTACGGCTCCAGCAACTGCAACGGACTGTTCAGCGGGCTCGCGATCAGCCGGATGCAATCGGCGCTGACGCAGGCGCTCCAAAAGCTCGATTCCCAAATCGATTTCTCGCAATACGTCGATCCGGCGACCGGCTTCGTCCCCCTAGTGGTGTTCATGCATGAAGCGATGGGGGGCGAGTGCGGGCCGTCGAACGCGCCACAGAACCACCTCTGGGCGCACCGCTTTGCGTTGGCCAGCACGTTCCAGACGCAGGACAACGATCCCTTCCATTCCGGTCAGAAAGTCAAGATCAGCGACTACATCCTGCAACCTGCCGTCGGCGGTGCCAACGCGTGCAACACGTCGCAGATCATGCCGATCGGCACGGTGGCGCACGAGACGGGGCACGGGTTTGGCTTGCCCGATCTGTACGACACGCAAGGCCCCACCGAGGGCATCGGGCAATGGGGACTCATGAGCTCGGGCAATTTCACATCGCCGCTCAGTCCGTCGCGCATGGAGGCGTGGTCGCTGAACGAGCTCGGTTGGATTACGGTCGCGCCGCTCATTACCAACGGCACCTACACGTTCGATGCCGCGCCATTGTCGGACTCCGCCTTCTACGTGCAGGTGCAGGGCGCGAACCCTGACGGCGAGTACTTCTTACTCGAGAATCGCCAGCGGCAGCAGTCCGACAGCGCCCTGATTCGGATCCACTGCGCGCGCGCGGGGAATCCCCCCGGCTGCGGCGGCGGACTCCTCATCTGGCATGTCGATGACGCAAAGATGAACTCGAGCGGCAACGCCGTGAATTCAGGTCCGATCCACGGGCTCGCGCTGATGCAGGCCGATGGGTTTGGCAATCTCGATGCGACATCCTCATCGTCGAACTTCTGCCCTTCCGGGTCCATTTTCTTCGGCTGCTCCGACCGGGGGGACGCCGGCGATCCCTATCCGGGAACGACGAACAATACTGCCTTCATTTTCCGCACCAATCCCGCTTCGCTGAAGAACGTCGACAAGACATTTACCGGAGTCGCGATCGATTCCATCCGGCAACTCGTGACCGACCGCACCATGGCGTTCCGGTTGCGCTTCGGCTCGCTCACCGTCGCGCGCGGCAGCGACACGGCGGCCACGATTCAGTTCGACGGCTCGAGCTTCACCGTCTTCCGCGATCTGCTCGAGCAGGGGTCCAGCCACACGGTCGATTTCACCGACGGGCAGGTGGCCGGCAACGGCCGCACCCGCTGGCATTTCGTCTCGTGGTCCGACGGGGGCGCGAAAAACCATACGATTACCGGCAGCCTCGCCGGGGGGACGCTCACGGCCAGCCTCACGCGTGACTTCAAGCTCGTCGCGACGTCGACCGCGGGCGGCTCGATAGCGGCTGATACCGCGATCAATCTTGCCGGCGATTTCGTCCCCGAGGGCCGGGCGGTCCAGCTCACGCCGACGCCGGATCCGGGAATCCACTTCTGTGGCTGGACCGGCTCCGATACAACCAGCACCGATTCGCTGTTGACGTTGCCGATGCAGCGGCCGTTCACCGTGACTGGCAACTTCGGAACGTCCGCCACCATATCTTCCGGCAGCGCCCGGCCCGCCGGCGTCATGGGCGCGACCTATGCCGACACGCTGCGCATCACGGGCGGCAGCGGCGTCATGACGTGGACGGTGACCGGCGGCGCGCTGCCGCAGGGCGTGACCCTGGCCTCGACTGGCGTGCTCTCGGGTTACCCTCAACAGACCGGCAACTTCTCGTATACGGCGACGGTCGTCTCGTGCGACACCAAGAGCAAGACGTTCACGCTCTCGGTGACTGCACCCACGCTTGCGACCGCTGACGTGGTCAACCGGCTATTCGGGTTAGCCTCACCCCTGACCGCCGATCAGATTCGCTACCTCGATTTCCTGGGCAACAATAACGGGAGCTTCGACGTCGGAGACTTTTTGGCGTGGGTCAAGGCCACAGGCGCGCCACTCAGCGCCGCCACGCTGCAAAGCCTGCAGCCGCGCAAGAAGGGAGGCCCGCAATGAAACGGCTCCTCGGTGTAGCCCTACTCGCGGCTGTGGTGAGTGTCGGTATGAGCTGCGGCGACAAAGGACCGACGCTGTCGGGCCCAGGCCTCCTCAAGGTGCGGCTCACGTCGCCCAACACCGGCGCCGATTCGGCGATCGTGCTCACGATCACCGGACCGGCTGCACTGACGAGCGCGATTGCGGGAAACGGGCTGCGCCTGTTCCAGCAGTCGCTCGGGACGACCACGAAGTTCGCGCTCGTGGGGAAGCTCGACAACGGCGCGACGATTCTGACGATCGGCGTGGTGGATCTCGCCGAGCTGAGCCAGTACAGCGGCACGATCAACGGCGTCGCGCAGCCGAACTATCAGCTGCGCGCGCTGCCGGGCGGCTACGCGCTGGCGCTGACGCGCTAGTCGCCGGCTTCGGCCGCCGGCTCCGGGTCGTGCCAGACCTGCACCAGCGTCTCCTCGAGGCGCCGCTGCACGTCGTGATACATCGTGAGGAGCTGGCGGCATTCGTCGGTCAGCGTGGTAGCACCACCGCCCGGTCCGCCGGCGCGCGACACCACGATCGGCCGGCCCAGCGCGGCTTCCATCTGTTGAATCGCGCTCCACGCCGTGCGGTAGCTGATCCCCGCCTGTGACGCGGCATCTTTGATGGAGCGCACGCGGTCGACGGCGTCGAGCAGTCGCGCCTCCCGCTCGCCGAGGACCGAGGTGCCGCGCCGTGTGAGCGTGACGAGCGCGCGGGGAATCAAATCAGGAAACTCCATACAACCTCCTACCGTCCCGACGGCGAGGTGACCGCAACCGGCACCGTGCAGTCGCCAGGCGGTGGGGGTGGCGCGAACGCCGCCATCCCGCCCGCGAGGGGCGCGGCGAGCAGCCGGCTACGCCAGTCCAGCAGCGCCCAGCGGCTAAATCGCGCTGCGTCGCTATCTCCCGAAGCCGAACGAATCACGTACAACGTGTACGGGTTGCCGAGCGCAGTGTCGGCGGTGAAGAGCACACGTAGAGCGATGTCCGCTAAACGCGTAAATGTTGGCAGGTCGGCGAGCGCGTACGCGGCGCGCTCGTCGGCAATGCGCAACGTGGCCGCCTGATCCACGCCGGCCTGCACGTACCAGGTGTTCCGAGCCCCCTCCCCGGGCGTCACGCCGGCCGCCTTCCAAAGCGACAACTCTTTGATGTGCGTACCGGACGAATCCGCCCGTGAGATGAATAGCGCGCGCGAATCCGCGATGCGGCGGAACGCCTCGGCGGCGGTCGCCGCCATGGCCACGTGCGCGGGATCGTTCGCGGGTCCGACAACGGCAAATCGGCTCGCGACGAAGGGACACCGCAGTGCCGCACGTCCGGGATCGACGAGGAGCCGCTGCTCGAGACTGGGCGCGTGCGTGATTACGACGTCGAGATCTCCCGCCGCCGCCGAGCGCAGAATCGTGCCCGATGCGGCAACCACGACACGCACTGGGGTCGGCGGATGCAGCGAATCGAGCAGCGCGAGCGCGCCCGATTGCTCGACCGTCGTCGTCGTGCCGAGTCGCAGCGAAGCGGCATGCGTGCCGCGCGTGCATGCCGTCTGCGCGGCACACGCGAGAGCCAGCGCGAGAGTGTGTCGCCTCATATCGCCATTTCTTCTCCTGCGGTATGCCCGACCAGCGAAATCGTTCCACTCGTTTTTTGAATGTGGCGTGCGCGCCACATGAGAGCTAATTCCTCGGTTCTAGGGAGTGGTCCAACTCGCGCCGTGCCGTGGTCACAAACGGCCGTTCCGATGCGGCGCCGTTACTACCCGTTCACCCGTCGTGACTCTATTTTCGAGGCGGGGCAGGGAGTGGGGGGCGGTAGCTCAGCTGGGAGAGCACCTGGTTTGCAACCAGGGGGTCGTGGGTTCGAATCCCATCCGCTCCACTCGAACGTAGCTCGCACAAGGCCTCCCTGGCAGCTTCGCCGAACTGATTTCATCTTCTCTCCGTCGCTCACCCGCTTCGGAGCCCCAATGCTCGTTGGATTCCTCATTCCAGTCGTCGTTCTCGCGCAGGGACAGGCACCGGCTACGCCGCTCCGCATCGCGGCGAGCAGCCAGGCGTCGGTTGAAGTTCACCTCAACGCCCGGCGCATCGGCAATCGCTGGTACGAAGAGGACGCGAGCCTCTCCGGTCCGTCTCGCATCGCCATCTCATACGGGCAGCCGCATGCCCGCGGCCGCAAGGTCGAAGGCGGGCTGATTCCGCTCGACACGGTCTGGCGCTTCGGGGCCAACACGGCGACCACGCTGCATACCGACCTCGACATCACCCTCGGCGATCTGAAACTGCCGCGCGGCGATTACTCCCTGTTCATCCTATACACGCGCACGGGTTACGCGCTGATCGTGAATCGCGGCACGGGACAGTGGGGTACGGATCGCGATGCCTCCAAGGATCTCGGACGTGTCACGCTGGCGACCCGCGTCATGGCGGAGCCGGAGCCGTCCCTGTCGATTTACCTGGTGCCCGCTTCGCCCGACCCCACCACCGGTTATGCCGAGCTGCAGGGCACGCTACGCATCAAATGGGGCTCGACCGAGTTGACGGCCCCGTGGCGAGTCGATCAGTGACGGACGAGCGCTATCCGATCGGCAAGTTCACGCCGGTCGCGGCGCTGTCCAACGCCGAGCGGACCGCGTGCATTGAACAGATCGTCGCGGCGCCGGCGAACTTCCGTCGCGCCGTCGCCGGCTTGAGCGACGCGCAGCTCGACACGCCCTATCGCAACGGCGGATGGACGGTGCGGCAAGTCGCGCACCACCTGCCCGACAGTCACATGAACGCGTACATGCGCTTCAAGTGGGGGCTGACGGAGGACAACCCGGCGATCAAGACCTACGAAGAGAAGGACTGGGCGAAGACGCCGGAGACGCGCGCACCGATCGCGATGTCGCTCGATCTGCTGACCGCGCTGCACCAGCGCTGGGTCACCCTGCTGCGCGGAATGCGTCCCGCCGACTTCGCGCGCACGATCAAGCATCCGGAATGGGGCACGCCGTCGCTCGACACGATGCTCGCGCTGTATGCCTGGCACGGCCGGCACCACACCGCGCACGTCACGTCGCTCCGGCAGCGCATGGGCTGGGGGGACTAGTGGTCGACTTCGCCGACGACGATCTCGAGGACGCGTTTCCCCTCGGCGACGGCACGGCCGATGCCGAGGGAATAGTGGTGTGCCCCTATTGCGGCGAGCCGAATGAAATCGGTATCGACGCCGGTGGGGGAGCGTATCAGGACTACGTCGAAGACTGTCAGGTCTGCTGCCGGCCGTGGCGCGTGACGGTCGCGTACGACGACGACGGCAACGCGGAGATCTCAGCCTCACCGCTCGACGAGTGAATTCGGTATACCCTTCCTTGGTGAATGCACATTTTTGATGTGATGCACGTCTCAGCCTAAAGAATTACATCTGACGATTCTCGCCCGCCCTGCGGGGTGGCATTAATGTCAACAGATGCCTTCTATACTCCTCGTCGACGACGATGCGGATATCCGCATGACGCTCCGTGACTTCCTCACGGGGGCGGGGTTTGTCGTGCATACCGCCCGCGATGGCCAGCATGCGCTGTATGTGCTGGAAAGGATGGACCCGCCAGACGTGATCTTGCTGGATTACAAGATGCCCGTCATGGATGGGAAGCAGTTTCTCGCGGTGCAGCGGCGTACGCCGAGGCTGGAGAACATTCCGGTCGTGATTCTTTCCGCGGCGACCCGCGAGTGGTCGGGTGCGCACCTCGAGGTCGATGAGGTGCTGTCCAAACCCGTCGACCTCGAGGTCCTGCTCGAAGCAGTGAATCGGATCCTAGCGCCGCCCGCTCCCCCTGCGCCGGAGCCGGCGTCGCGGCGCCTATAGCGCTGTCTGGTACCGGCGCCCGACTTCCTGCCAATTCACGACATTCCACCACGCCGCCACGTAGTCGGGCCGGCGGTTTTGGTACTTCAGGTAGTAGGCGTGCTCCCAGACGTCCAGCCCAAGAATGGGAATCTTGTTGTCCATGAGAGGACTGTCCTGATTCGGCCGGCTCGCGACCTCGAGTTTCCCGTTGGACACCGTCAGCCAGGCCCACCCGCTCCCGAACTGTGACGTTGCGGCGCTGGACAGCTGCTCCTTGAGCTTCGTGAAGTCACCGAACGTCCGCTTGAGCGCGTCGGCTAGCGTGCCGCTGGGCTCGCCGCCGCCGCCCTTGCCGGCCGGGGCCATGATCGTCCAGAACAGCGAGTGGTTGTGATGTCCGCCGCCGTTGTTGCGGACCGCCGCGCGGATGTCCTCGGGAACGGAGTTGATCCCGCGCAACAGGTCGTCGAGGCTCTTGGCCGCCAGCTCGGGATGCTTGTTCAACGCGTTGTTGAGGTTCGTGACGTATGCCTGATGATGCTTGCCGTGGTGGATCTGCATCGTCTGCGCATCGATGAACGGTTCGAGCGCTGCGAAATCATACGGCAATTGGGGAAGTGAGTGTCGTGCTTCGGTCGGAGTCGGGCGTTGTTCTTTTACTTGTGCCATCGCGAGCATCCTGAGAAGTGTGGTTGTCAAACCCCGCATTGCGCGACACGGTTCCCGCCATATCTTGGCTTCCCGGACGTGCTGTCCTCTCCCCCATCCGGAGGCGCTCGTGGCGGAGTTCCTGCTGCGCTGGCTGCATTATCTGGGCGGCATTACGTGGATCGGCCTGCTGTACTACTTCAATTTCGTGCAGGGGCCGTTCATGGCGGAGGCGGACCCCGGTGCAAAAAGCACCGCGACGCAAAAGCTGCTGCCCCGCGCGCTCCGCTGGTTCCGCGGCGGCGCCATCGTCACGTTCCTCACCGGCATCCTCATCATCGCGAAACGCATGGGTGAGTCGCCGCTCGGCGCCGGCGCGTGGTCGACGCCCTGGGCGATCACGATCCTGACCGGCGGGCTCTTCGGCACGCTGATGTTCTTGAACGTGGTCCTCGTCATCTGGCCCAAACAGCAGATCGTAATCGCGTCGGCGAAGGCCGCCGCTTCGGGCGGTCAGGCGAACGCGACGGCGCCGGTAGCGGCGCGGCGGGCATTTCTCGCCTCCCGCACCAACGTCGTCTTTTCGATTCCGATGCTGTTCTTCATGGGGGCGGCATCACACTTCACGCTGCCGGGCGGCGGCAATCAGGCCGCGTACTGGGCGAGCGTCCTCGCGGTGGCGGCGCTCCTCGAGATCAATTCGCTGACCGCGACTACCGGCGCCACGACGAAGCCGATCGAAAAGATCCCCGGCGTGATCGTCACGGGCTTCGTCGTGTGGGGCATCGTGTACGGGCTCGCGCGAGCGTTCCTATCGCCCTGACGGCCTAACGGATGGCGTCGGTCACGCTCCGCCGACTGAGTAAGGTCTATGACGGCGGCGCCCAAGCGTTGCACCAGCTGGATCTCGACGTACGAGATGGCGAGTTGCTCGTCCTGCTCGGCCCGTCGGGTTCCGGGAAAACCACGGTGTTGCGCTGCATCGCCGGGCTGGAAGAGCCTACCAGCGGCGACGTCGTCATCGGAGAGCGGGTCGTGACCCACGACCCGCCCGGCGACCGCGATGTGGCGATGGTGTTTCAAACCCCCGCGCTCTATCCCCACCTCAGCGTCCGCGAAAACATTGCATTCCCGCTCGAACTGCGCGGCGTCGCGGACGCACAGGTCGCGCGCCGGGTGATCGAAGCGGCGACCCGGCTCGGCTTACAACAGGTGCTCGATCGCTCGCCAGCGCAGCTCTCCGAAGGCGAACGGCAGCGCGCGGCGCTCGGCCGCGCCATCGTGCGCGGGCCGCAGGTGTTTCTCTTCGATGAGCCGCTGTCCCGGCTCGACGCCAAGCTGCGCATCGAGCTGCGCGGCGAGCTGCTCGCGCTGCATCGCGCCCTCGGCGCCACGATGATCTACGTGACGCACGATCAGACCGAAGCAATGACCATGGCAGGGGGCCAGCGGATCGCCGTGCTGCATGAAGGTCGGCTGCGTCAAGTCGGCACGCCGGAGGAGATCTACCAGCGTCCTGCCGATGTACACGTCGCCCGGTTTATCGGAACGCCGGGAATGAATGTGTTGCAAGGCAGGGGAAGAGGGGCGACGGAACAGGGAAGGGTCATCGAGGCAGGCAGCCTCGAGATCCCGATCGAGTTGGCCACGTACGACGGAGAGCTCCAGGTCGGCATCCGGCCCGAGTACGTGGGATTGTGTGCTGTCGATAAGGGAGTCGGGAACGCCGACGTGCTGGTCGTGGAGCCACTCGGGAGCGAGACGCTCATTCACCTCAACGCCGGCGGCCAGCCGCTCGTCGCGCGCGTTCCGGGCTTCGCCGAGGTCCGCGTGGGGACTCGCGTCGGCGTCAAACTGGACCGACGCCGCCTGTCTCTGTTCGACAGCGCCGGAGCAC
Organism: Gemmatimonadales bacterium; assembly: GCA_036003865.1. Taxonomy (GTDB): domain Bacteria; phylum Gemmatimonadota; class Gemmatimonadetes; order Gemmatimonadales; family GWC2-71-9; genus 20CM-2-65-7. The sequence goes on along the minus strand of DASYRZ010000116.1, from coordinate 11,155 downwards.
CGCTCGGATGAGCACGCGCGCCTGGGCGGCGGGCGCGGCGGGCGCGGCAACCTGCGCCGCCGCGGCGACGCTCGCGGTGGTCATGCTGGCGCAGGGTCATTACGAGCGGGCGTTCGCGTTCCGAATCGCCGGCACAACGGCGACGTACATCGCGGCGGTAACACCTCCGCCACCGCCGCCACCGCCACCCCCGCCGCCACCCCGCGCCAAACGGTCTCGAGGTCGCAGGACCCCCGTTCCGCCTCCAGCGCCTCCAGCTCCTCCTCCATCCACCACACCAGCGTCACGCAGCTACGATCTCCCATCGCTGCTCACCCAGGCCCGGGCGCTGCGAACGCTGCCCGGCTGGTCGTCGGACGTCGAGATCTACTTCGGTACCGCGCCGCTCGTGGACGCGACGGCACCACCGCTCTCGCCGGAGGATCTGTCACAGCTCGCGGCCGGCGGCCGCTGGCGGGATGGTGCCGCCGTCGTTCCGCTCAATGACCGCGAGGGACAGGAGGTCGTCGGCGCAGTCGCGGCGCGGCCGCGCCCGGCGCCGCACGGACCGCTTCCCGGGGGACTGGGATTCGCCTTCCCGGCCGCGCTCGTCGCGGTGGCCGCGGCCGCCGTCCTCGCCTTCCGCCAGCATTCGTTGCGGCGCGGGGGCTATGTGGGTGCCGCGCTGCTCCTCGCCCTGGCCGCCTACCTCGATATCTGGAACGCGGCGCGCCAGAGCACGGACCGCTGGCTAGTCGATACGCGGCGTCTGCTGCAGGAAGCGGCGACCCGCCTCCCACCGCCCCGGGTGCGGGTCGCGATCACGGATCTGGCCGCGATGGTACGCGATGCGGAAATCGTGGCGGGTGAGCCGGGCGAGTCGGCGCCGCGCCGCGTACGGATCGACGGTGAGCGTCGTGCCGTCGTCGCGGTGCTGATTGGTTCGCAGCGCTGGGTCGAGCTGCGCACCGCACCCGCAGAGCTCGATGCGCCGAGGTGGTTGATCCTCTTACTGCCGTGCGCGCTCCTGGGACCGGGCGCGATCCTGGGTTTGCGTTGGGCAGAGCGCACACCGGTGCGGCGCCGGCGCGAAACCGTGATTGCGTGGGGCTTTCTGGCGCCCGCCGCGTTACATCTGTTGATCTTCACGATAGGTCCCGCGATCTACGCGATCTATCTGGCAACGTCCACGAACCTCCTGGCGCTGTTGCGCGATCCGCTCACCTGGAACGCATTTGTCACCAGCGCTGCATATGCGCTGTACGTCCCGGTTTCCACCGCACTCGCGCTCGCCGCGGCCCTGGCCGTGCATCGCTACCGCAAGCATTGGAGCGGGCGACTCTTCAACGCCGCGTTCCTGCTCCCGTACGTCTCGTCGGTCGTCGCGCTGGCGCTGGTGTGGCAAGCGATCTATCACGCCGGCTCCCTTGGCTCGGGACGACCCGATTGGCTCAGCAGTCCGAGCACAGCGTTGCCCGCGGTGATGCTGGTGTCGATTTGGGCTCACGTGGGGGGGCAGATGCTCGTGTTCATCGCGGGTCTCGAGGCAATCCCGCAAGTCTTCTTCGACGCCGCGCGGGTCGATGGGGGGAGCGCATGGCGACGCTTCTGGCGGGTCACCGTGCCGCTGCTCCGCCCGGTTACGTGGCTGGTGTTTCTGACGGGCGTACTCGGTGCGCTCCAGATGTTCACGCTCGTCCTAGTGCTCACGCAGGGCGGCCCGCCCCCAGTGCACGCGACCGATGTGGTGGTTCACCGCATTTACCGCACGGCATTTGGACCGCAAGCGTTCGGGGTGGCGAGTGCATTGGCGCTGCTGCTGGCGGCCATGCTGCTGATCTTCAGATCTTCGCAACTCAAGCTGCTGCGTGGGCAAGCGCACCATGCGTAGGGTCCTGCTCAGCGTGCTCGGGCTCGTGATGGTCGCGCCCTTCCTCTATATGGTTTCGGTCTCATTCATGGGGGAGACTGAGCTGCTGCGGTGGCCACCACCGCTGTTTCCCCGCGCACCGACCACGGCGAATTATGCTGCCGCGCTTCAGGCGCTCCCCTATGCGCGTGTCCTCCTGAACACGGCGCTGCTCGCGGGGTGCGTGATGGTCGTTCAGGTCCTCACGAGTGCGGCAGGCGGCTACGCGCTTGCGCGCATCCGGTTTCCCGGGCGCGATGGAGTCGTCACGACGTTGCTCGCAGTCCTGACGCTCCCGGCGATCATGCTCGTAATCCCGCGTTACCTGATGATTCAGGCGGTGGGCTGGGTCGATAGCTATACGGGATTGATTTCCACCGAGCTGGTCTCCGTGTGGGGCATCTTCCTCATGCGGCAGGCGTTCCTCATGCTGCCGCGGGAGGTCGAAGACGCGGCGCGTCTCGATGGCGCGGGGGAGTGGACCCTGTTCTGGCGGGTCGCGCTGCCGCTCGCCAGGCCGGCCGTCGGAGCGCTCGCCGTGCTCGCCTTCATGGACCAGTGGCGCAACTTCCTCTGGCCGCTCGTGGTCACGCGCTCGCCACGCATGGAGGTCGCCGAGGTCGCGCTCGCACACTTTCACCGCGCCTACGCCGGCAACTGGCCATACCAAATGGCCGCCGCCGTTCTTGTGACGCTGCCCGTGCTCGTCGTGTGTCTGTTGGCCCAGCGGTACGTGATGCACGGCGTCCGGTTCACAGGCGCAGAGGCCCGTTTCTAAGGCAAAGGTGTGTCTGCCGCGCGTCACCGTACGTTCACCAGGCCCGTTGGTCCTGCTCAGTCACCGGCCGACAGCTGTGGCTCGGAAGTTGCGAGAGTACTAGCCGCAGATCGGTGATTGTGGCGCTGCTGTCGGGATTCCGATGCTGCATTTCGCGGCAAGGACGGCGCAGCACGAGTCAGGAGCACGAAGGTGCGTCGGTTCTTGCTACCAATGGTCGTGGCGTTCGCGGCTGTGCCTGCGACGCTCACCGCGCAATCGAATGCGCCGCAGGCAGCTAAAGAGCGGCAGCACGCGATCGGGTTTGGGTTTGTCGCGACGCTGGGCGCGTACTGGCAGATCGAATCGGCTGAAATCGGTTACGTGCGGCGCCCCTCACGGGGGCTCGCGGCCATCGGCGTCGCGGCGCGCGTCGGCACGTTCATCAACGAGAGCACGATGCTGGGGGGGAGTCAGGGGATCGTGTTTGCCGCCGCGCTGTCCGCACGGACACACATGAAGTCGATTGCGCAGCTCGGGGCGGACGAGCACGGGACGGGCATCGGCTTCGATGTGACCTTCGAGATCAGCGGCTATGCTGCCGCCAGCTCGCCGATGACGTTCGGCTCACGCTGGCTTGGGGTGTCCGTACTGCCTGCATTCAGCGTAGGCAGCGGCAGCTCCCCGCACTTCGGGATTGTGATCGGCCCCACGGCGTTCTTCAGCAACGGCAAGCCGGTGCTGCGCGGTATGCTCGCCTTCCGTGGTGAGGCGCCGCTGGCGCGCCGGGAGCGGCATCCCTAGGTTAGCGACCTTATGGTCGCGCCGACGCTGACCTCAGACCATCCCGGCCTCGAGGTTCTCGCCGAAGTCGCTAAGGTGCTGGCTGCCGGACGGCCCGCCGATGAGGGGCTGGCCGGAGTCGTTGCCGTGTTGCGCCGGGGTCTCGCGCTGCGCCGTTGCCGTCTCTGGCTGCGCTCTGCCGACGGTTCGCGCTTCCTGCCCATCGCCAGTCCTGAGGACGAAGCCCAGCTGCCCGGCTACACCTCCGCGGTCGCCGACTGGGTGGCCGCGGGACTCCATCAGGAAGCGGTCCCCGGCGGTACGCTGCTGCGGCTCCCGCTGGTCCACGAAGCCGAGGCGCTCGGCTGTTTCGAGGTGATCATCCCCCAGGGCCGCTATGAGCGCATGGCCCACGATGTCCTGGTCGTCGTCGCCCAGATGCTGGCTCCCGTGCTTGCCGCCACCGAGCTATCCGAGGATCTCGCCTCCGAAGTGGCGCTCCGCACGCGCGAGCTCGAGGCCCAACGCAACTTCGTCGCCCGCATCATCGATTCGCTTCCGGTCGGCTTGTACGTGATCGACCGGAGCTACCGGATCCGCGCGTGGAACCGCAAACGGGAGGCGGGCACGCAGGGCGTGTCGCGGGAGGACGCGCTGGGTCGCGAAGTATTCGAGGTCCTGGACCGCCAGCCGCGTGAGCTGCTCAAAAAGGAGTTCGATCGCGTCTTCGCGACCGGCGAGATTCAGACCGTCGAGATGGACTCTCAGGCGACGGGTGAAGCGCGCCATTACCGCATCACCAAGATTCCGATGCGGCTGGATGGGGAGGACATCTCCCACGTCATCACGATCGGTGAAGACGTCACCGCCTGGCGGCAGGCGCAGCAGCGCTTGGGGCAGAGTGAGAAGCTGGCGGCCGTCGGACAGCTCGCGGCGGGTGTGATGCACGAGATCAACAACCCGCTCGCGACGATACTCGCCTGCAGCGAAGCGTTGAGCTTGCGCGTGGCCGAAATGCCGGACGATGACCGCCAGGCGCAGCAGGAATATCTGCGGATCATCGACACCGAGGTGCAGCGCTGTCGCCGAATCGTCGAAGGGCTGCTCGACTTTTCGCGTCCCAAGAAGAGCGGCCACAAGACCGAGTCGGACATCAACGCGATCATCGAGCAGACGCTCTTCCTGCTCAAGCATCACGAGCGCTTCAAGTGGCTCACGATCGAGCGGCAGCTCGAGAACGGGTTGCCGAGGTTCCAGGCCGACGCCGAGCGCCTGGTGCAATGCTTCATGGCCCTGATGCTGAACGCCATGGATGCGATGAACTCGCGCGGCGTCCTCACCGTGCGGACACGGACCAATCCGCAGCGCCGCGACGAAATCCTCGCCGAGTTCATCGATACCGGTACCGGGATCCGCCAGGAGGACTTAGGGAAGATCTTCGAGCCGTTCTTCACGACGAAACCGCAGGGCCGCGGCACGGGCCTCGGGTTGTCGGTCGCCTACGGCATCGTCGAGGAGCACCGCGGCCGCATCGAGGTCGAATCGCAGATGGGCGTCGGAACCAACTTCAAGGTGTTCCTGCCGGTCGGATGAAAATCCTGGTTGTTGAAGACGACAAGACGGTAGGGGACTACGTCCGCCGCGGGCTGGACGAGGCCGGCTATCACGTCGACCTGGTCGGCGACGGCGACGAAGGGCTGCGCCGCGCCAGCGGCAAGGGCGCGGGCTACGACATGATGGTGCTGGATCTGCGGTTGCCGAAGCTGTCCGGCATCGACGTGCTGCGCACGCTGCGCGATCGCGGGGTCGGGCTGCCGGTACTCGTCCTGACGGCGCAGGACTCGGTCGACTTCAAGGTGCAGGCGCTGCGGATGGGTGCGGACGACTATGTCACGAAGCCCTTCGCCTTCGAGGAGCTCCTCGCGCGGGTGGAAGCGCTGGGACGGCGGCCCAAGGCGATTGCCCCGCCGACGTTGAAGGTGAATGGCCTCGTGCTGGACACCGGCAGCCGCGAAGTGACGCGCGACGGCAAACGCATCGAGCTCACACCCAAGGAATACGCCGTCCTCGAGTATCTCATGCGCCACCAGGGACGTGTGATGTCGCGTACCCTGATCACGGAGTACGCCTGGGACTATCACTTCGACCCCGGCACGAACATCGTGGACGTCGTCATCACGCGGCTGCGCAAGAAGATCGACCATGCCAAGGAACCCAAACTGATCCATACGGTGCGCGGCGTGGGATACGTGGTACGCGCGTAACGTGGAGAGCATTCGTGGGCGGATGACCGTCTGGTACGCCACGGCGCTCATCCTCAGCATCGCGGTGTTTTCCGTCGTCCTCTACTTCACCCGGCGCAGCGCCACCTACCAGGATCTCGATCGCCGCATTCAGTCCGAAGCCGACCTGACGGCCGGGATTCTCGCCGAGAGCTTTCACGCGCGCGGCGTGCTGGTCGAAAAGGACACCGCGGGGAGGCCGGTGCTGACCCCCGAGGTTGCGGCCGTGCTCGAGGTGGTTCCCGATTTCCTGCTCGTGACGAGCCGCGATGGGCGGCTGCTATTTGCCTCGCCGGACGCGCGTGCCCTCACCTTTACCGAGTTCGAGCAGCTGAACGCGATCACCCATCCGCCCCCGCCGTCGGCGCCGCACGTGCCGGGGCGTATTCGGATCGAGCCCAACGGGCCGACGTTGAATTACATCGTCCGGGCCGTGCCGGACGCGGGCGACCAGTTCGGCGCCATCTTTGCGGGCGCGGACACGCGCTCCGCCGAGCTGCGGCTCGAGCAGCTGCTGCTGACGATCGTGGTGGCCTTCTTCGTCGGTGTGGTGCCCGCGATTCTCGTCGGGGGCTGGATCGCGGGGCGCGCCCTCGAGCCAATCGATCGCATGATCACGGAAGTCCGCGAGATCACCGACGGCCGCAGCCTGCACCGGCGCGTCGCCGTCCCGATGGAGCGCGACGAGCTGGGCCGGCTGGCGGAAACGCTGAATCAGATGATGACGCGCCTGGAACGCAGCTTTGCCGCGCTGCGGCGCTTCACCGCGGACGCGAGCCACGAGCTGAAGACGCCGCTCACCGTCGTGCGCGCGGGCGTCGAACGCGCCATCACACGCCCCGATGCGGCCCCCGAGACGCTGGCGGCATTGGAAGAGACCCTGCAGGAAGTGAATCGGATGACGGAATTGCTGGATTCGCTGCTCACCCTGGCGCGGGCCGACGAAGGCCGCGCCGAGCTGCACCGCGAGTCGGTCGATTTGCGCGACATCATCGCGGAAGCGGGTGAGACGGGCGAGCTGCTCGCCGAGCACGCGGGTGTCGGTATTGAGATCCGCCTGCCCACCGAGCCGGTCGTTGTTTCGGTCGATCGCAGCCGCGTCCGCCAGCTCGCCCTCAATCTCATCGAGAACGCCGTGAAGTACACGCCGCGCGGCGGCCAGGTGTCCGTCGAGCTCGGCAGCAACAATGGGCGCGCCGTGTTTACGGTGGCGGACACCGGCATCGGGATCGCGCCCGGGGATCTGCCGCACGTGTTCGATCGGTTCTGGCGTGCCGACTCGGCGCGCACCAGGACGAGCGAGCGCGCCGGCACGGGGCTCGGACTCGCCATCTGCAAATGGATCGCGGAAGCCCATGGCGGGACGATCGAAGTGCAGAGCCGGCCCGGCAGAGGAACGACGTTTACGGTGGGACTCCCGCGCGGCTAGATCACACCGGGTTTTCACGATTCCGTAATTCTGGTGCAAGAGCAGGCTCATCGGGCGTCAGTATCTCTCACACCATGAAAACCTTGGGCTCCGCAGTCTCGATTACGGCACATGTGGCGGTCGGCGCCGCAGTGCTCCTGGGCAGCACCAAGATGGGAAAGTCAGATCCAGCTCCTCCTCGAGTCGTGGATGTGGTTCTTCAGACGGTGAACGCTCCGGCACGGGACGATGGGCTTGGAGGGCTCTCAATCCCGGGGCCCGTCGCGGTCCCGCTCCCCGACGTTCCTGTCACACCGTCACAGTCGATGTTGGACCTAACTGGAACGCTGAGGCAGTCCTTTTCCCCGATGGTATCGGCGCACGCCGGTTCGGGGAACGGTCAACCGGACGGCTGGAGCGCCGTCCTGACCGAGGAGCACGCCGAGGTCCTGACCGGTCCGCTCCCTGTGTATCCCGAGTTGCTGCGGCAGGCGGGAGTGCAGGGCAAAGTCATCCTGGAAGCGGTTGTCGACACGACCGGGCGCGTGCTGGCGCCATCCATCTTGGTCGTTGCAGCGACTCATCCCGGGTTTGTGGCGCCGGCGCGGCAGGCCCTGGGGGCCACGTTGTTTCGCCCGGCCTCGGTGGGAGGAAGGCCGGTGCGCATCCGAGTGCGCATTCCGTATGAATTCGCGATCCGAAACGGCACGGGACATGCCCGATAAGGCCCGGGCCGAAGGCTCATCCGGCTGTCATCGTTTTGTAATCTTTGCCCTACTAGCGGGCAAGTTGTAATGGGTACTATTACTTAGCGAACCAAATACAGCCTTGGAGGAGGACGGCGGTGTTCAACCACCTCATCGAGTCCAATCGCAAGAGCAACAAGAAGGGTGCGCTTGGTCTCGGCGCTGTGTCGTTGATCGGACACAGCGTCATTGTGCTTGGCGCGGTCGTCGCAACACTGACGGCGGGCGAAAAGAAGGACGAGGGTCCGCCCGATACCACGATGGTCTTCCTGAATCAGGAAGAACAAAAGAAGCCGGAAGAGCAGCCGCCCGTCGTCGACGTGCCGCAGCTCAAGGGCTTCCAGACCGTCGTCGCGCCGACGGACATTCCGACGAACATTCCGCCGATCAATCTCCAAGAGCATTTCGATCCGAAGGACTACACGGGCACAGGCGTCGAAGGTGGCATCGGCACCGGCATCGTGCCGGACGCCGGTCAGGTGTTCGCGGAGTCGGTCGTCGAGGAGCGGCCCGAGTTGCTCACGCGCCCGCCGCTGCAGTATCCGGATCTGCTCCGGCAGGCCGGCGTCCAGGGCCGTGTCCTCGTGCAGGCGATCATCGATACGTCGGGTCGTGCCGAGCCCGCGTCGGTGAAGGTGGTCCAGAGTCCCAATCCAGGTTTCGACCAACCGGCCAAGAACATGATTCTGAAGTCGCTGTTCCGGCCGGCACGGGTGCATGGTCGTGCCGTCCGCGTGCTGATCAGTCTGCCGATCGACTTCACGATCAAGAGATAGGGAGAGAGAATGAGTTACGCACAACTATGGTCCTCGATGGGGCTGTTCGCCAAAGGCATTGTGGTGGTCATGTTCGTGATGTCGGCCTGGTCGTGGGCGGTGAGCATTTCCAAACAGATCTACCTCAGGAAATCGCAGAAGGAGACGCGGAAGTTCGCGCCTGAATTCTCGCGCTATCTGCAAGAGGAGCAGCTCGACGGCGCGATCGCGCTCGCCGAGAAGAACAAGAAGAGTCACGTCGCACGCGTGCTGGGCGAGGCGCTGGCGGAAGTGAAGCCGCTGCTGCGCGACCGGGCGACGATCACCGCGGCGGACATCAACTCCGCCGAGCGCGCGGTCGAACGCCAGATGCTCATCATCACCGCCGAGCTGAAGCGCGGTCTCGGCATTCTCGCGACGACTGGCGCGACGGCGCCGTTCGTCGGACTGCTGGGCACGACGATGGGGATCGTGACGGCGTTCCAGGGGATGTCGGCGTCGGGCGGTTCGGGCTCGCTCGCCGCGATCACGGGCGGCGTCGCCGAGGCGCTCATCACGACGGCGTTCGGTTTGCTCGTCGCGATTCCGGCGGTGTGGCTCTACAACTACTTCGCCACGAAGATCGACTTCCTCACGGTGGAGATGACCTACACGTCGAAGGAGCTGATCGACTATCTCATCAAGAGCGTCGGCAGCGAATTCGGCCGGTCGATCTTTACCAAAGAGTTCCAGACGCAGAAGACGTCCCAGACCAGCGGCCCGATCAAGGGATAACGACCCATGGCGCTTGGTGGCGCGAAGAAAACGGAAGGCGCGGTCGCGGCGAACATCAACGTCACGCCGATGATCGACGTGATGCTGGTGCTACTGATCATCTTCATGATCGTGACGCCGGCGATCACCGCGGGCTTTCAGGCGACGCTGCCGCGCGCCAAGAATCCGGACTCGCGCGAGGAAGGGGACGGCGAGGTCCGGCTCGGCATCGACCGTGACGGGAAATTCTATCTCGACATCACCGATCCCCGGACGGGGAAGTACACCGGCCCGCGGTCCATCAGCGACGAGGATTTACCGGCCCAGCTCACGAGCCTGTATGCCAACCGCACCGTCGACAAGATCATGTACTTGAAGGCGGACGAGGGGATCGACTACGGGCGCGTGCAGGCGGCGCTCGAGATCGCTCGCAAGTCCGGGGTGCGTGTGGTTGGCGCAATCGCCGAGCAAGAACGCGCGGTTCGACCGGAGCACTGACCGATGGCCATGGGAAGCGGCGGCTCGGGGGGGGGGCTCAGCTCCGACATCAACGTCACACCGATGATCGACGTGTTGCTCGTGCTCCTCATCATTTTCATGATCACCCTGCCGCTGTCGCGGCGGGAGTTCGACGCGCAAGTGCCGCCCGAGCAGAAGCAGCAGCCGCGGCAGAAGAATCAGCAGAGTGACCAGATCGTGCTCGAGCTCAAGGCGGACGGCTCGTACGCGATCAACACGCAGGCGGTTCCAGTCGACCTGCTGGACGCCAAGCTCCACGAGTATTACGACCAGCGGCCGGTCAAGCTGATGTTCATCAAGGCGGCGCCGACCCGCAAATACGGCGATATCGTGCACGCGATGGACATCGCTCGGGGTGCCGGCGTACAGGTGATCGCCTTCACGCCGGCCGAGCAGGGGGCGGCAGCCGCGCATTAGCGATGGAGGGGCGCAGCGTGCTGCGCCCCTACCGGACGTGCGAAACCGGGGCATGAAACCGTGCCCCGGTTTTCTTTCTAGTGTATCTATTACAGGTGACCTCTCCGACTTCTCGCCCGGCTTTCGATAGCTACGCGCTGCCGCTTCCGCGGCGGCGCGAGGGGCGGGCCGCTGCCCTCTCCTTAGCCGTGCATGTCACGATCGCGATCCTCGTGCTCTGGCGCGGGGCCGCGCTGTTCGCGAACGGCGGAGGCGGGGCCGGGCCCCGCGGCGGTGGTGGTGGAGGAGGCCGTCCCGCGGTCAGCTGGTTCGCGCTCCCCACGCCGTCCTCGGCGCGAGCGGAAACGGCGCCGCAGGCACCGGCAGTCATCGTGCCAACCGTGGGCCCCCCACCGCCGGCCTCGGAGCCCGTGAAGCTCGAGCTCCCACCGCGGACGGTCTCCATCACACTGCCCGCTGCGGTCGGCGTCGGCGACGGGACAACTGGTGGACCCGGGCAGGGTCCGGGTACCGGCGGCGGCACCGGCAGGGGCACCGGGACGGGCACGGGCGCCGATGCCGGTCCTGGCTCGGGTGGCGGCGCGAGTGATATTTTCGGGCCCACGCCGCTCTTGGTACCAAATGTCCCCGCGGGGGCGCCTCCCGGGGAGAAAGGGAAGCACGAGGTTCGGTTCTGGATCCGAGCGGACGGGCGTGTGACAAGGATTCAGGTGAGTCCCCCGATCACGGATTCGGGCTACCGTCGCGTATTCATGGAAACCATGTGGAATTTTGTGTTTAGTCCGGCGAAGACTCGGGACGGGCGTCCGATCGATTACGAATACAGCATCATCGTCTATCCGTAGCA
>DASYRZ010000115.1:0-54605 GCA_036003865.1 Gemmatimonadales bacterium | reverse complement strand
GGAGATGTCGAAGTCGGTGGACACCGTCTCGGGATTCGAGTTGATCATGATCGTCTTGAACCCGAGCTCGCGGAACGCCAGGCCGGCGCGCACGCAGCAATAGTCGAACTCGACGCCCTGCCCGATCCGGTTGGGACCGCTGCCGAGGATCACGATCCCGTGTTCCCCGAACGGCTCGGACTCGTTCTCTTCGTCGTACGACGAGTAGAGATACGGCGTCGACGAGGGGAATTCGCCGGCACAGGTGTCGACGGTCTTGTAGGCAGGATGGATGCCCAGGCTCCAGCGCTGCTCGCGAATCGCCGCTTCGGTGGTGTTGCGGAGCGTCGCGAGCTGGTGGTCGGAGAACCCGAGCCGTTTCATCCGCTTCAGCTCGGCCGCGCCGGCGCTCGCGAGCCCGCTGAACCACCGCTCCGCCTCGACGAGCTCCTGCAGCTGATACAGGAACCACGGATCGATCCCGGACGCCTGCGCGATTTCGTCGACGGTCAATCCCGCCTGGAATGCGCGTTTGATCTGGAAGATCCGCTCGGGCGTCGCGGTCCGGAGCGCGACCCGGAGATCATCGGGTGACGTGCTCGTGAGCCGATCGTCCGCGGGCGTCGCGCCGAGCACCCATCCCGGCCGGCCGATCTCGAGCGCGCGCAGACCCTTCTGGAATGCTTCCTTGAACGTGCGCCCGATCGCCATCGCCTCGCCCACCGATTTCATCTGCGTCGTGAGCCGGTAGTCGGCCGTCGGAAACTTCTCGAATGCGAAGCGCGGCACTTTCACGACGACGTAATCGAGCACCGGCTCGAACGAGGCCGGCGTGGTCTTCGTGATGTCGTTCGGCAGCTCGTCCAGTGTATAGCCGACGGCGAGCTTGGTGCCGATGCGTGCGATGGGGAAGCCGGTGGCCTTCGACGCGAGCGCGGAGGACCGGGAAACGCGCGGGTTCATTTCGATGACCAGCATTTCGCCGTCGGCTGGATTGACGGCAAACTGGATGTTGCAGCCGCCGGCTTCGACGCCGATCTCGCGGATGATGGCAATCGCCGCATCGCGCATGCGCTGGTATTCGCGATCGGTGAGCGTCATCGCCGGCGCGACCGTGATCGAGTCGCCCGTATGCACACCCATCGGATCGAGGTTCTCGATCGAGCACACGATCACCACGTTGTCGCGGCCGTCGCGCATCACTTCGAGCTCGAACTCTTTCCAGCCGAGCACGCTGCGCTCGATCAAGGTCGAGTGCACCGGCGACAGCTCGAGCGCCCGCTCCACCATCTCCTCGAACTCGGCGCGATTATAGGCAACGCCGCCACCGGTGCCGCCCAGCGTGAACGACGGGCGGATGATCGCGGGATACCCAAGCTCCTGCACGGCCTCGAGCGCCGCGGCCACGGCCGTCACCGTGCGGCCCGCGGGCGTCGCGAGACCGATGCGCCGCATCGCCGCGCTGAACTCCGCGCGATCCTCCGCCATCTTGATGGCGCGGGCGTTGGCGCCGATCAGCTCGACGTTGTGCTTCTTGAGCGTGCCGTCGTTGGCGAGCGCCATCGCAACGTTGAGGGCGGTCTGGCCGCCCATCGTCGGCAGCAGCGCGTCCGGCTTTTCGCGCTCGATGACCTTGCGTACCCACTCGGGCGTCACCGGCTCGATGTAGGTGCGGTCCGCGAGCTCAGGGTCCGTCATGATCGTGGCGGGGTTCGAATTCACCAGGATGACGGTGTAACCCTCTTCTTTCAGGGCCTTCACCGCCTGGGTCCCGGAATAGTCGAACTCCGCCGCCTGGCCGATCACGATCGGCCCGGAGCCGAGCAGCAGGATGCGCGAGAGATCAGTTCGTTTGGGCATCGAGGACGTCTCGCAGGATATCGTCGAGGGTGCGGCCGGGTCGCCAACCGGTCGCCGCGCGCAACTTGCCGGCATCGCCCACCAGATACGGCCGCGCCTCCCGCCGGACCTGGCTGGCATCCATTTCGTGCTTCGGTGTGATGCCGAGCAGCTGCTCCAGCCGCGTATGAATCTCCTCGAGCGTCACGCCCTGGCCAGACGCGATGTTGTACACCTCGCCGGCGCGACCGCGCTGCAGGAGCAGCGCATAGGCCTCGGCGACGTCGTCGACATGGAGAAAGTCGCGCACGGCCGTCAGGTCACCGACGGGAACCACGACGCCCCCGGTGTTTTTCACCAGGCGCAGCAGCCGGGACCGCGCCGGAATCCAGAAGCTCTCATCCTGCCCCGCACCGGAATGGGGGAATGGTCTCGCGATGATGACCCGCAAACCGCGGCAGCGCTCGACTTGGCGCGTGGCGAGCTCGGCGCCGAGCTTGCTCGTGGCATAGACCGTGGATGGTTGCACGCAGTCCTCTTCCTTAAGAGGCCGCTGCTGCCACGCATACACATCCGCGGTCGACGCGAGAAGAAAGAGCGGTTGCGCCGGCCAATGTGCGGCGGCCTCGGCCAGCGAGGTCGTGAGCTTCGCCGTTCCTTCGGCATTGACTCGCCACGCCATCGCGGGATCTCGCTCCGCCGCGCGGCTGAGCGCAATGGCCGCCAGATGAATAACCGCGTCCACCGGCGTGAAGAAGCACGCCCGGACCGACATCTCGTTGGTCACATCCAGCGATACATGCGCGAGATTCCTGTCCGCGACGCCACCTGATGCTCCTGGCCCCACGGCGGCGATCACGCTGTCCCCTCCCGCGCGGAGCCGTTTGACCACGGCGCGCCCCACGAAGCCGTTGGCGCCGGTGACCAGCACCTTCACGCCAGCCGCCTCAGGTCCGCATCCACCATCATCGTCACCAGCTGCTCGAAGCTAACCTGAGGCGACCAGCCGAGCTCCTGCTTGGCGCGGCTCGCGTCGGCGAGCAGCGTATCGACTTCGGCGGGACGGACGAAGCGGGGATCGACCTTCACGTACTGCTTCCAGTCGAGCCCGACGTGCCCAAAGGCGGCGGCGCACAGGTCCCGCACGGTGTGCATCGTACCGGTCCCCACCACGTAATCCTTCGGCACTTTCTGCTGGAGCATCCGCCACATCGCGTCGACGTAGTCGCCGGCAAATCCCCAGTCCCGCCCTGAATCGAGATTCCCGAGGCGCAGCTCGTTCGCCTTGCCGAGCTTGATGCGCGCCACCGCGTCACTCACCTTGCGCGTGACGAACTCGAGCCCGCGGCGCGGCGACTCATGGTTGAACAGAATGCCGCTGGCCGCGTACATCCCGTACGACTCGCGGTAGTTCACGGTGATCCAATGTCCGTAGACCTTCGCGACGCCGTAAGGCGAACGCGGATAGAACGGCGTCGACTCGCGCTGCGGCGTTTCCACCGCCTTGCCGAACATTTCGGACGAGCTCGCCTGATAGAAGCGCGCCTCTGGGTGCGCCAGCCGGATCGCTTCGAGCAGGCGGGTCACGCCCAGCGCGGTGAACTCGCCGGTGAGCACCGGCTGGGTCCAGGAGGTGGGGACAAAGCTCTGCGCCGCCAGGTTGTAGACCTCGTCGGGCTTGGCGTCACGGATGACGGTCGTCAGCGAATGCTGGTCGAGCAGGTCCGCCGCCACGATATGGACTCGGTCGAGCAGGTGGCCGATGCGCTCGTAGGAGTCGTGGGACGTCCGGCGCACCACCCCGATCACCTCGTAGCCCTTCGCCAGCAGGAGCTCGGCGAGGTAGGAGCCGTCCTGCCCGGTCACCCCGGTGATCACCGCCGTTTTCCGGGAGTGCCGGGGTTGTCGAGCCTCGGTGGCCTGTTTAGGTTTAGGCCTCTTTGCGGCGTCCTTAGAACTCATTGTCGTCGGATCGAACTATGGCTCGAGTGTGTGAGATTTGTGGCAAAGGTCCCATCGCGGGACATAACATCAGCCACGCGAATAACAAGACCCCACGGCGCTGGTACCCCAACCTACAGCGCGTCCGCGTCGTGGTGAACGGCGTCGTCCGCCGGATTCGCGTCTGCGCGCAGTGCATCAAATCGAATCGGGTGGCGAAGGCTTCGTAAAAAAGGGGACCCGTCGGGTCCCCTTGGTTCGTTGTCCCACCGTCTTGTTCTCACTCACTCAATAGTTCGATCCGGGCCACATCCGCGCCGTCGCCCACGCGATGGCCAAGCTTCACGATGCGCGTGTAGCCGCCAGGACGCGCGGCAAACCGCTTGCCGATCTCGGCGAACAGCTTCGTTGTGACGCCCTTGTCCTTGAGCCGCCGCTCGACCAGCCGGCGTGCGTGGAGATCACCGCGGCGCGCGAGCGTGATCAGCCGCTCCGCAAACGGACGCAGCTCCTTCGCTTTCGCCTCGGTGGTCTGGATGCCGCCGTGCAGGAAGAGGCTCGTCGCCATGTTGTTCAGCGTCGCCTTCTTGTGGCTCGACGTCCGCGACAGCTGGCGGCCCTTGGCGCGGTGACGCATTACTCTTCCTCGGCTCCGGTGAGCTGCGCCTGCGGCGCGGTGCCCGGATCGATGACCCGGATCTCGCCGCCCGGCATCTCCTCGAGCTGCATCCCGAAGTTCAGGCCCTCGCGACGCAGCAGCTCGGCGATCTCACCGAGCGCCTTCTCGCCGACGTTCTTGACCTTCAGGAGATCGTCTTCCTTGTACCGGACGAGGTCGCCCAGCGTGCGGATGTTGGAATTCTTCAGCGAATTCACCGACCGCACCGACAGTCCCGCGTCGTCGATCGCGCGGCCCAGCACGTCGCGCAGCCGGCCGCCTTCGGACCCGCCATTGCCCGGCCCGCCGGGCTCGCCGGCGACGATCGGCACTTTGCCGAAGTCGACGAAGAAGCGGAAGTGCTCCTGCGCGAGCGCCGCGGCATAGGCGACGGCGTCTTCAGGGGAGATCGTGCCGTTCGTCTCGACGGTCAGCGTCAACCGGTCATAGTCGGTGCGCTGTCCGACGCGCGTCTCCGCGACGGTGAAGTTGGCGCGCCGCACCGGATTGTAGATCGAGTCCACGCGAACGACGTCGACGGCCAGCGTGCGGTCGACGGGATGCTGCTCCGCCTCGACGTAGCCGCGTCCCTTGTTCACGTACAGCTCGCCCGAAATGTCGCGGTCGTCCTGCACCGTGAAGAGCAGCTGCTCGGGGTTGACGATCGACACCGAGCCGTGCTGCTCGAGGTCGCGCGCGTACACGGGGCCGGCCTTCTCCACCTTGAAGCGGAGGACCGCTTCATCCACTTCCGGCGCGAGCACCAGCGTCAGCTGCTTGAGCCGCTGGATGATCTGATGCACGTCTTCCACGACGCCGGGAATGGTCTGGTGCTCGTGCACGACGCCGTCGATGCGGAACGCCCACACCGCGGCCCCGCGCAGCGACGACAGCAGCAGCCGGCGCAGGGAATTGCCCAGCGTATAGCCGTAGCCCCGCTCCAACGGCTGGAGGCGGAACTCGGCGGAATTCGGGTTGTCCTCGCGCTTGGTCATCTCGACCAGATGCGGCCGGACCAACCCCGTCAAATCAAGAGTCGTAATCACTTGGAATAGAGCTCGACGATTAACTGTTCTTGTGCCGCGAGCGGGATGGCGTCGCGGGTTGGCCGCTCGGTCACCTTGCCCAGCACTTTGTCAGTGTCCACCTGGATCCACGAAACCGGTTGTCCGCGCCCAAACTGCTCGAGCGCAAGCTTCACCTGCACGAGCTCACGGCTCGCATCGGCGACCCGCACTTCGTCCCCGATCAACACGCCGTAGGAGGGAATGTCCACCGTGCGGCCGTTGACCAGGATGTGGCGATGCCGGACGAGCTGCCGCGCCTGCTTGCGCGAGGTCGCAAAGCCCATGCGGTACACCAAATTGTCCAGCCGGCTCTCGAGGGCCACGAGCAGCGCTTCGCCCGTCACACCCGGCTCCTTGATCGCCCGCTCGAACAGGTTACGGAACTGGCGCTCGGAGAGGCCGTAGATCCGCTTCACCTTCTGCTTTTCGCGCAGCTGCTTCGCGTACTCCGACGCCTTGCGGCGCCGTCCGGTCGACTGGCCATGCTGCCCAGGCGCGTACGCGCGACGCTCGACGGCGCACTTCTCCGTCAGGCAGCGCGTGCCCTTGAGAAACAGCTTGGTGCCTTCGCGCCGGCACAATCTGCAAACGGGTCCCGTGTAACGCGCCATGCTAGACCCGCCGTTTCTTGGGCGGCCGGCACCCGTTGTGCGGAATCGGCGTCACGTCGCGGATCGAGCGGATCTGCAGCCCGGCACTCGCGAGCGCCTGGATGGCGGACTCGCGGCCGGAGCCGGGACCCTGCACGCGCACGTGTACACGTTTCACGCCGAGGTTCAACGCTTCGCGCGCCGCCTGCTCGGCCGCGACCGTGGCGGCGAACGGCGTGGACTTCTTCGAACCCTTGAAGCCCGCCTTGCCGGAGGAACCCCACGTAATGGCGTTCCCCTGCATATCGCAGATCGTGATGAGCGTGTTGTTGAACGTCGCGGTGATGTGCGCGACGCCCTCTGCCTCGACGATCTTCTTGGTGCGTTTGGCTGCCGGACGTGCGGGTGCTGGTTTTGGCTTTTCCGGCTTGTCCGCCTTCTCCGCCTTGTCCGCCTTTTCCTGCTTCTCTTCGGCCATGTGCCTCTACTTTTTCAGGACGGGCTTCTTCTTGCCCGCAATGGCGCGCCGCGGTCCCTTCTTGGTGCGCGCGTTGGTGTGCGTGCGCTGGCCGCGCACCGGCAGATTCTTGCGATGGCGACCACCGCGGTACGTCCCGATGTCCATCAAGCGCTTGATGTTCATCGCCACTTCCGTGCGGAGCGCGCCTTCCACCTTGTAGTCCCGCTCGATCACCTGACGCAGCCGGGCGACTTCGGCGTCGCGCAAGTCGCGCACGCGCGCGTCCGGGCTGATGCCCGTCTCCGCGAGAATCTTGACCGAGTTGCTGGGACCGATGCCAAAGATGTACGGAAGTGCGTACTGGATTTTTTTATCGCGCGGCAGATCCACGCCTGCAATTCGAGCCATGCCTCTCCCTAACCCTGCCGCTGTTTATGCTTGGGGTTGCGCTTGCAGATCACGCGAATCACGCCCCGACGCGTCACAACTTTGCAGTGCTCGCAGATGGGGCGCACACTCGAACGAACCTTCAACAGGCGTCTCCGGAAAAGTTAGATTTTCTGGCTGAGCCGTGAACAATAGACGGGGTGGGGAGTTCACGCAAGGGGCCGCACGACAATCGATTACGGCGCGCTCCGCAGTTCCACGAGGCGCCATTCTTTATCCAGCAACCGATAGCCCAGAAACAGCGTTTCGTGTCGCAATTCGCTCGTTCCGGAGACGACGTAGCGCCGGGTTAACTCCACGAACCCCTTCCCCGGCTCGACCTCCCTGATCGCCGACACGTCGAGACCGCGCTCCTCGGCCGGCTGGAAGTAGCGGCGCAACAGCTCGATGGCCTGGGCTTTTCCCAGCGGCGACGAGGGGTCGGCACCGGGGATCTGCAGCACCAGGTTGGTACTCTGGCCGACGAGCGCGTCCGCATCGTGTGCCGACCACGCCTGCTTGGCTTTATCAGCCGCATCCGACAACGTCGTCTGTGCCGCTGTCTGAATCGGCAGCAGGGCCAGAGCGGAGCACGACAGCCACAGGACTCGCATGGGACTGCTTATACCCTCAATCGAGCACTTCGACCAACCGCCGGTAGGCGGCAACGGGATCCCCCGCTCCGGTAATCGGACGCCCGACGACGAGATGCGTGGCTCCCCGGCGCACCGCCTCGGCCGGCTCGATCGTCCGAACCTGATCGCCCGCCGGATCGCCCGACGCCCGGATTCCCGGAACGACAATCCACGGATCGGGACCCAGCGCCTCCCGCAGCAGGCCGACTTCCTGCCCGGACGTGACGACCCCGCGCAACCCGGCGTGTAGCGCCAGTCGCCCAAGCCGCTCGGCTTCAAAGCCGACATCGGGGACGCCGCGCCCCAAGACGCTCTCGAGCTCGGCCGCGTCGTGCGATGTCAGCACCGTCACACCGACCAGCGCGACGTCGCCGCCTGCGGCGTGAGCCGCTGCCGTCAACATGTTACGTCCGCCCAGGCAATGCACCGTGGTCATCGACACGCCGAGCTCACGGGCCGCGCTGACCGCGCTCGCCACGATGTTGGGAATGTCATGCCACTTGAGATCCAGGAATACGCGGATGCCGCGCTGGATGAATTCCTTGACCAGCGGCGGACCCTCCCGGCCGAACAGCACCGGCCCGATCTTCGCCCACCGCAGACCCGACAACCGTGCCGCCATCGCGAGGGCCTCGCGCCCGCTGGGCAGGTCGAACGCGACGATCAGCTCAGCCATGACTCAGTTCGCGGGCGATGCGGATCGGGACGCGCGGGTCGGCCAGCGCCGCCGTCCCGATCGCCACCAGCGATGCGCCGGCGGCCAGATACTCGCGCGCGTCCGCGGTACTGCGGACGCCGCCGACGCCGATGACCGGCATCGCGACGCGCTCGCGCACGCGCCGCGTCGCGAGCACACCGATCGGCAGCAGCGCGGGACCGCTCAGTCCCCCGCTGCCATTGCCCAGGCGTTTGTCGAGTAAACCCGGCATCGTATTGACGAGCGACACTGCCTCCGCGCCTTCGTCGCGGGCGACGCGCGCCATGGCCGGGATGTCGGGGAGCACTGGCGATAATTTAACCGCAAGCGGACGCGTGGACACCCGGCGGCAGGCGCGCACCAGCTCGGCGAGGCAGCCGGGGTCCGCCCCGAATTCCAATCCCCCGGCATTCGTGTTGGGACACGACGCGTTGACTTCGAATGCGGTAATCGCCTCGAGCGGGGTGAGTCGTTCGATCACGCGTACGTAGTCCCCCACCGTTGCGCCGGCCACGTTCACGATGATCCTGGCGCGCTGCAACCGCGCCGCCAGCCAGGGCAGCTCGTGCTCGGCGACGCGCGCAACGCCCGGATTGGCGAGTCCGACCGCGTTCAGCATCCCGCCACGAAACTCCGCGACGCGCAGCGCCGGATGACCCTGCCGCGGCTCGGGGGTGACCGCTTTGGTGACGATCCCGCCGAGGAGGTCGAGATCGATGACGCGATCCAACTCCCGGCCGAAGCCGGCGGTGCCAGCGGCAAGAAGGATCGGGTTTTGGAAGGTGGTTCCGAACAGCTCCACCGTGGTCACGGAAGCTTCGGCCCTCGAGGACCGGGAAGCGGGGCGTCGAACCGGCCGGTCGCGGGCGCGGCCACGGTGCGTCCGACCTGGATCCCCAGCTCCCGCGCGAGGGAGTCTTCGGCGACGGCATACGCCACGCTCGGCTCGCCGTGGAAGACGCGCGTATACGGGGATGCGGCATAGCGCGAGTCCAGCAGGCTAACGATCGAGTCGCGCCGCTCGGGGAGCAGGCTCAGGGCGGCAATCAACGCCTTGGGAGCAAAGAGCGATCCGCGATCGGTCGCCGCCATCTCGAGAAATAGCTGGCCGGCGAGCCCATCCGCTTGCAGCGAATCACGCGCTATCTCGGCTCGGCGGAAGCGCGCGCCGGGAGTTTGCGGCTCCGCCTGTAGTTGCGTGAGAAGCTCGACGAGGTGAATCGCATCGTCGGTTCCTCCCACGGTGCGGAGCAGCCGATTCAGCTCCGAGACGATTGGCTGCAGATCGCTGGTACGTGTGGCTCGCGCGATGAGAGCTCGTTGCTGACTGACGAGCGCTCGTCCAGCCGCGCCAGGCACGCGCGAGCGGCTGAAATGGCGGGCCGCGGCGTCATACTCCGATCGCAGCGAGGCCACACGGCCGGCCGCGTACTCGGCGCGCGAGCGACGCTCGGAGTCTCGCGACGCGAGGGGTGTCGCGAGCGCGGTGTCTGCCCGGCTGGGATCACCGGCCGCCAACGCGCATTCCGCATCGGCGAGGTCGATGCGCTCCCGGAGCGCTGGATCGGTCACGTTCGCGCGGGCGCGCGCGAGTGGCTCACCGGCATCCCGACAGGCGCCCGAATAGGCGAGTCCCTCCACGCGCAGTACCAAGGCCTTGTCGGTCGGCAGGGTTCTGGCTTTGGCCGCCGCCAGCGCCCACTGAGCGCGCGCGTCGGAGGTCTGGCCGAGCTGCTCGAGGCGGCGGGCGTCCCTGGCGTGCTGCTGCGCGTTCCACATGGCGTTATACGACGCGCAGCCGGTGAGCCCAGCAGACAGCAGGATCGCGCTCCAGCCGGGCGGTGGCCTCATCGCGCCTGACCGCTTCCACCCGCACCGGCGAGCTTGCGTTCGAACTCCAACAGATAGGCAACGATCCCGTCCGCAATCGCCAGCGCGATCTTGCGCTGGCCCTGGGTGGACGCGAGAAACGTCCCATCATTCCGGTTGGTCGCGAAACCCGCTTCGACGAGAATGGAGGGACGGCGCGCGGCGGCAAGCACGAGGAAGGGACCCTGCTGCACGCCTCGGTCTTCCCCCGGATGGATGGCGGCCACCTTCCCCTGCACCAGCTCGGCAAGACGGGCCGACTCGCGGAGATATTCGTTGAGCTGGAGGTCGTTCAGGATGAACCCCAGCGGCCCACCGCTTCCCGCGGTCGTGGTCTCGAATCGCAGCGCATCGTTTTCCATCTGCGCCACACGTTTCTGATCTTCGGTCTTGGCGTCCGAGACGAAGTATGTCTCCACGCCATTTACGTTTGTCTGCCGCCGCCCCGCAGGCATGGCATTCACATGTATGCTCACAAAGAGATCGCAGTCGGCTCGGCAAAAGAGCGGACGGCTGGCCAAATCGATGAGCGTATCGGTCGAGCGAGTGAGGACGACATTCAGACCGCGCCGCACGAGCTCGGCGCGGAGCAGTTTGCCGATCCCGAGCGTGATGTCTTTCTCGGTGATGCCGTGTGGCAATGCAAGGCCAGGGTTCCCGGGGTCGATGCCGCCGTGACCGGGATCGACGACAACTGTGTGCGCCAGGCGAAGACCCGTAATCGCGTTGGGGAGCGCGGGTAGCGGGAGTGTCGGCGGCGCCGGGGGTGGCGCGGGCGGCACGCTGACGATCGAGGTCGGAAGCGTCCCCGGCGGGACCCGCCGTTCGTCCAGCCGGGCGAGCCAGGGATCCCAGCGATAGCGGCCGCCCAACAACCGCGGCACGTAACCGGTCAGCCAATGCAGTGGCAGGAACAGCGTGTCGCGCGCGACGTAGGGCGCGCCCACGAGTGGATAGGCGGCGCTGTCGCAGCGGAAGAAGGGCGATCCGACATCAAAGTCGAAGACACGATCAGCCAGGGTCACGCGCGCGGCCGAGCCGTCGAGCGAGATCGAGAGTCCCAGCGGTTGCGCGAGGAGTATGGCCGCGACCGAGGCCGTGCCCGCGTCGTTGGCGACGGGGATCCGGGCCTGGCCGCGTGAGGTCGTAATCAAGACCTGTTGCGGTATCAGGGCGGCGAGCAGCAGGAGCACCATCATGACCGTCTCCCCTTCACAACCCGTGCCATCTCGCGCTCGGCCACCCGCCGTTTCAAGTCCTCGCGCTTGTCGTGCGCTTTTTTCGCCTTCGCGAGCGCGATGGCGACCTTGGCCAAGCCGCCCTTGAAATAGATCTCGAGCGGCACGACAGTGAGTCCTTTTTGGGTCGTGGCGCCAAGCAGTTTGCGGATTTCGCGCTTGTGCAGCAGGAGTTTGCGAGAACGAGCCGGAGGGGGATTGTTGTAGCTGCCGGGTCCGTAATGCGAAATCGTCATGCCTTCCAGCCACACTTCGCCGTTTCGCACATGGGCATACGCTTCATTCAAGCTCGCCTTGCGATCACGCAGCGATTTCACCTCCGTCCCGGTGAGGACGAGGCCGGCCTCCCAAGTTTCGAGGAGGTGGTAGTCGTGCCGGGCCCGCGGGTTCCTGGCGATCGAGATTTTTTCCACGCTGACGTCGGCAAGATACGCATTGACTTGGGGTTATACAACAATCTAGATTGCCGTTCCTCAAAAAGCTCGCCGAAGTGGTGGAACTGGTAGACGCGCTGGCTTCAGGAGCCAGTGGGCGCAAGCCCGTGGGGGTTCGAGTCCCCCCTTCGGCATATTTCGAGCCGCCGAGCCGCCGAGCCGCCTAGTAACGCGGCACGTCCGGATCAACCTCCCGCGCCCACGCATCGATTCCGCCCGCGAGGCTGCGCACGTTCGCGAATCCTGCGCCCACGAGAATCTCGCGAGCCTTGAGCGATCGCTGGCCGTGATGGCAGTGCGTCACGATCTCCGCATGTGACGGGATTTCCGCCAAGCGGCTCGGCAGCTCGCGCAGGGGAATCAGGCGGGCCCCTTCGATACTCGCAATCTCTGCCTCGCGCGGTTCCCTCACGTCTAGCAAGAAAAGATTGGGCTTGCGTCCGCGCTCCCGGTGCAAGTCGCGCGCGCTGATCTCCGCCCCTTCCCCCGTCCCCCTTCTCCCGTCCCCGATTCCGCAGAACGCCTCATAGTCGATCAGCGACGTGACGCTCGGATGCCGCCCGCAGACGGGACAGTCGGGATCCTTCTCGAGCGCAAGCTCCCGGAACTGCATCCGGCGCCCGTCGAACAGCACGAGGCGGCCGATCAGCGGCGTGCCGAAGCCGAGGATGAGCTTGATCGCTTCCAATGCCTGGAGCGATCCGATGATGCCGGGCAGCACGCCGAGCACGCCACCTTCCGCGCACGACGGCACGAGATCGGGGGGCGGCGGCTCGGCATAAATACAGCGATAGCACGGCCCGTCCTTCGCGGAGAACACCGAGACCTGACCGTCGAACCGAAACACCGCGCCGTACACGTTTGGCTTACCCAGCAACACGCAGGCGTCGTTGACGAGATAGCGCGTGGGGAAATTGTCGGAGCCATCGACGATGACGTCGAAGCCGCGGAAAACCCGCATGGTATTGGCCGACGTGAGGCGCTCCGCGAACGTTTGTACCGCGACGTGGGGATTCACATCGCGCAGCCGCGCCCGCGCGGAATCGGTCTTGGGCATCCCGATGCCCGACGTGCCGTGCAGAATCTGGCGCTGCAGGTTGCTGCGATCGACGAGATCGAAATCCACGAGGCCGAGCGTCCCAACGCCCGCGGCCGCGAGGTACAGCGCCGCGGGAGAACCCAAACCTCCGGCACCGACCAACAGGACCCGTGCGCCTTTGAGCTTGGATTGGCCTTCGAGACCTACATCGGGGAGCGTGAGGTGCCGCGAGTACCGCAGCAGCTCCTCATGCGACAGCGTGGTCAATTGCCGGACGCCACTCCGGCGATCTGGTACACTTCCGGCTCGGCGTGCAGCAGGTCGGCAAGTGAAACGCCGGCGAGCACTTCATTGATGCGGCGCTCGAGCAGACGCCAGACGGGACGAATGCTGCAGGCGGTCGCCGGATCGCAGCGCTCCTCGTCCACGCGGTGCAGGTCGCAGTTCACCTCGAACGTCACGTGCTCCGACGCCTCGATGACGTCTTTCACGCTTACGGACTGGGGCGGGCGCGCCAGCAGGTACCCGCCGCGGGCGCCGCGCACCGATTCCACCAGGCCGGCTCGCCGCAACCGCAGCAAGATCTGCTCGACGTAATCATGCGGGAGGCGTTCCTGCTCGGACAATTCGCGGGCAGCGACGGGACCTTGACCCGTGCGCCGGGCCAGATGGATCGAAACGATTAAGCCGTATTCCGCCCAGGTCGTAACACGCATGGGAGGAATATGCGAGAGACGTTATCGGGATTCAATGGCTCTTTGATGCTCGAGCCGCGGACTCAAACTGACCCCCGCTTGCACGACGAAGACATTGCGGTTGTTGGGATCCTGTCGCTGCAGCCACAAAACGCGCGCATTGACGTTCACCATCAGCGAGGAGCCACTGAAAATGTCGGCCCCCAACCCACCATGGGCGCCCTGCGACATCCCGCGATCGGGGCCGACCGACGGGAAGCCCGCGAGGAGGAAGCCGGCGCCCGCATACAGCCGGCCCCAGGCGGGGTGCAGCGACGCCTCGTACGCTGGAGCAAACAGCACGGCGTACGGCTCGCAATTGCTCGAGCAGCCGGTCGTCACACGCAGCGGCGCATAATCGATCTGCAGGCCGAGCGTCCCGGCTTTCTTGGTGTCCCGGCGGAATCGGACGCCGACGGTCGGCCCCCGCCCTTCCAGCGGTCCGCTCAGGCGGGTCACTACGCCGACGGCCGGGCCGAGGGTGCCACTGAGCATCTGACTCTTGCGCGGGCTTCCGAAAGCGAACGAAAGGTTGGCGCGGCCCTCGAGCGCCTGGATCGCGCTGTTGGGCACCTGGAAGAAGCGTCCCTCCACGAGCGCCAGGGCCTGCGTCCCGATGTTCACCCGCACGCCCAGGCCGAAGCCCAGTCCGAGCTGACTGCTCGGCTGCGCGGCGGTGCAGATACCGAGCAACCCCACGTCTTGATCGGTAACGCGCGCGAGCCCGATCGCTGACGACGCATATGGTGCCACGCCGTGTGGTCCCACGGGATAGTAGTTCGACTCGAGTCCGACGAATGTCATTTGCCGGACACAGCTGTTATTCGACAGGTCGCCGTACCGGGAGACGCCGACGCCCACTTCCCCGTCGTCACCGGAGAGAAAGGCGATGCCGCCGCCAAACGCACTGAACGAATGGCTGCCGCCGGAGCCGTCTTCAATGGAAACAGATGATACAGTCGGGCCGATGCGGACGCGGCGTTGCGCCACCGCATTGCCGCCAAGCGCCAGCGCGATGAAGACGATCGAGAGGGTGCGCATGTGCCAACTTCTACCGCATCGCGCCCGCCGCTGCCGTGACTGCGGTCACTTCATCAGGAGCCCTACCACGAGTCCGGCCGCGTTCATGCGAATGAGCCAGGCCCAGCACGTCGCCATTTGCAGCGCCTTGGTTTTGACGTACCAGACGCTGCTGCCGACCATCGCGAGAAAGATCGTCGGGAGCCACAGGACGGTCGCAAATTCCATCGCCGCGAGGGGCGGACTGTGTTGAACCCACAGCGCTCCACGAAACTGGCCGTAGAACCACGCAAACAGCACTCCGAACGCCAGTGCGAGCGCCGCCGACTTCGCGAGCGCCGGACCCATGAAGCGCTTCATCTCCTCCGGCGACATCTGTGTCACGAACGCGTCCATGCCGCTGGTGAACACCTTGCTCCACATCACCCAATCCACGAGGTAAACGACGACGCCCGCGATCAGTCCGGCAATCCAGAAGCTCATGTGCGTGTCTCCGCTGTGAGAGTTATTTCCGCTCGCCCGGCACGCCCAGCTCCGTCATCGCCCGCAAATCCAGGACTTCGTCGAGCTCCTTCCCTTTCAACACACCCTTCTCCATCACGAGCTGCCGTACGGTCACATTCTTCGCCACCGCTTCCTTGGCCAGCTTGGCCGCCTCCGCGTATCCGATCTTCGGCGCGAGCGCGGTCACGAGCGCCGGACTGCGCTCCAGCCAGTGCGCGCATTGCTCGGCGTCGGCCTCGATCCCCTCGACGCACCGCTCCGCCAACACCCGCGACGCGTTGGTCAGAATGATCGTGGAGAACAGCAGGTTGTGCGCGATCACCGGCATCATCACGTTCAACTCGAGCTGACCGGCCTCCGCCGCCGTGGTCACCGTCACATCGTTGCCGAAGACCTGCAAGCAGACCTGATTCACCATCTCCGCGATCGAAGGGTTCACCTTCCCCGGCATGATGCTCGAACCGGGTTGGACCGCGGGGAGCAGAATCTCGGCGACTCCGGTGCGCGGGCCGGACGCGAGCAGCCGGAGGTCGCTCGCGATTTTGCCGAGGTCGGCCGCGTAGGTGCGTACGGCACCGGAGAATGCGGCCGCGTCGCCCATCGATTGCATCAGCTGCACACGATCCTTGCCCTCGCGCAGCTCGAAGCCGTAGATCGCGCGCAGCTGCTTCACCATGAGCGCCGGATACTGCGGCTCGGCGTTGAGGCCGGTCCCAACGGCGGTGCCGCCGATTCCCAGATCGCGCAGATCGTCCGCGGTGCGAGCAATCCGGTCCCGGTTGCGCTCGATGGTGTGCCCGAAGGCCGCGAACTCCTGGCCGAGTCGAATCGGCGTCGCGTCCTGCAGATGGGTGCGGCCCGACTTCACGATGCCGTCGAATGCCTTGCCTTTGGCGGCGAACGCGCGAGCGAGACGCGTGAGCGCTTCGGTGAGCGCCGGCAGCAGCGACAGGGCGCCGAGCCGGATCGCGGTGGGGATCACGTCGTTGGTGGATTGCGCCATGTTGACGTGATCGTTGGGATGCACCGGCTTGTATTCACCGCGCTTCGCGCCGAGCAGCTCATTGGCGCGGTTCGCGAGCACCTCGTTGCAATTCATGTTGTGCGAAGTGCCGGCGCCGGCCTGGTACGGGTCGACGACGAACTGCTCGCGATGACCGCCCGACAGCACCTCGTCGGCGGCTCTGATGATCGCGTCCGCGAGCTTCTTGTCGAGGCGGCCGGTCTCCCGGTGGGTCAGCGCGGCGGCCTTCTTGATGCTGATGACGGCGTCGACGAAAGCGGGGAGGGGTCGGAGGTGGGAGATGGGGAAGTTCTGCCGGGCGCGCTCGGTCTGAATGCCCCACAGCGCCTCTGCCGGCACCGGCATCTCACCGAGCGGATCACGTTCCATCCGTGTCTGACTCACTCCACCTCCCGTTACGATTCCGTCAGTCTCGAGCCAAGAATCGCCCATAGTGTATGTCCTCGCTAGCGCCGCCGGAACCAACCGACGGTGAACAGCTCCTTGGCGGCGGCCGCGCCGTGCGTCCGGACCAGCAGGTACATGCCGAGGACGGTCAGCAACACGGTCGTGTAGAAGCGCCACATCAGCAACATCAGCACCTGATGACCCGGGCCGAAATCGCCGGCGAACCCCGAGAGAAACGCGACTTCAATACCGCCGCCGCCCGACGGCAGCGGGACGATGAGCGGCGCGTGCAGCAGTGCCAACGAGCCAAAGAGCATCACGCCGAACGGCGGCGCGTCGGGATGCCCCCACACGAGCGCCGGTAGGATCAAGGCCCGCGCGGCAAGGCTGATCACGGTGAGCAACGCGCCGACGAACAACACCCACCAGGGCGCGCGCCGCACGTGTGCCAACGCCACGCGCCATTGACGCCGCACGCGGTGTCGAATGGCGCCGGGCCGCACGAGGCGCTGCAGCGTCCAGATGACGATCAGCACGACGAGCGCGATCAGCTCGATCGCCAGGAGGTCGCGCGCAAGGCTGTGTGTGAGGAATCGATCGGCTGCCTCGCTCCAGTCGGGCACGTAATACGCGGCGAGGGCGAGCGCCACCACTCCGAACACCGGCCACTCGGCAGCCACCTCCACGCCGAGAGCGACGAGCGCCAGCACGACCCGCATTCCCGACCAGGTCATGCCCAGGAAGCGCGCCGGCTCGCCGCCGAGGCGATTGGGAGTGAAGGTGGACGCCGCTTCGCCGTACAGATTCAGGCGCAGCGCGTCGCGGAACGAGAGGCGACCGCCCGCGGCCCAAGTGGCGAGCTGAATGCGCCAGGCGCGTGTCGTACAGTCGATCGCCAGGAGCAGGATGGCGAGGACGTGATTCAATCGGAGCAATCGCCAAGGGGATACAGGAATCCGCAATTGGGACA
This sequence comes from Gemmatimonadales bacterium, assembly GCA_036003865.1. GTDB lineage: Bacteria > Gemmatimonadota > Gemmatimonadetes > Gemmatimonadales > GWC2-71-9 > 20CM-2-65-7. The sequence continues at coordinate 37,094 of DASYRZ010000115.1, read as the reverse complement.
CGGATTCTTGCAGCCCCAGGGTTTGGGTTGCACCTCGGACCCGCAGCGCATGCAACGCGGCCGGGCTTTAGGCGATCCGGTTGACGCCGGTGAGGAAGGGATTCGTGCGGCGCTCCCGTCCGATGGTGGTTTCGGGTCCATGTCCGCTGTACAGGATGGTATCGTCGGGAAGCGTCAGCAACTCGCGTTCGATGCTCGCCATCAGGGTCTCGAAGTCCCCCCCGGGCAAGTCGGTCCGGCCGATCGATCCGGCGAAGAGCACGTCGCCGCTGAAGGCGACCCCAGAACCGACGAGACAGACACTGCCGGGCGAATGCCCGGGGGCGTGTCGCACCTCAAAGCTCGAACCGCCCACCACCAGGCGCATGCCGTGAGCGAGCTGCTGATCGGGTGCTGGGAGCTGCCCCGGAGGAGCGAGACCAAACCAGGCGGCTTGCTCCGGGACCGCATCATAGAGCGGCCGGTCGGCGGGATGCAGCCACACCGGTGCTCCCGTCTCGGCCGCGACGCGCGCCACGCCGAGGACGTGATCGAGATGGGCGTGGGTCAGCCAGATGCCGACGGGCTTCGCGCCCGTCTCGGCGATTTTGTGCAGAATCAGCCCCGCTTCTTCACCCGGATCCACGACGGCGCACTCGCCTGCTTCCTCGTCGAGGACGAGGTAGCAGTTCTCCGCGAACATACCGTTGGGGACCTGGACGACCTTCACTTCGCGGCTTTCTGCGTCTTGCCCTTGCCGTCGCTGTGCGGCTCGCGCAGCGCCTTGAGGTATTTCTCGACCGCGATGGCCGCGGTCGTGGCGTCGCCGACGGCGGTGGTGATCTGGCGTGTGACCTGGCTACGCACGTCGCCCGCGGCGAACAATCCCGCCATCGATGTCATCATACGGTTGTCGGTAATGAGATAGCCGCCGGCATCATGATCGACGTGGCCCTCGACCAGCTGCGTGTTGGGCTTGAAGCCCGCGAAGATGAACACGCCGCCGACGTCCAGATTGGAGCGTTTCCCGGTCATTCTGTCCTCGAGCACCGCGTGGGTGACGCCTTTCGTGTTGCCCACGATTTCCGGGACCACGGTGTTGCGGATGACCTCGATCTTGGGATTCGCAAACGCGCGCTCCTGGAGGAGCCTGGAGGCGCGGAACTCGTCGCGGCGGTGCACCAGATGCACCTTGCTGGCGTACCGTGTGAGGTAGTCGGCTTCCTCCACGGCGGCGTCGCCACCACCGACCACGGCCAGACGCTCGCCCTTGAAGAAGGCTCCGTCGCAGACAGCACAGTACGAGACGCCGCGACCGGCGAACTCCTTCTCCCCCGGCACGCCGAGTTTGACGGGTGTGCCGCCCGCGGTGAGGATCACGGCCTGCGTCCGATAGCTGTCGCCGCGTGCGGTCCGCACATCGAACCAGCCGTCGGCGTCCTTGGTGATCCGCTCGACCGTGTCGGTGACGATCTCCGCGCCGAATTTCTTGGCGTGCTCCGTCATCTTTTGCGCGAGATCCCACCCCTTGATGCTCTCGAAACCGATGTAGTCTTCGATCAGATCGGTGTTGAGCAGCTCGCCGCCGGGCGCGCCACGCTCGATGATAACCGCGCTGAGCATGCCGCGGCCGGCGTACAACGCGGCGCACAGCCCCGCCGGGCCGGCGCCCACGATGACGACGTCGTAGCTGCGTGCCGTACGTTCAGTCATGAGTCCTGAATTCCAGTCGCGGAGGGTCACCCTCCCCCGCCAGGGCCCGCGCCAGCTGCGCGCGAAATTGCACCGTTTCGAATTCGATCTCGGGCCGCTGCGAGCCTGCCAGCTTTTCGAGTGCCGCCGCACCAACGACGACCGTCCCGTGGCGGTTCCCGCGAACCCGATGGAGGAGCGCGGCGGCTGCCTGAATGAACCCCTGCCAGACGCGCGCCTCCTCTTCCTTAATAATAGAACGCCAGACTGTTTCCAACGCTTCGTGCGCGAGCCAATACTCGCCGCGATTGAACAGATCCTGGGCGTGCTCGAGGTAGCGGCGGCGTTCCTCCGGTGCCATCAGCCGTCTGCCATCAACCATCTGCAGACACCGAGGGCTGACGGCTGATGGCAGACAGCCGGAGTAGGTTCAACGCTCCATGGCAGCTCGAAATCGTTCCGACCAGGATCTCCGCGGGCGCACCCGTCGACCCCGCTTCCTCAACCATGCGATCGCCGGCGCGTACCGCGTCTGCCGCAAACATGCCGACGCCGAAGACCTGATGCTTGCACACGAACAGTGCCGGCCCGCTCACGCCGCGGCCCTCGGCTCGGAGCCGGTCCGCCAGCTCACGTACCGCGTCGCTCATTTCCCACGTGCGTGGCGCGCCAATCGCGGGACACAGCGCCGGCTCGATGCAGTGCGTCGGACAGATCCAGTCGGCAAAGGAGACGTAGCGCGTCTCGTCGGGGCCGCCGCTCAGCCGATCGTAGGACGATGGGAAGGTCCCGGGGACTGGCTCCACGGTAACGGTTCGGTCGGGCCACCGCTCTCTGGCGCGTCGCAACACCCATTCGAACATCAGGTGCGGCATGTGGGGTGACGGGACGATCTGGTCGTCGGCCGGACGGCCGGACGGCCCGACGGCCAAAAACTCGTTAAAGAACGAGGTCCAATCCGACACCACAAACTCGCGGTCGGTGGCTTCACCAAGCTCGCGGTTGGCCTGGCAGTCGGGATTCCGATCGACCACGATAACGGTGCGGTAGTCCGTTTTTCCCCGAGCTTTGGCTTTCGCGAGCTGGGACGCGTAAAACGTGCCGTAGCAGCCGCCGCCCACCACCACGACGTCCCTCAGCGGATGAGTCTCCCCCCGTCCACCACCAGGATCGTTCCGGTCGCGTAATCCGTTCCGGCCAAGAGAAACCGCACCGCCGCGACGACATCGTCGGGTGAGCCCAGGCGCTCCAGCGGTGTCGTGGCGCGAATGTGCTCGCGGGACTGCGCGTCCCAACCCTCCGGCAGCAACACCGCTCCGGGAGCCACGGCGTTGACCGCGATGTCCGGGGCCAGGGCGCGCGCGAGGGCCTTCGTCAGCATGATCACGCCGGCCTTGCTGACGCAATGCGGCGCATAGGCAGGCCACGGCTCCAGCCCTGCAATGTCCGCCATGTTCACGATTTTTCCCTTGGCGCGCCGCAGGTGCGGGATGGCGCCCTGGGACACGAAAAACATCGCGCGGAGATTGAGATCGAGGGTAGCGTCCCAGCTTTCGGGCGTGACGTCCTCGACGCTTTGGCGCACCATGATGGCGGCCGAATTCACGACGACGTCGAGCCGCTTCAACGTGCGGGCCGCTTCATCGGCGAGACGGCGGGCGGCGTTGGCGTCGCTGAGATCGGCCTGAACCAACTCGGCGCGGCGGCCCGCCTTGCGCACCGCGCGCGCGGTCTCTTCGGCCCCCTGAGCCGACGCGTGATAGTGAACCGCCACGTCGCACCCGGCCTGCGCCAGACCGATCGCGATCGCCTGACCGATCCGCTTCCCTGCTCCCGTGACCAGCGCAGCGGCACCCTCGAGCCGCACTAGTACGCCTTTCCCGTGATGGGGACGATCTGGCCGGTGATCGCGCTCGCCTCGTCGCTGGCCAGGAACAGGACCGTGTTCACCACTTCCTCGAGCTCGACGAGCGGCTGCTTGTCGCCCATCTGCGCGACGTTGTCCGCCGTGCGCACGGTCGCGGGCGCGACGGCGTTGACGCGGATATTGGCGTCGCGGTACTCGCGGGCGAGCTCCCGCGTGAGACCGGCGACGGCAGACTTCGCGGCGCTGTAGGCGGACATGTGCATGAGCGAGCGGACGACGGCGATCGATGCGAAGTTGACGATCGACCCGCCACCGCGTGACAGCAGGAGCGGCACGGCCGCCTGGCACATGTAGAACGCCGTTTTGAAATTGACGGATAGCTCGCGATCGAGGATCTCGGGCTTCACTTCGGTGAAGGGCCCGTAACTGAAGAACCCGCCAGCCACGTTCACCACGATGTCGAGCCCGCCGAACTGCGCCTGCGCCAGCGCCGTCGCGGCTCGCGCGACCTCGGGCTGCGTCAGATCGCCCGCCGACGCCTTGGCGGCGATCCCCTCCGCCCCGAACTCCTTGACGCGATCGGCGAGCCCCACGGCGTTGACGTCGGCCAGCAACAGCTTGGCTCCCGCGCGGCCGAGGCCCCGAGCGACCGCATGACCGATTTGCCCGACCCGGCCCACGCCGGTGACGAGGACGACTTTGCCGTGCAGGTCAGCCGGCACGGACGATGTCGTCCACGGGAGGGGCGCCGCGCTGCGCAAAGCGCACGGTGCCGTCGCGGCCGATCACGTACACCGTCCGCTGAATCCCCTTGCCGTCGTCCTTCAGCGCGTGATACGCCGCGGCAATCGCGCGGTCCGGATCCGACAGCAGCGGGAAGTTGAACCGCAGCTTCGCGACATAGCCTTTGTGGCTTTCTACGCCCGCCGGATTCACTCCGAAGGGCTGGATCTTTGCGGCTGTGAACTTGGCGATCTCATCGCGCACGGCGGAGAGTTGGCGGTTTCAGCCGGGGGTGTTGTTGCCCGGATAGAACACCAGCGCCACCGATCCGCTCTTCAGCAGATCGGCCAGCGCGTAGGTCCGGTCGTCGGACGCGCCCGCCTGGAAGGCGGGGGCTTTACTCCCGATTGGAAGCGGCTCGCTCATCACGTTGTCTCGTTGTGAGCTCGAGGCGATGCTCGAGCGGTTCCAGCCAGGCGTCGGGCACCCGCATGCCACCGAGGGGCGCGTGCGACTCCCCGTACTCGCTCTCACCGTGCCAGTCGGATCCGCCGGTGATGCCGAGGCCCAGCCGCTCGGCGATCCGCGTGAGCCGCTGCTCGACGGCGGGGGCATGGCTCGGATGGCGCACTTCGACGCAATCGAGGCCCTGGTCCTGAAAGATGCGCAGCTGGCCTTCGGTCCCGTGATCCCCCAGATGCGCGGCGACGGTCAGGCCGCCGACGTCGTGCACCAGCGCCGTGACCTCGCCGAGCTTGGGGAGCGGCTTCTCGACGTAGGCGGCGCGACCGCGTCCCAGATAGCGCCGAAACGCATCGGTCACATCATCGCACGCGCCGCAGTCGACCAGGGCGCGGGCGACATGCGGCCGTCCCAACGCGCCGCCGTCGTCCCCCCCGCCCCCCCCGCCCCGTAGCAGCTGGGCCTCCACATCCTCGAGCTCGATCGCCACGCCGAGGCCCTGCAGCTTGGCGACGATCTGCTCGCCGCGCCGCCGCCGCGCCGCGCGCGTGTCGCGCAAGAACGTCTGGAGGCGATCGTTGTCGCGCGGCAGGAAGAGCGCGAGGACGTGCAGCTCGCCCCAGGGCGCACGCACGCTGAACTCGCATCCGGGAATGACGCGCAGGCCCAGCTTCGCGCCTTCCTCGGCCGCGTCAGCCACGCCGTCGGTCGTGTCGTGGTCGGTGAGCGCGATCGCGGTCAGCTCGACGGCGCGGGCACGGCGCGCCACCTCCGCCGGCTCACACTCGCCGTCGGACGCGGTCGAATGGCAATGCAGATCAATGTGCGGCGTAATCGGCCTCGGGCGCGGTCCACGCCGGCTGCGACTGGCGGAACAGCTCGAGCAGCTCGCGCTCCGACAGCTCCGCGAATGCGCGGTCGGGCGACCGCGCGCCGAGCGGCGAATAATGCGTGACGCGGCGGCGGCGCTGCGGTCCCGTGCCCTGCTCGAAGATGAGACCGAACTGATCGCGGCCGTACACCGTCACGCGGCCGGAGGGAAAGACCTCCCAGCGATCATTGTCTACCGTCAGAATGCGGCGGGCCATAGTCTTACGCCTGTGACGTCGTGGCGACGGGGACCTCGCTCCACAGCTCCCAGGCGTCGGGCGCGTAGGTCGCGAGCGCCTGCAGCCGTTTCTCGAGCTGGATCTCTTCGGGCAGGCGCGAGGCCTGGGCGCGGTGCGACATCTCCGTCGGACTCTCGGAGAATTCGATGAATAGCCGCGGATCCTTGGCGTTGCGGAACAGCCAGATCCGCTGGCCGCGCGCCTCGGCGAACTGGCTCAGCTCCCGCAGCGTGTTGACGTACTCGGTCTCGTTCTGAGTGGGCACGCGCACGCGTGCCGCGGTCAGGACTTTGGGCATGCTCACACCGCTCCCTCGGGAAACTCCTGCAGCAGCCTCTTCACATCGGCCAGGAACTTATCGGCGTCGGCGCCGTCGACGACGCGGTGATCGTAGGACATCGTCAGCATCCCCATGGTGCGAATCGCGATCGATTCGGTGCCGTCCGTCGCGGTCACGACCTTGGGGCGTTTCTCGATCGCGCCAACGCCGAGAATCGCGACCTGCGGCTGGTTGATGATGGGAATGCCCGCAAACGGGCCGAAGCCGCCCGGATTGGTGATCGTGAAGGTGCCGCGCTGAATGTCATCGGGTAAGAGCTTCTTGGTGCGGGCCCGCTCGCCCAAATCGTTGATCGCGCGGGCGATGCCCATCAAGGACATCTCGTCGGCGTGCTTGATCACCGGCACGATCAAGCCCCAGTCCAGCGCCACGGCGATGCCGATGTTGACGTCGGCGCGGTAGATCGTGCTGTCTGCCGAAACCGCGGCGTTGACGATCGGATGCTTGCGGAGATTCTCGGCGCACGCCTTTGCGATGAACGCGAGAAACGTCAGGTTCACGCCCCGCTCGGTGTACGCTTGCTTCGCCTTGGCGCGCAGCTGGGCGACGCGCGTGAAGTCGACCTCGAACATGCTCGCGACGTGCGCGGAGACGCGCTTCGACATCACCATGTGGTCGGCCGTGATCTTGCGGATCTTGGACCACGGCTCGACGCGGTCGCCGGGCCACGGCTCGACGACGGGATGCTCGATGGCGCCGGGAGCGGACAGCCGGGCGCCGGGAGCAGCCGGCGCTGCCGCGGGAGCTCGCTCGATGTAACCCAGGATGTCCTGCTTCGTCACCCGCCCAGCGTAGCCGCTGCCTGGAATCCGCGAGATATCGACGCTGTGCTCGGCGGCGATCTTGCGGACCAGCGGCGTCGATTTGGTGCGCAGGCGCTGCTCGGCCGTCTGGACTCCGCCGCCATCACCGTCGGCCGGACGGCCTGGCTGCGCGACGGCCGGACGGCCTGTCGGCCTGTCGGCCGGAGGTGGCGGTGGCGGTGGCGCAGGGTTCGGCGCCTCGACCTGCGGCGCAGGGGGGACCGTCGGGCCGTCGGGCCGTCCGGCCGTCGCCTTGTCGGTCTCGAGCACCGCCACGAGCGTCTGCACGGGCACGGTCTGCCCTTCCTGTACCTTGATCTCCGCCAGCACGCCAGCGGCTGGCGCAGGAATCTCGGCGTCGACTTTGTCGGTCGAGATCTCGAACAGCGGCTCGTCACGTTTGACGGAGTCGCCGACCTTCTTGAGCCATTTGCTCAAGGTGCCCTCGGCGATCGACTCGCCCATCTGGGGCATCAGTACGTCGACTCTGGCCATAACCTCTCCGGCTATTGGCTATCGGCTATCAGCTATCGGGTAACTACAAACCCGATAGCCGATAGCCAATAGCCGATAGCTCAATAGTTCGCCAACCACCTGGCGGCCTTCACAATATCGTCCGTCTGGGGCAAGACGAAGTCCTCAAGTGTCGGCGCATACGGCAGCGGCACATCGTGTGCGGTCACGCGCATGATCGGGCCGTCGAGCCACTCGAAGGCTTGCTCATTGATGCGCGCCGCAATCTCGCCCGCGATTCCACCGGTGCGCGTGTCTTCGTGCACGATCAGCACCTTGTTCGTCTTCTTTACCGTTGCGACGATCGCGGCATCATCCATCGGGAGCAGCGTGCGCAAATCGAGCACTTCGACCGAAACACCGTCGGCCTTGTCGAGCTGCTCGGCTGCTTCCAGCGATTTCCACAGCGTCGCGCCGTAGCTGATGATGGAAAGATGCTTCCCTTCACGCGCGAGGCGCGCCTGGCCGATCGGTGTCAGGATCTCTTCGCCTTCGGGCAGCTGCTCCTTGATGCGCCGATACAGCCACTTGTGCTCAAGATAGAGCACCGGATCGTCATCGCGAATCGAGGACTTGATGAGGCCTTTGGCGTCCCGCACCGTCGCCGGATACACGATCTTGAGCCCGGGCGTGTGGAGAAATGCTGCCTCCGGGTTCTGAGAATGAAACGGCCCGCCGCGGACGTACCCGCCGCAGGGACCGCGTACCACCATCGGCGTCGAGAGGCCCGCACGATACCGCGCCGTCGCGACATAGTTCGTGAGCATGTCGTAGGCGCACGAGATGAAGTCGATGAACTGCATCTCCGCGACCGGCCGGAGCCCCATGTGCGCCGCGCCCGCCGCCGCGCCGACGATCGCTGCCTCGGAGATCGGCGTGTCGATCACGCGCGACTCACCGAACTTCTTTGCGAACCCGTCGGTGACCTTGAACGCGCCGCCGTACAATCCGACATCTTCGCCGAGAATGAAGACGCGGTCGTCGCGCTCCATCTCTTCCCACAGACCCTGGCGCAGCGCTTCGAGAAAGGTGACTTCCGCCATCACAGGCTCTTGAACCAGAGCTTGTCGGCCGACGGCGGATCGACATACACTCCGGGCAACGCCGTCTCGGGCTCCGGCAGTGGTTCGTTCACACAGGCATCCGTCGCTTGATCCACTTCCCCACGCACGCGATCGTCGATGTCCTTCACATCGGCTTCCGAAACCAGATCCGCCGCGAGCACGCGCTGCGTAAAGCGATCGATCGGATCGTTCGACTTAGACCAGAGCTCGAGCACGTCCTTCGGCACGTAGTGCTGGTCGTCGTGCTCGGCGTGCCCCTTCCGACGATAGGTCTTCACTTCGATGAAATGCACGCCTTTCCCCCGTCGCGCGCGCTCGGCCGCGAATCGCGTCGCTTCGTAGACCGCGAACACGTCATTGCCGTCGACGGTGACGGACGGAATCCCGTAGCCCTTCGCCTTCTCGGCGAGGTCTTTCACCGCGAATTGCCTGTCGGGTGGCGTGGAATAGGCCCAGTGGTTGTATTCACCAATCACGACGAGCGGGAGGCGCTGGACGGCGGCGAGGTTCAGGCCTTCATGAAAAGTGCCGGTCGAGGTTCCGCCGTCCCCGATGTACACAAGGCCGACGCGCGGTTCCTTGCGCAGCTTGAAGGTCAAGGCGATTCCCGCCATCACGGGGATCATGTCGCCGAGGTGCGAGATTTGGCCGAGATAGCCCTTCTCGAGATCGTTGAAATGGACGTTCAACTCGCGGCCGCGCGTGGGGCTGTCGGCCTTGGCCATGTACTGGCGCAGGATCTCGATCGGCTGGGCGCCCATCACCAAGAGCGAGCCGAGGTTACGGATGAGGGGCGACAGGATGTCCTTATTGCGGCCCCGCTCCAGGGCATACGCCGAGGCAACCGATTCGCCCTCCTGGCCCAATGAGCGAAACAGCCCGCCGATCACCTTGGTCTGGCGGTACAGCGCGACCAGGCGCTCCTCCAGCGTGCGGGTGAGCCGGAGATAGTAGTAGATCTCGAGGAGCTGGTCGGCCGAGAGCGCCCCCCCCGAGGGGGCGGCTGCCGTCGGTCGAGTCGCGGGAAGAGCCATGGCCCTAAATTATAGTTGGGAGGGAAGAGCCATGGCGAACGTGAAGCTGCGCGTCACCGGAATGACCTGCGGCCACTGTCAGGCCAAGGTGGAGAAAGCCTTGAAAGACGTGAGCGGCGTCTATTCCGCCGTCATCGACTTGCCGGACGGCGAAGCGGAAGTCGACTTCGACGACGACTGCGTGACGACCGACCAGCTCGTGGCAGCGATCAGTAAGGCCGGCTACGGCGCGAAGCTCGCGGGCTAGTACGCGCCGCGCATGACGTGCGCCGGCTCGACCAGCTTGTGCACCTCCGCGAGAAACCGCTTCGCCAGCTTGTCGAGCTCCGATTCTCCAACCTGATCGGTCGCCGCCTCGACGAAGGTGTAGTGCCCGCCCTCCGGCCGCGCGGTGATCGTGATCCGACCCAGGGTTCCATGATACGCCCGCCGCCGCGGTGACTCTTCGGCCGGCGCCAGCCGCCCGCCGAAAAAGCTCTTCGCGACATCGAGCACCGCGTCCGGGCTCGCGTTAGTTCTGTGGAAGTAACGCATGGCTTCCCATGCCTCGTGGTTTGAATGCCCTGAGCGTCAGGCTGTTGAGGACCACCGAGAGACTCGACCACGCCATCGCCGCGCTCGCCAGCACCGGCGAGAGCAGCCAGCCCGTCACGGGATAGAGTATACCAGCGGCGACGGGAATCAGCAGCACGTTGTAGCCAAACGCCCAGATCAGGTTCCACCGAATGGTCCGCATCGTGCGGCGCGCCAGCTCGATCGCCGTGAACACGGCGCGGAGATCGCCGCGAATCAGCGTCACGTCGGACGCCTCCATCGCGATGTCGGTGCCGGTCCCGATCGCGATGCCCACGTCCGCCTGCGCGAGCGCGGGCGCGTCGTTGATGCCGTCACCCACCATCACGATGTGACCGCCCTGGCGCTGCAGCTTCTTCACGAGGTCCGCCTTCTGCGACGGCAGGACCTCGGCGAAGATCTCATCGATGCCGACTTCCGCGGCGACCGCCTCCGCGCCTTTCTTCGAGTCACCCGAGACCATGACGACGGAAATGCCGCGCTTCTTCAGAAGCTCGACGGCCGCCTTGGATGTGGGTTTGATCGGATCGGAGATCGCGATCACGGCGTAGACGGTGTTGTTGACCACGCAGATCACGGGCGAGCGGCCCTGCGCGGCCAGCCGGTCGGCATCGGTGCCAAGCGAGCCCAACTCGAGGCTCCGCTCGCGCGCATGCCGCAGCGAGATCACCTCGATGATCCGGCGGTCGACCGTGCCGCGCACGCCGCGTCCCTCCATCGCCGCGAATTTCTCGACGGGCAGCAGCGTCACGTGCTTGTCCTGCGCCGCCTTGAGAATCGCGAGCGCGAGCGGATGCTCGGAGCGCTGCTCGACCGACGCGGCCCACTTGAGGACGTCGGCCGGGCTGATCGGCGTCCCATCCGGTTTTTTCGCCGTCACGATGTGGGTGACCGCCGGCTTTCCCTCGGTGATCGTGCCGGTTTTGTCCAGCAAGACGGTCTGCACGTTGGCGAGCCGCTCCAGCGCCTCGCCGCTGCGGATGAGGATGCCGTACTCGGCCGCCTTGCCGGTCCCGACGAGAATCGCGGTCGGCGTGGCCAGCCCCAGCGCGCAGGGACAGGCGATGATCAGGACGGTGACGAACGCGACCATCGCGTAGACCAGCGCCCTGACCTGCGGCATGGGTCCGAGGTCGAACCAGGCGACGAACGCCACGATGGCCACCGCGATGACAATCGGAACGAACACGCCGGCGACACGATCGGCGAGCTTTTGGATCGGCGCCTTGGTGGCCTGGGCATCTTCGACGAGCTGGACGATCTGGCCGAGGGCGGTTTCCTTGCCGACCCGCGTCGCCTGAAACGTGATGCTGCCGGTCGTATTCAGGGTGCCGCCGATCACTTCATCACCCGGCTGCTTGCCGACCGGCATCGGCTCGCCGGTGAGCATCGCTTCGTTCACGGCCGAAGCGCCCTCGGTGACGACGCCGTCGACCGGCACCTTTTCGCCGGGTTTGACGATCACCAGGTCGCCGACGACCACCGCCTCGACGGGGATGTCGATCTCCTGGCGGTCGCGCACGACGTGCGCCGATTTCGCCCGCAGCGCCGCCAGGCGGCGAATCGCCTCGGATGTCCGACCCTTGGCGCGTGCCTCGAGCAGCCGGCCCAGCAACACCAGCGCGATGATCGCCGCGACCGCCTCGAAGTAGACATCGGCGGTGAGTCCGGCGCGCTGGAATACGGCCGGCGCGGCGGTCGCGACGAGCGAGTAGAGATACGCCGCGCCGGTGCCGACCCCAATGAGCGTGTTCATGTCGGCGGTGCGATGCCGGATGCCGCTCCAGGTGCCCTTGTAGAACTGCTGCCCCGACCAAACGACGACCGGCAGGGTGATCGCGGCGAGGCCCCATTTGAGCAGCGGGAGGTCGAGGAGCCAGCCGCGGCTCGCGACCCACTTCCACAACCAGTCGGCCGCCGGCATGAGCAGCCGGCCCATAAGGTCCACCTGCTTCATCGTCTCCATCGGACGGTCGGCCATCAGCAGCATCGAGCCGACCATGGCGATGACCGTGACCACCGCCGCGACCACGAACTTCCAGGTGAGCGTGCGAATCTCGCGGCTGCGCGCGATGCGCTCGCGCTCGAGCGGATCCTCCGCCGCGATCGGCGCGGCGACCTCGAATCCCGCCGCGGCGACGGCCTTTTCCAGATCCTCGGCGTTCACCACGCCCGGGATGTAGTCGACCGTCGCCGTCTCCGTCGCTTGATTGGCGACGGCGCGGATGACGCCGTTCACTTTTGACAGCGACTGCTCGAGCGGGGCGACACTCGGCGCGTAGTGCAGATCGACGATCCCGAACGTCACGCTCGCCTTGCCGCAGTTGTATCCCGCCTCGCGCACCGTCCTGATGAGCTGCGCGACGTTCGTCTGCGCGGCGTCGTATTCGATGGCGGCTTTATTCGTGGCGAAGTTGACGCCGGCGGAGGTCACCCCAGTCGCCCCCGCCAGCGCCTCCTGCACCGTGGCGGCGCAGCTCGCGCACGTCATCCCTTCGATGGGGAGGACGATGCGGCTCTTACTCATGCGTGGCACCGTGGAACTTGTGCGGCGACGACGCCGCGCGACGCTCGCCCGGCGGCTCCACGACGAGCAGACCCTTCAGCATGTTCATGCCGCAGCGAAACGGGTACTCGCCGGGCTGGTCGGGAGTGAATTCGATGGCGGTCGTCTGAAACGGCGGCAGCTGCTGGTCGATGCCGAAACGCTCGAACACGACACGCTCCGAGCAATCGGCCGTTTCGTCGCGGTAGAATTGCAACCGCACCGGCTTGCCGGCTTGGACGACGATCGTGTCGGGCGTGTAACCGCCCTTCACGATGACGCGGACTTCCTGAATTCCGCCGGAGCCCCCCCCGGACGTAGCGGCGACCGCTCTACCGCGGGAGTAGAGGAAGTACCACAGCACCCAGACGATGGCGCCGGCACCGAGCGCCGTGACGGCGATCTGGGTGGACGTCATAGATCCCCCGCTAGCGCACCTGCACGCGCGCGGGAGGGGGGGCGCCTCGGGTGGCGCCGGCGGATTCGATCCGCATCGCGTAGAACGAGCGCCAGACGAAGGCCAACGCGATGGCGAGGAACGCTCCGGCAAGCACGAGACTCAGCGTGGCACCGCGCTCCGCCGTGAGCGACACTGCCAACTCGACCGCGAGCAGCCCGAACAGCGTCGTGAATTTGATGATCGGGTTCATGGCGACCGAGGAGGTATCCTTGAACGGATCGCCCACCGTGTCGCCCACGACTGTCGCGGCGTGCAGCTCGGTCCCTTTCTGCTTCAGCACGGTCTCCACGATCTTCTTGGCATTGTCCCACGCGCCCCCCGCGTTGGCCATGAAGATGGCCTGGTAGAGGCCGAACAGCGCGATCGAAATCAAATAGCCGATGAAGAAGTACGGCTCGAAGAACGCGAACGCGAGCGTCGCGAAGAACACCGTCAGGAAGATGTTGAACATCCCCTTTTGTGCGTATTGCGTGCAGATCGCCACCACCTTTTTGCTGTCCGAGACCGAGGCTTTGGTCGTTCCCTCGAGCCGGATGTTCGCCTTGATGAACTCGACCGCTCGGTACGCGCCGGTCGTCACGGCCTGCGTCGAGGCGCCGGTGAACCAGTAGATGACCGCGCCGCCCGTGATCAGGCCGAGCAGGAACGGTGGGTGCAGGATCGAGAGGTTCGACAACAGCTCCGGCTCGAGCCCGTGCGTGAGCGCGACGATGATCGAGAAGATCATCGTGGTCGCACCGACCACCGCCGTGCCGATCAAGACCGGCTTTGCCGTCGCCTTGAATGTGTTCCCCGCTCCGTCGTTCTCTTCCAGGTTCTCTTTCGCCCGCGCGAAGTTCGGTTCGAAGCCAAAATCCTTCTTGATCTCGGTACGGACTTGCGGCACCTGCTCGATGAGCGACAGCTCGTAAATGGACTGTGCGTTGTCGGTGACCGGCCCGTACGAGTCGACCGCGATGGTGACCGGACCCATGCCGAGGAAGCCGAAGGCGACCAGGCCGAACGCGAACACCGCGGGCGCAACCATCAGCGCGCCCAGACCGGCGGTGCTGACGCCGAACGCGATGGCCATCAGCGTCATCATCGTCATCCCTAACCAGAACGCACTGAAGTTCCCGGCGACGAATCCGGAGAGGATATTGAGCGAGGCGCCGCCCTCTCGCGACGACGTGACGATCTCGCGCACGTGGCGCGAGCCGACCGATGTGAACACCTTCACGAACTCCGGGATGATGGCCCCGGCGAGCGTGCCGCAGGTGATCACGAGCGACAGCTTCCACCACAGCGTCGCGTCGCCCCCGATGGTCGGGATCAACAGGCGCGACGACAGGAAGGTGAGCGCCACCGACACGATCGAAGTCAGCCACACGAGGGTCGTCAGCGGCGCTTCGTAGTTCATGTGATCCGCGGTCCGGTACCGGGCTTTGGCGACCGCGGCATTCAGGAAGTAGGACGCGCCCGACGCGACGATCATCATCACGCGCATCGCGAAGATCCACACGAGGAGCTGCACCTTCACCAGCGGATCGTGCACCGCGAGCAGAATGAACGAGATCAGCGCGACGCCCGTCACGCCGTAGGTCTCGAATCCGTCGGCACTTGGCCCGACGGAATCGCCGGCGTTATCGCCGGTGCAATCGGCGATCACACCGGGGTTGCGCGCGTCGTCCTCCTTGATCTTGAACACGATCTTCATGAGGTCGGCGCCGATGTCGGCGATCTTGGTAAAGATGCCGCCCGCCACACGCAGCGCCGCCGCGCCCAGCGATTCGCCGATCGCGAAGCCGATGAAGCACGGGCCGGCGTAGTCGCCTGGGATGAACAGCAGAATCAGCAGCATCAGCAGCAGCTCGACGCTGATCAGGAGCATGCCGATGCTCATGCCCGCCTTCAGGGGAATCGCATGATTGGGATAGGGCTTGCCGGTGAGACTGGCGAACGCGGTGCGGGAGTTGGCGAATGTGTTGACGCGGATCCCGAACCAGGCGACGCCGTAGCTGCCTGCAATCCCGATGAGACTGAACAGCAGGATGATGGTCACCTTCATCGCGGGGAAGCCGCGTGCCGCGTTGCCGGCCGCGTCCGTCGTCGGCGCCAGCGTCCCGAAGTAGAGGGCGACGATCGTGCCGATGAAGAGCCACAGAATAAGCAGGAAGCGACCCTGCGTGAGCAGATACGTCTTGCAGGTCTCGTAGATCAGCTCGGAGATCTCGCGCATGGCGCGATGCACCGGGAGGTTGCGCAGCTGCGTGTACTGCGCGAGACCAAAGAGCAATCCGAGCGCGCAGATCACCAGTCCCCAAAGCAGCAGTGCCCGGCCGCCCATCCCGAAGAACGTGGCCTGGTTCAGATCCGGCAGTACGAGCGCGGCTTCGCCGCCCGCTGCATGCTGGGTGGGGGCGGGGTTCTGCAGCAGTCCGAAAATCATTCGGGGTTATCTCCTGGAGGGTGCCTTACTTCTCCGCGTATTCGTAGTACTCGATGCCGAGGTGCGTGATCTGCTCCTCACCCATCAGCCAGCGCAGTGTGTTCTTGAGCTTCGTCTGCTGAATGAAGAGGTCGTGCTCGGCGTACAGCCCCTGCGCGAACTGCGGGCTCTTGAAGTAGAACGAGAGCCATTCCTGAATGCCCGAGAGTCCCGCCCGGCCGGCGAGATCGAAGAACAATGCGAGGTCGAGCACGATCGGCGCGGCGAGGATCGAGTCGCGGCACAGAAAATCGACTTTGATCTGCATCGGATAGCCGAGCCATCCGAAGATGTCGATGTTGTCCCACCCTTCCTTATTATCGCCGCGGGGTGGGTAGTAATTGATGCGGACCTTGTGATAGACCTTGCCGTACAGCTCCGGATACAGATCGGGCTGCAGGATGTGCTCGAGCAGGCCCAGCTTGGATTCCTCTTTCGTCTTGAACGACTCCGGATCGTCGAGCACCTCGCCGTCGCGATTGCCGAGGATGTTGGTGGAGTACCACCCCGACAGGCCGAGCATGCGGGCCTTGAACGCCGGCGCGAGCACGCTCTTCATCATCGTCTGGCCGGTCTTGAAGTCCTTGCCGCCGATCGGCACGTGGCGCTCTTCGGCCAGCCGCACCATCACCGGCAGATCGACCGTGAGGTTCGGCGCGCCATTGGCGAACGGCACGTTCTCCATCAGCGCGGCGTAGGCGTACAGCATGGACGGCGCGATCGATTG
Source organism: Gemmatimonadales bacterium (assembly GCA_036003865.1). Taxonomy (GTDB): domain Bacteria; phylum Gemmatimonadota; class Gemmatimonadetes; order Gemmatimonadales; family GWC2-71-9; genus 20CM-2-65-7. The sequence goes on along the minus strand of DASYRZ010000115.1, from coordinate 20,736 downwards.
GTCGTTCTGCTCCATCGCCTTCTCGAAGGCGGCCAGCGACTGATGCGCCGGTCCTGGCGTCAGGAACACTTCGGTCGAGGCGCACCACACCACGACGAGGCGATCGAGTTTCGCGCTCTGCTTGAAGTTGCGCATGTCCTCGCGCAGCTGCTCGGCGAGCTCCCGCTTATTTTTGCCGCGCTTGACGTTCGTCCCCTGGAGCCGCTTGACGTAGTACTGGTCGAAGACGGCCGGCATGGGCTTGAGGTTCTCCAGCAAATCCTTGATCGGCTCGAGGTGCTCGTGCCGATCGAGCACGCCGGCTTTCACGGCGGCGGTATACGCGTCATCCGGAATGGGATCCCAGGCCGCGAAGACGAGATCGTTCAGATCCGCGAGCGGCACGAACTCTTTGATCTTCGGCATCCGCTTCTCGGTCCGCTTGCCGAGCCGGATCGTCGCCATCTGGCTGAGCGAGCCGATGGGCAGCGCGCGCCCGCGCCGCACATTCTCGACGCCGGCGATGAACGTCGTGGACACGGCGCCGAGCCCCACCAGCATCACGCCCAGTTTTCCCGTCGCGGGCGCGATCTCGCGCGCACCGCCCGTCAATACCGCTTGATCCCGTACCATCAATGTCCCTTGCGGCGTGCGGCCGCCATTCCAGGCAACGTCTCACGTTTGGGAATCGGCGAAGGCGGCGGCGCGCCCCGCGCGACGCGCGCGACGTGCACCACCCGTTGGATCACCGTGATCGCGGAGACGAGCGCGAGCACCGCCACAATCCAGAACAGCACCACACCGGGCCGCCCCGGCCCCGCGCCCAGGAACAGCGCAGGCACGCCGAGCAATAGAATGCGTTCGGCGCGGGGGGCAATGCCGACTTTGTTTTCGACACCGAGCGCTTCGGCACGCGCCCGCGTGTACGATACCAGGAACGATGCGATGAGCGCGACCAGCCCGGCCGCGATGGCCCGCGGCTTCAGGTCGGCCGGCAACGGGCCGGTCAGAAAATAGAAGATCAGCCCCGCAAAAACCGCCCCCTCACCGATCCGGTCGAGCGTCGAATCGTAAAACGCGCCGAACGTCGTGATCTTGCCGCCCTGGCGCGCCACCTGCCCGTCGAGCAAGTCGCAGATCCCGCTGATCAGCAGCAGCAATCCGCCAAGCCGGACGGCGCCTGCGGCAAACGCCACGCCGGAGCCGACCACCACCAGGGTCCCCACGGTGGTAATCGTATTCGGATGCACGCCGGCCCGTATCAGGGCACGCGCCAGCGGTCCGATCAAGCCGACAAAACCGTCTTTGACACGCTGCGGAATGACATTCATTGCCGGGGGGAAGCTAATCGGCTGCCGCGATGGCGGTAGGTTGCCGCCCGCTCCGCTAGAACCGCACTCCGGCTCCCAGCCGGAGCGTTCGCGGTGGGACGCGGGATCGGACCCGGCCGTAATCCGTACCGCTGAATCCCGCCACTGCATTCACCTCGGTCTGAATGCTCGTGACGCTCCGGTCCCCCAACACGTTGAACCCGTCCACCACCAGCACGATCTCAGCACGCCCCCGCGGCAAGCTCCGTTCCAGATGCAGGTCCAGCGACGCGCGCGACTCGTAGCGGTAGGTTCCGCGGGGCTGGATGAAGAGGCGATGTCCACTCACGCTCCGGAACAAGAATGGATGGAAAGCCACTGTGTCGAACACGCCAGGGGAGCCGGCCCGAGGTAGAACGACGGCATATTCCGTCAGCAGCCCGGAGATCGGCAAGGTCGGCGTGAACCGATCCCCCGTCGCGTAGGAAAAGAACACCCCGCCACGGAACCGCGCCGGCAGGAGCCCGCCCAGATACAGCTTTCCCTCGAAACGGCTCTGGTTACTGAGAGCACCGAAGAAATTGTACTGCTCGTTGAGGCGCACCCAGGGGCCCGGCCCGCCGTTCGTGTAGTCGTCCGGTCCGGTCACGACGTTGAAGTTCCCCCTGAGCGACGAGAGGGTCGCCGACGCGCCGGCCCACCACGTCCGGTAGTGACCGTCTAGTCGGATCTGCAGCTGACGGAACCGTCGCTTCGCCTCCGGCACGGTGGTGAGGACGTAGTCGGGGTTGTACTGAAGCGCCGCCAGCTCCGCCGGTGTCAGGCTCGGCGGGGCGTAGAGCCAGCCGGAGCCCAACAGTTGGCCTTGGCGGAGCAGGTCCTGGACGTAGAGAATGTCCTCGTTGGACATCGCCAGCCTGTCGAGCACGAAGGGCCGGCCCGCGAAATACAACTGACGCCCGAAGCGATCGAGAATCTGGACGTTGTCGATCACCGTGTAGTTCGACGCCATGTTCCGATCCACCAGCGCCACCATGTCGCGGTTCCTGCGGTGGACATACGCCAGGCCGACCTTCCAGCGCGTTCCGATGGCGCGCTCCAGCGAGAGCACCGTCTGGTCCATGTACGGCTGGCGGTACTGCTCCACACGACCCGTCTGATCGAGTCGAACGGCTTCGTCGAAGCGGAACAGTCCCGCGGCGGCGAGCGAATCGCGTTCGGCGAGCGTAAACGTCTGCGCCGGATTCGCGGGCGCGGGTCCAAGGTAGGACCAGATCTCCTCGTCGCTATAGGTGCCGGCGCCCATCACGCGGTCGAATAGCGCGGCGAACATCGGCTGGTGATAGCGTCCCCAGTGCACCTTGGCGACGATTCCTCCCAACGCTTTCAGCTCCGCCACCATCCCGATGCGAGGCTCGAGAGCCGCGGCCCGAACCGCGGTGAATCGCGTGCCTCCGGTCGCCGGCGTGAGGTCTCCCGTCCACCAGCCGTACCGAAACCCTGGATTGAATCGGAGCCAGGAGAGGACACCGATCTGCTCCTGCACGAACAACGCGGCGTTGCGGACGTCCGAGTCGATCCTCACGTCGCCACCCCACCCGGTGGGGATCGCGCCGAGATAGGGCCACGTGGCGGGAGTCCCGGGGTCGAACCCTAGCACGAGCAGCGGTCGCCACGTCATCCCGCCGTCGCGCCGGCGGTCGTACCACCAACCTCCGAGCGTGTACTCGCCGCCGACCTTCACTTCGTGCTCCAGGCCCGCCACGCGACCCCGCCCCGTCCACGCGGCCGACAACCCGAGGCTCGTCGGCGCGGCCCCCGTGCCAAACACCGCGTTCTGATACCGGGGAGGGTTGACCTGCGTCAACAGCTCAATGCCTGGTACCGCGACATGGTTATAGGGATCGTGCCACTCGCGGGCGGTAAACCCGCCCACGCGCACCGTGAGCGCGCTGCGAGGCGACCAACTGCGCTGCCACGTGAGGTTGCCGGTCAGGTTCGACAGCCGCAGCCGCTCCGTCGCATCCACGGCCTCGTACCCCGTTTGGCCGACGCGTTCGCCGTCCTGATAGCGTCCCATGAGACTACCCTCGAGCAGATCCCGGCCGCTTGGCTTCCAGGTCAATTTTGCCAGCCCCCCCTCTTCCCGGTACGACGGCGGCTGCGCCACGAATGCGCCGGGCGTGGACAGGTAGCTTAAGACCTGCTCCTCCTGCCGAATGACGTGGCCGAACACGGCGAAGTGCAAGCGATCGCGGACCAGTGGGCCACGGACCTGCACGTCCAACTCGCGGCGGCCCGACAGCTCGCGTCCGATCTCACCGGGGACGAGGTTCGTGCCATTCAACCGGTCGGACTCGAACGAAGTCCGCAGGGCGCCCTCGATCACGTTCCTGCCTCCCAGGGTCACGACTTCGACGAGACCGCCCTGGGCGCCTCCGACGTCAGCCCCGGCGCCGAGGCCGCGAACCTCGAGAGTCTCGATCCAGGTGGGACTGGGCAGCAGCAAGGCGCCTCCGAGGCCCGGGTGGCTGACCGTGGTACCGTCGAGCGAATAGGAGTTCGCCTGGTCGGACGCGCCGCCCCAGATCTGATCGGGGCGGGCGCCCGGCGTGAAAGCGATCAGTTGACGGACGTCGAACGTGGACGGGAGCAACGCGATCTCGCTGACCGTGAGCTTCGTGCCGAACTCCGCGTCGGTGGTCGAGATAACGGATGGTGGCGCGCTCACCACGAGTGAGTCGAGCGTGAAGGGGACCAGCTCGAGGGTGACAGTGAGTTGCGTCGTGCGGCCGGGCTCGACCGCAACGTCCTGTTGGGACAGGCGGTAGCCGAGCCGGCGTACGGCGATCCGGTACAGTCCGGGTTCGAGGTGCGTGATCCGCCACGCGCCATCGACGTCCGTCGCGGCTCGACCCGCCTGCGCCTTCCCCACGCGGGCCGCGCCCACCTCCGCGGCTGCCAGCGGGCGCCCTGAGGCATCGACGACCCGGCCTTCAATCGCGCCACGCGCCTGAGCCAGCCCCGCCGTTGGGACCAGCGCGACCAGCAGGACGGTGAGAATCGGAGTGAGTTGGCGCACACGCCCTCGCGCGGCTAGCGGACCTGGCCCGATTTGCGCAGGGCGCCGCAGGTGAGCGTGTCGGCGCGAGCGGGAGCGGTAATCGGCCGCCGTGAGTCCACCGTGGCCGTGTCCGCCCGAGTCAGCGCGGTCGCATAGGCCCGTTCACAGTCACGCTGATCGAGGAGTCTCGCCGGCGCTTTCCGGGCTTGCACGTACCACAGGATCACCGCGGCCACGACGACGATCCATCCAAGCTGGCCGAGCCACATTCCCGCGCCGCGCTGCCCCGGCGAATCCTCGCTCACGAGCGAGGCTTGATCGGTCCGGTCACGACGGCCACGACCCGGTAGCCCTCCAGGCGAGTGGGAATCCTGCTCTTGGCTGCTTCGGTGGAGTCGGCCAACAGGACCGTGATACACCGTTCGCCGTCGCAGAGCCCGATCGCCGCGCCGACCACGCCGGGCAGCTTCATGAGTGAGTCGGTGTGCGCGGCGAGAACCTCCTCGATGCTCTTCACAGCCACAGTAGCTCCTCCGGCTCCTCCGGCTCCCCCGGCTCCCCCTGCGCCCCCGGCTCCGCCGGCTCCCCGTGGCTGCGCGCGGGAGCATGCGAATGCTCCCGCGAGCAGCACCAGCGTCATCATCCGTGCGATCATCTAGCGCTTGACGGTAATCGAGAAGCCGTTGCTGCTGCCATCCGGATCGTGATTCAAGGATGACTTGTACACGTAGCCAGTGAGCGTCATGGCCGTCACCGCGAACGAGACCGCCCTGGTCGAGTTCGAGATGGACGACAAGACGACGATGCACGTCCCCGCCGAACCCGTCACGCACCCCACTTCCGGATTGGATCCGTTCCAGAGGCCTCGCACGCTCACGCCGCTCACCAGGTTATGCCGCGAGTCGTGCGCCGTGATCGTCACGGTCGCCGTCCAGTTGTTCCCGTTGCTGGCGGACACGCCGCCGAGATTCCCCACGTGAAGATTGGGGGGGTTCACGGTGATCGCGATCGCGATCGCGTTGTTGCTGGCGTTGTTGTCCGCCAACTTCTGCGTCGCCGTCAGGATATGCCCGGCCGTCGCCGCGCCGGCGGTATTCCAGTTGAACGTGCGGGTCGCGCTCGCGCCGGCGGCGAGCCCTTGAATCGTCTGCGTGCCGACGAGCGCGTTGCCGAACGTCCCGTCGGTCAACACGACGTCGAAGCTGCTCGTGACGTCCGTGCCGCCCACGTTCTGCACGCTCACCACCACCGGAGCGGTATCGCCCTGCGTCACCTGGGCCGGCGCGGTGATGCTCGCCAGCGCGAGATCGACCGGCTGCGGGTTGACGGTGACTGTCGCCGAGCGCTGGTTGTTCGCGGCGTTGTCGTCCGTCAAGCTCTGCGTCGCCACAATCGTATGACCGCCCAGCGCGGCACCCGACGTATTCCACGTGAAGGAGGGCGTCGCCGTGGCACCGATCGCCAATCCCGTGACGGTTTGCGTGCCAATCGTCACGCCGGCTGTCGCGTCGGTGAGCACGACATTGAAGCTACTCACGACGTTCTGTCCGCCCACGTTCTGGACGGTGACCCCGATCGTGGCGGGACTCCCTTGAGTCACAGCGCTCGGCGCGGTCATGCTCGTCACGGCAACATCGGTGACCGGCGCGTTGACCGTGATCACGGCCGAGCGCCGGTTGTTCGCGGCGTTGGTGTCGCTCAGCGTGTGGGTTGCCACGAGCGTGTGACCACCCACGGCGGCACCCGTGGTGTTCCAGGTGAATGTGCGCGTCGCGGTCGCGCCAACGGCGAGCCCCGTGATCGTCTGGGTTCCAACGGTCACGCCCGCGGTCGAGTCGGTCAGCACGACATCAAAGCTGCCGCTGACGTTCACGCCGCCCACGTTCTGGACCGTCACGCCAATGGAAGCCGTGCTCCCCTGCGTCACCGCGCTCGGCGCGACCACGCTGGTCACGGCGACGTCGGTCACGGGCGGAGCTTGCACGATCACGCCGATCCCGACGGTGTTGTTCGACGTGTTGGCGTCGGTCAGCTGTATCGTGGCAAACAGGGTGTGCCCGGTGATCGCCGCGCCGGCAGTGTTCCAGTTGAACGTGCGCGACGTGCTCACCCCCACGGCGAGCCCGGCGATCGTCTGCGTGCCGAGCGTCGGTCCGTTAAAGCCGTCGGTGAGCACCACGTTGACATTGGTCGTGACGTCCTGCCCACCCACGTTCTGGAGCGTGACCACGACGTGTGCGGTGTCGCCCTGCGTCACGCGCGCCGGCGCGGTGATGCCGGTGATCGCAAGATCGGTCCCCGGTGGAGGCGGAGGCGGCGGGGGCGGTGGCGGAGCCGGCCCGGACGGAGCTGTCACATTGACTGAGATGCCGATGCTGTTGTTCGCCGAATTGTCGTCGACCAGCTGCGACGTCGCGAACAGGATGTGCCCGGTGGTATCGGCGCCAGCGGTGCTCCAGGGGATGTCAACCGTGGTCGTCGCCCCAGCAGCGAGACCGGGCACCGCACCAGTCGCGACGGGCGGTGTGCCCCACCCGTCGGTCAGCTTGACCGCGAAGCTCGTAGTGACATCCACCTCACCCACGTTCTGTATCGTGACGATGACGTGCGCCGTGTCTCCCTGGGCGACCGAGCGGGGCCCGGTGATTCCCGTCAACGCGATGTCGGTTGGTTTGGGATTCACGTTGACGACTTCTGATCGCCGGTTGTTTGCGGCGTTGCCGTCGGTCAGGGCGTGCGTCGCCACGAGGATGTGCCCACCGAGCGCGGCGCCGGTGGTGTTCCAGCTGAAGACGAGCGTGGTGCTGGCGCCGGCCGCGAGCCCCGCGATCGTTTGCGTGCCGATCGTGGTAGCGGCCGTCGAGTCTTGCAGAGTGACGATGATATCGTTCGCCACGTTCTGATTGCCGACGTTGGTGACGGTGACGCCGATGTTGATGGCGTGGCCCACGATCACCGAGCTGGGCCCACTGAAACTGCTTACTGCGATGTCGGTCACCGGCGGGTTCACCGAGATGGTAACGGAGCGCTGGTCGTTCGTCGCCCTGTCGTCCGCGAGCGTCTGACGGGCCACCAGTTGATGGTCGCCCGTGGTACTGGGCGTCCAGGAGAACGTCAACGTCGTCGTGGCGCCCGCGACCAGTCCGGCGACGGTCTGGGTCCCCGCCGTCACATGCTCCGTCGTGTCCTGCAGCGTAACGTCGAAGCTCGACACATTCTGATTGCCGACGTTCTTCACCGTGACGGTGATGCTGGAGGTACCGCCCTGCACCACCGCGCTTGGTCCACTGACGCTCGTCACGGCCAGGTCCGTCAACGGGCCCGGCGGCGGCGGTTCGAAGCCGTCGATCGTGACGCCGAAGCGCTGCAGGACGAGATCGATCCGGTTGCCGATCGTCACCGAGGAGCTTCCCGCGAACAGCAGCGCCATGGGATTGAGGTTCGCGTCATCGGTCACGATGAGCGAGCCGGAGTCGCCGCCGCCGCTGAACGTTCCCGGCGAGATGATCAGCTGGTCCACGTAGCGTGCGGTTTTGGTGCAGGTGAACCCGGACACGGCGTAACAGATCGTCACCGTCGCATTGACGCCGGTGATCTGGCCGTGCGTGAGCCGGGTGGTGCGGCCGTACTTCTGCACGTTGAGGCCGAGCAGCGCGGTGGGGTCATCGAACAGACCGTCGCCGTTCGCGTCGCCGTAGATCGTCGAATTCGGCATGCTGTAGCCGTCGTCCGCGGGCGTGGCATTATCCAGTACGTCCGTGGTGGACTGCGCGATCGCGGCGTCGATAGTGTTGCTGCCGTTGGTGGCGAACGAGATCACCTGAAAGTCCGTCAGCGTCGCGATCTGATCGGCGCTCGTTCCGCCGTCGAACGGACCAGGCTGGTACTCGGGGTCGCCGATGTTGGCGCCGTTCGAGTTGGCCAGGACGTGGTTGTTGGAGAGGATGTACACCCGCCCCAGCGCATCCCGCACCCGCGCACCGATCGTGCCGGCGGTGATCGACGGATGGCCGACGGAGTATCCCATCGGGGCGGGCCGCTTGCGCTGGGTGGGATCGCTGAACGCCATCAGCCGGCCCGTCACGCGAACCGTGACCGGCACGCCGTCGAGCAGGCTGGGCAGCCCGGCGATACCCGACCGTTCCGTGAGAATCAGCACGCCCGCGTGGCCCTCGGGCAGAGCTGTGATGGCCGTCCCGACGACTCCGGGCATGTCGAGGAGTGCGGGGTTGTGGCGCCGCAATGCCGCGAGCGCGCCAAGCAAACCTGAAACCGGGCGAGATGGCTGCGGGGCGATGGATGGCCCGGCGACCGAACCAGGCGAGCTATCCGCGCACGCGTACCACAGCGCGGGAGCGGCAAGCAACGCGACAATAACAGCGGCGCGACGCCACATGCGGCGGGCGACCATAGCGACCCCTCCTGGAACTAGAACGGGCGCGGGGCCGGATTATGGAGGGGCTAGACAGACTCGGCAAGCTGGGAAACCCTCTTAGAGGTTGACGGACCAGCCCCGTCGTGCGTAGGTAAAGTAAGCTCCGAGCAATACCTGGGGGTGGATCATGTCATCTCGTCGCTACGCGCCGATACTCTTCGGCGCCACCGCAATCCTGGCGCTCGTCACGCCGTCGCACGCACAAAGCGCGGGCGACGGTTTTTTGTTTCGGGTTCCGGTTGCCTCGTGGGGACTTCGGGGCGGGTTCGATCACGCGATGGCCCGGAGTGACATCTTCAGTTTTGTTACGCAGCAGCTCACGCTGAAGCGTTCCGATTTCAGCTCGGCCACCTTCGGCAGCAACGTCGCGATTCGCGTATCGCCTGCGACCGATATCGTGCTCGACATCAGCTACGCGAGGGTCAGCCGGCGCTCCGAGTTTCGTGACTGGGTGGACCAGAACAACTTGCCGATCGAGCAGTCGACGTCGCTGCGGCGGATCCCCATCACGCTGGGCGTGAGGCACTATCTCACCTCACGCGGCCGCGCGATCGGGCGATTCGCGTGGATTCCCGCCGCGCGAGCGACGTACGTAGGCCTCGGCGCCGGGATGATGCAATACAGATTTCGCCAGGCGGGGGACTTCGTCAATTTCCAGACGCTCAATGTTTTCCCGGACGAATTCGTGTCGCAGGCCTGGACTCCGGTGCTGCACGCGCTGGCCGGCATCGAGGTCGGGCTCGGCCGCTTCACGCTCCTGAATGGTGAAGCGCGCTACACCTGGGCCAAGGGACCGATGAGCCGCGATTTTGACCGTTTCAGTCGCATCGATCTATCAGGACTGTCCATGACCGCCGGCTTCTCGTTCCGACTCTAAGAAGGACTGTCAGCATGCGTACGAGACTCCAGACATCACTTATCGTTGCCGCCCTGCTCGCAACCGGAGCCGTGCCGGCACGCGGTCAGAATACCACCGTCGACGCGCGCTGGCGTGCTTACATCGGTTGCTGGGAGCCGGTCGAGTCCGAGAAATCCATCCTGTGTGTGGTACCGACGAGCGAGGCGTCGGCTGTCGAGCTCCTCACCATCGCGAAAGGTGAAATCGTGGCGCGCGAGCGCATCGCGGCGAACGGCGAACGCAGCCCCACGGCGAACGGCGGCTGCCGCGGCTGGCAAACCGCCGATTGGTCCGTGCACGGACAGCGCCTGTTCTTACGGTCCAGCGAGGCATGTCCCGGGAGCGAGAGTCAGACCGGGACGGGGATGATCGCGATGCTGGGAGCCCGCGGCGGGGTGGACCAATGGCTGTACCTCCAAGGGATGACGCTCGCCGGCCAAACCGGCGTGCGTGTGCAGCGGTATCGCGCGCTGACCACGGACGTCGACCTGCCCGATGAAGTCGACAATGCGCTGCAGCTCGATGTCTCTTCGAGAATTCAGGCGCGGGCCCTCTCCGCGGCGCCCCTGGCGACCAACGATGTCATCGAGGCGTCGCAGCAGGTTGACGTACCGGTCGTCGAGGCCTGGCTCATCGAGCGGGGCCAGCCATTTTCACTCGACGCCAAGGGCCTCATCAAGCTCGCTGACGCAGGCGTGCCTTCCAGCGTCATCGACCTCATGGTTGCGCTCTCCTATCCGAGGGTCTTTGCGATTAACGGCGCAGCTCGACAGGGCGAACTGCGGGCTGCGTCGCGCGGCACCTATAGCGGCGGCGGCACGCTAAACGAAATCGACGCGCTCGATCAGGAGTGCTCGAGGTACTTCCTCATCCATCCATACTCATCGTACGACTGTGAGCGGTTGCTTCGCAGCTATGGATATGGCTATGGATATGGGTACGGATATCCCTATGGCTGGTATCCGTGTGACGCTCCCGTCGTCATCGTCTATACCGGCTCGGGCGGTGGGGGCGGAAGCGGTGGCAACGCGAGGTCGCACGGCCGAGTCGTGAACGGCCAGGGGTACACGGAGGGCTCGGGGAGCGGTGGCACACGCTCAGCGGAACCGAGACCGTCGGTGTGGAGCGCACCGTCTAGCGGCAGTTCAGCCACGTCGAGCACGGGCTCGACAACGACTTCGACCTCGAGCTCGGGGGAGCAGCGGACCGCTAAGCCGCGGCCGTAAGAGTCCGGACGCTCCTCACTGCGCGCCGGAGTTTCGCAGCAGAGACTCCGGCGCGTTCGTTAGGTCATCTCCGCAGGCCCTGCTTGATCCTGCTTGCCGCTTCGTCGGCCGCGTCCAGCATCAGACCGACCGCCTGGCGAAGACCACGCAGCAATTGAAACAGCAGCGGCCGCGCCAGGGCAGAAACGGACTCACGCAGAGGTGCGCGAGGCGGCAGCGGCGGCGTCTCGGCGGCGACGGCAGTAGGTGGACGGCGCGCGGGCGGAACGAGCGCTCCCTTCTCCTCAGGAATGCGCTCCGGCTCTTGCTCGTCAGACGAGGTCGAGCTCGGTTTCCGAGCCTTGCGCTGTCGTGGACTCTTGTCTTTTCCCATAGTCCGATCTGATCGCTCACACCGGTCGCTGATTAACGGGGTGCCGCGTCATCCCGATACTTCACGTAAATGATTCTGTTCGACGATTGGTAGCCCAACTCCGCCATGCCGAGCTTGCTGGCGATCGCTCGCGCCGCGTGATTGGTCTCATCTATACAGGCGATCACACGCTCCAGTTTCGCCGTATTGAATGCCCACCCGAGCGCGAGCTCGCATGCCTGCCTGGCAAGCCCGCGCAGTTGTGCTTCCGATCGCATGGCGCAGATGAGCTCGAAATCGTCGCGTCCGGCCGCCTGCGACTTGACCAGCCCGGCGAATCCCAGAGCAACCTTGCCTTCCATGATGGCAAACACGTGGTTTGCCTGGTCCTGGGCTGAAACGGGAATGGTGCCGATGAACTCCCACACATCTTCCTGCTGCTGGAGCGAGCTCAGCAGATCTGCATGAGAGTCGTCGAGGGGGCGAAGTTCCATCGTCAACTCAGGACGTCAGCGTCGTTCATACGGATCCTCCCTTACTGATACAACAGATACTTTGTTCGGGCATTCCGAAAGATGGCGAGATCCTTGTCCCAGGAATCCCATATCTCCCGCAGCGGACGGCCGGCCTCGAGCGCAGCGCGTAGCTCCGGTCCCGCAGCCAGGCGATCAAAACTCTGCGGACGGAACTGGAATTCGCCGGGATGCACGGCGTGGATAGCAGCGAGCAAAGCCACCGCAAGTCTCGTGGGATCGTAAACGCCGCGGTCGCGCACCCGTAGCTGGACGCCTTCGAGCGCAACGCCGGCGTACCGGCCATCGGTTGGCGCAACGGGTGTAAACGTCACGGGGCGGACGTCCACGCCCCGCAGTGCCACGCTGTCGAGCAGCGCGATCACGCGCTCGGGATCGAGCCACGGCGCCCCGATCACCTGGAACGCCATCGTCGTGCCCCGGCCTACCGAGAGATTGGTGCCCTCGAACAGGCAGGTGCCGGAATAGTGAATGCCGCTCTCGAGATCGGGCATGTTGGGCGACGGTTTGACCCAGGGCAGACTCGTCTGGTCATAGTACATGGATCGCGACCACCCGGCGGCGGGCACGACCACGAGATCGGCGCCGATCGCCATGATGTCGTTGGCCAGGCGCGCGAGCTCGCCCAATGTCATCCCGTAGCGCATCGCGACGGGCATGAATCCGCTGAACGCCGAATCGGGATCGCCGGCGCGCGGGCGGACATTGCCCTGCACCAGCACCCCGCCGACCGGATCGGGACGATCGAGCACGATCACGCGCTTTCCCGCGCGAGCGGCGTTGCGCATCACCTGCACGACGGTCGCGATATAGGTGTAATAGCGTGCGCCGATGTCCTGGAGATCGACCAGCACGACGTCGACCGAATCGAGTGCTGACAATGCCGCGCTACGCGATCCACCATAGAGACTGTAGATTGGAAGACCGGTGACCGAATCCCGGCTGTCGGGGAGTCCCATGCGGTCTTCCGTGCCGCGAAAGCCGTGCTCGGGACTGAACAACACCGTGAGTCGTGCGTCGCGCGTCGTGCGGAGCAGATCGACGTCGCGGCGGCCGAGGCGATCGACTCCGGTGTTATTCGTGAGCAGACCGAGCCGCTTGCCGGCGATGAGACGCGTCGAGTCGGCGAGCAGCACTTCGATGCCCGGACGAACCTGAGCGGGTGCAGGGGATGGAGTGCGTGTGACTCCGGAGCACTCGAGGGCTACCACCATCCAAACGAGACGATGCGCGCGCATAAGCTCCTGATCGTTATGCTGCTGACGGCGGCCTGCGGTGGACGGACCACGACCGCGCCCGCCACTCCAAAACCGGTCGCCACCGATGCAGTCCTCGCCAAGCTGACGCCGCGGCAGAAGATCGCCCAGCTCGTGGTGCCGTGGCTCGGCGGAAACTACATGGCGCTGGACGATTCCGCCTTCCAGATCGCGACGCGCTGGGTCGATACACTCGAGGTCGGCGGCATCATCATCTCCGTCGGCTCGCCCTACGACATCGCCGCCAAGCTCAACACACTGCAGCGCCGCTCCAAGCTGCCGCTGCTCGTCTCCGCCGATCTCGAATGGGGCGCCGCCATGCGCGTGGTCGGCGCGACCGCGTTCCCTATGATCATGTCCGCCGGCGCAACGGGCGATGAGCGCGACGCCTACACGATCGGCCGCATCGCCGCGCTCGAGGGCCGAGCCGTCGGCATTCACGTGAATTTCGCGCCCGACGCCGACGTCAACAACAATCCGCTCAACCCGATCATCAATACCCGGTCCTTCGGCGAGGATCCGCGCGCGGTCGCGCGCCTGGTGCGCGCCTACGTGCGCGGGCTGCAGGAGAACGGCATGCTGGCCACGCTGAAGCACTTCCCCGGCCACGGCGACACCGACGCCGATTCGCACATCGGCTTGCCGACGATCCGGGCGGATTACCCGCGGCTCGACTCCGTCGAGCTGGTGCCGTTCCGCGCGGGGATCGACGCCGGGGCGCAGGTCGTGATGAGCGCGCACATCGCCTTCCCCGCATTCACCGGCGACGCGCCGGCGACGCTGTCGCCGGCGATGCTGACCGGCGTGCTGCGCGATTCGCTCAAGTTCAAGGGCCTCGTCGTGACCGACGCGCTGCAGATGGGCGCGATCGTGGCCAAATACGGCGCGGGTGAAGCGGCCGTACGCGCGTTCGAAGCAGGCTCGGATCTCCTGCTCATGCCCGCCGATCCGGACTCGGCGATCGCGTCGATGTTGACGGCACTGCAGACCGGACGCATCACGACCGCGCGACTCGATGCCTCCGTACGGCGCGTCCTCGAGATCAAGCGCGGGCTGGGCCTCTTCGCGCGGCGCACGGTGCCGCTCGATTCCATCGCGCGCATCGTCGGCTCGAAGGCATTCTCGGACGCGGCCGATGACATCGCGCAACGGTCCCTCACGCTCGTGCGTGACACGGCGGGAACAATCGCGCGACTGCGCAACGCCCGCAGTCGCATGGCGGTCATCGCGTACGGCGACGAGCTGAACAGCTATGTCGGGCAACGGATGCTCGAGCTGCTGCGTCTCGGCGGCGACACGGTCGGCTTCTTCCGGCTCTGGCCGATGTCGGGGTCCGCCTCCTACGACTCGGCGCGGGTCGTCATCGGTCGCGCGCCGACGGTGATCTTCGCGATGAACGTGCGGCCGATCGCCGCCAAGGGGAACATCGCGCTCCCCGACTCGCTCGCGCGGCTGATCACGATGACGGATTCGGTCAAGCCAACCGTGCTGGTCTCGCTGGGGAGTCCCTACCTCTTGAATCAGACGCCGACGGTGAAGTCGTATCTCATCGCCTGGAGCGGCGTGCGCCCCGCCGAGCGCGCCGCGGCCCGCGCACTGCTCGGCTGGTCACCGCTGCGCGGGAAGCTCCCGATCCGGATTCCGCCGGCATATCCGATCGGGTACGGGCTGACCGTGTCGGATTCGACGCTGCCGCCGCCCCGGCCACCGGCGCACGTCATCATTCCATGAGGCGCGGGCTCGCCGGAGCCGTCGCCACGCTGTTGGTGCTCGGTTGTCCGCGTTCACACCCGCCACTCACGTCGCTCCCCGTAGCGCCGCTCGAGACCGGGGCTGAATTCCGTCGTTTCGACCCGGTCTTCGATTATCTCCGCTCGCAGGTCGACAGCGCGTTCCCCGGCGCAGTGATCGTGATCGGCGGCGCCAACCAGGGCATTGTTGTCTCTGCGGTCGGTCACTACAGCGTCGACGATGCGCGGCCCGTCACCGCCGCAACGGTCTACGACCTCGCGTCGCTGACGAAGGTGATCGGACTGACCACGGCGGTGATGGTCCTGGTGGACTCCGGGAAGATCGACCTCGACGCGCCCGTCCAGCGGTATGTCCCGGCGTTCCAGGGCGCCGGCAAGGAGCGCGTGACGATTCGCCATCTGCTCACGCATTCGTCCGGGATGCCTGCGTGGCGGCCGCTGTACGCCCAGACGGCGACGCGCGAGCAAGCGCTGGCGCTGGTCGACACGACCCCCCTGCTCCGCCAGCCCGGCGACACGTTCGTCTATTCGGATCTCGGCGCCATCGTGTTGACGCAGGCGGTCGAGGCGATCACGGGGCAGCGCGTGAACGATTTCCTGCAGGCGCGCGTGTTCGGCCCGCTCGGGATGGAGTCAACTCGCTTTTTGCCGCCGCAGGACTGGCGCGACCACATCGCGCCGACGGAAAATGACACGACGTTCCGGCATCGCTGGCTCCGCGGCGAGGTGCACGACGAGAACGCGGGCCGGCTCGGCGGCGTGTCTGGACATGCGGGGTTGTTCAGCAGCGGGCCGGACCTGGCTCGGTTCGCCGCATGGCTGCTCGAGCTCCGCAGGGGTCCGTTATCTCCGGGCTGGCAGCCGGGAGTCAACACACCAACGGTCACATCCGAAACGGTCCGCGCCTTTACAACGCGTCAGAACATGCCGCCGGGCTCTTCGCGTGCCCTGGGCTGGGACACGCCGTCCGAGAACTCGAGTGCCGGAACGAAAATGGGCCCGAACGCCTTCGGACACACCGGCTTCACCGGCACGTCCATCTGGTTCGATCCCGATCGCAACCTCTTCATTATCCTACTGACCAACCGCGTGAACCCCACACGCGCCAACACGAAGATCCTTCAGGTGCGCCGCCGCGTGGCCGATCTCGTCAACGACGCGCTCACTCCACCACCGTAGCCCAGCCGCGCCGCGACAGGTCGCGGTAAATCACGAAGCCGCCGAGGGCCGCCAGCGCAAGTAATAGCAGACCCGTCGTAGTCTCATGCAGCAGCAGTTTCCCGACGCCGAACAGCACGCCGTACACGAGGACCAGGCCCGCGATCCAGTCGAGTAAATTCGACAGGCCGCCACTCGATGCTCGCACGTCCGGCGCCTGGGCGGCAACAGGCGCCCATCCCGCGCGCGAGGGCCGCGTGCGGCGATAGAATGCCACGAGCGTTTCGTTCGGCTCCGGTTTCGTGAGGAACGTGACCGCCAGCCACACTACCGTTGTGACCGCGACGGTGATGAGCATGATGTGGGCGAACTCGATTGGCTTGTCGTTGTCCAGCCCAAAGGCGAGCTGCAAGAAAAGCGAGACGACGAACGCCGTTACCATCGCCGAGACTTCGCTCCAGGCGTTGATCCGCCACCAGTACCAGCGCAGCAACAACACGCCGCCCGTCCCCGCGCCCGTGACGATGAGGAGCTTCCACGCCCCGGCAATGGATTCCAGCTTGAGCGTCACGAGGGCGGAGACAATCGTCAAGAACACCGTCGCGACCTTCGACGCCAGCACGTAATGCGCGTCGGTACGATCGCGCTTCCAGAACCGGCGATAGAAGTCGTTCACCAGATAGCTCGCGCCCCAGTTCAGCTGGGTCGCGATCGTCGACATGTACGCGGCGGCGAACGCGGCCACCATGAGGCCCCGCAATGCGGGCGGCAGGTGATCGATGAGGACGCGGATGTAGCCGGTCTCGGGGTCCGCCAGACCCGGATACAGAATCAAGGAAGCGAGGGCCACCAGAATCCATGGCCACGGGCGGACCGCATAGTGCGCGATATTGAACCAGAGCGTCGCAAGCAGGGAGTGGCGCTCGTCTTTGGCCGAGAACATCCGCTGTGCGATGTAGCCCCCGCCGCCGGGCTCGGCACCGGGATACCACGTGGCCCACCAGTTGACGCCGATGTACACGAAGAAGGCGATCATCGGCATCCACGCCGAGCCCACGGCGGGCACGATGTTCAACGCATCGCCGCGACCCGCTTCCACCAACTTCGTCTTCATCGCATCGATCCCGCCGACGGCATTCACGGCGAATACCGCGAGGATGATCACCATAGACATCTTGATGACGAACTGGAACAGGTCGGTGACGAGCACCCCCCAGAGGCCGGAGAGCGTCGAAATCGCCGACGTCAGTGCGATCATCCCTATCACGATGATGAGCGCCTCGCCTTTGCCGATGCCGAAGATCAGCATCAGGATCTTCACCATCGCCAGGTTGACCCAGCCGAGGATGATGCAGTTGATCGGGATCCCGAGATACAGCGCGCGAAAGCCTCGGAGGAATGCGGCCGGTTTTCCGGCATACCGGATTTCGGCGAACTCGACGTCCGTCATCACCTGCGCCCGGCGCCACAGGCGCGCGTAGAAGAACACCGTGAGCATTCCGCTCGCGAGGAAGCACCACCAGATCCAGTTCCCCGCGATGCCGTTCTTCGCCACGAACCCCGTGACGGCGAGCGGCGTGTCGGCGGCGAACGTGGTCGCGACCATCGAGGTGCCGGCGAGCCACCAGGGCACGTTGCGGCCCGAGAGAAAGAACTCGCTCGTACTGCTGCCGGCGCGGGCCTTGTAGTAAAACCCGATCCCAATGTTGAACGCGAAGTACAGCCCGATGATCAGCCAGTCGATGATGGTGAGTTGCATGGGCCTCCAATTGGGGGGGCCACTGGGAGTTAGGCAAGCGTGCTCGACACGAATCAAACTGGACCAATTGACAGACGATTTCTGTCCCTCTAAGTTGCTGCCAGACTGGAGGATATGATGAGCACCACACAACGATCGGTTACCCTGACGCTCACCGAACGGGCTGGCGAAGAGGTCAAGAAGTTCCTGGCCGAAGAGAAGGTGGCGCAGGAATCAGCCGGGCTGCGCGTCGCCGTGCTGCCGGGCGGCTGCTCGGGCTTCCGCTATAGCCTGAACATCGAAGAGCAACCCGCGGCGGACGACGTCGTCATCGAAAGCGCGGGCGTGCGGCTGTTTGTCGATGAATTCAGCTCGCAATACCTCAACGGCACGGTCATCGACTACAAGAGCAACTTTCAGGAATCTGGATTCGCGTTCGAGAACCCGAACGCGTCCGGTGGCTGCGGCTGCGGGTCGTCGTTCACGGTTTGAACGTTGACCTTTCCTGATTTCGGACCTGGGGCCCGCGCAGATCGCGGGCCCCTTTCTATTCTAGGCGTCTAGTTCGTATGCGTCCGCTCGACATCGCCGTCATCGTCGCCTATTTCGCCGCGGTCATCGCGTTCGGCTTGGCTGTAGCGGGACGGCAGCGCGATGCTTCCGACTATTTCCTCGGCCACCGCGGCTTACCGTGGTGGGCGCTGATGTTCTCGGTGGTGGCGACCGAGACGTCCGCCTTGACGGTGATCTCGGTTCCCGGACTGGCCGCGCGCGGCGATCTCACCTTCCTGCAGATCGCATTCGGCTACCTCGTGGGCCGGATCGGCGTCGCGGCACTCCTCCTGCCTGGGTACTTCCAAGGCACGCAGGACACGGCCTACCAGCGGCTGGAGCACCGCTTCGGCCGAGCGGCCCGGCGCACAGCGTCTGGCGTTTTTCTCTTCACGCGCGCGCTCGCCGATTGCGTGCGGATCTTCGCGACCGCGATCCCGCTCGCGATCATCACGCATTGGAGCCTGCCCGTCGGGATCGTGGCGATCGGATTCGTGACGCTCGTCTACACGTGGGTGGGGGGCCTGCGCGCCGTCGTCTGGGTCGACGTGATCCAGCTCGGCGTCTACATCCTCGGCGGCATCGCCACCCTGATCGTGGCCACCCACATGGCGGGAGGGATCGGCGCCTTTGGCCGCGCATGGGACGCCGGCAAACTCACAGCCTTCGATTTTTCACTGTCGCTCACGAGGACGTATACGTTCTGGGGCGGCGTCATCGGGGGTGCCCTGCTCTCCGCAGCGTCCCACGGCACCGATCACTTGATCGTCCAGCGCTTACTGGCGGCGCGCAATCTCAAAGATGCCCAACGCGCGCTCGTGGGATCGGGTGTGTTCATCATCGTGCAGTTCGCCCTATTCCTCGTGGCGGGCACGAGCCTCTGGCTGGCCGGCGCGGACCAACCCGGCATGCGGAGCGATGCGATCTACCCAACATTCATCATCAACCATCTTCCCGTAGGGCTCGCCGGCCTGGCCATCGCCGGGATCCTCGCCGCGGCAATGAGCAGTCACGCGTCGGCGGTCAATTCACTCGCGTCCGCGTCCACGCATGATTTTTATGCGCCGATCACGGGCCGCCGCGACCCCGAGCACCTGCTGCGCGTGGGCCGCTGGCTGACGCTGCTCTGGACGATCGTGCTCGTCGTGGGCGCCATCGCCTTCCGCGATCGCAATACACCGGTGGTCGAAATGGCGCTCGGCATCGCATCGATGACCTATGGTGGCTTGCTCGGAACCTATCTGCTGGGCGGATTCTGGGCGCCCGCGCGCGAGCGCGATGTGATTGTGGCGATCGCCGTATCGACCATCGTCATGATTCCGATTGTCTTTGCCGCAACGCTGCTCAAGTTGATTCCCGACCCGGATCCCAAGGCCCTCGTCCTGGTCAGCAAACTCGCGTGGCCCTGGTATGTCCCGCTAGGAACGGCGGTGACGGTGCTCGTTGGAATGCTCGCCTCAATCGTTGGACGGTCGGACGGCCTGACGGCCGGACGGCCGCCCACAGGACGGACCGACGGCCCGACGGCCGGACGGCCACAGCAACCCGCATGACAGAACAGGCCGTCGGGCCGTCCGGCCGTCCGGCCGTCCTCCTAGGCGTCGACTGTGGCGGCTCCCACACCGCCCTGGTCGTGGGAGATCGTCACGCTCGTGTGCTCAGCCGCGCCGAGGGACCCGGGTCCGCGATGCGACCGGGCGGCGAGGAGCGATCGGCGGCGGTCATCCTCGACGTCGCGCGACGGGCGACGGCGGAGGCCCAGGTCTCACTCCCCGCGACGTTGGCCCTCGTCGGCGCGGCCGGGGCGGGGCGCGCGCCGGAGCAGGAAGCGCTCGCCAGAGCCATCACCGCCGCGGGCGTCGCGGATCGAGTCGAAGTCCGCAGCGACATGGAGATCGCGCTGGCAGCCGCGTTTGGGAATAAGTCGGGCATCTTGATCAACGCGGGGACCGGATCGATCGCGTACGCGCGGACGCCGGATGGTCGCCTGCACCGCGCCGGCGGCCATGGCTGGCAGCTTGGCGACGAGGGCAGTGGCTACTGGCTGGGGCGGCGCGCCCTCGCGGCCGCGGCGCGCGCGCAGGACGGCCTCGAGGAATCTTCGACGCTGCTCGAGCGACTGCTGGTGACGCTCGGCCTACAGACCTTCGACGACTTGATCCGTTGGACCGCAACGGCGACACCCGCACAGGTCGCTGCCCTCGCGCCTCATGTCCTGAATGCGGCGCGGGAAGGGGAAATCGTGGCGCAGCGGATTGTCGCGGACGCGGCCGTCGAGTTGTCGCAGCTGGTCGCCGTGCTCACGCGCCAGTTTCCGGAGCTGGACACGATCAAGATGGCGACCATCGGTGGGCTGCTCCGCCCCGGATCGCCGCTGCTCACGGCTCTGCGCACGAATCTCGCCGTGACGCTGCCCCGCGCACGCCTTTCCGAAAGCGGCAGCCCGGTCGATGCGCCGGTGGGCGCCTTGCGCCTGGCGGCGCA
>DASYRZ010000114.1:0-3697 GCA_036003865.1 Gemmatimonadales bacterium | reverse complement strand
TGTCGAAGACTGTTGAGCGACGGTCGCGGTCATGTAGTCATCTCCCTATTGCGCGGGTTTCTGGGCCGTGAACAGCACCGCCTTCACGCCGTAGCCTTCAGCCGCGTCGCGCGTCGATTCCTTCCGGAACGCAAAGCCCGGTACGACCGTCGAACGCACCCGCTTGAACCCCGCGTCCTCGAGCAGCACGAACACCTCTCCCTCCGGGAGAGCGCCGCCGATTCAGCTGGCCCAGAGCTTGGGGTCGTTGACGATGGACTGCGAGAGCTGTTTCGCGCTCACGATATCGGTGATCGAGAGCCGGCCGCCGGGCTTGAGGACGCGGAACAGCTCACGGATCACCGTACGCTTGCGGAACGACAGGTTGATGACGCCGTTCGAGATCACGACGTCGACGCTCGCGTCGGGCAGCGGAATGTCCTCCATCCGCCCCTCGTGGCACGCCATCTGGACGCCCGAAGCGGCGGCATGCGTCTTAGCCTTGCGACACATCGTCGGGTTTAGATCGAGGCCGATCACCCGGCCCGTCGGCCCCACCTGCCACGCGGCGATAATGCTGTCGAGTCCGGCTCCGCTGCCCAGGTCCAGCACCACTTCCCCGGGTTGGAGGCGGCTGCGCAGGTGCGGGTTACCCACGCCGGCGAAGGACGCCACGGCGCCGGGCGGCGCGCGATCGAGCCACTCCGGCTCGTAGCCGAACATCTCGGCCGCTTGACGCCCGTGGTAGAAGTGGAACTCCCCTTCGGGATGCTCAGCCACTTCCTGATACATCCGCAGGACCTCGCCCTTGATCACTCCGTCAAGCGAGCCCTGTTCTTCCGCGTGAAGCATTGCACTGTCGGTCACACGCAAAGTTTGGGCTGACTTGCGCAATAGGACAATTAGATGATGTTTATGAGATAGATAGGTATTACCCTATGACAAAACCTGCCCTCACGCTGCACCGCCTGGAGCTGTTCCTCGCTGTCCTCGATGAGGGGGGCGTGGGACGGGCCGCCAAAGCCCACAACATCAGCCAGCCCGCGGTCTCCGAACACTTGAAGGGTCTCGGGGGGCACTTCGGCGTTCAGCTGCTTGAACGCCACGGGCGGAGCGTCCGCCCGACGCCGGCGGCTCGCGTGCTGGAATCGTATGCCCGTCAGGCCGTGGGGCTGCTGCGCGGCGCCGACCGAGCCGCGGCCGACTTACGGGGTCTGCGGAGCGGCTCCCTTACGGTCGGGGCGAGCACGACGCCCGGTACCTACCTCCTTCCCGCCGCACTCGGCCGGTTTCATGCAGCTCATCCTGCGATCGCACTGAGTCTACAGATCAGTGGCACCCGGGAGATCGAGCGGTCGGTGGCGGCGGGTCAACTGGAGCTGGGAGTGATCGGCGAGGCGCCGCTCGTCCCCGGGCTAGCGGCGGAACCATGGGTGAAGGACGAGCTGGTGCTTATCGTCCCGCGCGGCCACCCGTTCGCGCGACGCCGGGCCGCGACCGCGCACGCGATCGCGGGCGAGCCCTACATCGCTCGCGAGGAAGGCTCGAGCACGCGCGGCGTGGCCGAACGCTATCTCGCGCGGCTGGGGGTGACGCTCACGCCGGCGATGGAACTCGGAAGCACCGAGGCGATTCGGGAGGCGGTGGCTGCAGGACTCGGGGTCGCGCTCGTGTCGCGTCACGCCGTCCTGGCTCGGGATCGGAGAATCATGGCGGTGCGGCTTGCCGGCTCACGCTGGACGCGGGATCTCTTGATTGTGCGGCGCGCGGCGGCGCCCCTGGGGCCCGCAGCCGCAGCGTTCCGCGACATACTCTTCGAGTCTCGCGCCTAGGTCAGGTCGTCGCGAGATGCGAATGCAGCGCGCAGCTACACCGCATCCCTTGCGCCTCGCGCACGCTGGGAAAGAGGTGGTAATACATCGCGACGACCATCGGGATAAAGACGATGGTGTTGTAGAAGAGATGTAGCTCGAGCCGCGGGAACCACAGCTGCAGGATGCTCGTGGGCTGGGCAGCCCCAAACAGTGTCCACCCCGCAAGGGCCTGGCCCTGGAGCAGCGCGTGCTCGATGTGATGCCAGAATTGGATCACGAGCGCCGCGAGCCACCACCTCCGCGACCGTACACCTGATAGGCCTGCACCAAATGCTCGGCCCAATGGGCGAGGACGATGAGTGTGAACGTCCGCAGTGCCCACGCATGCCACGGACCGTTCAGTTTTGCGATGACTGCGCGCATTTACTTCGCGAGGATCCTTCTCTGATTCGCCAGGATCGTCTTCTGGTTCTTCAGCAGGGTCTGATAGTACTAGCTTTCTGAGCTTCAGCCACCATGGCTCAGTGGTAGAGCCGCTAGCCGTTTCGCTGGCCATCACCGAGTATTCGCGGGATGACGATCGAGATTCTTCGCCGCCCGACGAAGCGCGCGCGTCTGTCGACCCTCGCCGAGGGGCAGTTCGGCGACATGGTCAAGGCGGTCGTCGACGTGGAACGGCGCGTCATGGCCATCGGAGGCGAGCTGCATTCCGATGAAGAAGCGGCGTTGATCGAAGACGGGTCCGCGCAGCAGCATCTGTGGGGCATCAATCTCTATCCTGCCGAGGGGCAGCACGCGTGGATCGAGTTCGATTCGATGATCAACGTCCGTCCGTCGCAGGGCAACCGATCGCGCGATGTCGAGGACAGCGCTCTCCGGGAACGCATTCGCCAGATCGTCAGCGGGCTGGTGGAAGGCTGACGGGCCGGGATGACGACGCACGCTGATCTCGCCGCGGGACGCTGGGCAGCGCTCTCGCTCGCCGAGCAGCTCGCTAACGTGGGGAGCGAGGTTGATCGCGCGATCACGGCGTGGGCGGCACAGCGATCCGATCGATTCGACCGCGCGCTGGCACGCGCCCTCGAGCTGTTCGACCTCACGGCCCGCGACGACCGCTGGGGCGGGCACCGTCGCCGCGAGATCCTGCGCGCGCGCGAGGAGTTCTGCCGACTCTTTTTCGACGACGATGTGCCATCCGGCGCCGCACGCACGCTGCGGGAGTATTTCCTCCAATTCGCGCTGCTCGCGCGCCAGCGGTCCGCGTGAAGCGGCCACCCCGGATTCCTCGGCGCGATCCGTTCGAACTCCGGGGCGCGGCGCAGTGCTGGGTCTGTTTGCAGCTAGAGGATGCCGATCGGACGCGGGAGACCCAGGTCCTGGTGTCCCTCCTCGGGGCGGCGGCGTACGCCGTCCGCGCCCGTTGCGGGCAGGAGGCGCCTGACTGCGAGGATGCGGCGTACCTGGCCCGAGTGCGGCGATTCCTAGGGGCGCTCGAGTCGTGACCGCACCCCTGAAGCGGGTACCGCGTAGACCTGTCCGTCGCTAAGTTACGGCCGCGCCACCGTAGCTCAGTGGTAGAGCTCTCGATTCGTAATCCCGCACGGCCAGCGCACCCCAGCGCTGGCCGTTTTTCTTGAGCACAAATTTGAGTCGGAGCGATCGCCGGCGCTGGGCTGCGATGAATTTTTTGGCACCACCATTGGCACCATGCTTTAGCAAAGATCAGCCGGACCAAAATCCACCCGGACAAAGGTGTCTGACGAGGGCCTCACCATCAGGCTGAAATGGCAATCCCCACGCCATCTCACATATCGTAGTGTTGAAGTATTCTGCTGCCGCGTCGAGCAGGAACGTTGCAATTCCGCGCTTGCGGCGCGTTGGCATTACGCCGATGAAGGCAAATT
>DASYRZ010000113.1:0-4763 GCA_036003865.1 Gemmatimonadales bacterium | reverse complement strand
TCGAGAAGGTCAAGTATGGCCGGCGCGCGCTCAAGGCGCTGCTGCGCGATCGCCGTCCCGACCTCGTCCAAATAGAAGAAGAGCCGAACACGCAGGCGGCGAGCCAGGTGCTCGCGGCCGCCCGCCGCCTCGGCATTCCCGTGGTGCTGTACAGCCATCAGAACGTCGAGCTCGAGCAGGGCTGGTGGAAGCACTGGAAGCAGCGCCGCATGCTGCGCAAGCTCACGGGACTCGTGGCCGGCAGCGATCTCGCCGGCACGCTGGTCCGCCGCGACGCGCCCAATCTCCCGATCGCCGTGATCCCGCAGCTCGGCGCGCTCGCGCCGCACGAGCCGCAACATGTGCCGCACGAAGGCCTCGCCATCGGATTCGTGGGCCGTTTGGTTCCGCATAAGGGACTCGATAGTTTGTTGCAGGCGTTGGCGCTGCAGCGCGGCGCCAACTGGCGCCTGACGATCGTGGGCGATGGGCCAGAGCGCGAGCCGCTCGAGCTGCTCGCCAGTGAGCTGCGGCTCGCCGCGCGCGTGCGCTGGACGGGCGGGCTGCCCACCGAGCAGGTCACGAATCTGTGGCCGGACCTCGACGTACTGGTGCAACCTTCCCGTGCCTCGGCTGAATGGCGGGAATCGAACGGGCTCGTCTTGATGGAAGCGATGGCCAACGAGGTCGCGGTGCTGGGGACGGACAGTGGCGTGATTCCCGAGCTCATCGGAGATGCGGGGCTGGTCGTACCGGCGGGTGACGTGGACGCATTAGCAGGCGCGGTGGCCAAACTAGGCGATCAGGCAACGCGTCGCGGGCTTGCACAAGCTGCAAGAGCACGTGCTCTGCGGCTGTACTCGGATGATGCTATTGCTGAACGAACGCTGGAGTTCTGGAAACAAGTTGCAAAGTAAGAACGAGAACTGAGTTGTGAGCCAATGCCAAGCGTCCTATTAGTACCAGATCTCCCCTTGGAAAGATGGGCATCGATGGAGAAGTACGCCCATCGTCTCCACGACTGGCTCGAGAGCGGCGAGTTCGGTTTCCGCGTTGTGCTCGCCGCGCACATCGGTGCGCTCACGCGCGACTCGGTGGGCCGCCGCGGCTCGACCGCCGAGAAGCGCGGCGACCGCCGCAAGGCGTTCGTGCGCTGGTGGACGCAGCCGGTGGATCCGTCGCGCGTCATCTTGCCCGGCCCGTTCCACCGCCCGCAGCAGTATGCCGCGCGCTACTACTTCTATCCGTGGCGCGTGAAGCGCGAGGCGAAGCGTGCCGACCTCGTGCACGTGCTCGACCACAGCTACGCGCACATGATCGAGAAGGCGGGCCGCCGGCCGGTGGTCGTCACGGTGCACGATCTCATGCCGGTCGTGGTGCTGCGCTCGCCGACGGACGGCTGGCGCGAAGGCGTGCGCAATCGGTTCCTGCGGCAGGCGCTCAAGGCGCTGCGCCAGGCCGATTCGTACATCGTCGGCACGGAGTGGCTGAAGCACGAGCTGGCGACGTGGCTGGGCAAGGAGGACAACATTCACGTCGTGCCGTTCGGCGTGGATCGCGCGTTCTTTGGTGAGTCCACGGTGGCGCGGGAGCGCGGCCGGCGCGACTGGCGCATTCCGGAGGATGCGTTCGTGGTGCTGCATGTCGGCAGCACGGTGGACCGCAAGAATGTGCCGCTGGTCATTCAGACGGTGGCGCGGCTGCGCCAGCAGACGGACGCCTATCTGTTGCAGGTGGGTGGCCGGCTGACGCCCGAGCAGGAGCAGTTGATTGAGCGGCTGGACATGCGGGGAGCGGTGCGCAGTGTGTCGTCGGCGGATGAGACGGCGCTGCGGCGCGCGTATCGCATGGCTGACGTGCTGCTCTTCCCTTCCTTATATGAAGGATTCGGATTCCCGGTCTTGGAGGCTTTTGCTTCGGGCTTGCCTGTCGTCACATCTGGTGCGGGTGGGTTAAAGGAGGTCGCCGGGGATGCGGCGGTGGTGGTGGAAGGCCGCGATCCCGGCGCGTACGTGCAGGCGTTGGAGCGGCTGGAGGATAGTGATGAGCGCGAGGAGCTGATTCAGAAGGGGTGGGCGCGGGCGCGGCAGTTCACGTGGCAGAAGACGGCGGCGATGACAGCGGAGGTGTACAAGCCGCTGTTCTAAGGGAGCACGGCGGTTCGATGAGCTGCCGCGCGCCTGGATGATCGCCCTCAGCTCATGGTCGTGCTAGCCCACTCGTCGCTCGAGTTGCGCGAGCCGGGTCGATAGCTCGGCCTGGCCGACCACCCATTCCCGCAGCCTCAGGAACGCACGTACGACAAAGATGCTCATCTGCACGGCGCGCCGACTGTTCAGGACGGTCGCGGCCATGAGAGCGCCGTGCTCCGTGAAGGCGAGCGGAGGGTACTTCACGTTCGCTCCCCGCTTCAAGGTCACAGATTGTGACCTTGAACGCCGGATCGCCGTCACCTCATCCCTGCTCAGGCGGAACGCGAAATCCAGAGGGAATCGCTCCGCGTTGCGCTTGACCGCCTGATTGAGGACCTTGGGCTCGACGCCGTAGATTCGGGCCAGATCGGACGACAGGATCACCCTGATGTGATATGACACTCTGAGACCGGGCGGGAGATGGACGTGCCGTCAGCCAGTCCGAACTCCATCTCGCGTGTGGCGGTGAGCCCGATCTCTTTCCATACCGCGTTGGGCAGCAGCGAGTACATTGCGCCCGAATCGATGAATGCCGAGTCAACGTGGAGCAGCCGAACTCAGAGGATACGCCACGCAACGAACGGCTCCCGCTCTGGGTCCCGCCGAGCGTAGATTCGACGCACAATTCTGCACAGAGGGTGCGATGAGACGGTTACCGTTTCCTGGCGGCAGCACGTCAGCTTCTGAGATGAGCCATTTTTGGGTCCCTATTCAGGTCGGACCTCGCGAGGGGAGGGGGAGGCGTTCTGAGCCGCTACTCGCGCTGGTCGATACCGGATCCACGTACACGTGGGTCGCCAGTGATCTCCTCGAGGAGCTTGGAGTCGAAGCTCAGCAGGAACGGCCGTTCCTGTTGGCGGATGGACGTCTGGTGCGCTACCGCATGGGCTGGGTTCAAATCAGGCTCGAAGGTGTCGAGCAACCAACGATTGTCGTGTTCGCGCCGGCGGGGTCCGAGCCAATTCTCGGCGTGGTTACTCTGGAGGAGTTTGGACTCGCTGCTGATCCGGTAAATGAGCGGCTAATTTCGGTGCCCGGGCTAGCTAAGCGCGCTTCCTAAACTATGAGACGGTTACCGTTTCCTGGCGGCAGCACGTCACCTTCGGGTGTGGGCCATTTCCGGATACCCATCCAGGTTGCGCGACGTGGCGGGAGCCTGTTTTCGTCGCTCGAGGCATTAGTCGATACGGGCTCCACATACACGTGGATCCCGCGTCATCTGCTCGAGGATCTGGGCGTCGAGCCGGAACAAGAATGGCCGTTCGTGCTCGCTGACGGCCGCGAGGTGCGTTATCCGATGGCGTGGATTCAGATTCGGCTCGAGGGACGCGAGGCGCCGACGCTCGTTGTGTTCGCGCCTGACGGTTCGGAACCGATTCTCGGCGCATATACCCTCGAAGGCTTCCTGCTGGCTGCTGATCCCGTCAATGAGCGGCTGATATCCGTTCCAGGATTGGCTAAGCGCGCATCTTAGCCGACTCACTGTTCAGGACTGCCGATGTACTGATCAGCGTCGCTTGAGCATCTCGCGCATCACCGCCACATCCAGCCGATCCTGCGGCCGGTTCGCCGCTTCCTTCGATCGCACGATGTCTTCGAGGCGGGCCGCGAGCAGCTCGTGACCGTACACTTCGAATCGAACGGCGTGTGGCGCGAGATCGGCGAAGCCGGTCGTTCCCGAGGGCTTGAACGCCAGATCCAGCCGTCCTGCCTTGGTCGTGAGGTTCCAGATATCGGCGCGGGCGAGCATCTGCGGACTGCAGTCGAACGCCAAGCCTTCGGGGATCTGCTCGGTGTAGATGCGCGCGTCCAGCTCGCGGAGCGCGGCAGCGAGGCGTTGCAGATTGGTGGGGTCGCGCGCCGGCGTGATATCGGCATCCCGGGTGAAGCGCGGGAATCCCTGCAGTCTGGCGGCGAGCGCGCCGATCAGGACGAACTGCACCTGGTGGCGCGCGAGCGTCGTGAACAGCAGCTCGGGGTCGAGCGGCGCGACTGGGGGGAGTTCAGACACGACGCACCCGATGCAGGAAGTCCTCGACGTTCTTGACCTCTTGCAGGCGCTGCTCTGGCGTCATGCGCAGGATGCTTGACACATCATTCAGCATATGGGATTCCGTCACGCGCGGTTCAACCTGCGCGCTCACTTCGCAATCCGCCGCGGCGAGGAGACGCTCGAGCGTATCCCAGGTTGGGCTGGTGAGACCGGCCTCGATGCGCGCGATGACGGATTGGGACGTGGCGGCCTGGCGCGCGAGGGCGCGCTGGCTGAGACCAGCGCGAGTACGGGCTTGGCGCAGGAGCGTGGCTGCTGTGGGCATGCCGAATGATAGCTAATTAGCTATCACTGACAATGTCATTTAACGACTTGACCTGCCGTTAGTTAGCGGCCAAGTTTGCCACCCTAAGTTTACTGAGTCCTTGGGGGAAGGTCGCGTAGATGAAGTTTGCATGGTTCGTCGTGTTCGCGGCGCTGGCGCCAGGCCTCGCCGCACAGACTCCGACTCCCGCGCAGGTGCAGCAGGCCCTTCAGCAGCAAGCGGGGTTGGGTGACGTCGTGCGCAGCCGTATCGCGCAATCAGGCCTCTCGCCCGA
>DASYRZ010000112.1:0-14166 GCA_036003865.1 Gemmatimonadales bacterium | reverse complement strand
GACAAACGGCTCGAGTGCGGCTGGTTCTACGAGCCGACGGTGCTCACGGGCGTCAAGCCGGGGATGCGGGTCGAGCAGGAGGAGATCTTTGGGCCCGTCCTCGCCGTCCTGAAGGCGAAGGATCTCGCCGAGGCGATTCAGGTCAACAACGATGTGAAATACGGACTCTCCAGCTCGCTCTACACGCGCGACATCAACGGCGCGTTCCAGGCGATGACGGACCTCGATACCGGGATCACCTACGTCAACGCGCCGACGATCGGCGCCGAGGCCCATCTTCCCTTCGGCGGCGTCAAGCAGACCGGCAACGGCCATCGCGAGGGCGGGTGGGAGGTCTACGATTTTTACTCCGAGACGAAGACGATCTACGTCGATTACTCGGGGACGCTGCAGCGGGCACAGATCGACACGGAATTCAGCCCTTGACGGGAGCAGGACAGCCGGACTAGACTACGCGTACAACTGAAGACTCGTGGTCATTTGCCGCGTATTGCCGCCACGTTAAACAAGGTGCTAAAAAGCGACTCGCCCGCGGCTTTATTAGTCCGGGCGATGAGTGTTTCAGGGAGTCGCTTCCCGCGGCCGCTCAGCTGAGCGGCCGTTTTGTCTCAGACGGAGTCCGGGGGGTCTATGGCCACTCGCAAAGTCACGGTTGCCACGCTGGCGGCGCTGAAAGCCCGCAGCGAAAAGGCGGTGTTCGTCACGGCGTACGATTATCCGACCGCCACCTTCGCCGATCGTGCAGGTGTCGACATGATTCTCGTGGGCGACTCGGCGGCCATGACGATGCTGGGACTCCCGACGACGCTCCAAATCGGCCTGGACGAAATGCTGGTGTTCATTGGGGCGGTGACGCGCGCCGCGAAGCGGGCGTTTGTGATCGGAGACCTGCCGTTCCTGTCGTACCAGCCATCCGATGAGACCGCGATCCGCAGCGCCGGGGCGTTCGTGGCCGCGGGATGCGACGCGGTGAAATGCGAAGGCGGGGCGCGCGTCGCGCCGCGTGTGCGCGCGATGGTGGACGCCGGTATTGCGGTGATGGGGCACCTCGGTCTCACGCCCCAAAACATTGGCCAGCTCGGCGGCTATCGCGTCCAGGGGAAATCGCTGGCGGCAGCAGAGCAGCTGCTGCGCGACGCGGAAGCGCTCGA
This sequence comes from Gemmatimonadales bacterium, assembly GCA_036003865.1. Taxonomy (GTDB): domain Bacteria; phylum Gemmatimonadota; class Gemmatimonadetes; order Gemmatimonadales; family GWC2-71-9; genus 20CM-2-65-7. The sequence goes on along the minus strand of DASYRZ010000112.1, from coordinate 13,015 downwards.
GCGGGCGGGAGTGTTCGCGATTCTGCTCGAGGCGGTCCCCGCTGAGACGGCGGCGTTTGTCCGGGAGCGCGTGGGGGGGGGCGTGCTCGTCTACGGGATCGGCGCCGGTCCGCACGTGGACGGGCAGCTCGTCATCTCGCACGACATGCTGGGCAACTTTGTCGGCGACATCGCGCCCCGGTTCGTGAAGCGATATGGCGAAGTCGGCACCGCGATCGAGAAAGCCTTCAGCGACTATGCGCGCGACGTGCGTGCCGGTGTATTCCCCGGTCCCGAGCACTGTTACGAGATCGATCCGGCCGATGAGGCGCTGATACGCGAGGCCCGCACAACCCGCAAGATCCGATCAGCACCGCGACCAGCAACCGCGCCGGCACCGGCGGTGCAGGCCCGGCCATGACGACCCGCGTTGCGCCGCCGCTGGCGTTGCGACCGCGGCCGCAGGTATGCCGCGCGTGCGGGGCACTGTATGAGCCGGCCCCCGTCGCCATCTGCGAGCAGTGTCTCGGTCCGCTCGATCCGGTCTTCGATGCCGCCCGCGTGCTCCCGACGCGCGACAGGATCGCCGCACGACCGTGGTCGTTGTGGCGCTACCGCGAGTGGTTACCGTTCGATGGTGAGCCCGTCCTGTCGCTCGATACCGGCGGCACCCCGCTCGTCGAGGCGCCACGACTCGCTACGCTGCTCGGCGTAGCGCGCGTCTGGGTCAAGAACGACGCGGTCTCACATCCGTCGCTGTCCTTCAAGGATCGCGTCGTCGCGACGGCGATCAACGCGGCCGCTGCGTTCGGGCTCGACACGATCGGCTGCGCTTCCACCGGCAATCTGGCAAACGCCGTCGCTGCGCAGGCAGCCCGCGCCGGTCTCAAAGCGTGGATCTTTATTCCGGAAGACCTCGAGACTGCCAAGATCGTTGGGACCGCGGTCTATGGCGCGCGACTGGTCCGCGTGCGCGGTCACTACGACGACGTCAATCGTCTCTGCGCGCAGGTCGCAGACCTGTTCGGCTGGGGCATCGTGAACGTCAACCTGCGGGGCTACTACGGCGAAGGATCGAAAACGCTCGCCTTCGAAATCGCTGAGCAGCTGGGGTGGCGGCTGCCGACCGCGGTCGTCGCGCCGATGGCCGGCGGTTCGCTCGTCACGAAGCTGCGCAAGGGGTTCCGGGAGTTCGCCGCGGCGGGATTGGTGAGCGGCGGCGCCCCCCGAATCTTCGGCGCCCAGGCGTCGGGTTGCGCGCCGATCGTTCGGCTTGTGCGAGAGAACAGCGACGCGGTGACACCGGTGGTGCCGCAGACGATTGCCCGGTCGATTGCGATCGGGAATCCCGCCGATGGCGTGTTCGCCAAGCGGGCAATTCTCGAATCAGGCGGCTGGGCTGCCGCAGTCTCGGATGCCGAGCTGGTCGCGGGGATCCGATTGCTGGCCGAAGCGGTCGGGCTCTTCACCGAGACGGCCGGCGGTGTCACGGTCGCTGCCGCTCTGGCGCTGGCGGGCGAAGGCCGGTTCTCCGCGGATGACGAAGTGGTGCTGTGCATCACGGGGAACGGCCTGAAGACGGTCGACGCCGTCGCTCCGGTGTTGCCGGCAGCACCGGTTATCGCGCCACGCGTCGCGGAAGTGCGCGCCCTGGTGAAGGGGGAAGGGAACGCATGACCGCGCGCGTGCGCGTGCCGGCAAGCTCCAGCAACCTCGGCTCCGGCTTCGACTGCGTCGGAATCGCGATCGACCGCTGGCTCGTCGCGTCCGCAACGCTCGAAACCACGGCGAGCGGCGTGTCCATCCGCCGCCGCGGCACACTGAACGCCGTCCGCGTACGGGGCGATCAGGATCTCTTCACCCGTGGGTTTCGCGCCGCATGCGCCGCTGGTGGAGTATCTCCCGGTGGCCTCACTATCGACGCCACCTCGGACATTCCGATCGGCTGCGGGCTCGGCTCGTCCGCGGCGGCGATCGTGGCGGGCGCATTGCTCGCCGATGCGGCATTCGAATTGGGTTTGTCGCGCGCGCAGGTCCTCGAGATCGGCACGACCATCGAAGGCCATCCCGATAACATTGGGCCGGCGATCTACGGTGGCGCGGTGTTGAGTGTTCATACGCCCACCGGATTGGTTTCTGCGCCGTTGCAGGTTGCGCCCGGAATCGAGCTGCTGATTGCCGTGCCCCCATTTCCCAACGACACCAAGGCCGCGCGTGCCGCGCTGCCACAGATGCTGCCCCACACCGAGGCCGTGATTGCCGCCAGCCGCGCGGCGGCGCTGGTGCAGGGGTTGGCGAGCGGTGCTGGCGCGCTGCTCGGCGCCGCACTCGACGACGTGTTACACGTGCCGTTCCGGCGCGCGCGCATTCGCGGCTACGACGCCGTGGTTACCGCGGCGAAACGGGCGGGGGCGTATGGCGCGACACTGTCGGGGGCCGGCTCGGCGATTCTGGCGATCGCGCCGCGCGAGCGGGCGACGGCCGTTGGCGCGGCGTTACTGGAGGCGTGGCGGTCCGAAGGTGTCACTGCGGAGCTCATCCGCTGCGCGCATCCGGTTCCCGGTGCCACGGTGAGCCGTGGTTCTCAAACGATTCATCCTGTTGCGACGGAGTCATCATGAGCGTCACACTGCAGTTGCCGACTGTGCTGGCGAAGCTCGCCGACGGCCGGCGTTCCCTCGAGGCCAACGGCGCGACGCTGGGCGATGTCGTCGCCGATGTGGCCACTCGGTTTCCGGGTCTTGCGCCGCGGCTGCGCGATGCGGCGGGGAAGCCGTATCCCTTCGTCACGTTTTACGTCAATGACGACGACGCGCGGCTGCAGGGCGGCTTCGCGGCCACGGTGCGCGACGGCGACGAGATCATCATCGTGCCGGCGATCGCGGGAGGTTGAGATGGTGGCGATTCTGGAGCAGGCCGAGCTGGTACGCTACAGCCGGCATCTCATTCTTCCCGACGTCGGCGTCACGGGCCAGGAGAAGCTCAAGGCCGCGCGCGTCCTGCTCATCGGTGCAGGCGGCCTCGGCTCGCCGGCCGCGCTCTATCTCGCGGCGGCTGGTGTCGGCAATCTCGGCCTCGTGGATTTCGACAACGTCGACGTCACGAACCTGCAGCGGCAGATCCTCCACGGCACGAAAGACGTCGGCCGACCCAAGCTGCAGTCGGCGCGGGAACGCATTGCCGACGTGAACCCGCACGTCCGGCTCGAAACCTACGAGACGGCTCTTACATCGAAGAATGCGCTCGACATCTTCAGCGGCTACGACATCGTCGTGGATGGCACCGACAACTTCGCGACGCGCTATCTCGTCAACGACGCCTGCGTGCTGCTCGGCAAGCCGAATGTGTACGGCAGCATTTTCCGGTTCGAAGGGCAGGCGTCGGTGTTCGCGTTGCCCGATGGACCGTGCTATCGCTGCCTGTTTCCGGAGCCGCCGCCCCCGGGTCTGGTGCCCAGCTGCGCCGAGGGTGGTGTGCTGGGCGTGTTACCGGGCCTGGTGGGAACGATCCAGGCGACGGAGACGATCAAGCTGATCGTCGGCGTGGGCGAGCCGCTGAAGGGCCGGCTGCTCCTCATCGACACCCTGGGGATGCAGTTCCGCACCGTGAACGTGCGCAAGGATCCTACGTGTCCCGCTTGCGGCACGCGAGAGATTCGCGAGCTGATCGACTACGAGCAGTTCTGCGGCGTGCGGGCAGCGGAGGCGGAGCCGCGCGCGGTGGGTGGATTCGTGGAGATCACACCGCGCGAGCTCACCACTCGGCTGTCACGCGGCGAGGACCTGCAGCTGATCGATGTGCGTGAGCAGTTCGAGTGGGAGATCGCGCGGATTCAAGGAGCACGACTGGTGCCGCTCGCGACGCTGCCGGAAGCGATCGACACGCTCGATAAGGAGCGCGAGGTCGTGGTCTATTGCAAAGGGGGCAGCCGGAGCCGGGCCGCGGCGGCGCATCTGGCCGACGCGGGATTCCGGCGGGTCGCGAATCTGACGGGCGGAATCCTGCGGTGGCAACAGGAGGTGGATCCGACGCTGGCGCGGTACTAACGAAACTTGACCAATTTGGTCAAATTCGTTATGGTGGTGGATGACTCGTCATAAGAAACCCCGTCCGGTGCGCGAGGCCGTGAGCCTGTACGAGGCCAAGACCCATCTCTCTGAGCTGGTCGAGCAGGCCGCGCAGGGGAGAGAGATCATTATCGCCAAGTCGGGGAAGCCCAAAGCGCGGCTGGTGCCGCTCGCGCCGAAGGACACGCGCCACCTGCGCAAGCCCGGGTTGGGGAAGGGCAGGGGCTGGATCGCTGACGACTTCGACGCGCCGCTGCCGCCTGAGGTGTTGTGGTTGTTCACCGGGGCATCCGGGTGAGGTTGCTGCTCGACACGAACGCCCTGGTTCGGTGGCACCTCGTTAAGCTTCGGCCCGCTGCGGTTCGTACCGTGCAGCGGGCCGAACTTGTGGTGGTGAGCGCGGTGAGCGCCTGGGAGATCGCGGTCAAGCGCGCGCTGGGTAAGCTGGACCTCAAGGACACCGTCGAACAGATCGTCGCACGCTACGGATTTCTCCCCATGGCGGCGACGGTGCGACACGGTGATTTGTTGCGCGATCTGCCGCTGCATCACCCCGATCCCTTCGACCGGTTGCTCATCGTGCAGGCGCTGGATGAAGGGCTCACGATCCTGACCGGGGACCGGGCGTTCGAGCCGTATCGGGTACCGGTGGAGTGGGTCTGAGGATTATTGACCCGTCATGGCGCATTGCCCCCCCGCGTCCGTGTGCTTACAAAGATGTCGCGGTCAATCGCCGGCGGGGTCGCGACGTTGCGCGTGAAAAACAGCTCCTCGGTCTGCCCGTGGGAGAAGATGACCGCACCGCTTTCGTCCGCCGCCGTGTTGATCGGGGCCCCCAGATTCGTCGGGGGCGACCAGGGCGCGAGCACGCTCTCTCGGGTCGAAACCCAAATGTCGTTGGACGTCGTCGTGCCAAGGGGGTCGAGAGTAGAACCGAGCCGGTTCGAGTGGAAATAGATCTCCACCCCATTGGGAGCGACGGAGGGGTGCTGGTCGCTCGAATCAGTGTTCAGCTCTGGTACTGGAACCGCCGCACTCCAGGACCCATCAGGCGCCTGCTCGCTCACGTAGATGTCGCCGCCGGTGTTGACGGGTAAGGGGTTTCTGTTGAACAGGAGCTGCGACGCGCCCACGTCGGCGTTTTCGAAGTAGGCGGGACCGCCTTCAAAGCCTGACGTGTTCACGCCAGCCCCGAGGTTCACCGGCGCCTGCCAGCCGAAGTCGTCATGCACGCCTGCTCGGAACGAAACCCAGATGTCACCCGACCCGGCTGCCCCCGCTTGACGACCAGAGCCGAAGAAGAGCCAGTGCTCGTCCCGCGAGAGCGCCGGAGCGAAGTCAGATGCAGAACTGTTGACGGTGGGTCCGAGACTGACGGCCGTCGCCCACGGACAGCTGTCGTCGGCACAGGCGCGTTGAGAGACCCAGATGTCGAGAAGGCCCTGGGTGCCCAGGCTCCCAGGCCGATTCGAGGCGAAGTACAGACTCAGCCCGTCCTTGGAAAGGACCGCCTGCTGGTCGTTGAACCCCGAGGCATTGATCGCCGGGCCGAGGCTCATGGGTTCGGACCACACCGAGAAGTTGTCCATTTGGTCCGCCGACAGCGTGCTTGCGATGCTCCGCTCGGGCTGGGTGCCGCATCCGAGAAGTAGCGCGAGCGAAGCCAGCAGCGCGAGGAAGCGTGGTGAACCGTTCATAGATCCTCCCTCTGTACTCACGGCGCGATCGCCGTAGCGTCGTTCGACCGGTCGGACTGCCCGCCATCCTTCAAGGCCACGACGACGTAGCTGTTGGACTCGCCGGGCGTGAGCCGCGCGTCGTGATAGCTCGTGACGTTGGCTCCCACGGTCGCGATCTGGTCGTAGTCGTAGTAGTCGTAGCAGCCGTAGTCATCGCAGTAGCTCAGCAGGGTCAGGCGCAGCACCGCGTAACCGTCCTCGACGCCCGAGTTGTCCGTCCAGCTCAGGTCGATGGCCCCAGTTTCGGCGGCCGCGGCCACGAGGTGCGAGGGCGCGGCGGGCGGCGTGGTGCAGTCGACGTTCGACGGCGGCGAGTCGCCCTTGACATTGAACGCGATGGCCCGATAGCACACCTGTTGCTCGCTCGGCAGCCCCGTCTCCCAGAACGACGTCCCATACGAGTCGACCGTAGCCACGGTCCAGCTCGCGCCGCCGTCGGTCGAGCGTTCGACCCGGAAACCTTCCGCGTTCCCCGACCCGGGGACCCACGTGGAGAGGATGCTGCTGCTCGATTGAGGCAGGGCGTCCAGGTTTAGTGGAGCCGCGGGGGGTATCGAGACGACGGACACTGCGACGGTGTTCGAACCGGCGGACCGTCCCCCATCCTTGGTGGCGTACACCCGGTAGTAGAAAGTGCTGTCGCCCGTCCAGGGGTCGTGATACGTGGTCGTGTTGGCGAGCAAGGTCGCCACGCGATCGAACGATCCGTACGCGGTCCAGCGATACACGGCGAAGCTATCCTCGACGGCGGAATTGTCGGCCCATGACAGGTCGACGCTGCCGTCGTTCTGCACCGTGGCCACGAGGTTCGTTGGCGCCAGGGGCACCGCCGTGCAATCGACGTTCGACGGGCCGGAGGCACCGTAGGAGTTGACCGCGAACACGCGATAGCAGGCCGGCTGCTCCGCACCCGGGACCTGCCAGTCGTCGAGCGACGTGACGTTCGGGTTCGCGGTGCCGACGCTCGTCCAGGGTCCGATATCAGCCGCGGAGCGTTCCACGCGGAATCCGGTTTCGTTCGACGAGTTGTCGGTCCAGGTCACGCGGATGGCGTAGCCGTCGTATTGTGGCGCGGCGTTGACGCCGGACGGCGCCGCGGGGACCGGCAGCGGCAGGGTCGTCGCGCACGCGACGTTCGAGAAGGCGGAGTAGGTCCGGATCTTCCCGCTTTGACCCAGCGTGTTGTAGGCGCGCACCTCGTAGCAGTATTGCGTCGCCGCCTGGAGGCCGCTGTTGCCACCTTGAGTGCTGTTCGGGAAGGGGTAGGTCGTGAACAGGGAGAACGTGCCGCTGGGCCCATCGGTCGAGCGCCACACCTCGAAGCCGGCCTCGTTGGTGGCGTTGTCCTGCCAGGCAAACGTGAGCATCTCGTACGAGTACGGCGTGGCCGTGAGGTTGGTGGGAGCAGCAGGTGCGCCACCCCTGGAGGCGGAGAAGGACGGGGCGAGCGGATCCGGGTCGTCGCAAGCGCTAAAGACCGCAGCGAGCAGCAGGACGATGGACAAGCGAAGCCAGTGGATCATGGTGTGGCAACCTCCCGCGATGCGGGCAACGTTGACGCTCGCGTTATACGGACTGCCGTGAACGCTTTGCTCAGGCGAGATTCGATCGGTGAGCACGAACGAACGTGTGAGGAGGGAGAAATACTCGGACGGCGGAGCAAGCGGTGGCCAATCCCAATCCCACAGGGGCTACCCATCACGGCACCACGCGCGTCGGGGCATAGCGGGTGATCGTGATCGGTTGTGCATTGGCCCCGATCGCGGTTAGGAGCCCTCCGCTTGTTACCGAGGCTACCGCGTCATTGCTGCTCGACCATGCGACGACGCGATTAGCGAGCACGGTACCAGCGGCGTCCTTCAGCGTCGCGCGCAAGCGCGCAGTATCTCCGACGAAAAGCGTGCTCGACTGCGGGACCACGGTGACAGAAGCGACGGGGGGCGGCTGTCGTGATACGGACGACCGGCTCGCCGTTCCTCGCCGAGGATCAAGGAGGGGTTGTGGAACGCTAGGGCCGGGTCGTCGTGTTCATGCTGCCCCAGCAATGGATGACCCCCGCGCTGCTCACCCCGCAGGTGTACTGCTTGCCCGCAACGAGGGCGACAAAGCGAAGCCCGCCGGAAACGGCCACGGGAACCGCGCTATCTGTCGTCGAGCCGTCGCCAAGCTGACCTCCGTCGTTCAACCCCCAGCAATAGGCCGCCCCGGCGCTGCTGAGTCCGCAGGTGTGAGCTTCGCCCGCCACGATCGCGCTAAATGTCAGTCCACCACCGCCGGCGATGGGCGTTGGCGAAGCAGAGCCGTTAGAGCCGTCGCCAAACTGGCCTTGGTCGTTCAGCCCCCAGCAGTACACCTTTCCGGCACTGGTGAGGGCGCAAGTGTGATTGCTGCCCGCTGCGAGCGTGCGGAACGTCAGGCCCCCGACGACAGCGACCGGCGTGAAGCTCCCGCCTCCTTGCGTGTTCGGGTCGCCCAGTTGGCCTGCGGTGTTCGTTCCCCAACAGTACGCCGCCCCGGCCACGGTCAGGGCGCATATGTGGTCCCGGCCTGCCGCGATCACCTTCACGGACAAGCCGCGGGCGACGGCGGTGGGCGTGAACGCCCCCACCTGAGACAGGGCATACCCGGTGCCCCAGCAATATGCCTCTCCGGTACCCTTGAGCGCGCAAGTGTTGTCACCACCTGCTGCGATGATACTGAAGGTCAGGCCTCCGGAGACAGCGACGGGCACGGAGCTATTGGTAGTCGAGCCGTTGCCCAGCTGATTCGCAGAGCCCCAGCAATACGCCGCGCCAGCGCTGTCGAGCCCGCAGGTGTGAGCGCCGCCCGCAGCGAGGCCCTTGAAGCTCAGGTTCCCAGAGATCGCAACTGGCATACGGCTATCCGTAGTCGAGCCGTCGCCGAGCTGGCCCACGGAGTTCTGGCCCCAGCAGAAGGCCGCAGCGGTCGTCGTGATGCCACAGGCATGATGATCACCTGCGGTCAGGGAAACGAACTGGATGTTTAGCGTGGTGACCGTAATCGTCGCCGTGTCGCTAATCCCTTCGCTCGTCGCGCTCACGAGGGCGGAGCCGGCCGCGACTACGGTCACCACGCCCGCGGCGCTCACAGGTGCCACGGCAGCATTACTGCTGGACCAGGTGACAGGTCGCCGGAAGAGAACCTGGCCCTGCGCATCGCGAAGCGTCGCAGTCAACTGCACGGGGAGACGCACCTCCTCCGTCAACGAAACCGTGGCAGGACTCACTGTCACCGATGCTACGGGCTGCCCCGGCGTGATGGTGATGGCCGCAGTCCCCTGCACGCTTCCGCTCCTCGCTGAGATCGTTGCGGTGCCGGGGCTCAAGCCGGTGACGATTGCCATGTCGACGCCGCAGTCGCAATTACCAACGATCGCCACTCCCGGGGCGCTGGTGCTCCAGGTCAGCGGTGGGTGGAGATAACTCCACACGATTTCGCCGTCCACGTTCCGCACCTCGGCCGTCAGCCAAAGGGTGTCGAAGGCCTGGATCGTCGCGGTGGCCGGCACGACGGTGACCGAGGTCGCATTGCCGTACACCCGGACCTGTCGTCGATCTGTCAAGCCTTCGACCGAAGCGATCACATCGTGGACGCCCGCGCCGTGCGCTGTCACGAGGCCGGTGGGCGAGACAGTGATGGTGTGGCCGGTTGGGTCGTCGGTTGACCACGTCACATGGTCATACAGTGTATCGCCCGCGCTGTCCGTCACCATTGCCACGAACTGGAACTGTTCGTCCACGTTCAGGCCCAGGCAGGAGATTATAACGTCTGGGCAATTCACGTTGCCGAGCGGTATTGCGACATGGGCCGGCGGCCCGGTGGACGATTCACCCGTGGAAAACTCCACGGTCATGTCCGCCGGAAGTGGATCGCCATCGCGGTCCCGTACCGCTCGTGTGACGACGAACCGGTAATCGCCGTTGGGTGTGAGCGGTGCGGAGGGGGTGAACTTCACCGCGCTCGTGGTGCTAGTTAGGAGAGCAACTGCTCCTGGAATGACCTCGGTACCCCGGAACAGTTGGAGCGATGAATTGGCCAGGGACGCCGGGTCGACCGGTTCGCTAAACACCACCACGATGGGCGCATTGAGCGGCACATCTCGTTTCTTGCGGTGTGGATCGGTCCGCACGACGATCGGCGGTCGGCTCATCGCTACCCTGGTGCCGACGTGAAGGACAACCGCACCACTCTCGTGGTCCCTCACCAAGATGTCGATTGAGTCCCCGATTTGCGCGGCGACTGGCACAGGATCGAAGCCGCCACCTAGCGCCTTCGTAAGGATCGCAGAACTGCCACCAACCCGCCGAATCGTCACGTTCGCGCTGTCGTCGGCAACGGTGCCAGTCTCCAACGCCACATAGACTCGTTCGTCTCCGCTGATGGCTTGGGCTCCGCCGAGCATCACGAGCAGCAACGGGTTTGAGACGCTGACGTGTTGGGGGAGGGGCAGGATGGGCTGAGGTCCGGTGTCGGAGCACCCACCCAACCAACTGCCCGCGCTGACAAGCGTCAGTGCGATGATCGCTCGGCTGACCGACGTCACGCGCTTCACGGTGCGCAATTCCATAGCCGCGTGATACGGACTCCATTGCCCCGGCTGCTCACGCGAATCACCATCCCCTCACGAGACTGAACCCCGCCCAGTAGAACGGATGGCCCGTCCGCGGATCGCGCAGCGCCGCCCGCTGCACTTCGGCGAGCGCGTCCGCCTCGCTGCGACCCGCGCTGAGCTCGGTGTAGAAGCGCGCCATGAACTGCGCGGTGGTGCGGTCCTCCACCGGCCACAAGGTCGCAAGCACATTCGATGCGCCGGCGAAGAGAAATCCTTGCACCAGACCGACCCAGTCATCTCCCGCCGGCACGTCGGCAACGGTGCCCGCGCCCACGCCGGTCTGGCACGCACTCAGCACAAGCAGCCGCGGCCGAAACGACAACCCGAACACCTCGTGCACCTCGAGTCGCCCGTCCTCACCGCCGCCGGCGCCGAGTTCGACGAAGGAGAACAGCGGATTGTGCTTGTTCAGCACGCCGTACGTGGCGAGGTGGATGATATCCTGGTCGGCTGCGAGCGAACGAAACGCGCGCTCGGATGCCGTGGGGCCTACGAGAACGCGCGCGCGGTCTCCGTAAATCCGGCCGATCGCCAGGACTTCGGCGCGCGACCCGGGCAGTGCTGCCGCACGAGGGGCGAGCCCGAGGACGCCGGCGCGGTGTTCCGGCGTCGCGCGGGCCCGCAGGCGCAACCACACGGACCCGGACGGCACATACTCGAGTACGAAGCGCTCGATCAACGGTCGAGCGTCGGCGCCCGGTTCGAGCAGCGCCGCGAAGGGCAAGTAATGCAGCTCGACATGCGGTGCGATCAGGAGGCGCCTCTTGCCGACGAGCATTCCCGTCGCTTGCACCGGAGCGATCAAATGCTGGAACAGCCGACGCATGGGCGCGCGCCACGCACTCCGCGCCGCCTCCGACTTGCTTGCGAGCGTGCCGCGCGCGAAATCGATCAAGGCGTAAAGCGTCGCACGGCTGACATTGAGGTCGAGTGCCGCTACGCTGTCCCGCGTGACGATGAACACGATCGTCGTCGAATCGCCGACCAGATACTCGAGCAAGGCCTCCTCGCGCGTCAGCGCGGTCATCACGTCGCGCAGTGGCGCCGTCTCCGCGCGGATCAGCGCCGCATAGGCCGGATTGGATTCGCGCAGCTCGAGCAGCAGCTCCCCGTATTCGTCCTGGGCCTGCGCGAGCGCCTCGCGCGCAGTTGCAGCGGCCTGGAGCGCGGGGCCGCGCAACGCGGAGCCGCTGTCCGTCCCGGTTTCGATCTGCCGCGTCAGCTCGTCGATACGGCGGCGCAGGTCCTGTTCGCGATCGGTCGGATCAGCTCCCGTATCACCGGCGATGCGACCGCGCGCCAGCACGTCGAGGAACTGTCGGGCGCGCAGCTGCTCGCTCGCTTCGAACGCGGCTTGGGTCTCGCCCCGCGCTCGCTCGACGAGCGCGAGCTCGACGTAAACGTCCCACTTGTCGGCGAGGAACGTCGCACGGCGCTCCTCGGCCGGGAGTCCCTGCGCCACGCGCTCGATTTCGGCCGTGCTGGCGCGGAGCTCGCGGGCGGCATCCGCGAGCGCCCCACGGCTGCGCAGCGCGCGTGCCAGGCCGGCGTGTAGTTGCCAGGCAATCGCCGGAGCCGGTTTGGTCCCCAAGCGAGCGAGACCGCGCTGGTACAGCGATTCGGCGGTCAACGGTCGACCGGCGCGAGTTTCCAGATCCGCGATCGCGCCGAGCGTCGCGGCCTCGGCGCCGGCGTCGCCCAGTTGCCGCAGGGTATCGAGGGCCTGAGCCAGGACTCGACGGGCCCCTGCTGTATCGCCGCTCTCCTGCCTCCCGTATCCAATGAGCAAGCGCGTGAGCGCGGCCCCGCGCCGGTCGCCTGCCGTCTGTTGCGCCTGAAGGGAGAGCGCGAGGGCGGGCAGGGCTGCGGCATAGTCCTCGCGGGTCAACAGCACCGTCCCGAGTCCTTGCTGCGCCGCGGTTCTGGTTTCTCCGTCGCCAGTGCGCTCCGCTAGGTACTTCGCGCGCGCGAACTGCCGCTCCGCTTCGCTGAGCCGGTTGAACTGCAGCGCGAGATCGCCGCGTGCCAGCGCGAGCCCCGCACTCACGTCAGCGCCGGCAATCCGCTCGGCGCGTTGCAGCTCGGTGCGGGCGCCCTGTAAGTCACCGGCAGCGGCGCGCGCATTGGCAAGTGAACGGCGCACGGCGATCTCCTCTGCCGGCGGTCCCAGGCGCCGGTAAATCGAGGCGGCCTCAAGCAAGGTCGTCACCGCGTTGGGGTAGTCACCCCGCTGGAGTGAGAGCAAGCCGAGATTGTGCAGGACGGATGCCGCGTCCAGCTGGTCGCCGAGTTCGCGATAGATCGAGAGTGCTTCGCGGTAAAGTTGGGACGCCGTCGCGTAATCACCGGTACTGCTCGCGACATTGCCAAGGTTTTCCAGATTCGTGGCAGCCGGGGCCGGCCGCCCGGCGGCGCGGTTCGCGGCCAGCGCAGCCTCGTACGCGCGGCGGGCGCCGGGAATATCCCCCAATTGCTCGGCGATCAAGCCGAGATTGTTCTGATCGGCGGCGAGCCCCCGCAGATCTCCCGTGCGCTGCCGGTTCTCGCTCGCGCGCCGGTACAGCTCCGCCCCCTGGCGCAAATCGCCCCGATCGGCG
>DASYRZ010000111.1:0-3922 GCA_036003865.1 Gemmatimonadales bacterium | reverse complement strand
GCGATGGCGCAGGATCAGGCCAGCGACGTCTCTGTGGGCGGGATGGTAACGGCGCAGGACGCGTTCGCCATCGCAACCGACGTCATGAGCAGCGCGACGCTCGGAAGAGTGAGTATCCTCGACGGCCTGATCACCGCGAATGGCGTAGTCGCGATGGCGAGCAGCACAATTGAAAACAGCAATGCCGAGGGCTCGAGTCTCGCAAACCTGGTTGTGAACGGCGTGGAGCTGTCCGACCCCGCTCCGAACACGCTCATGGACCTGCCGGGCGTCGGCTATGTCGTGCTGAACGAGCAGATCCCCACGGGAGATGGCATTACCGTCAATATGATCCACGTGGTGTTGCAGCAGCCTGTGCTGGGAGCGCTGGGTGTGGTGATCGGCTACCAGACGACAGGCAACATCATCGTCGGGTCTGCGTCGAGTAGCGTGAACTAAGCTCTTCCCGGGCGACGTTTTTCGTGCACGTCGTCCGGGAAGCGGCAGTCTGTCCGGCGATTTCGGAGGTGGGCTGTTTCTTAGAGTAGAAGAGCCTCGACCCGATACGCGTGCACCATTCCGGCTTGTGGTGACCAGCCAAATACGGTGAACCGTCGGTCCTGAGAGGCCACGAGCGCGAGCGAATCCCGCTGCTCGTGCACGAACTGCGCGGCCGAGAGATGGCGCGTGCCGCCGAGCTCCGATGGATGGATCGTGACGGGTGCCTGTCCCACGATCGGCTCGTGCACCAGGAGCTGCTCCACGAACGGCCCAGTCTCGGTGCGCCCGATCTTCGCCCCGAACGCCAGCACGTCCCATTGGTCGCTCAACACCGTCGCGCCGTCTACCGCCGTCAGCCCACCGATCGCATCAGTCGCTGCGCGGAACGCTTCGTGCCAGGTGCCGTTGGTCTTCTCCGCCGCCGCGGCGCGCTGCAGATCGCCGAGCTTGGAGAACGGCGGCGCGACGGAGTACGGCACGGGCCAAAGGATGGATTGCCGCCAGGCGCTGCTGCCATGCGGCACTACGAGCAGCGAGCCGCCGTGGCCGTGCGCGCGCATCGAGAGCGCGAGCGGCAGCAGCACGCTCTCCGAATCGCCGGACTCGGGATCCAAGCCAAGGAGCAGCGTGACGAAATCGGGGCACTCGGATGTCAGCGTCCCATCGGCGTCTACAATCTTGACCTGATCGCCCTCCAGCACCGCGACGTTGCCGAACTTGCCCCCGGGATCGGCGCGCCGGTGTTTGACCACGAGTAACCCCGGCTCCACGACTTCCAACACGAAACAAAGCGGCGGGATCGTGCGGGTGGCGCCCCAGATGCGTAGCTCATTCCCATCGCGCCAAACCCCCAGATGGATGCCGGGCCGTTCGACGGCGGGGGCGAGCCGGGCGAGCGTCGCAGGGTCGAGTGGCAGCGCTCGCTCCACGCGCAGCGACGCTCCCGCCAACTCGGGCGGGAGAAACGCGATCGAGATCTTCGGTTCACGGCCCTCGTCGCGTCGTAGGCTTGCCCAGAAGGCGGCGTTGATGATCCGCTCGACCGTGGACGCGTCGGGCACCGGCGCAGGTGCCGCCACCCCGCGAGCGAGCTCGAGGTGGCGGCGGAAGTGGTCAACGACGGTTTGGGCGACTGCGTGCGCCGGCGGATAGGCGAGCCGATCCATGCATGCAATCTTAACTCAACTCGCCATCTGCTGAGCCTCCTTCCGAATCAGCGCGTAGCCCAGGCTATTGAAATTGTAGACGGCAAGCTCGCGGAACAGCGGTTTCGCTCGGTCCGCTTGACCCGCGCCTTCCAGCGCGATGGCGTAGTGATACTTGATGTAGGGGTCCTGGAGGTTACCCTGCGCAAAGTGCGCGGCGGCTTCCTGCGCGTTCCCCTGATAGAGCGCGATGAACCCCTTCAGCTGGTGCACCGGCTCCATTTTGCGCGGATTTGCGTCGGGGGTGACGATCGCGACGAAGCGATCGGTCTGGCGACGCGCGGTCGCGTAATCGCCCCTGCGCGCGGCGAGCCAGGCGTTAAAGTAGGCCACGTTGGACTCCTGGGCGCGGCTGAAGCCGGCGCTCGCGGCCTGGTCGGACTGCTGCTGCATCAAGGGTGTGCGCTGGGCGAGCGCGGCCTCAGCGGCCGCGAAGTTGCGCGTGTCGATCCCGATGAGCGCGACGTTGGTGAGCGCGTTGACCTTCACCGCGAGCGGATCAGGCAGCCCCATCCCGTCGGCCTGCGCCACCAACCGATTGAGCTCCGCGATGGCTCCTCGCGCGTCCCCGGCGTAGACACTCACGTAGGCACGGAATGGCGCGAAGAAGCCCCGCTCATTGCCGCGGCCCAGCGCCAGCGACGAGTCATAGTCGGCGCGCGCCGCGGCGTAGTCGCCCGCGAACGAATTGACGTGGCCGCGCTGCTGCAACAACCCGGCATCCCGCGGATTCAGCTCGTGGCCGCGGGTGTACTCGGCGCGAGCCTGCGGCATGTCGTTCAACGCCCGGTGCGCGTCGCCGAGAAAGTCGTGCATGCTCGGCTCATTCGGTGCGAGCGCCGCGGCATGCTTGAAGTGCTCGAGCGCCTGGTTGAAGTCGTGAGGCTCGTTGAACAAGTACGTGGTGCCGAGGTTGACGTGCGCGGCCACGAGACGCGGCGCCAGCGCGATGGCCTTCGAGTACGACGCGCGCCCCTCCGCGGTGCGGTTTAGACCCGTCTGCACGCCGGCCAGCACAAGATAGGCGCGCGGGCTCTCGGGAAACTTCGCGACGAGCTGCTGCGCTAATGCCTGCTGCCCGCTGACATCGTTCTCTAAGCCTTTGCGGACAATCTGGATCTGGAGTTGCTCAGCCTCAGACACGGCGGCGGCGAGCTGCTCGGCGCGCGCGAGGTTGGTCTTGAAATCCGCCAGCGAATTCGACGTGTTGGCGACATTGAGGTAGCCCAACGCGAACGTGGAATCGGCGGCGACGGCGCGCTGGAAGTGATCGAGCGCTTCGAAGTTGCGGCCCAGATCGAGCTCGCGTTGGCCGGCGAGAAAGTGAGTGCGGGCATCTGCCGACGACGTCGTGATGGGCAAGCCCGAGATACCGCTGGTCACAGCATCGAGCGCGGCGAGGTCGCGAGTGGCCGGCGGTGGCGAGGCAGCGCAAGAGGATAGCAGAATCGAAGTTGCAACGGCGACGAGTGGGCGTCGGTGGATCAGCATGTCAGCTCCAGGCGAAGATATCAGGAGCCTGCCTGCGGGTACCGCCCTCCACAAGAGCGAAGCAATGGTGAAGGTGTCAGCAGTTTGTCCGGGGAATCGGTCACTTCAAGTCTACGGATCGAAACAGCAGCCCCACCGTCCCGCGCGAAATCTCCACCTGCCGCCCTAAGTCCCGAAACGTCGCCGAGCGCCCACTCGCGCGGTCCTCAGCTCGGACGGTCGAGTTCTCGAACAATGCGTAGTAGCCGATCCCCATCCGCACCGCGCCGGGCGGCACCGTGCAGTCGCACGGCAGTGCCGCGCCGAGTCCCGCGTTGACGGTGATCGTGAGGGGCCGGCCGGTCTCATTCGTGATGAGTGGGGCGAAGTAGGCGCCACGCGTGGGGCGGGCGGTGGCGGCCAGCCGCACGCGCCCGCGGTCCACGATCGTGATCGTGTCGCCGAACGTCACGCCGACCGCGCCCGCTGACGTGCGGCGTCGCACCAGACGCCAGCTCAGCGCGGAAGCTCGGCCGCGGGACAGCGTCTGCGTGAAGCTCCGGCCGGGTGGCAACGTTCGATTTTCTCCCCCGACCTGTACCGCAACCGTGTCAGCGAGCTGGTTGGCAAACGTGAGCCGCGGCTGCGTTGCCCACCACGCGGCCCCGGTGCCGAGCAGTATGAGCACGGCAGCGCCTGTGATCCACCAGTGACGACGGCGGGCTGGCGGGCCGACGGGCTGACGGGCCGTCCCACCGCCCGTCCGC
>DASYRZ010000110.1:0-2633 GCA_036003865.1 Gemmatimonadales bacterium | reverse complement strand
TTGTGCACCATCTTGACGTAGTGGCCGGCGCCGCTCGGGCCCACGTGGGCGTAGCCCTCGGCCGACGCCAAACTCCGAAAGATCGGCTCGCAGTATTTGAACGCGGATGGCGAGGCGCCGATCATGAGGCAGTAGCCGAGCTCGAGGCCCCAGATCCCGCCACTCGTTCCGACGTCCACGAACTCGATCCCCTCCCCCTGGAGCGTTTCCGCGCGGCGCAGCGAGTCGCGGAAGTTCGAGTTGCCGCCGTCGATGACGATGTCTCCGCGGGCGAGATGCGGCAGGAGCTCCTGAATGGTGCTCTCGACCGCGCCGGCCGGCACCATCACCCAGACGACTCGAGGCGCTGCCACTAGCCGAGCGACATCGGCGAGATCCTTCGCCGCGTTGACTCCCTTGGCGCCGTGCGCCTTGACCGCGTCGGCGCTCGAGTCGTACACAATCACCTCGTGCCCGCCCTGGACGAGCCGCCGCGCCATGTTGCCGCCCATACGACCCAACCCGATCATCGCCAGCTGCATTGTTGCCGCTCCCTGGAGGTTCCTTAGCCAGCAGAATAGCCCCGAATCCGTCGGTGGTATAGGATTGGGCCACTTCATGGGCGGTCACACTGGGCTCTACGTGATAATGGGCGTCAGCGGCTCCGGAAAGAGCGCGATCGGAGCGACGCTCGCTCGGAAGCTCGACATCGCATTCGTCGAAGGTGATGACCTGCACCCTCCGGACAACGTGAAGCGCATGGCGGCTGGCATTCCGCTGACGGACGACGACCGCCGCGGTTGGCTGACTGCGATCGCGGCCCGGCTACGCGAAGCGAAGCGCGCAGGAGTCGGTCTCGTCGTCTCGTGTTCGGCGCTCAAGCGCAGCTATCGCGACCTGCTGCGCTCCGCTGGGGAAGCGGACGTGCGTTTTGTGTATCTCGCCGGAAGTCGAGCACTGCTTGCCGAACGCATGGCCCACCGTCGCGGGCATTTCATGCCGCCATCGCTGCTCGACAGCCAGCTCGCGACTCTGGAGGAGCCCTCCGCGGACGAGGGCGCGTGGGTGTGCGATATCCGCGAAACCCCGGACACGATTGTCGGCGATCTGGTGAACCACTCGGCATGAGCCCGAACACCAGACTGCTGCTCTACGCGTTCGTTGCGGTGGTGGCGCTGATCGTGCTGATCGCGCGCTTCAAGCTGCACCCTTTCGTCGCGTTGATCGCAGTATCCCTCGCCCTGGGAATTGCCGCGGGAATGCCGTTCGGCAGTGTCGTGAAGGCATTCCTGGACGGAGTCGCTGGCGTGTTGGGATTCATCGCGATCGTGCTTGGCCTCGGGACGATGCTGGGCAAGATGATGGCGGAGTCCGGCGGCGCGACGCGCATCGCGACCACGCTCATCGCGCTGTTCGGCTACGCCAGAGTCCATTGGGCGATCATGTTCGTCGCCTTCATCGTGGGCATTCCGGTCTTTTTTCAGGTCGGGTTCGTGCTGCTGATTCCGCTGGTGTTCACGATTGCGCGTCACACCGGCATGTCCCTCGTGAAGATCGGCATTCCGCTGGTGGCGGGGCTGTCGGTGGTGCACGGAATGGTGCCGCCGCATCCGGCGGCGATGCTCGCGGTCGGCGCTTACCAGGCTGACGTCGGGCGCACGATCGCCTATGCCATCCTGGTCGGGCTGCCGACGGCGGCGCTGGCCGGTCCGGTCTTCGCCACCTGGATTGCGCCGCGCATTGCGCTCGCCGCGGAGAACCCGATGGCCGCGCAGTTTGCGGGCGGGGGGGCCGTTCCGCGCGAGATGCCGAGCTTCGGCATCTCGCTCTTCACCGTGCTGCTCCCCGTGATCCTGATGTTGTGCGCGAGCGCAGCCGACGTCGCGCTCGACGCGGCGAGCCCGCTCCGCGCGGGGCTCGATTTCGTCGGGAGCCCGATCGTATCGCTGCTCTTGGCGCTGCTCTTCTCTTTTTGGTCGCTGGGATACAAGCAGCACTTCACGCGGGATCAGATCCTCAAGTTCGCGGGCGACTGCCTTGCGCCGACCGCCACCATTCTCCTGGTGATCGGCGCCGGCGGTGGATTCAACCGGGTGTTGATCGAGAGCGGAGTGGGACAGGCGATCGCCGACCGGGCGCTGGGATCGCACGTCTCGCCACTCCTGCTCGCGTGGACCGTGGCAGCGCTGATCCGGGTGGCCACCGGCTCGGCGACCGTGGCGATGACGACCGCCGCGGGGATCGTCGCCCCCATCGTGGTGGCGACGCCGGGAACTACGCCCGAGCTGCTGGTGCTCGCGACGGGCGCGGGCTCGCTGGTGCTCTCACATGTGAACGACTCGGGGTTCTGGCTCATCAAGGAGTTCTTCAACATGACCGTGCAACAGACATTGAAGACGTGGACCGTCGCCGAGACGATCATCGGCGTGGCAGGATTGGGTTTCACGCTCTTGCTCAGCCTGGTGGTGTCGGGGTGTGCCCCTCGTGAACAGCGGGAGCTGAACGCTCAGGGGTGGATCGATGTGACGGCGACGCTCGATCCCGCGAAGACTCCGGTATACGAGGGCGACGCGCCGCTGCGGTTCGATTTTCTCAAGGATATGCGCAAGGGAGATAAGCTGACGTTGTCGGTCTACTCGATGGGCGCGCACAGC
>DASYRZ010000109.1:0-3059 GCA_036003865.1 Gemmatimonadales bacterium | reverse complement strand
GCCGCGGCCGATATCGTCACGCTCGACCGCGTGGTCTGCTGCTATCCCGAGATGGAGCCGTTGGTGCGGCTGTCGGCCGAGCGCTGCCGCCGGCTGTATGGGTTGTCGTATCCTCGCTACCGGTGGCCGGTGCGTGCGGTGGTCGGGATCGAAAACGCCTTCCGCGCGCTGTTTCGCAATCCATTCCGTTCGTTCGTCCATTCTCCAGTTGTGATGGAGCAGCTGCTCACGGGGCTGGGATTCAGGCTGCAGTCCAAAGTGCGGACGTTCGCGTGGGAGATTGTCGTGTACGCGCGAAATTCTGGAAAGCGAGTCCTTCAGGACTCGTGAATTGGCCGAGCCGGCCCGTTCGCTGCGCTCAGGGCAGGCTCTTCAGGGCACGGTTCAAACCGGCTCGGCCACGGCGCCAGCCCCGATTTCGGTCCACACTTTCGTCGCAACGAAGCTCGCATTTTGACACCCCGACGCACCCTCCCGGGGGGTCGTCTTCTAGCATAACTCGCGGTGAAACAAGGCGTTACATGATCTGGCCCTCAAATTGCCTTCATTATACGGTATCTCGAGCGAGACCTTATGACCGTCTGGCGGGACTCTTGGACGTTCCGGATCGTGGATCAGGACACGGGGGCAGCAGTCCCCGGGGTCCCGGTCAGCGTGCTCGAGACTGGGGGTGGGGGGGGAGGCGGGGCTAGCGGCTACTGGGTGAGCGACGCCGACGGCCTGGTCCGGATCCCCAAGCACGACCAGCCGCGGCTCCGGCTGCGCGTCGGACTGCGCAACGAAGAGGCGCTCGAGTTCGACGCCCGTTCGCTGCCCGACGATCCCATTCCCCTCACCGCGCCTCGCGACATCTCGGTGGGCGGGCGTCCGGCGGCTGCAGCGGCACGAGCGGTTGAGCCTCCAGCCGAGCCCACGCCCAGCCCCACCCACATCTCCCCGCCCGCGGAGACGGCAGCGTCGCTGTCGCAGCCACAGCCGGGCCACGTGATGCGGTTCGCGCGGGTCGGCGTGCGGCCCCAAGACCGGGACATCACCGAGGCAGCGAGTCCCGACCCCACGGCCGTACGCTACGGCGTCTTGCTCGAGATCGAGCTGGTGTGGCAGTCGCTCGGCGCCGCCGCGGGCGGCACGTTGTACAGCATTTCGCTCGGCCCGGGCGAGGAGGTGAAGCTCGCGATAGCGGATGGGCGCTGGCGCAAGTCGCCGGACGCGCGCGAGCGGCCGCTCCAGATCGTCGCGAAGATGGTCGGCGCGCGCCAGATCGGCGATGGGATGGATGCGATGCCGCTCGATGTGTGCATCGGGTCCGATCTGGCAAGCGTTGCGGCGGACACCGTCACGCTGCTCGCCGAGCGTACCGCGCGGACGTGCGAGGCGCTGCGCCGCCGCGCGCTGGGCGTCACGGAGCTCGACGGCGAGAAAGCCCCCGGCGCGGCGCTCCGCACCATGCGTAACATGCGGTCCGAGGGCGTGCTCACGTATCATTTCGTCGAGCCCGTCGAGCGCCACCGCGTGATCGTGCGCACGCCGCGGTTCCGGCCGGCGCTGCTGGTGCCGTTCCGGCTGCCGAACATCGCGACGCGCGAGGTGGTGCAGCGCTTCGGGCACGCGCTGCGGCGCAATCTGCTGGACCGCAATCTCGGCGCCGATTTCGACCTGGTGCGCGGCGAGGACCCGGTGCCGGCCGCGGTGAAGCAGCGTGTCTACGCGCACATCGCCGCCCATCTCCCGTACTACTCGGCGACCATCATCGCCGCCGGCGACCCGGCGGAGCGGTTCTTGGCGCTCGCGAAGCTGCGCGATCCCCGCGGTCGCCCGCTGACCGACGTGATCGAGAACATCGTGGTGGATCGCGTGGGCAACTACGTCGCGTTTCCGCTCCGTTCGGTCGCCCACACGACGCCGGAGTGGCGCAGCGCGCTGACCGCGAGCGCGATGCAACAGGTCCGGGCGACACAGGAGTTCATCGTCACGCTCCCGGTCCCCGGGGTGTGGCTGCGCTCGGAGCTGTTCCCGGCGCATGTCGCGACCGAAAGTGACGAGGGCAACGTTGAGGTGAAGACGGAGGGACGTACGGAGCGGCGGAAGCGGGGGTAGGTGGGGATGGGCTGAGGCGATTCTACGGCCTACAGGGTGAGATAGACGATCTTCACGAAGTCGTCGCCCTTGAAGCGCCCGTTGCCCCACACGCCATCGAGATCGGTGAACGGCTTGGCGGCGATGGATTCCTCCAATGATTTCCCGGACGTCTTGAGCTTCCGCACGCGGTCCGCGGCCGTGGACAGCATGTCGCGATACTTCACGAGATCGGCCTTTGTCGCGAGCGCGCCGTGCCCGGGCACGATCCTGGTGTCCGCATCGGCGAGGCCCAGCAGTAGGTCCGACGCCGCGATTATCCCGTCCACTCGGCCGCCGGTCGAGGCATCGATAAAGGGATACCGGCCGTTGAAGAACACATCGCCCGAGTGCAGCAGGTTGGCGTGCGCGAAGTGAATGATCACGTCGGTGTCGGTATGCGCCGGCGCAACGTGCGACAGCTCGAGCCGCTCGCCGTTCGCCTCGAGCGTGTATTGGTCCTTGAACACGCGCTGCGGCAGAGCGGCCGCGGGTGAGGGCGGGAAGTCGACCTCGAGCACCGGAAGGTGGTGCGACTGACTCATGCGTTGCTTGGTGTTTTCGTGCGCCAATACGGTGGCGCCGGCGGCATGGAGTGGCGCGTTGTTGTCAGTGTGATCGAAGTGCCAGTGGGTATTGATCACGGTCTTCACGGGCGCGCCGAATCCCGCCAGCGACTGCTGGAGCCTGGGCCACGCGGGGGCGGCGAACGTGTCGACCATGACAAGGTCATCCGCGCCGTGCAGCACGACCACGTTGCCGCCCGGCCCTGAGAGCAGGGTGAGGTTGTCGCCGAGCTGCTGCGTCTGGATTGGGGCGGCGCCGACCTGCGCGCGAAACGCCGCCGTGCGATCCTGCGTCGGCTGCTGCCATGGTCGGCCGGTCGCGGCGCGGGCCAGTTCGCGAGGAATCAGCGCGTCCACGAGCGACCCCGCGCCCAGCGC
>DASYRZ010000108.1:0-23298 GCA_036003865.1 Gemmatimonadales bacterium | reverse complement strand
TGAGCGTCTCGGGTCTGTTCATCAGTGTCGCGCTCGCTTATACCGGCGGTTTGCAAGGAACGGGGGACACTCAGAGCCCGCTCTACATCTCGATCATCTCGCAGATCCTGGTGCCGCTCGGCATCTGCTTCGTGATCCAGCGGACGGGGACGCTCGATCCGATCGATATCTGGCTCGCGATCCTCGCGGGCCACGCGACGCGCTGCGTGTTGAGTGCGTTGCGGTTCCGGCAGGGACAATGGCGGCACATCACCGTGACGGTCGGGGGGGCGACGCACTAGGCCCGTTGCACGTCGGCACGACTGCACGACTGCACGAGAGCGTCGTGCCGACATGCCGACGTGCAGACGTGTGTCTTGCCTGCCCCCCTTACCCAATGTGCCTCGTTGTCCCGATAATCGCGCGCGCGTTGTCGACCTGGCCCCAGGTGTTCCACAGCAGCACGCCGCGCACCTTCCCGTCTTTGCGATAGTAGACGACGCCCTCGCGAAACGGGGTCTTCCAATCGCTCACCGTCTCGAGCCGCGGATCGAGCTCGCCGACCGCCTCGTAGCCAAGCGCAAACAGGTCTGAATAGAAGAAGGGCAGGTGGGTGTAGGGCGTGCCCCTGCCGGCCATCGAGCGCCCCGCGGCGGCGCCCATGGTGTTCGCATTGTCCTCGTGCTCGACGCGCATTCGCGTCCCGAGGGCGGGATTGAAGAAGTTGGCCACGTCGCCCGCCGCGAAAACGTCCGGAGCGCTGGTCCGCAGCAGCTCATCGACCACGATGCCGTTGTCTGCCCGCACTCCGGCTTGCTCGGCGAGCTCGACGTTGGGCACAATACCGAGACCGGCGACGACCACGTCGACGGGGATCTCCTTGCCGTGCGTCGTTTTCACGCTCACCTTGCCCGCGCTTTGCTGCAGATCAGCGAGGCCCTCGCCGGTCCGCACATCCACGCCCTGCTCGCGGTAGTAGTCGACGAGAAACTTCGAGAGATCGGGCGGGAATACGCGCGCGCCGATTCCATCCTCGGGGACGATCATCGTGACATCTCGGCCCACGGTTCGAAGGGCCGCCGCCATTTCCGAGCCGATGAAGCCGCCGCCGAGCACGGCAAACCGCAGCTTCTCGTTGGCCAGGGCGCGCAGCCGCACGTAGTCGTCGAATGTGCGGTAATAGATGATCTGCCCCGTCTGCATGGAGAGACGGCGGGGAGTGCCGCCCGTGGCAAGCAGCAGCTTCTCGTAGGAGAGGACGTTGCCGCGGTCGTCGGTGACGGTTTTCTGTTTCGAGTTGATCGCGGTCGCGCGCCGGCCCAGGCGCAGGTCGACGCCGATCGTATCGGTGCCACGCCAGACGGTCTTGGCCGGGTCGTCGCCCTTCCACAATCCTTTCGAAAGGGGCGGGCGGTTGTAGGGCGGATGGGAATCGGCGGAAATGATGCCGATGGTCCCGCTCGGGTCGGACTCGCGGATGGCGCGCGCGGCGGCGTCGGCCGTCATGCCGCCCCCGATGATCAAATAGCGATAGCCTGCCATTTACGCGCTCTCAGCGAGCTCGAAGGCGCAGCGCGGGTGGTCGCCGCGCTGACAGCATTCCGTCACCGCCGCGCCAACGACCTCCTCGACGAGCGCTTTGGCGAGCTCGCACATCTCGGGATGCCCCGACGTAACCGCGGAAAGCGGGCAGCCATATCCCTGCAATCGCCATCCCGCGGTCGTCTGCCGCACCTCGACGTCCGCGCCAAGGTCACGAAAGACCCCAGCCGCCGCTTCCAGCCGCTGTCTCGGACTCGTCGCCGTGCGCGCACTGGCGGCGGCCTGCGCGCCCACGGCGCGCAGCAGCTGGATCGCCTTGTCGCGCCCCTCGCTGCGTACGATTTCCTCGACGAGTTTGCCGAGCACGAGGGCGTAGGCTTTGGGGAACAGCTCCTCACCCGCCCGCGTGAGGCCATAGATCCGCGCCGGTTTCCCACCGGTGTCGCGCTGCGTGCCCACTTGATCGACGACGCCGTCGCGGTGCAGGGCAGCGATGTGCAGGCGCACGGCGTTGTCAGTGAGTCCGAGTGCTTCTGCGAGAACGGTAATCGTCTGAGGCGACCGTCGCAGCAGACCGAGGAGCCGGATCTGGGTCTCACCGATGAGTCGCTCGAGCCAGTTGATCATGCCTCAGAATAGCCCTAAATCATTGATTTGTCTAGTAATCATAGTAAATACTTGACAAAGTGTGCTTATCGCCGCAGGTTCAGCGGTGCCCACAACACCACGGACCTTCTGAGGAGGTTGGGATGTCCCGCGCCAAATATCAGCTGCTTCCGCTCGCGTTTTCATTCGTTCTCGTGACCTCACTGCGTGCCCAGAATCCCACAGCTACCACACCGGACCTTTCTGATCCGGAAGTTGCCCATGTGGCGGTCACTGCCAACAGCATCGACATCGATTTGGCGAAGTTCGCACAAACGCGCGCGAGCAACGGCGCCGTGAAGCAATTCGCCGCCACGATGATCACCGATCACACCGCCGTGAACGCCCAGGCCGCTGCGTTGGCCGCGAAGCTCGGTGTCACGCCCGCCGACAACGCGGTGAGCCAGTCGTTAGAGAATGGTGCAAAGGACGCACGGGCTTCGCTCCAGCTGCTGCACGGGGCGGCTTTCGATCGCGCCTACATCGATCGCGAGATCGCGTATCACCAGGCCGTGCTCGACGCAATCGACAAGGTGTTGGTGCCGACGACCGAGAATGCCGAGCTCCGCACGCTGCTCACCGACGTCCGGCCGGCGGTGGCGACGCACCTGGAGCATGCCAAGCAGCTCCGGACTCAGCTCGGGCACGCACCGCGGACCGACAAGTGATCCTCTGGCTGTTGCTCGGACTCAGTACAGCACCAAAGACGCATACAGTCGAAATCCGCGGGATGGAATTTCATCCCGCGGATCTCACCGTGGCCCTGGGGGACACGATCGCATGGGTCAATCGCGATATCGTCCCCCATAGCGCGACCGCGAGCGGTCGAACCAAGTGGGATACGGGACAACTATCGCAGGGGCAGACGGGACGTTACATCGCGCGCCGCCGGGGGGTTGCGCGCTACGTCTGCACCCTGCATCCCACCATGCATGGCAGGTTGATCATTCGTTAGGCCCGCTTCTTTCCGGGCTCCGGGGAGGTAATCCGGTTCGAGTTACGCGGTCACAAGCTCTTCAGGAACTCGACGAGATCTCGCTGCTGTTGATCGCTGAGCCCGAGCTGGCGCACGCGGTTGTAATGCACGACGACGTCGGCCAGTGTCGCCGCGCTGCCGTCATGGAAATACGGTGCATGTTGCGCCAGCCCGCGCAGCGGCGTCGTCCGGTATGCCTTGTTCGCCGTGCGTGCCGCGTACGCCCCATCCACGCCGGTCTCGTTCGGGGCGTGCAGCTTGCCGTTGTTGTTGTCCGTGCCGGTTCCCCCGATGTGGCAGCTCGCACACGTTCGGTTGAAGACCCTGCGCCCGCGTCCGGCGGCAGCGGCATCGAAGCTGCCAGCGGCGGGCTTCGGAGCCAGCAGGCTGTGCTGATACCTGCGAAGCGCTGCGAGCTTCGGCGTCACGAGATCGGGCGATTGCGTGATGTTGAGACCAAGACGCGCGTCCGCGAAGTTGCCCTGGCCGTGCATCTGGGTGACGGCGACGTAGGCGTTCCAATAAGAGATTGGGCCTTCGGCGGTATACGTCTCTGAGCGCACCCGTGCCAATCCATACGCGGGTGGAAGCGTGAGAGGCGTGCTCTTCCCATCGAGATTGTAGCGCGGGTCGTATTTCCCCGGCCCCCACGAGTTATAGATCGCCTTCTGCTCGGCCGTGATGGCGGGCGACAACGCGATGATCGCGCCGACGTTGAGGTCGCGATTGGGCCAGCCGTCTTGACGCTGGCCGATGCCCGGCGCGAAAGAATTGTTCACCGTCGAATGGCAGAGCGCGCACGTGATCCCCAGCCGCACCAGCGTGTCCTTGCCGTTGATCGTTGTCACGGTTCCGCGCAGACCGACCACGGCGTTGAGCTTCAGCAAGGTGACGGTGGTGGCGGGACTGTTGAGGTCTACCTGACCGGCCTTGATCGCCTGGGCGACCGCCGGGGGAATCGCATCCGCGTCAACTTTCAAACCAACTTTGAGCGCCAGGCTGGGACTGACGCTGCTCTCCACGACTTCGTGCATCCGCGCCGTGTCCGTCCAAAACTTCTCGTCGCCAAAAGTATCGTATCGGAAGATTTCCTTCCCGTCCGACTGGCCCCCAACCGCTAGCGTCCCCAAAACCCCCGCGACGACGCCAGCACCGAATAACACCCGCACGTTCGCCGGCATGGCTGTGATCTCCCGATCGGGACGTCACCAGCTTACGGAAGGAAATACTTCACTTTCCATCAACCGAAAGGATTAACCCACAGGATTGAGGCTCTTTGCCGCCCGCTGGGCTCGCTCCCAGAGGCCCCGCATCGCGAGTCCCTGGGCGACCTGTTCGAACTGCGCGGTCGGACCGCGCCAGCGCAGTTCGTCCAGCGAGGTGAAGACGGGGACATCGGTCCGCACCGTCGCCAGCGTCCGAAACAGCAGCGCCAGGGTCCGATTCTCTTCCAGCGCCGCCGACAAGCGTGCCGCGCCGCGCACCGCCACCTCCCATTCCTTCGCGACGGTGGGAATTCGTTCGAGATGCTGATACCGACCGAGCACCGTGCCCGACGCCTTCTCCCCCCAGCCCGGCACGCCTGGGAATCCATCGGCCGAGTCGCCAACCAGCGCGAGATAGTCGGGAATCGACGCGGGGCCGACGCCAAAGCGGGCGACCACGCCCTTCTCATCGCGCTGCTCGCGTTTGCGGCGGTCGAATTGCACGACGCGCTCGCCGCGGACGCACTGACTCAGGTCTTTGTCGGGTGTGCAGATGATCACCTGCTCGACTTCCGTCGACTCGGCCGCGCGCCGGGCGGCCGCGGCGAGTGCGTCGTCCGCCTCGAACTCGACCATCGCCCAGACCACGACACCCATGGCGCGCAACGCGTCCTCGAGCGGGTGGAACTGCGCCAGCAGCTCCGGCTCGACGCCCTCACTCGTCTTGTAGCCCGCCCAGAGGCCGTTGCGGAACGACTCGATGACATGATCGGTGGCGACGCCGAGGTGGGTGGTGCCGCCTTCCAGCATGCCGAGCACCGAGCCGAGGACGCCGATGATCGCGCCGACTTCGCGTCCCGCGAGATCGGCCTGCCGTGGCATCGCGTAGAAATGCCGGAACAGCTCGTAGGTGCCGTCGAGGAGATGGACTCTCAAGCCTTGAGGTGTCCAAACAAGTCGGCGCGCACCGCCGGATCGCGCAGCTTCCAGACGACGCCATCGGTGAAGTAGTGATGGATATTGAAGAAAGCGCTGATGGCAAACCCCACCACCTGACCCGGCCGCGAACCGAGCCAGTTCGTCACGACGGCCATGGCGCCGAGCGGCAGCAGGATCGAAGCCACGATCGAGCCCACCAGCAGCACGATCAGGTAGAGCATGATTTGGAAGGTGACGAGCTGCGACGGACCCGCGCCGACCGCGCGGCGCGTGCGGTTCATCTCGACGCGGAACGGAAAGATCAAGTACTGTAGCGCGTGCGCGATCTGCACGATGAAGAGGGCGGGGAGGCCCACGCGCGCCATCGCCGCGTACCAGACGAAGATCGCGATCCAGGGGATCCAGGCGCGGAGCGGCGCGATGCGGCCGGTGCGCGCCCTGTGCAGCGCAAATCCCGCCAATCCCAGCGCCAGCGCCACTGCCGTGAGAACACTCAGCCCCACGTACAGCGGCGTCAGATCGACGAAGCTGTCGTAGCCCAGGTAGAAGAACCAGACGACGTGCCACGCGGCGAGGATGTAGAGCGAGCACCGCACCAACCGCCGCTCGAGCACGTTGAACGGGTTGCCGTCCAGATACGTGAAGGTCGCCACCATACCCCAGGCCTGGCTCGTGTAGTGCCACGCCAGGTAGGTGCTCGAGATGGTGAGCAGCGCCGAAACAGGAATGTCGGTCCAGCGACTCGCGACGACGGCCGCGATGCAGCCGCTGAGCAGCAGCGTCGGCACGTAGATCGCGGCCCAGGGATGTGCTTTGATGCTTGCGCGCGTTCGGTAGACCATTCGGTAGGAGGCGAGGAAGTGCGGCATGTTCACCAACGCGCCGACCCACGCCTGCACCCCGGCGCTCAACACGAGCACGTCGGTCCGCCCCAAGACCAACAGCGGCACGAGCACGAGCAGCGACAGCCCGCCCGTGGCCAGCGCGTCGACGAACGGCGAAACGATCGCGGGCGGCTCGTGGGCGGCCGCGACCGCCGCAGGCATCGTGCGGGCGCCGCGGCCGGCGGGGGCGGCGACTTTCATCGCGCCACACTCCCGGGCTGTTGCTGGCGCCGCAGATCGAGCGTGAGCTGATCGCGGAGCGCGTTGATTGCCCGGCCGCGGATATTGAGAATCCCGCCGGGCAGATTGTCAAAGCGATAGCGTCGCAGCACCACGAGGTACGCGCCCGGATTTCGATCCACGACGGCCGTCAGGTCCACGGCCGCCTCGAAGTAATGGTTCGCATAGATCTGCTTCGCGGCCGCCAGCGTCATGCCGGGCAGCTCGGGTGGCGTGTACACGACCAGATGGGTCACGCTCAAGATCGGCCGCAAATGCGGCAGGACATCTTCTGACCAGAAGACGATCTCCGCCGCTCCAGGCGGGAGCGCGTTGCGCGGATAGTCGGCGAGATAGTTCCGCAATGACGGCACGGTCTGGTAGACATACGGCGATTCGGCGAGCTGCGCGGCGAACGCTTCACTCGAGCGCACGTTCAGGTTGCCACGGTCGTCATACACGGCCATCGCCGAATCCCCGCGCCGGCGGTAATCGGTGACGTACTCGACCAGCCGGCGCCGCGCGTACCCGCTCAGTTGAGCCTGCACATCGGGCGCCGACCAGTTCGTCTGATCGTGAATCCGGCGCATATCGGTCGCCGGCAGCTTCACCACGCAGTCGCCCGGCTTGCAGTTCTTCATTTCGCGGACGTCGCGGTTGTCGATCGTCACCGCCGCCACGTCCGCCTCGGTCGCGGGGTCGCTGAAGATTCCGAGCTGGGTGCGATTGGGGGTGCGCAGCGAGGTGGGGAAGTCACGCAGTGCGCGCACGTACTGCTCGCGCGCGACGGGTAGGGTGATGATGCCGAATACCACGACGTCACGGCGATCGTGCGCCTCGAGCACCTTCACGACCGGCTCACCGCGTTCCACCGCCGCGAGCTGTTCGGTATCGAAGCCGATGCTCTGTTGCAGGAACTGGGTCAGTTGAGCGGGACGCTGCGGTGCAGCCTGCAATGACAGTAACAGCGTTAGCATGGAAACCCCGTCCGTTTCAGGCGAATGGAAACCCCGTCCGTTTCAGGCGAAGTGTAGGGCCGCAGCATGCTGCGCCCCTACACATCAGATCAGGGAATCAATCGGCAGGTGCGAGAACAACTTGGCGCCGAGGGGGCGCCAGAATCCAGCCCCCGGCTCGTTGGTGAAGCCGCCGGTCCATTGCAGCCCGCCATTCGGTCCGCGCGTCACCTCGTACGCCCGCTCCGGGCTCGCCCACCGCTCGAACAGCTCCGCGACCTCGCGCGCCAGCTCGGGGCTACTGACGAGCACGCCCACCTCCGTATTCTGCTCCAGCGAGCGCGGATCGAGGTTGACCGAGCCGATGAACACGGAGGTGCGATCGAAGACGAATGTCTTGCCGTGCAGGCTGGCGCGGGACGAGCCGATCGTGGCTTTCGCGGCGCGCCGCCGGGTCGCGCCGACGGCTTCCGGGCGCAGCTCGTACAGCCGGACGCCTTGCTCGAGGAGCGGCCGGCGATACTTCATGTAGCCGGCATGCACCAGCCACACGTCGGTCGCGGCGAGCGAATTGGTCAGGACGCGCACGCTCACGCCGTCCTCGCGGCGGCCGCCAAAGAATTCCACCCCCGCTTTTCCCGGCACGAAGTACGGCGACACGACCAGGAGATCGGATCGCGCTGCGCGGGCATACGGGGATACCTGGCCCCCGAGGTAGCTGTCGCTGCGCGTGCCGGGGGGCTTGTTCAGTTTCTCCGGCGGGTCGGCGATGACGCGCGCCGCGGCCCAATGCACGTGCAGGTCGTTGGCGCGCAGGTCGCGCGCGAGGTGGGATTCGATGAGCGCCCGGCCATAGATCGAGTCGCGCAGACCGTCACAACGTTCTCGGAGCCGCGCGCGGGCCGCGGGAAAGAAGCCCGGATCGGGCGCGAATTTGCCGAGCCGTGTGATCGGCACGGCAAACGCGCTGTTCCAGTAGGTCTCGAAGCTGGCGGTCGACTGGCGCGCGACCGGTCCGGCGCCCAGCACGTCCACGTCCTGGAAATCGAGCTCGCCGACGCCGAAGTACTCGTCGCCGATGTTGCGGCCGCCCAGGATCGTGGCCACGTCGTCGGCGATGAACTGCTTGTTGTGCATGCGGCGGTTGACGCGCGTGAAGCTCGTCAGCAGCTCCCCGAGGCGGTGCAGTCCCGAGCGGTGCGTGTAGGGATTGAACAGCCGCACCTCGATGTTCGGATGGGCGTCGAGTCCGGCGACCGATTCGTCTTTCTTTTCGAGGGTCCCCCAGTCGTCCAGCAGCACGCGCACCCGCACCCCGCGGTCCGCCGCGGCAATGAGGCGATCGATGATCAGGGAGCCGGTCTTGTCGGGGTGGAAGATGTAGTACTGCAGGTCCAGGGTGCGCTCCGCCAGCTCGATCAGGACCGCCCGCGCCACGAAGGCGTCGAGACCGGTCGGCAGCAGACGGAACGCGGAGCGATCCCCGTCACTCCCCGCGTTCGCCGCGACGCGCGGCTCGATCCAACGCTCGAGTCGAGTCAAGGTTCCGGAAGGTTCGCAGCGGACTCGCGCAGCGCAAGGTGGTTGCGGTCGTCACGCCCTGCTCTCAGAATACCCCATGCGAAAACACGTAGTTTTGGCGGCGCTGCTGTTACTCGCAACGACCTCCCTCCTGTTGGCGCACGATCTCTTCCTGAAGCTCGAGAGCTATTTCGTGCCGCCTCGCACGCCCGTCCGGATCGCCGTTCTGAATGGCTCGTTCACGGCGAGTGAGGGCCCTGTCACGCCGGACCGGCTCCGTGATCTGAGCTTGGTGGGGAACGCTGGGCGCGTTGCGCTGCCCCGTGATGCCTGGCGTCCGCAAGGCGACACGACCTGGCTGACGCTGACGACCGGCGCGCCCGGCACCTACGTCGTCGGCGCGTCGCTCCTGCCACGTGAAATCGCGCTCGCCGCGAAGGACTTCAATGCGTATCTCGAGGAAGACGGGATTCCCGACGTCCTGGCGGCGCGCACCCGCGACGGCGAGCTCACCAAGGACGCGCGGGAGCGATATCAGAAGCACGTCAAGGCAATTTTCCAGGTCGGCGATTTGCGGACGAGGGCGTTCGAAACCGTCCTGGGATATCCGGCGGAGATCGTGCCGCTCACAAATCCGTACTTCGTGATTGTGGGCGATACCCTCGCGGTCCGGTGTCTCCTCGATGGCCAGCCGGTCGCCCAGCAGCTCGTCATAGCCGGGGGCACACGCGATACCACGCGGATTCCGGAAGTGAGCGTGCGGAGCGATACCCAAGGCGTCGCGCGCTTCGTGATCCGCACGCCCGGGAAGTGGTACATCAAGTTCATTCACATGGTGCCGGTGCGCGGTGACAGCGTGAACTACGAATCGAAGTGGGCCACTCTCACCTTCCAGGCGCGCTGACATGGAAACATCCGCCCATTCCGTTCTTTCCTTGTGGGAAAGCTACTACGTCATCATCGGTTCATCGGGCGCGGGGCTGACCGGGTTGATGTTCGTGGTCATCACGCTCGCCGCCGACTCGAGCGTCCCACGCACGCCGGAGACGCTCAATGCATACGGAACGCCGAACGTGATCCACTTTGTTGCGGTGCTCCTCATCGCCGCGGTGCTCAGCGCACCGTGGCAGCGGTTCGAGGATCCCGCCCATGTCATGGGCGCGACCGCGCTTGCCGGAATCGTGTATGTGCTGATCGTGTTGCGACGCATGCTGCGACAGACCGGTTACAAGCCGGTGCTCGAGGACTGGGTGTGGCACCAAGTTCTGCCGATGGCGGGGTATGCGGCGTTGTTTGTCGGCGCCGCCGGCCTGTCTCACGGCCAGACCTGGGCCCTGTTCCTCATCGCCGCCGTGTCTTTGTTGCTTCTCGGCATCGGGATCCATAATGCGTGGGACACGGTGACCTATTTGGCCACGCAGCCGCGGGGACCAGAGAACAAGGAGAAGTCAAAATGACGCTCCCGCGCCGGCAGCTGCTGAAGACGCTCGCGGCGGCCGCGCTGTTTCCGGCAATGCCCCGCGTCGCGCCGCGGCGTCCGTGGGAACGCCCGCTGCGAGCCCCGACTGGTCAGCCGGATTGGCTCGCGGTGCGCGACCTCTTCCCGCTCGCGCCTGATTGGACGCACCTCTCGAGCTTCCTCTTTGTCTCCCACCCGAAGCCTGTAGCTGCGGCGATCGACCATTTCCGCAACAAGCTCGACAGCGACGCTCTCTGGATCGAGCGGGCGGCCTTCAGCGATGCCGAGGGGCGTCCGTTCACCGCGGTGAAGCGCGCGCTCGCCGAGTACACCGGCGGCAGCCCCACGGAGATCGCCTTCATGTCCAACACCACCACCGCGCTGGCGATGGCCTACCACGGTCTCCGGATCCGCCGGGATCAGGAAATCGTCACCACGGAACATGACCATTACTCACATCACGAATCGATCCGCTACGCGGCGGCACGATCGGGGTGCGGCGTACGCTACATCGCGCTGTTCGAGCAACCCGCCACGGCACGCGCCGACCAGATCGTCGATCGCATCGCCCGCGCGATCACGCCGGCCACTCGGGCGGTCGGCGTGACATGGGTGCAATCCTCGACCGGCATCAAGCTGCCGATCGCCGGAATTGCCGAGGCGGTGGCGCGGGCGAATCGCGGCCGCGCGGCGGCCGACCGGTGTCTCTTGATCGTCGACGGCGTGCACGGCTTTGCGAATCAGGACGTCGACATCGCGCGCCTCGGCGCCGACTTCTTTGCCAGCGGCACGCACAAATGGCTGTTCGCGCCCCGTGGCACCGGATTCTTGTGGGGCAGGAGCGATGCCTGGCCGGAGCTCAGGCCCACAATTCCGAGCTTCGATCCCGACGGCACCGACACGACGTTCGAAGCCTGGGCCGACCGCAAGGAGCTGCCGCCGACTCAGGCGGCGTTCGTGTCGCCCGGCGGGTTCCTGGCGTACGAGCACCTGCTCGCCATTCCGGCGGCGGTCGAGTTGCACCGCACGA
Source organism: Gemmatimonadales bacterium (assembly GCA_036003865.1). Classification (GTDB taxonomy): domain Bacteria; phylum Gemmatimonadota; class Gemmatimonadetes; order Gemmatimonadales; family GWC2-71-9; genus 20CM-2-65-7. Next base: position 11,943 of record DASYRZ010000108.1, on the reverse strand, counting down.
TCGGACGGGATCGCATCGCGGCGCGCATTGCAGAATTGAACGCCGCGTTCCGCGAAGGCGCGGCGGCCATTCCGGGCCTCACGCTGCATACGCCGCGGGACCCGGCGCTCGCCGGCGGAATCTCCTGCTTCGAGGTGCGGGGGATGGCGGTGGGACAGGTCGTCGCCCGGCTTGCGGAAAAGAAGATCCGCACCACAACGTCACCGTATAAAGTCTCCTACGCCCGCGTTTCGGCGGGCATCATGAACAAACCGGAAGAGATCGAGCTGGTCCTGCGGGAAATCAGAGCGCTGATCTAAAGGAGGAAATGTGCAGGCTCAGAGCTACGATGCCATCGTCGTTGGGTCGGGAATCTCCGGGGGCTGGGCGGCGAAGGAGCTCACGGAGAAGGGGCTGAACGTCTTGTTGCTCGAGCGGGGCAAGAACATCGAGCACGTCAAAGACTATGTGAATGCCACGAAGGCTCCGTGGGATTATCCCCATCGCGGCAGGCGCACGAAGGCGATGGAGGCGGCCTACCCGGTGTTGAAGCGGGACTACCCGCTCAACGAGACGAACCTCGACTGGTGGGCGTCCGACCAGGAGTCGCCCTATACCGAGGTGAAGCGATTTGACTGGTATCGCGGCTATCACGTGGGCGGCCGGTCCCTCATGTGGGGGCGCCAGAGCTACCGCTGGAGCGACTTCGATTTCGAGGCGAACGCGCGCGAGGGGATCGGCGTCGATTGGCCGATTCGGTACGCGGACATCGCCCCCTGGTACGACCACGTCGAACGGCATGCCGGCATCTCCGGCTCGCTGGAACAGATGCCGCAGCTCCCCGACGGGCAGTTCCAGCCGGCGATGCCGCTGAACTGCGGCGAGGAGCTGATCGCCGGCCGGCTCAAACAACACTTCGACGGTCGCCGTCGGATCATCCCGGGTCGCACCGCGAACCTCACGCAGCCGCGCCCGGGACGCGCGCCCTGTCAGTATCGCAACGCCTGCTGGCTCGGCTGTCCGTTCGGCGGCTACTTCAGCACGCAGTCGTCCACGCTGCCGGCGGCCATGGCCACCGGACGGCTGACGCTGCGGCCGTTCGCGATCGTGAGCGAAGTCTTGTACGACCGTAACAAGAAACGCGCGACCGGTGTGCGGGTGCTCGACGCCATCACGAATCAGACCACCGACTACACGGCCCGGATCATCTTTCTGTGCGCGTCCACGCTGAATTCCACGTGGCTGCTGCTCCGCTCCGCGACCGACGTCTGGCCCGGCGGCCTGGGCTCGAGCTCCGACGCGTTGGGTCGCAATCTCATGGATCACCACTTCCGCGCGGGCGCGTCCGGCACCATCGAGGGTCTCGACGACAAGTACTACTACGGCCGGCGCCCCACCGGATTCTACATTCCGCGCTATCGCAACCTGTTCGGCGACAAGCGGGAGTACGTGCGCGGCTTTGGGTACCAGGGTGGCGCCAGCCGCTCGGGGTGGTCGCGCGCCGTTGCCGAGCTCGGCGTGGGCGGTGCGTATAAGGACGCGGCGGCGCAGCCGGGGCCCTGGACGATTGGCGGCACCGCCTTCGGCGAGATGCTGCCGAATCCTGCGAACCGGGTCACCATCGATGCGACCAAGCAGGACAAGTGGGGCATGCCCGTGCTGGCGATCGACTGCGCCACCGGCGAGAACGAGCGGCTGATGCGCAAGGACATGATGAACGACATGGCCGAGATGCTCGAGGCGTCGGGGGTGAAGGATGTGCGCACGTACGACAACGGCTACTGGCCGGGGATGGGCATCCACGAAATGGGGACGGCGCGCATGGGCCGCGATCCCAAGACCTCGGTCCTCAATTCGCACAACCAGGTGTGGGACGCTCCGAACGTCTTCGTGACGGACGGCTCCTGCATGGCGTCGACGGCGTGCCCGAATCCTTCGCTCACTTACATGGCGCTCACCGCGCGCGCGGCGGACTTCGCCGTCAGCGAGCTGAAGCGCCGAAACCTCTAGGATTCAGGATCTAGGATCTAGGAGCCAGATATGGACATATCCAAGAATGTTGATATGAACCAGGCGGGGATCGATCGGCGCGAAGCAATAAAACGCGTGACGGTGTTACTCGGCGGCGTGGTGTTCGCTGGTACGGGCTTCGCGTCGGCGATCGACCGCGCGCATGCGCGTGCCGCCACCGTCCGCCAGGTGGGGACCTTCACCGCGCAGGATATCGCTCTGCTGGACGAGGTCGCGGACACGATTCTGCCCGAGACCAAGACTCCCGGAGCGAAGGCGGCGCACACCGGCGCCTTCATGGCGCTGATGGTCACCGACACCTATGAAGAGGCGAACCAGACAATCTTCCGTGACGGCCTGAAGAAGCTGGGCGACGCGGGGTTCATGGCGGCCACGCCGGCGCAGCGTCTGGCGCAGCTCGAGCAGCTCGACCGCGAACAGCAGGCGTACATGGACAGCCGCCAACGTGGCGCGCCGCCTCATTTCTTCCGCCTGATGAAAGAGCTCACGTTGTTCGGCTACTTCACGTCGGAAATCGGTTGCACGCAGGCGATGCGCTACCGTGAGACGCCGGGGCGCTTCGACCCCTGTGTGCCGTACTCGCCCGGAGAGACGACGTGGGCGGGACATGCCTAGAGGAGGGAGATCCGATGTCTGATTCCCGCTTCCCCACCACGGATCGTCGCCGATTCGTCGGCGCGGTCGCAACCATGGGCGCAGGCTGGGCCCTCGGCGCAGACACTCGCGCACTGCAATCTACGAGTGCCTCGGATGCGTGGCTCGACCAACTCAAGGGCAAGCACCGCCAGCTGTTCGACGTCCCGGAACCGGAGGGCGGTACGGCGCTGCGCCACGTGCGCAACTATCTCGATGCCTGGCGCAACGCTTTTGGAGTCGGGGAACGGGATGTCAGCGTCGTCGTGACGTTGTATGCGCGGACCACACCGCTCGGTCTCCAGGACGCGATGTGGGAGAAGTACCAGCTCGGCGCGGCCCTGAACATCACGGATCCGACGACGAATGCGCCTTTGGTCCGCAACTGGTTTGCCCATTCCAAGCCAGGAGATCCCGTCGCCGACGGCGAACCCGAAACGTCGATGGAAACCCTGCAGCGCCGAGGAGTGGTGTTCGCGCTCTGCAACAACGCGTTGACGCGGTGGTCGGCGCGGCTCGCGAAGAGCGGGATGGGTGGGGGCGCAGCAACGGACGTCCACGCCGACTTGGTCGCGCATGCGTTGCCAGGCGTGGTCATCGTTCCAGACGTGCTGGTCACGATGACCAAGGCTCACGAACGAGGCTTTGCGTACGTGCGATCCTGAGGGGGCCGCCACAGCCGTTCAGGCGCGCGTCACGCACTGGGGACAGGGGCAGATCCCCCGCAGATAATCGTAGGTGTACACGCCGGCCGCGTGCCCGTCGCTCCACTGGACCTGGATCGCATACTGCCCCACCGCGGTGATGGCGAGCGGGTGGACGCCCCCGTCCTGGGGCGCATCAGTCTTCTGACACAGGGCACACGGGCAGCGCTGCCGGAGATAGGCCGTCGGGTAGACGGCATCGTGGCCGTCGCTCCAGCGGATGCGAACGTCCCACGCGTTGGCGCGCGAAATCTCGAGCGGGACCGGCCGCGTCGCTGACTTCAGCGCGTGGCTCCCGGCCGCCGACCCAGCTGCCCGCTGGCCCACAGTCCTGCCTCCACCGAGGTCTCGGCCGTCGGCCCCTCGAAGCGGCTCACGAGGATGGCGGGCCGGCCCTCCCTGATCACCGCGACGAAATGCAGAATCGAGATCGTGTCGCCGGTCGGGTTGTACTTGAGCCGGAGCTGAGCGCCCCCCGCCTCGCCGCCCGAACTCAACGCGATCGCGCCGCCCGCGCGGGCGTTGAACTGGTCCACCCATCGCTGCAACACGTCCATCACGTCCTTTTGCAGACTCGTCTCAGCCATATGCTTTCCTTATTGGCGGGGCGCCAGAAAGTCGAGGATCATGTCCACGCGACCGGCTTCAAGCAACCGCGCGCGCGGCTGTCCCGCGATATCCCGATCGATGAGCTGCGGAAGATATGCGGGAAGCCAGGCGGGATAATGGCCGGGCGTGCTCCAGCCGCTCATGTCGAACGCGCTGCGGCCGTCGACGAGGCGCAACAGAGCTACACCGGCCTCCTGCGCCGCTGTCACAGCCTCCGCGGTAAAATCGGGAGTCGCGAAGACGAGGGCCACGTCGGCCGGGACTTCCGGCAGCCGGGTCTTTACCGATTCGATAACATCGCGCCCGACGCTGCCGGACTGGTGCCGGCAGGCGGCGAGTACCCGCCAGGTGGAGCCCGACCGGCTAAGGGGGATCTGCAGCTCTAAAACGAAGCCTCGCTCCGGCTCCGGCAGCTCGGAGCGGCGATGGACGCGGGCAGTGCCAACGTCGAATCCAACCTTGCGTAGCTCTCGGACGACCAGGATCTGGAAATAATCGGGCGTCACTGCGGGAAGCTCGCTCACGACCGGAATCCTACCATCGTGCGGTGGAATCAGCGACCCTTGACGCATTGGGCTTCCCAGGTCATCCTGCTTGCGCCCCGGGGGAGCATGAGCGAGACGTCAGCAGGCGTCGAGATCCGACAACTGCGCAAGCGTTTCAAGGGCGGTGACCACGACGCGGTGGACGGGGTAGACCTGTCCATTCGCGACGGGGAGTTGCTCGTGCTGCTCGGCCCCTCGGGCTGCGGCAAGACGACACTGCTCCGGATGATCGCCGGCCTCGAGCATCCGAGCGCGGGCGAGATCTACATCGGCGGCCGGCGCGTGGATCAGAGCGTGCCGCCGCGCGCGCGCGGCATTGCGATGGTCTTCCAGAGCTACGCCCTCTACCCGCATCGCACCGTGTTCGGGAACATCGCCTTCCCATTGGAAGCCGCCCGGCTGCCCCGCGCGGCCATCGCGGAAAAAGTCCGCTGGGCGGCGGACCTGTTCGGGATCGCCGGCTACCTGGAGCGCTACCCGCGGCAGCTCTCGGGTGGCGAACGCCAGCGCGTGGCACTGTGCCGCGCGCTGGTGCGCGATCCGCAGGTCTTCCTGCTCGACGAGCCGCTCGCCAACCTCGACGCCAAGCTGCGGAACACCGCGCGCGACGAGCTGAAACGGTTCCAGCGCCAGATCAAGCGTACCACCGTGTACGTGACGCACGATCAGGTCGAAGCGATGGGCTTGGGTGACCGCATCGCGGTCATGGACCGCGGCAAGGTGCGGCAGGTGGGGACACCGCACCAGGTCTACGAGGACCCGGTCGACACGTTCGTGGCGACGTTTCTGGGCCAACCGCCCATGAATCTGGTCGAGCAACCCGGCGGCGTCGCCGGCAGGACGCTCCTGGGGTTCCGGCCCGAGCACCTGCTGCCGCGCGACCACTTTGGCGACCGGGAGCCACTTCACCCGATTCCGCTCATCGTGCGGCGGGTGGAGTACCTGGGCTCGGATCGATATGTCTACGGGACCGTGGAGTTTGCCCCCGCGGCAACCGTGATCGCCAAGCTGCCCGCGAACATCGGACGGGCCATTCCGGAACAAGAGGGAGGGCGGCTCGATTTCGCCGTCCCCGAGCGGGCGCTCTGCTATTTCGACGCCGAGACCGGCGCGCGCGTACAGGGGGGGGCGGGGGGGGGCCGGTGAAGTTCGCCGATCGCGAAGATCTGCTCGGCGCGGCGATGCTCAGCCCGGCCCTCGCGTACGTGATCCTCCTCGTGGGCGTCCCGTTCGTGCTCGCCATTCTGCTCAGCTTCTCGAGCGCAACCGCGGGAAGCCTGACGTTCAATTGGGCCGGGTTTCACAACTACGCCACCATTCTCGCGGACCCGATCTTTCTCCGCTCGCTTCGCAATACGGCAATCGTGACGATCGGATCGCAGCTGCTCGTCATCGTCCTCGCGACGGCGGCGGCCCAAGTGTTCCGCGCCGCGTTTCACGGCAAGCGCGCCGCGCGGTTCGTCCTGCTGTTGCCGTGGGCGGTGCCCGTCTCGCTCGCCGCGATCGCGTGGACCTGGATCTTCGACTCGACGTTCAGCGTGATCAACTGGACGCTCAGGGTGACCGGGCTGCTCCACGGCTGGTTGTACTGGCTGGGAGAGCCTGGTCTCGCGCTGTGCGCGATCATCATCGTGCAGGCGTGGCGCATTTTCCCGTTCGCCACGGTGATCGTGCTCGCGGGACTCTCGTCGATTCCGCAGGACGTCGTCGAGGCATCCATCGTGGACGGCGCGGGCTTCTGGCGACGGCTCTTCCGGGTCGAGCTCCCGCTCCTGCTTCCGGTCATCGCCGTCGCCGTGTTGTTCGGGGTCGTCTACACCGCCACCGATCTTGGCGTCGTGTACATCCTGACGGGCGGAGGACCTGCGAATACGACGCACGTCTTGCCGACGCTCGCGTTTCAGCGGGGCGTGCTCGGCGCCGATTTGGGTCAAGGCGCAGCGATCGCGGTGTTTCTCGTGCCGTTTCTGACCGTGGTCGCCGTCCTCATGCTGCGCGTCGCCCGCCGGACCGAAGTCGGCGCGGGCGGGGTAGGCGCGCGATGAAGCGCGTACCGCTGTACGCGGCCGCCTTGGGCTTCATGGCCTTCGCCGGCTTTCCGTTCTACTGGATGTTCATCACGGCGTTCAAGCAGAACCGCGACCTCTACGTCGGCGCGTTCGACACGCGGCACGTGCCCTGGATCTTCAATGACCCGCCCACGTTCGAGCACGTGCGCTTGCTATTCGGTCAAACAGATTTCCTGCGCTGGGTCGCAAACACCCTGGTGGTTATTGTGGCGGTGGTCATCATCACGGTGGTGCTGGCGGTGCCGGCGGGCTACAGCCTGGCCCGGCTGGTCGGGCGCTGGGGAGGGCGCCTCGGCATGGGCATTTTCTTCACCTACCTGATCCCCCCGACTCTCCTCTTTATTCCGTTCTCCCGGGTGATCGCGCTCCTGGGTCTGCAGAACTCGCTCGGGGCGCTGATTCTCATCTATCCGACGATAACGGTTCCGTTCTGCACCTGGCTGGTGATGGGGTTTGTGCGATCGGTACCGTGGGATATCGAGGAACAGGCCATGGTCGATGGCTATAGCCGCCTGGCCGTGATCTTGCGGGTCGCGCCACGTCTCATCCTGCCGGGCATCTTGACCGTAGTCGTCTTCACGTTCACGTTGGTGATGCAAGAATTCGTGTACGCGCTGACGTTTATCAGCTCGGTCGACCGCATGACCGTCAGCCTGGGCGTCCCCATCGCGCTGGTACGCGGCGATGTCTACCATTGGGGCTCCCTCATGGCCGCCGCATTGTTCACCAGCATTCCGCTCGCCATCATCTACAATCTGTTCATCGATCGATTCATTCAGGGCTTCACCATGGGTGCGGTGAAGGGATGAGGTGTCGTACACGCAAGTTCACCTGAGGAGGATATCATGAGGATACGACTGGCGTGGCTTTCCGTGCTCGTCGTCGTCGGATTCTTGGGACTCGGGGGAGCGCAATCCGCCGCCGCGCAAGCGGGCGGTGGACAGGTCGTGAGGCTCGGGGAAGGCGAGACGCTGACCATCAGCGGCTTCATCAACGCCACCTGGTTCATGAACAACGGGTTCTTTGGATTCGGCAACGGCCAGAACGCCGAGTTCGCGAACCCGGTGCAACCGGCAACGGACAAGACCTACCTGGACGGGGACGTCCGCAACACCCGCATCAATTTCACCTTCAGTGGCTCGCCGGTTATCGGGAAGTGGTCACCTCGCGCCGTTCTGGAGTCCGACTTTTTCGGTTTCAACGGCGGCGCCCTCCCGTTCGGCGACGAGCAGCCCGTCCTGCGGATTCGTTTCGCATACGCCGACCTCACGAACGGCACCACCACACTCCGGATCGGCCAATTCTGGTCACCGCTGTTCGGTGAGGTACCGGTCTCGGTGACGCACCTTGCGTTCCCGCTCGGGTATGGGGCAACGGGGATGATCGGCTGGCGTTATCCGGGGATCTTTCTGTATCACGACCTGAACCCTGGCAAACCGACGACCGTCCAGTTGGTGCTCGCAGCCATGGAGGGCAACGGCCCCGACGTCGGCGGCGGCATCGGCAGCGGCGAAGCGTCGGCGACACCGCAATTCGAGGCGCGGCTGAACTTCGCTCATCGTAAGCCCAACTTCAGTTGGAGCGCCTACGTCGTCGGCCACGTGGACTCAAAGGACACGACGGCCGTAGGTGTCGTGGGCAACAACCTCACCGGTTCAGGCTTCGAGGCCGGGGGCAACGTCACATCCGGCAAGGCCACGATCCACGGGAACGTCTATACGGGCAAGGCATTGGGTCAACAGTTCGCGCACATCACCCAGCAGGGCAACGTGAAGGGCTGGGGCATGTGGCTACAGGGGGGATACGAGCTCACGCCGCACTGGGGCGCCTGGTTGTATTACGGCCTAGATGATCCCAAGGAGGGAGCCGACTCGCCGAACCTGCCCGCGACTGGGCGCATCAAGAACGAAGACATCTCCGGGATGCTGCGGTTCCGGGCCGGACGCTACCAACTCGGCGTCGAGTACTTCCGCGCCAACACGACGTATGGCGGGGCAGCCGGGAAGCAGAAAGCCTCCCAGGTCGCCCTGAGCGTGCTGTATTCGATCTGACGCGAACGAACACTTCCACCTCGCGGCGAAGCGTCACCGCTTCGCCGCGAGCCGTCTTTCCGAATGAACGGAGGGTAGATCCATGACCAGGCGGAAAGGGATGGATCGGCGGCAATTCGTCACCACCGCGGGCGCCGCCGCAGCGGCGGTGGCCATCGGTCCGACCATCCTGATCAAGCGCCCGCAGAAGACGTTCAAGATCATCCAGTGGAGTCATTTCGTCCCAGCCTACGACGCGTGGTTCGACAAATACGCGAAGGACTGGGGCACGCAGAAGGGCGTCGAGGTCACGGTGGACCACATTTCCCTGGCGGACCTGACGACACGCGCCAACGCCGAGGTCGCGGCGCAACAGGGTCACGACCTGTTTCAGTTTCTGTCGCCGCCGGGCGCGTTCGAGCCGCAGGTCCTCGACATGGCCGACGTGGTACGCGACGCCGAGCGGGTGCACGGGCCGATCATCGATCTGTGCAAGCGCGCGACGTACAATCCGGTCACGCGCAAGTGGATCGGCTTCAGCGACAACTACGTGCCCGATCCAGGCGACTACCTCAAGTCGGTGTGGACCGAGATCGGCATGCCCGACGGACCGAAGACGTGGGAGGACCTCGTCACCGCGGGACCGCAGATCAGCGCCAAACACCCCGAGATTCAGATCCCGATCGGGATCGGCTTGTCGCAGGAGCTGGATACCAACATGGCGACCCGCGCCATGCTGTGGTCATTCGACGGCTCGATTCAGGACGCCAATGAGAACGTCGTCTTGAAGTCGGAGCAGACGCTCGAGGCCTTGCGCTTCGCCGAGCGCCTGTTCAAGGCGGGCCTGACGCCGGCGGTGCTGAGCTGGAACGCCGCGTCGAACAATCAGGCGCTCAACGCCCGCGCAACCTCCTACATCCTCAACTCCATCTCCGCCTACCGCACCGCACAGGACAACAAGTTGGCGATCGCGGACGACATCTTCTTCGTGCCGGCGCTCAAGGGACCGCGCGGCACTGGGTGGGCGTGCGAGCACGTGATGGGGATCTACGCAATCTGGAAGTTCGCGCAGAGTCCCGATGTGGCGAAGCAGTTCCTGCTCGATCTCGTGGCGCACAATCGCGACGCGATCATGGCGAGCAAGCTCTACAACTTCCCCTCGTTCCCCGGTGCGCTGGCCGATGCCGGCACTGCACCCGGCCGCAAACCTGCGGCGGGCACCGCCTGGTTGCAGCAGCAAATCTCGAACGATCCGTTCGGCTCGAACCCGCCGACCAAGCTCAAGCCCATTGGCACGGCGCTCGAGTGGGCCACGAATATCGGCCATCCCGGCCCTGCCAACCCGGCGGAGAGCGAGGTGTTCGACACGTTCGTGTTGCCCACGATGTTCGCGAACGCGGCGACCGGACGCATGAGCGCGCAACAGGCGTTGGACGAGGCCCACAAGCAGGTGAAGACGATCTTCGAGAAGTGGCGCGCCAAAGGGCTCGTGGCGGGCGGGGCGAAAGACAAAGCCTAGAGGCACGGATTGTGCGCGCGTCACACGCGGAGTGTGCATCCCACCGTGTGGCGCGCGCGCAACGACGGACTGCTGGACAGCGAGTTGTACCGCCGGGAAACTCGAACCTCCACCCTAGAGGGGGTTATGACCGCTCCTCAACTCTCCTTCAAAGAACTCCGCCGGGTCGTCATCGCTGCTGCAGTCGGGAATGTCATCGAGTGGTACGATTTCTACATCTTCGGCAGTCTTGCGGCCCTCCTCGCCCCCAAATTCTTCGCACAGAGCGTCTCGGGCTCGGACCTCATCAAGTACGTCGGTACATTCACGGCGGGGTTCCTCATTCGTCCGTTCGGGGCATTCATCTTTGGACGCATCGGAGATTTGATCGGCCGCAAGTACACATTCCTGATCACGCTGAGCGGCATGGGCCTCGCCACGGCCCTCATCGGGGTGGTGCCGACCTATGCGCAGATCGGTGCAACGGCCGGCGTCCTCCTCCTCGGCCTGCGCCTGATTCAGGGTCTGTGTCTCGGCGGTGAGTACGGCGGCGCGATCACGTACGTCGCCGAACACGCGCCGGATGAGAAGCGGGGCTATTACACCGGGTGGTTACAGACTTCCCCGACGCTGGGGATCGTCCTGTCACTGAGCGTGATCATCGCGACGCGCGAGATCGTCGGGCCCACAGCGTGGCCCGCATGGGGATGGCGGATCCCGTTCCTTCTCTCTCTGCTCATGATCGCGATCGCGATCTATATCCGGCTGCAGCTGCAGGAGACGCCGATCTTCCAGGCGATCAAGGCAAAGGGGCAGACGGCCAAGAATCCCTGGAAAGAGGCGTTCATCAGCCAGAACATCAAATACGTCCTCATTGCGAGCCTGGTCGTGATCGGCGAGGGGGTGGTGTGGTACAGCGGCCAGTTCTGGGCGCTGTATTTCTTGCAGCAGATCCGCAAACCGGATACCCTGTCACCGGCGATCATCACCGGCGTGGCGCTCCTCATCGCCACGCCGTCGCTGATCTTCTTCGGGTGGTTGTCTGACCGGATCGGCCGCAAGCCGATCATCCTCGCCGGATTCGCGCTCGCCGCGCTGACCTACTACCCGCTCTACACGGCGCTCGGGCACACCGCTGACCCGGCGAACACGAACTGGGTGTTGTCCATCCTGATCGTGGCCGTCATGGTGTCCTACGTCGGGATGGTGTACGGGCCGATCGGCGCGTTCCTCGCCGAGTATTTCCCGGCACGCATCCGGTATACGTCGGTCTCGGTGCCCTATCACATCGGGAACGGGTGGGGTGGCGGCCTGGTCCCAGTCATCACGACCGCCGCGTACCTGAAAGCGGGGATCGGCTCGGCGTTGATCTATCCGATCGCCGTGCCCTCGATCGCGTTCATTCTCGGTCTGTTCTTGATGCCCGAGACGCGGAAGATCAAAATCTGGGAGCCGGCGGAGGTGCGGGCGGGCGCGAGGGGCTGAGGCAGAGTCTCGCAAAGCGAAGCGCCCCGACCCAGTCGGTCGGGGCGCTTCCTTTCATGCGCGCATCACTTCACGATCGTCAGGCCGTGCGGCACCCCGCCCGGGAACACGTAGGCGTACAGCAGCACGATCACACCGACGACCGCACCCAGCGCGACCGAATGCCAGAACACCCACCGGAAGATCGTTCCCTCGTTCCCCACCTGATTCGTGGCCGATGTCGCCACGGTGATGGACTGCGCGTCCACCATCTTGCCCATCACGCCGCCGGCCGAGTTGGCCGCGCACATCAGGATCGGATCGAGGCCGAGCTGCTGAGACGTAATCCGCTGCAGGCTGCCGAACAGCGCGTTGGACGAG
>DASYRZ010000107.1:0-6440 GCA_036003865.1 Gemmatimonadales bacterium | reverse complement strand
AGACGCCCCCTTGCGAGAGTCAGCGCGGTGCGGCAAAATCCCGTCTATGTAAGAGATTGGCAGGTCCCGCCGGTCGACGGCAGGCCGTCACGTCGATCGCGTTGCCCCGCCGCCGGCACGAAAAACCGCAGCAGAGGGAGGAAGTATGACCGACAATCGTTGGATCGTTCGTTCACTCTTAACCATCGGGCTCGTCCTGATCGGACTGATCCCCGCCGCCGCGAGTGCGCAGGAAGCGACGACGGTGTCCGGCCAGGTCAAGACCAGCGCGGGGGGCACACCGCTCGTCGGTGTGATCGTCAGCGTGCCCTCCCTGCGCGTTTCCGCCACGACGGATAACGGGGGCAATTACCGCCTCGTTCTGCCGGCGGGCACCACCGGGCCGCTGACATTGACTGCGCGGCGCATCGGGTATCAGACCGGCACCGTGCAGGTCGATCTCTCAGGGCCCACCGTCACCCAGGACATCGCCCTCGTCGAAGGCGCCATCGAGCTGCAGGGAGTCGTGGTGACGGCGCTGGGCATCGAGCGCGAGAAGGGGAGCCTGACCTACGCCGCGCAGTCCCTCAACGGGGAAAAGCTGTCCGATGTGCCGACGCAGAACGTCGTGTCGGCGCTCCAGGGCAACGTCGCCGGCGTGCAGGTGACGAACTCGGCGAATCCGTTCGGCTCGGCGCGCATCGTTGTGCGCGGCTCGAGCTCGATCCTCGGACAGAATCAGCCGCTGATCATCGTCGACGGCATTCCGATCGACAACTCGGCGGCGTCGAACACCGGCTACGGTGGCGGCTCGCTCGGCGGCTACGACGTCGGCAACGCCGCGTCGGACATCAGCGCCGATAACGTCGCGTCCGTGACCGTGCTGAAGGGTCCAAACGCCGCGGCGCTGTACGGCTCGCGCGCCGCCAACGGCGCCATCGTGTACACGACCAAGAGCGGCAAGGGTGCGCCGCAGCAGGGCTTCGGTGTGACGGCGACGTTCGGCGCAAACATGGAGACGCCGCTGCGGCTGCCGAACTATCAGAACCGCTACGGCCAGGGTTTCTACGGCGAGTTCGACTTCGTCGATGGGAACTTCGGCGGCATCAACGACGGCGCCGACGAGAGCTGGGGTCCCAAGATGGATGGTCGGACCACAGGCTGCGTCCGGGTCGCCGGCCCGCTGCCCGGGATCGGTCAGGCGAACAACTACGATGCCTCGGCCCCGTGCAATCAGTTCTTTGGCGCGGGGCCCTGGGTCGCGCATCCGAACAACGTGCGTGACTTCTGGGAGACCGGTCTCATCGTCAACGCGAACGTCGCGGTGGCGCGCAGCAGCGATCGCAGCAACGTCCGACTCTCGGTCGGTCGCACGAACGAGAGCGGCATGTATCCGAACAACACGAACAACCGGACCGACATCGCGTTGTCCGGCGGTACGCAGGTGTCGGATCACTGGAGCGCCGAGGCGTCGGTCAATTACATCAACGACGGCATGAAGAACCAGCCGTCGCAGGCGTATGAAGAGATCGACCCGATGCAGGGCTTCATCTGGTTCGGCCGCCAGGTCGATACGCGGCTGCTGAAGCAGAACATCTTCCGTGATCCGAACGACGCGTTCACGCAGCAGATCCTGATCGGCAATCCGCTGATGCGGACCGACGCGCCGATTCCTTACAGCTGGAACTACAGCTATCACCCGAATCCGTACTGGATGGCGGGCGTGAAGACGACCGACTACTCGCGCAACCGCGGGCTCGGCCACGCGTCCGTCACCTACAAGGTGAATGACTGGATCAGCGTCACGGGGCGGACCGGGCGTGACTGGTATCAGAACCAGTTCCGGGCCAACTACCCGGTGAACGACATCTCACCGTTCTACCAGGGCGGGTTCCTGGATGTGGGCGAGACGCGGAGTGAGACCAACAACGACTTCCTCGTTACCGCCAACCGGCAGCTGACGCCGACTCTCGCGCTGACGGTGAACGCGGGCGGCAACCAGCGGAAGAACGATTTCAACACGAACGTCGGGCTGGTGAGCGAGCTCGTCATTCCGGGCGTCTATACGCTCGCCAACTCGAACGGCCAGCCGTTCACCCAGCTCTTCCAGACGCACAAGAAGGTGAACTCGCTGTACGGCTCGGCCAACTTCAACTACAAGGATTGGCTGAACGTCGACATCACCGGCCGTAACGACTGGTCATCGACGCTGCCGAAGAACGCCAACTCGCTGTTCTATCCGTCGGTCGGCGCGGCGTTCATCTTCACCGACGCGCTCGGGCTCCAGAGCAGCTGGCTGTCGTACGGCAAGGTGCGCGCGAGCTGGACGCGCGTGGGTAACGATACCGACCCCTACCAGCTCGCCGCCGTGTACGGCGCGGGCACGGCATGGGCCGGCTCGCCCAGCTTCACGGCGCCCGACCGGCTGCCCAACTCGACGTTGAAGCCGGAACAGACGACCGGTCAGGAAATCGGGGCCGATCTTGGCTTCTTCCGCGATCGGTTGATCCTGAACGCGACGGTCTATCAGAAGAACACGACCAACCAGATCCTCCCGGTATCCATCTCGGCGGCGACCGGGTACAGCAGCGCCGTCGTGAACTCCGGCGAAGTGCGCAACCGCGGCATCGAATTGGCGGCGACGATGACGCCGATCGAGCGGCCGGACTTCCGCTGGAACGTCGTGGTGAACTGGTCGAAGAACAGCAACAAGGTGCTCTCGCTTTACAGTGGCGTGTCGCGGATCGTTGTGGGGAACTACTGGAATGTCAACGTGACCGCCGATACCGGCCAGCCGTACGGTAACCTGGTCGGCTACAAGTGGCAGCGCGACGCACAGGGCCACATCGTCGTTGGCGACGACGGCCTGCCGCTTCGCAATCCAACCCAGCAGGTGCTGGGCAACTACAACCCCGACTGGGTGGGTGGGATCAGCAATACGATCAGCTACAAGCGGATGAGCTTCTCATTCTCGTTCGACGGGCAGATGGGCGGCCAGGTGTACTCGGTCACGAAGTGGTTCGGCCAGTACTCGGGCGTGCTGGCGAACACGTTGGCCGGCCGGGAGCTCGACTGGAACAATCCGGGCTATATCGTGCCAAACGCCGTGTATGCGAATGGTCAGCCCGACACCACGCACGTGCTGGCGCAGGACTACTGGCATAACACGTTCTACGCGCAGGAGCCTGGTATTTTCAACGCGACGTACTTCAAGCTTCGTGAAGCACGTCTCGCGTACGCGCTCCCGACCAGGGTGGCGCAGTTCCTGGGCTTCTCGGATGCGACCGTCGCCATCGTCGGCCGCAACCTGCTCCTGTTCGCCAAGCAGCCGACCATCGATCCCGAAACCGCGTTCGACACGAGCAATCGCCAGGGTGTCGAGAACGGCCAGCTGCCGACCGCGCGCAGCATCGGCTTCACCATGTCCGTGCGGCCGTAGCCGCCAGGAGATAGATACCATGCGATACAAAATCCTGAGCGTCTTCGTCGCGCTGACAGCCATTACGGCGTGCGGCGATCTGACGTCCATCAATCACAACCCGAACGGGCCGGTCGACGTGCCGCCGCCGTCGATCTTGCCGAGCGTCATTCAGACGGTCGTCGGCGCCGTCAACGGGGTCAACAGCCTCAACGTGCGCGGTGGCGGTCTCTGGGTGCAGTACTACTCGGAGATTCAGTACCGGGACGAGGATAAGTACATCGTGCGTTCCGGGACGAGCGGCGGCTGGGGCCTGTATAACGGCGCCCTGGAAGACATCCAGCGGATGATCGCCAAGGGCGAGGCCAACGGCACGCCGAACTGGTCAGCCGTGGGCCGGATCATGAAGTCGTACACCTTCAGCGTCATGACCGACGCCATGGGCGACCTGCCGTATTCGCAGGCGCTCAAGGGCGACACGGTCCTGGCACCGACGTACGATACCCAGCAGGCCATTTACAACGGCATGCTCGCCGATCTGACGCAGGCGAATTCGGACATCGATGTGGCGCCGGGCGCGGTCGGTTTCGCGAGCGGTGACCTCATGTACGGTGGCGACATGTCGAAGTGGAAGATGTTCGCCAACTCCCTGCGGCTGCGGCTGGCCATCCACCTGTCGAACGTGGATGCGACCAAGGCGGCGAGTGAGGCGGCAGCGGCTTTCGCGGCGGGCGTATTCACGAGCAACGCCGACAACGCCGAGCTCCAGTATCTCGCGACGTCGCCCAACCGCAATCCTATTTACAACGACGCACAAGGCCGTGACGACTACGGCATGAGCAAGACGTTCGTCGACTCGCTGACGAGCTGGGCCGATCCCCGCCTGCCAGTATTCGCGCAGGTGAACCCGGCGGGGACGGGGTACCAGGGCCTTCCCAACGGGCTCAACGACGGCGAAGGAACGCCGATCGTGAACATCTCGCGCTTCGGCGCGTTCTGGCGGTCGACGCCGAATGCTCCGATGGAGCTGCTCTCGTACTCCGAGGTGCTGTTCCTCGAAGCCGAAGCAGCCGAGCGTGGCTGGATTCCGGGCGGGAGCGCCGCCGCGGCCACGTACTACACCAATGCGATCACCGCGTCGATGGAGCAGTACGGCGTGGCTGCGTCGGACATCACGGCGTACCTGGCGCAGGCCAAGGTCGGGTACGATGCCGCGGGCGCGACACTCGCCGGGCATCTGCAGCAGATCGCGTATCAGAAGTGGGTGTCGTTGTTCATGCAGGGAGCGGAAGCATGGACCGAGGTCCGTCGCACGAGAATCCCGCTCCTCGTTCCGGGTCCCCGCGCAGTGTTCGGGGCCGGCGTGCCGGGCCAAATCCCGGAACGCCTGCCGTACGATGACAACGAGTCGGTGTTGAACAAGACGAATCTCGACGCCGCAGTCGCGGCCCAGGGGTTCAGTCAGGGCAACGACATCCAGTCGCCGCTGTGGTTTACCGGGCGGCAGTAGTCGTCGCGACCGTTTCGCTGCGTTAGGGAAGAAGCCCCCGGGGAGAGATCCCCGGGGGTTTCTGATTTCAGGTGCCGGTGGTGTCGGTACCGCCGTCGGCGCGCGCGAGAAAGATCAGGATCAGGCCGTGTCCGCTGCTCGGATAGCCGGGACGGGAGGTCATGCCGAGGGGGTAGACTTCGATCCGCTCGGTCTGCATCGCCTGGATCATGACGAGCGGGCAGGTATCGGTGGATCGCGTTCCATCGACGTACACATCGGGATCGTTGCTGCCCTCGACGCTGTCTTTACCGCGCAGCTCGATCAGCGGGCAGCGGCTGTACTGCGTCCAACCCGCGACACGCAATTGGGGCATCGAATGGCGTATGGCGTCGAGCACCGATCGCCCCGGATCGGCCGTGAGCGCGCGGCCCGTGAGCACCAGGCTGCCTGTCGTGGTCGCCGACAGTGGCCTGCCCCCTGGATCGTTGGATCGGTCGTACGAACGCGAGGTCTTGCAACCGAGAGCGAGCACCGCAACGGCCAGGAGATGCGGGAACGCACGGACATGCGGCATGGTGAACTCCTTCGAGGGCCAGAATCATAGTAGGGGCGGAGCCTGCTGCGCCCTACCATCATCGACCTGACCAGTGTCAGTATGCCCCCCGGGCAGGCACTGTCAAGGTATAGTTTGCCAACGTTTTGTGGACCCGGGGCTGATGGCTTCCTTCCCTTCCTCTTTGTCCCTGTTGTCATAGCGTACTGCGGCTTGTCATCCTGAGCGCCGCAGGCGCGAAGGATCTGCTTCCCAAAAAGCAGGTCCTTCGCTACGCGCGCGTACCGCGCGCTCCGCTCAGGATGACATGGTCGCTTGCATTGTTAAAAAGGAGGAAAGAAAGGAAGGCTCTCTGCCCGGATTTCCGCGTCATATATTGCGCTCTCCATGTCCACACCCATAACGCCTGCCGACCGCTGGGGCGAGCGGCTCATCCGCCGCCTCGGCCTATGGAGCGCGGTCGCGGTACTCGTCGGCTCGACGATCGGCAGTGGCATTTTTCGTACGCCCGCGAGCGTCGCGCAACGCATCGACGACGTGCCGCTCTTCCTGCTCGCCTGGGTCGTGGGCGCGGTCGTCGTCCTGTGCGGCGCGCTGACCTACTCCGAGCTCGCGGCGGCGTTCCCGCGCTCGGGCGGCGTCTACGTGTTCGTGCGCGAGTCGTTCGGAAGCCTCCCCGCGTTCCTGTTCACATGGGCGGAGCTGTGGGTGATCCGGCCCGGCGCCTACGGCGCCATCGGCATCACCGCCTCGGCCTACACGCTGCGCACCTTCGGCCACGATCCGGCATCCATCGTGATGGCACTGGGTCCGCTCGACATTCGCGCGGAGCAGCTCTTGGGCGCGGGATACATCATCCTCGTGGGGATCGTCAATTACTTCGGCATTCATCGCGGCGCCGTCCTCCAGAACATCAGCACGCTGCTCAAAGTCGCGGGGCTCGTCGTGCTCATCCTCGCCGGTCTGGCGCTCGGCGGCTCAGCCGGCGCGGGAGGGAC
>DASYRZ010000106.1:0-52327 GCA_036003865.1 Gemmatimonadales bacterium | reverse complement strand
CGGGTTTGGCGGCCTGCGGGCCGCCCGGGCGCTGCGCCGCGCCCCGGTGCAAGTCGTGCTGGTGGACCGCAACAACTACCATCTCTTTCAACCATTGCTATACCAGGTGGCGACCGCCGGGCTCGAGCCCGAGGAGATCGCGAAGCCGGCGCGCGCGATCTTGCGCGGGCAGAAGAACTTCGATTTCCGCATGGTCCACGTGACGCGCGTGGACTTCGCGGCGAAGCGGCTCGAGACGAGTGCCGGGCCGATCGGCTACGATTTCTTGGTTCTGGCGCCCGGCGGCGAGACGAACTTCTTCGACCTGGAGTCGATGCAGCGCCATGGCCTGGGCTTGAAGGACATTCCCGACGCGATCGCGATCCGCAATCACGTGCTCACCTGTTTCGAGCAGGCGATGCTCGAGCCCGACGCCGAAAAGCGCCGCCGGCTGCTCACGTTCATCGTGGTTGGTGGGGGGCCGACGGGCGTCGAGATGGCGGGCGCGCTGTCCGAGCTGATCCGGCTGGTGCTCGTCAAGGACTATCCGCGGCTCAACATCAAGGACGTCCGGATCCTGCTGCTCGAGGCGACCGATACGTTGCTCGCCGCGATGCCGGAGCGGCTGCGCGAGGCGGCGGTGAAGACGCTGTGGCGGAAATGGATCGACGTGCGCTTCGGCGCGCAGGTGGCGGATTACGACGGCACGCAGATCCGCTTAAAGAGCGGCGAAATCATCCCCGCGCAGACGGTCATCTGGGCGGCGGGCGTGCGCGCCTCGCCGCTCAACGCGACCCTCGGCGTCCCGCCCGGCCGCCAGGGCCGCATTCCGGTCGAGCCGACGCTGCAACTGGCGGGACATCCCGAGGTTTTCATCATCGGCGACGCGGCCTATCGCGAGGAGAACGGCGAGCCGCTCCCGATGGTCGCGCCGGTGGCGATTCAGATGGGGCAGTCGGTCGCGCGCAACATCGCCCGCCAGCTCCGCGGCCAGCCGCTCGAGCCGTTTCGGTATCGGGATCAGGGCACGCTCGCTACGATCGGCCGCAATGCGGCCGTAGCGAACGTCTACGGACTCAAGCTCAGCGGATTTCCGGCGTGGGTGATGTGGCTCGTGATCCACATCATTCAGCTGATCGGCTTTCGCAACAAACTCTTCGTGCTGATCAACTGGGCGTGGGATTATTTCTTCTATGAGCGGGCGGCGCGCTTGATCACCCGCGACTGAACTTGCCGCACTATTCCGCTCCACCCACACTCCAAGCACCAGCGATGCTCGACCATCGGTAGCAGTCGTCGCAACACCGAGTGCTGAATCAGCGCGAGCTGCGCCCCGCACAGGGGACAGACACGCTTGGCAGGAAGGATGACGTAGACAAAGGTCAGGACAATCCCAGCCCGCAGCAGCACGGTCGCAAACAGCACGACCACCACCAGCATGTTACGCCGCCTTCTCTCGCACGAACGCCGCGATCCGCCGCTCCAATTCGGCAAGCTCGACCGGCTTCACGAGCACACGGTCGCGCGGCACTTCCGCCAGGCCGCGCCCGGCCAGATGCGTAATGTCCCCGGACAAAAACAGCACGCGCTCGGCCAGCGGTGGACGCTCCTGCTGCAGCCGGTGGTAAAACTCCGCGCCATCCATCTTGGGCATGCGCAAGTCCGCGAGAATCACCTGCGGATCATATCCCTCGTTCAGCCGCTCGAGAGCCGCCAAACCGTCGCCGGCCTCCTTGATCTCCGCGCCACGCTTGCTCAGGAACCGCGCCATCGGACGGCGAATCAGCTCCTCATCGTCGACCAGGAGCACGCGAATTCCCTCGAGACTCAGCTTGGGCGACGCTGGCGCACTCGCCTCGGGTGTCGCTGCCTGCGGCATCGCGACCGGCGCCGTGGGCACGGCCTGGCGCGCTGAGGGCAGCCAGACCATGAAGCGGGCTCCCGGGCCATCGTGCTTCACCACATCGAGCTCCCCTTCGGCTTCCCGCACCAGCTGCCGCGAGATGTAGAGCCCCAGCCCCGTGCCGCGCATGCCTTTGGTACTCGCGAACGGCCGAAACAGCCGCCCCGCGATCTCGGACGCTACGCCGGGTCCGTTGTCCGTCACGGTGACACAGACCTTGCCGCCGGTATCATCCGTAAACGAGTCGACGATCAAGCGCCGGGGAGGTTTCACGCCCCGCAAGGCATCCAACGCGTTGCTCAGCAGATTGACGATGACCTGTTCCATTCGGTTCGCATCGGCCACCACCGTCGGCAGCTCGGGGTCGAGCCGTCCCTCGATCGTGATTTCGTCGATGCTGAAGCGGTACGACACGAGATCGATCGCGCTGCGTACGACGTCGTTCAGGTTCACCGCCGCCGTGCGCTTTTCGCCGGCCCGCACGAACCGCAGCAGCCCCCGCAGCAGCTTGGCGGCACGCTGCGCCTGCCGCAGGATGCTCTGCATTTCATTGCGCTGTTCCGCCGTGAGCTTGGCATCGGCCAGCCGCAGCTCGGCGTGACTGGCAATTGCCATCAGCGGGTTGTTGACCTCGTGGGCCACGCCGCCCAACAGCTCGCCCGCCGCCGCGAAGCGCCCTTGCTCCTCGGCGCGGTCACGCAGCACCCGCGTCATATGATTGAAGTGCGTCGAGAGGCTGCCCAACTCGTCGTCGCGGGCGACCGGCACTTGCGTGCTCAGGTCGCCTTCCGAAACGCGCTGGATGCCGCGCTCGAGCGCCGTGAACGGCGTCCAGATGCGGCGGCGCGCCAGCAGCCAGGCGGCGGGGAAGAGCAGTGCGCCGGCCACCAGCACGACGAGCGCCGTTCTCGAGCCGAGATTCCCTGTCAGCGCAAGTGTCAGCGCGGCACCGTAGATCATCGCCGCGATCACGACGAGGACGATCAGGAGCCGCAAACTCTTCGTCATGAACTCAAAATGCCTCTAGACGGATGGCTTTGCACGGCCTAATCTCCCGGTTCTTCCAACAGCCAAGGTACAATCCGATGCGCGCGGTGAGTGTTTTTCTGACATTCGGTGCCCTTGCATGCGCCTCCGCGCCGGCCCGGAACGGGTCGGCACCCTCACCCGCTCGCCAAGATACGACACGCGCGGCTGGCGGGGGTGGGCGTCAGCAAGCGCCTGACGCGACCGCCCCGAAACCCTACAACCAGGTCATCACCCCCGGCGCGATCACCGACTCCGGCGTCTTCACCGTCCATCGCATCGGCGAGAAGCTCTTCTACGAAATCCCCAAGGCCATGTTCGGCCGCCAGTTCCTCATGGTGGCGGACCAGCGCGGCACGATTCGCGGCATTCGGTACGCCGGCGAAGAAATCAGCAACCGTATCGTGGTGTGGGAACGGATGGGCAACAAGGTCTTCTTGCGGATCGTGTCGTACGCGATGCGCGCCGACAGCACGCACCCGGTCGCGCGGGCGGTGCGACTCTCCAACATCGCGCCGATCATCATGAGCTTCGACGTCGCCTCCTGGCACACGCCCGACAGCAGCGCCGTGATCGAAACGACGAAGCTGTTCACGACCGACGTGTCGGAGCTGAATCTGCGGCAATCAGGGGTCCGCGTCCGGCGGCTCGATCCCGCGCGGTCCGTCGTCGACCGCGCACGGTCGTTCCCGCGCCATCTCGAGGTGAGCGCGCTGCAGACCTTCGAAGTCGACTCCGTACCGAACTTCGTCGGCGGCCCGCCCAACCGCTCGCTCAATTCGATCACGATGCTGATGAACTACTCGATGGTCCTGCTCCCCGAGCAGCCGATGATGGCTCGGCTGTGCGACAACCGCGTCGGGTACTTCAATCTCTCGTTCGAGAATTACGACGAGGACCGCGTCTCCGGACCGCGCCGCTGCTTCATCAAGCGGTTCCGGCTCGAGCCCAAGGATCCCAACGCCGCGGTGTCGGATCCCGTCCAGCCGATCGTCTGGTACATCGATCCCGCCACGCCGGCGAAATGGGTGCCGTGGCTGATCAAGGGCGTCGAGATGTGGGAGCCGGTGTTCCGCGCCGCGGGCTTCAGCAATGCCATCACGGCACGTGTGCCGGACGCCAGCGACAGCGACTTCGATATCGACGACGCGCGCTTCTCGACGATCCGCTGGCTGCCGTCGACGATCGAAAACGCCTATGGCCCGAGCGTCAGCGATCCGCGCTCCGGCGAAATCCTGAACGCCAACATCGGGTTCTATCACAACATCACGAGCCTGGTCGAGGCGTGGTACTGGACGCAGGCCGGCGCCGCCGATCCGCGCGCGCGGACCCTGCCGTTCCCCGACTCGCTGATGGGCCTGATGGTCGCGTACGTCGCGACTCACGAAGTCGGCCACAGCCTCGGCTTGCGCCACAACATGGTGGCGTCGACCTACTATCCCGTCGACTCGCTGCGCAGCAAGTCGTTCACGTGCCGGATGAAGGGCACGAGTCCGTCGATCATGGACTACGCCCGCTACAACTACGTGGCGCAGCCCGGCGACTCGGCCTGCCTGATGCAGGGCATCGGGCCGTACGACTTATTTGCGATCGACTGGGGCTACCGCCGCATTCCCACGGCGCCATCGCCGGACGCCGAGCGGCCGATCCTCGACTCGCTCGCCCGCTTGCAGGATTCGCAGCCGTGGGACCGCTGGATCGGCGACGGCGAGCCCGTCGATCCGCGCATCATCACCGAAGCACTCGGTGACGATCCGGTGAAAGCGAGCGGCTATGGCGTCCGCAACATCAAGCGCCTGGTGCCGATGCTGATTCCCGCGACGACCACCGATCGGCTCGACAACTACGATCGGCTCGACGACATGTACACCGAGCTCATCAGCCAGTGGTCGCGAGAGATGAACCACGTCGCGGTGGTCGTCGGCGGCGTCTACCAGTTCACGAAGTACGCCAGCCAGTCGGGTCGCGTCTATCAGCCGGTGCCGCGCGCCAAGCAGGCCGAAGCGGTGCAGTTCCTGAACGAGAACGTCTTCACGACGCCGTCGTTCTTCTTCGATCCCGAGATCCTGCGGCGCATCGAGCCCACGGGGTTCGTGGAGCGGATTCGGGCGCGGCAGACGGCGATTCTGAACCTGCTCTTCCAGGACGGCCGGCTATCGCGCCTCGCCGACCAGGCGGCCACGCAGCCAGGGTCCTACACGATCGCGGACCTGTGCGGTGACGTGCGGCGCGGCATCTTCTCGGAGTTCGGCACCGGCGCGGTCCGAGTGGATGAGTATCGGCGCAATCTCCAGCGCGCCTTTGTCGATCAGATGGAACGGCTCATCAGCACGCCGCTGGTGACGCCGCTGCCCCCCGGGTTCACGCCGTTCCCCGGCTTTACGCCACCGGCACCGCGTCCGGCCGATGCGCGCGCGCAGGCCCGCCTCGAGCTGGTCGATCTGCAAACTGCGCTGCGGGGAGCGCTGCCCAGGGCGGGGGATCGCGCCACGCGGGCGCATGTCGTCGATCTGCTGGCACGGATTGACCAGATCCTAAATCCTCGATGAGACTGGGAGGCTGGACTATGCGACGGCCTGACGGCCGGACGGCCGGACGGCCGGTACCGCTCTTGCTCGCTCTGTTGGCCGTCGGGCCGTTAGGCCGTCCGGCCGTCGCACAGTCGTTCGAGCAACGCCTGCTCGCGGTCCCCGATACCGCCAGCGTGCGGCAAATGTCGCGCGACCTCTCCGCGGTCCCGCACATGGCGGGCACGCCGGCGCAGGCCGCGACGCGCGATTACGTGCTGGACAAGATGAAATCGTGGGGCATCGACGCGTGGAGCAAGGAGTACACGGTCTACATCCCCCAGCCCGATACCGTAGCGGCCTGGATCATCACCGGCTCCCGTGCGACACGCCTGGCGCTGGCCGAGCCGGGGACGGGTCCGCAAGTCCCGCCCTTCAACGGCTACAGCGGCGACGGCAACGTCACGGCCGATGTCGTCTACGTGAACTACGGGTTGATCGAAGACTACAAGACGCTCGACTCCCTCGGCATCAGTGTCAGCGGCAAGGTCGTGATCGCGCGCTACGGCCGCTCGTTCCGCGGCATCAAGGCACGCGAGGCGCAGAAGCGCGGCGCCCTCGGCTTGATCGTCTATTCCGATCCGCAGGACGACGGCTTCTTCCGGGGGGACGTCTATCCCAAGGGGCCGATGCGCAACCCCGACGGGATCCAGCGCGGCAGCATGATGAACGGCAACGGCGACCCCACGACGCCGAGCTGGTCGTCGGTCGAAGGCGCGCGCCGGGTGCCGGAAGATTCGCTCGATATTCCCAAGATCCCGATCATTCCCATGGGCTACGGAAACGCGCGGCGTTTCCTCGAGCCGATGACCGGGCCGTCGGTCCCGCAGAGCTGGCAGGGGGGCCTGCCGTTCCGCTATCACGTCGGTCCCGGCCCCGCGCGCACCCGCATGCATGTGAAGACCGAGCGCGGTCCCCGCGCGTTCCACAAGATCTGGAACACCGTTGGGATGATCCGGGGCACGCGCTGGCCGGACGAATGGGTCGTGGTGGGCGGTCACCGCGACGCCTGGGGGCCAGGAGCGCGCGACAACGTGAGCGGCACGGTGTCCGTCCTCGAAACCGCACGCGCGTTCGCGACGCTGGCGCGCGCAGGACAGCGGCCGGCACGGACCGTGGTGTTCACGACGTGGGACGCGGAGGAGTGGGGCTTGATCGGCTCGACCGAATGGGTCGAGGAGCTCGAGGACACGCTGCGCGCGCGCGTCGTCGCCTACATCAATGAGGATGGCACCTTCTCTGGGCCGAACTTCGGCGGAAGCGGATCGCCGTCGCTCAAGCCGCTGCTCCGCGACGCGAGCCGCGTCGTGCCGGACCCGGTAGGTCCGGGGACGGTCTACGACGTCTGGCTCAAGGCGCACAGTGGCGACACGACCAAACTCACGATGGGCAACCTCGGCGGCGGGTCGGACTTCTCCGGCTTCTATCATCATCTCGGGATTCCCGCGGGGGGGATCGGTTTCGACGGGCCGGACGGCATCTATCACTCGATGTACGACTCCTACGACTGGATGACGCGGTTCGGCGATCCGAGCTACAAGGCGCATCGCGCCGGCGCGCAGCTCGTCGCCGTGATCCTCGGCCGGCTCGCCAACAGCGACCTGTTACCCCTCGATTATGCCGTGTTCGGCACCGAGATGAACGGGTTGGTCGCGCAGCTCGATTCCGGCATCGCCAAGAAGCAGTGGGGGCAGTCGGTCAGTACCCAGCCGCTGAAGGACGCGCTGGACCGCCTTACGGCGGTGGCGCGCGCGTTCGGCACGGCGCGCGACAGTGCGCTGCGTGCCGGCCCGGTGGATTCAGCGCGGGCGCAGCACGTCAACGCGGCGCTGATGCAGGTCGAGCGCCGCCTGACGCGCCCCGAGGGCCTCGTGAGCCGACCGTGGTTCCGCAGCCTGCAGTTCGCGGCCGATCTCGACAACGGCTACGCGACGATGGCGTTCCCAAGCGTGAACGAGGCGATTCGCTACGCCGATGCGACCAGCGCGAACCGGGAGCTCACCGATCTGGTGAATCGGGTGGACCAGGCGCGGGCGGCGCTCGTGGAAGCGGCGGCAGCGCTGCGCTAGATTGGAGCCACGATGGAAACCAGCGATCGATCCCGCATCGTCATCTACTACTCGATCTGGGCCACGATCTGCGCCGCGGTGGCGGGGCTGGTCGTCGCCCTCATCCATACCTGGTTCTTCAGCTACAATCCGGGCCGCTCCGCCGTGATGGAAACGCTCTTCAGCGGCAGCGTCGCGGCGGTGGGGATCGCGGCAGCGCAGGGTGCAGTCGCGCTGGTCACCGGCAGCGTGCTCGCGCAAATGGGGCGGACCCTGCAGTACACGGTGCTGCTGGGACTGTTGATCGGGCTGATCGACTTTGTGATGTACTTCCTGCAGATGGCGGTGCCGGCAACGGAGCTCGGCTGGATTCCCGACCTGGCCATTATCGTCGCGATCACAATCGGCGTCACCGTCCTCGGATCACGCAGGACCGAGTCAACAGCCGGACAGCAACCCGTGCGATAGAAGGGGTGCTTACAGCTTGGGTAATGTTATGCCCCGCTGCGCCTGATACTTCCCCTTCTTGTCTTTGTATGAAACCTCACATTCGTCGCCTTCATCAGCCGTGAAGAATAGGACCTGCGCAATGCCCTCATTTGCGTAGATCCGAGCTGGCAAAGGTGTCGTATTCGAGATCTCCAGTGTGACGAAGCCTTCCCACTCCGGCTCAAATGGCGTCACATTGACGATGATTCCGCACCGCGCGTACGTGCTCTTGCCAACGCAAATGGTCAGACAGTTACGCGGGATGCGGAAGTACTCGACCGAGCTGGCGAGCGCGAACGAGTTGGGCGGGACGATGCAGACGTCGCCCGTGAACTCGACGAACGATTTCGGATCGAAGCGTTTCGGATCGACCACGGCCGACAGGGCATTCGTGAAAATCTTGAATTCGGGCGCGACGCGCATGTCGTAGCCGTAAGATGAAACGCCGTAGGAGATCACGCCCGCGCGCACCTGCCGGTCCGCGAACGGCTCGATCATCCGGTGTTCGCGCGACATTTGCGTAATCCAGCGATCCGATTTGATGGACATGGGGGCGCAATGTAATGGCGCCAACTTGACTTACGCCACACCGCCGATAGCTTCCATACAACACTTAGTGAATTTTTTCACGAGCGCCATGCAGCCCTATATCCCGTTCCTCATGCTGCTGGGCCTGGCCATCGTCGCGGCGACGACGATGATCGTTGCATCGCATTTCCTCGGGCCACGCCGGCCGACCGACGTCAAAGACCGGCCCTACGAGAGCGGCATGCCGCCGCTCGGGACCGCGCACGAGCGTTTCTCGGTCAAGTTCTATCTCGTCGCGGTCCTGTTCATTCTCTTCGACATCGAGACCGTCTTTTTGATACCGTGGGCCGTCATCTTTATGGGGAATGGCGCCTTGACGACCGGCTTCCTATTGGTCGAGATGCTCGTGTTCCTGGTGATCCTGTTCGTGGGCTACGTCTACGTCTGGAAGCGCGGGGCATTCCAATGGGATTAAAGGCGTCGAGCAAACACGTCGAGCAACGGCGTCAAGCAGAAACGTCAAGCGAACCCGTTAACGGTTTTGTTGGGCCGTCTTGTTAGACGGTTTTGCTAGACGATTCCGCTCGACGATGCTGCTCGACGACTTTGAGGTCTTATGAAACGAGTCGGCGAAGTCCAAAGCTCGAATTACCTGCTGGCAAAATTCCAGGACTTGGTGGACTGGACCGTGAACTCCTCACGCGCCAATTCACTGTGGCCGATGCCGTTCGGCACCGCCTGCTGCGCCATTGAGTTCATGGCGACCGCGGCCAGCCGCTACGACTTTGCGCGCTTCGGCATGGAGCGCCAGGCGTTCTCGCCGCGCCAGGCCGACGTGTTGATCTGCGCCGGCCGGTTGCCCTTCAAGCTCGCGCCCGTGATCCGGCGCATTTACGACCAGATGCCGCAGCCCAAGTGGGTCATCTCGATGGGCGCGTGCGCCTCGACCGGCGGCATCTTCGACAACTACGCGATGGTGCAGGGCATCGACACGATCGTCCCCGTGGACGTCTACGTCCCCGGCTGTCCGCCGCGGCCCGAAGGCCTGCTGTACGGCATTCTGCTGCTTCACAAGAAGATCAAGGGCGAGTCGCTGTTCGACGCGGTGAAGCGGCGCGAAGAACAGCCGCTCGACGACAAGGGTCTGCGGCTCCCGCCCGAGACGATCGACGAGATTTCCGAGCCGTTCGGCAACTCCGTCCACCAATTTCGTTCTTCGTGAACACCCCGGTTCCTGGGGCCCTTCGCACCGAAGTCGCCCGCGACGGCGAGACGATTGTGTTCGTCGCCCGGGAACACCTGCTCGAGACGATGCACTGGCTGAAGGAGACCCCGGGGCAGGAGTTCGACTACCTGGTCGACGTCACGGCCGTCGAGTTCCGCGATCGGGAGCGCCCGCTCCAGGTCGTGTACTTCCTCCGCTCACTCACGCGCAAAGCCGATGTGCGCGTGAAAGTCGAGCTGCAGGCATCGGACGAGCTGGCCGTCGATTCGGTCTGGAGCCTGTGGCACGGCGCCGATTGGCTCGAGCGCGAGGTCTTCGACATGTTCGGCGTCACGTTCCGCGGTCATCCAGATCTGCGGCGGATCCTGATGTGGGAGACGTACGCCGAGGGCTACCCGCTGCGAAAGAGCTTCCCGCTGCGGGGCCGTTTCTCCCGCGCCGAGCAGGTGCGCCAGGCGCTCAACGCGAATCCCGAGGCGCACTACTCGATGGAAGAGCTGTCGATCGCCGAGGCGGGCGGCGACATCCCCGATGACATGCGCGAACGGCTCCGGCGCGGCGAGCGCGGCATGATTCCGGAACCCCCGAATCCATGAGCAAGCGCACCGTCGAGCTCGAGCTGGCCACGCCGGGCGTGGACGCCGCTGGGCAGCCGACGCGCGTCCCCCTCACCGCGACAGCGGAGCCCCCCGCCGATCTTGGCGAGGAGCACATGCTCGTCAACATGGGCCCGCAGCACCCCGCGACGCATGGCGTGTTGCGTCTGGTCGTCGAGCTCGATGGCGAGACCGTCGTCCGCTGCATCCCGCATCTTGGCTACCTGCACTCCGGCTTCGAGAAGCTTGGCGAATACCGCCATTACAATCAGATCATCCCGCTCAC
Organism: Gemmatimonadales bacterium; assembly: GCA_036003865.1. Taxonomy (GTDB): domain Bacteria; phylum Gemmatimonadota; class Gemmatimonadetes; order Gemmatimonadales; family GWC2-71-9; genus 20CM-2-65-7. The sequence continues at coordinate 41,680 of DASYRZ010000106.1, read as the reverse complement.
CGACCGCACCGATTACCTGTCGCCGATGGCGAACAACGTCGGCTTCGCGCTGGCGGCGGAGAAGTTGATGGGGATCGAGATCACGCCGCGCTGCACGGTGCTGCGCGTGATCGCGTGCGAGATGAGTCGCATCATCTCGCACATGGTGTGGCTCGGCACGACGTCGATCGACCTGGGCGCCTTTACGCCCTTCCTCTGGGCGTTTCAGGAGCGCGAGCGGATCTACGACCTGCAGGAGATGTGGACCGGCGCCCGGCTGACGACGAGTCTCACGCGCGTCGGTGGGCTCATGGCCGACATTCCCGACCCCTTTGTCGAAAAGCTGCGCGAGTTCACACGCACGTTCCCCAAGACGCTGGCCGAAATCGACCGCGTGCTCACGCGCAACGCCGTCTGGGCCGGCCGCACCCAGGGCGTCGGCGCGCTCACCGCCGCCGAAGCGATCAATCATTCCCTCTCCGGCCCGATGCTGCGCGCCAGCGGGGTGGCCTACGACGTCCGCAAGGACAAGCCGTACCTGGGCTACGAGACCTACGATTTCGACGTCGTCGTGGGAGAGCATGGCGACGTCTATGACCGCTATCTGGTCCGGCTCGAGGAGTGCCACCAGTCGAATCGCATTCTCGAGCAGGCGCTCGACCGGCTCCCCGAGGGTCCGATCAACGTCGATGACCCACGGGTCATTCTTCCCTCCAAGACGCGCGCCATGAGCGACATGGAAGCGATGATCTTCCACTTCAAGCAGGTGATGGAAGGCGTGAAGGCTCCGGTCGGCGAAGCGTACGTGGGGATCGAGAACCCCAAAGGGGAGCTGGGCAACTACCTCGTGTCGGATGGGACCGCCAAGCCGGTGCGCTGGCGCATCCGGCCGCCCTCCTTCATCAATCTGTCCGCCTTGCCCAAGATGGCGGAGGGTCACCTGCTCTCCGACTTGATCGCGATCAACGCGTCGGTGGATATCGTCATGGGCGAGGTCGATCGATGAGCACCGCTCACGACACGACGGAGTATCAGCCGGTCTTCGTCGGCAAGGTGATGGAAGAGCTGCAGACCCTGCTGCAGCGCTATCCCAACAAACAGGCCGCGCTACTGCCGGCGCTGTGGATCGCGCAGCGCGAGCAAGGCTGGATCTCCGACCGCATCATGGTGGAGGTCGCCGAGGTGCTGGGGCTCACGCCGGCGTACGTGAAGGGCGTCGTGACCTTCTACACTATGTACCACCAGCATCCCGTCGGCAAAAACTTCGTGCAGGTGTGCACTACGTCGCCCTGCAACATCTGCGGGGCCGAGGAGGTGCTGAAGGCGCTGCTGCAGCAGACCGGCGCGGGGGACGCGGGCGCCACGAGCTCCGACGGCAAATGGACGATTGTCGAGGTGGAATGCCTGGGCGCCTGTGGATTCGCGACTCCGATCCTGATCAACGACGACTTCATCGAGAGTGTCACGCCCGAGAAGGTACCGGAACTGGTGAGGAAGTACCGGTGAGAGAATTGCGGATTGGGGATTGCGGATTGCGGATTGTCTGGGCGGGGTTCGATCCCGGCTTCGGCGGTTCGGTGCCGCCCTCCCCAATCCGCAATCCGCAATCCGCAATCCGCAATGAGGTGTCGTGATGGGTTTTCCCCACAAGCCGCATCCCAAAGAAACGGTGGTGCTGTCGCAGTATTTCGGCGACGCGGACGCGCGCACACTTAAAGGCTGGACAAAGCGTGGTGGGTACGAGGCTTTGTCCCAAGCTCTGAAGATGCAGCCGGTGGAGGTGGTGGAGGTTGTGAAAGAATCCGGCCTGCGGGGGCGGGGTGGTGCGGGATTCCCGACCGGCCTGAAGTGGTCGTTCATGCCGAAAGAGAAAAAGCGTCCTCACTATCTGTGTGTAAATGCAGATGAATCAGAACCGGGGACGTTCAAAGACCGCGAGATCATGCGCTGGACGCCGCACGCCCTGCTCGAGGGCACGGCGATCGCCGCGCACGCGATCCGCGCCGAGGTCGCCTACATCTACATCCGCGGCGAGTTCACCGAGCCGTGGACCATCGTGGAGCGGGCGCTCGCGGAGGCGAATGCCGCCGGCGTGTTCGGCAGCATCAAGATCTACCTGCATCGCGGCGCGGGCGCGTACATCTGCGGCGAAGAGACCGCGCTGATGAACTCGATCGAAGGCAAGCGCGGCAACCCGCGCATCAAGCCGCCATTCCCCGCGGCCGCCGGGCTGTTCGGCCTGCCGACGACAATCAACAACGTCGAGACGCTGGCGGCCGTGCCGCACATCATCAAGCGCGGCGCCGCCTGGTACAAAGGGCTGTGCCTCTCGAACCCCAAGAGCACCGGCACGAAGCTGTTCTCCGTCTGCGGCCACGTGCAGCGGCCGGGCAACTACGAAGTGACGCTCGGCTTCCCCTTGAAAGACCTGCTGTACGACATGTGCGGTGGCCCACCGGCGGGGCGCACGCTCAAGGCCTGCATCCCCGGTGGCTCATCGGTCCCCATCCTGACGCGTGAAGAGACCGAGGCCTGCCTGCTCGACTACGAGGGCGTCGTCGCAAGCGGCTCGATGCTCGGCTCGGGCGGCGTGATCGTATTCGATGATTCGGCCGACATGGTCTATCAGATCATGCGGCTCGCGCGCTTCTACGCGCACGAGTCGTGCGCGCAGTGCACCCAATGCCGCGAAGGCACCGCGTGGACCACCAAGATCATGGAGCGGATTCTGGCGGGGCAGGGCAAGACCAAAGACCTCGATTTGCTGCTCGACCTTTCGGAAAACATGACAGGCAAGACGATCTGCGTGCTGTCTGACTCGTGCGCGGCTCCGATTGTGAGTGGAATCAAGAAGTTCAGGGGCGAATTCGAAGCCTATCTCGCAGGCAAGCGCCAACCAGTAATGGTCGGATGAGGGCAGACGGCTGATGGCTGACGGCATGATCAACCTGACCATCGACGGCGCACCAGTCTCCGTCCCTCCCGGCACGCTCGTCATCGAGGCGGCGAAGCAAGCCGGCGTGCTCGTGCCGCACTACTGCTACCACCCCGGGCTGCCGGTCGCCGGCGTGTGCCGCATGTGCCTGGTCGAGATCGAGAAGGCACCGAAGCTCCAGATCGCCTGCGCGACCACGGTGACCGAAGGAATGGTGGTCAAGACGCAGACGCCGCCGGCCAAAGACGCGCGCCAGAGTGTGCTGGAGTTTCTCCTCATCAATCACCCCCTCGATTGTCCGATCTGCGATCAGGCGGGCGAGTGCGAGCTGCAGGACTTCGTCTTCCAGGAAGGGCAGGCCGGCACGCGCTACGCCGAGTACGCGAAGCGCTTCAATCCCGTCGAGGACTTCGGGCCCGACGTTCTGTACGTCCCGAACCGCTGCATCCTGTGTACCCGCTGCGTCCGCTTCATGGAGGACGTGGCGAAAGAGCCGGTCTTGAACGTCTCCGAGCGCGGCGACCGCGCCTTCATCGGCATTCATCCCGAGGCGCGGCTCGATCATCCGTGGGCCGGCAACGTCGTCGATCTCTGCCCGGTCGGCTCGCTGCTCTCCAAGGACTTCCTGCACAAGGCACGGGCCTGGGAGCTGGACAAAACGGCGTCGATCTGCACCGGCTGCTCGCAGGGCTGCAACATCTCGCTCGATACGCGGGATGAGGTCGTCGTGCGCGTGCGGCCGCGGCCCAATCTCGACATCAACCGTTATTTCATCTGCGATCACGGCCGCATGCACTACAAGTGGATGAACCGCGGCGACCGCATCGAAGCCCCGCTGGTCAAGCGTGATGGCGCGCTGCATGCCACGGATTGGGACGAGGCCTTCGCGCGGGTGACATCGATTTTGCGGGGCGCGTCGGGCGCCGCGGTGGCGCTCGTCTCCCCGGGCGCGTCATCCGAGGCGTTGGCGGCGGCGAAACGGCTGCTGTCCGGGGGGAGCTTCAGCTGGACCGGCGCGTTCCAAGTGGTGATGGGCGAAGAGGCACCGCTCGCGGGTGTCCCGAATCTCGCGCTGCGCGCCGAGCGCGCGCCCAACGCGAAGGGCGCCGAGAACCTCGGGTACACGCGGGACTACACACAGGCGCTCGAAGCCGCGAAGCACGCGGCAATCGTCCTGGTCCTCGACGATCCCGATTGCACGGTGGAGACCAATGGCGCGCTGATTTATTTGGGCACGGTACTCGGACCGGATGCCCCGTGCCGCCGTGCCGATGTGATTCTGCCGACCGCCAACGTTGCGGAAGAGGAAGGGACGTTCACCAACCGCGACGGGCGTGACCAGCGCTACTACCAGGCCAAGCCCGCGCCCGGCATGGCGCAACCGGCGGCCTGGGTCCTGGGTGAGTTGAGCGCGGCGCTCGGATTGGCGCCGGTCGCATGAGCTTCTTCCTGATCTCGTCGGCGATCAAGGTGTTCGTCGTCTTCAACCTCATCATGGTTGGGGTCGCGTTGCTGACGCTGCTCGAGCGGCGCGTGTGTGCCTGGATGCAGGACCGCCTGGGGCCGAACCGCGTCGGACCGCAGGGACTGCTCCAGCCGGCCGCCGACGGCCTGAAGAATTTCCTGAAGGAAGAGACGTCACCCGCGATGGCGGACAAGGCGCTCTTCACGCTCGCGCCGATCGTCTCGTTCGTGCCGGCGCTCCTGACGTTCGGCGTAATCCCGTTCGCGGCGCCGTTGCCGACCAAGTGGGGCGTCGTGCCGATGGTGGTCGCGGATCTTCCGGTCGGCTTCCTCTACATTCTCGCGATCAGCTCGCTCGGCGTGTACGGCATCGTGCTCGCCGGCTGGTCGTCCAACAACAAATACGCGTTGCTCGGCGGCCTGCGGGCATCAGCCCAGATGATCTCGTACGAGATCGCGCTCGGCATGAGTACGGTGGCGGTGCTGCTGCTCGCCGGCAACGTCACACTGTCGCAGGTGATCGTGCAGCAGCAGCAGGGGCTGTGGTTCGTCATTCCCCTGACTGTGGCGTTCATCATCTTCTTCGTCAGCGCGCTCGCCGAAACGAACCGGCTCCCGTTCGATCTGCCGGAAGCCGAGGGCGAGCTGATCGCCGGATATCACACCGAGTACAGCGCGATGAAGTTCTCGATGTTCTACATCGCCGAGTACTCGAACATGGTGACGGCATCGGCGTTGATGGCGACGCTGTTCTTCGGCGGCTGGGACATTCCGTTCACCACCTGGGACTCGACCGGCGATCCGAGCGTCGTCAAAACGCTGGCGACGCTGTCCGTCTTTGGCCTCAAGACGTTCGTCTTCCTCTTCACCTACATCTGGGTCCGCTGGACGCTGCCGCGCTTCCGCTACGACCAGCTGATGGCCCTCGGGTGGAAGGTGCTGCTGCCACTTGCGTTGCTCTATATCACGATGCTCGCGGTCGCGATCTGGGTCGTGCGGGTAGAGCTCGGGTGGGACTACGGCCCCCGCATGGCCTGGGCGCTCGGAGGGCTCAACCTCGTGCTCCTCATCGCGCTCCTGTGGTGGCTCGACCGCGGCCGCATCGTCTCCGGGTCGATGTCGCAGGAGGCTGCCTGATGGCGATCGGCGTGAAGGTGATGAAGCGGCCGACCAAGCAGACGTCGTATCTGCGCGCCACGCTCAAGGGGATGGCGCTCACGTTCAGCCACCTGCTGCGCCCCAAGGTCACGATGCAGTATCCCGAGGAGAAGTCCTCCAAGGACTGGACGCTCTCCTCGCGCTGGCGCGGCACGCACCGCATGCTGACGGATGAGCAGGGCCGCGCCAAATGCGTGGCGTGCGGCCTCTGCCCGCAGATCTGCCCGGCGAACTGCATCAAGCTCGTCCCCGGCGAGGACGAAGAGGGGCACCGCTATCCGCTGATTTACGAGATCGACGAATTCCGCTGCATCTTCTGCGGCTACTGCCAAGAGGTGTGCCCCGAGGAAGCGATCCACGTCGGCGTGCATTACGAGAACTCCGAGTACTCGCGCGACCGGTTTGTCTACGATCTCGAGCGGCTGACGGCGCAAACGCATCCAGTGTCGACGCTGTGGGACCCGTCGGATCCAAAAGGTGAATAGCCCCTTTGTCCCTTAGCCCCTTAACGTTTTTCTGGTTTTTTGGCGTCCTCGCGATGCTGAGCGCGCTGCTCTGCATCACGCGCAAGAACCCCGTCGCCAGCGCGCTCTGGCTCGTGGTCACTCTGTTCGCCCTTGCCGCGCTGTTCGTGCTGCTCGACGCGCAGTTCATCGCGGTGCTGCAGGTCCTGGTCTACGCCGGCGCGATCATGGTGCTGTTCCTGTTCGTGATCATGCTCCTCAACCTGGGCCGTCCCGCGCCGACCGACATCAAGGGACCCGCGGGACTGCTGGCCGCCGCGGTCCTGGCCGGCGGGCTGCTGCTCCAGCTGCAAGTGCTCAGCCGGGCGACGCTGCCCGCGTCGATCCAGCTGCCCGCGGGAACGGTGTCGGCGCTGCAGCAGCAGCAGGGCATGGTCGCCGCGGTGGCGAATCCGTTGTTCAACACCTATCTCGTGCCGTTCGAGATCGCGAGCGTGCTGCTGCTCGCCGCGATCGTGGGCGCGGTCGTGCTCGCGAAGCGGGAGCTCTAAGTGCTCCTCAGTCCCGCGCTCGCCTTTTCCGCCGTCCTCTTCACGCTGGGCGTCGCCGGCGTGCTGCTCCGCCGCAATGTCATCGTGATCTTCATGTGCGTCGAGCTCATGCTCAACGCCGTGAACCTCACCTTCGTCGCGCTGGCGCAGAGCATCGGCCTGGGCGGCCAGGTCTTTGTGTTCTTCGTCATGGCCGTCGCCGCCGCTGAAGCGGCAGTCGGACTGGCCATCATTCTTGCGGTGTATCGGCATAAACGGTCGGTCGGCCTGCAGAACATGAACCTGCTGAAGGACGGATGACCGGAACCGCCGTCGACTGGATCTGGCTCGCGCCCGCGCTCGCGCTGCTCGGCTTCGTGCTGAACGGCGCGGTGGCGTTGACGCGACCCGCGGCGAAGACACTCGTCTCGATCTTCGGGGCGGGTGTGTTGCTCGCCGCATTCGCCGTGTCGGTCGTCGTCTTCAGCGGCTACGTCGGCCTCCACGCCGCGGAGCCGCTGATCTTCCGGTACTGGTCGTGGATTCCGGTGGGCACATTGCAGGTCGACTTTGCCTTCCAGGTCGATCAGCTGTCGCTCGTGATGCTGCTGATCGTCACCGGCGTCGGCTCGCTGATCCATCTCTTCAGCATCGGCTACATGAAGGACGACCCGGGCTACGCGCGCTACTTCGCCTATCTCAACCTGTTCGTCTTCTTCATGCTGGTCCTCGTGCTCGGCGCGAGCTTCCCGGTGATGTTCATCGGCTGGGAAGGGGTGGGGCTCTGCAGCTACTTGCTGATTGGGTTCTGGTTCACCGAAGAGGCGAATGCGAACGCGGGCCGCAAGGCCTTCATCATGAACCGGATCGGCGACTTCGGATTCATGGTCGCGATGTTCATGATCTTCTGGTCCACGGGCTCGCTCGATTTCGGCAAGGTCTTCAGCAGCGCTCCGACGGCGCTGGTGCAGGGCGGCGGCACCGTCACCGCGATCACCCTGTTCCTGTTCCTCGGCTGCACTGGCAAGTCGGCGCAGATCCCGCTGTACACTTGGTTGCCTGATGCGATGGCCGGCCCCACACCCGTCTCCGCCCTCATCCACGCGGCGACAATGGTGACCGCGGGCGTCTATCTCGTCGCGCGCTGCAATCTATTGTTCGCGATGGCGCCCGTTTCGAGCATGGTGGTCGCCGGCGTCGGCGCGCTGACGGCGCTGTTCGCAGCGACGATCGCGCTCAAGCAGTGGGACATCAAGAAGGTGTTGGCGTATTCCACGATCTCGCAGCTCGGCTACATGTTCGTCGGGGTGGGTACCGGCGCGTTTGCCGCCGGCATCTTCCACCTGGCCACGCACGCCTTCTTCAAGGCGCTGCTGTTCCTCGGCTCGGGCAGCGTGATCTTCGCGCTGCACCGCGCCTATCACCACACCCATGCGCACGAAGACGCCCAGGACATGCGCAACATGGGCGGCCTGGCGCGCTACATGCCGTGGACCGCGACGCTGATGTGGATCGCGACACTCGCGATCGCGGGCGTGCCGCCCTTGGCGGGCTTCTTCTCCAAGGACGAGATCCTGGCCGCCGCGCACGCGCGCGGGCACGTGGACCCGGCGTGGCTCGTGTTCTGGGGACTGGGGCTCGTCACCGCGCTGCTCACCGCTTTCTACATGACGCGGCTGATGCTGTACACCTTCCACGGCCCGAACCGCACCGGCGAGAAAGAGCAGCCGCATCTCCACGAGGCGCCGTGGATCCTGACGGGCCCGCTGGTCGTGCTCGGCCTGCTCACCGTCGCGGGCGGGCTCATCAACGTACCCGAGCTCTATCATGGCAGCGCGTGGCTGCATCACTGGCTCGAGCCGGTGACGGAGGCGAGCGCCGCCCTGCTTCCTGACGTCCATCTGTCGACGTCAACGGAGTGGCTGCTGGTCGGAATCGCGGTCGCCACGGCCGTCATCGGTATCGTGGGTGCCTGGCGGCTGCTAAAACCCGAGCGACTCGCACCCGCGCGCAGTGCTCCCGAGGAGCGCGGGGTTGCGCGCGTGCTCAAGAACAAGTGGTACGTGGACGAGATCTACGACGCGCTGATCGTTCGCCCGATAGTCTGGCTCTCGCGCGAAGTGCTCTGGAAGCAGATCGACAGCCGAGTCATCGACGGTGCGGCCGTCAACGGCGCGGCCCGCGGGGCGCGCGCGCTCGGCTGGGCGAATCGCTGGCTGCAGACCGGGCAGGTCGGGACGTACGTGGTCGTGTTCGTCGTGGGCGTGCTGCTGCTGCTGTGGCGGGTGGCCAGCTGATGTACGCCCGCTGGGTGCTCACCGCGCTGCTGGCCTGGCCGCTCGTCGCCAGCCTGGTGGTCTTGCTGCTGCCCGCGCGGCTCGCCAAGTACGTCGCGCTCGCGGCTAGCCTCATCGAGTTCGCGTTGTCGGTCCCGCTCTGGTGGACGTTCGTGCCGAGTGGCGGCATGCAGTTCACCGCGGACTGGGCGTGGATCGCGGCCTGGGGCATTCACTACACCGTCGGCGTAGACGGGATCTCGCTGTTCCTCGTCCTGCTGACGACGTTCCTGATGCCGCTCTCGATCCTCGGCAGCTGGAGCTACATCACCCAGCGCGAGGGCGGCTTCTACGCCCTGCTGCTCGTCCTGACGACCGGGATGATCGGGGTTTTCGTCTCGCTCGATCTTTTCCTCTTCTATGTGATGTGGGAAGTGATGCTGATCCCGATGTATTTCATCATCGGGGTGTGGGGTGGGGACAACCGGCTGTATGCCGCGATCAAGTTCTTCATCTATACGTTCCTGGGATCGTTGCTCATGCTGGTCGCGATCCTCGTGCTCTACGTGCACGCGGGCCGCGCGACCGGCATGTATTCCTTCAGCTACGCGCACCTCCTGGGCAACGCGAAGGATCTGGGATCCGTGGCCTGGTGGCTGTTCGGCGCGTTCTTCCTGGCGTTCGCGATCAAAGTGCCGCTGTTCCCGCTGCACACCTGGCTGCCGGACGCGCACGTCGAGGCGCCGACGGCGGGCTCTGTCATCCTGGCGGGGATCCTGCTCAAGATGGGAACGTACGGTTTCCTGCGGTTCGCGCTGCCGTTCTTCCCGGCAGTCGCGCTCGATCAGAAGGTGCAGCTTGTCATCGTCGCCCTCTCGCTGATCGGGATCATCTACGGCGGGCTCGTGGCGATGGTGCAGCCCGACTTCAAGAAGCTCATCGCCTACTCGTCGGTCGCGCACCTCGGCTTCGTGATGCTGGGAATCTGGGCGCTGACGCTGCAGAGCGTGCAGGGCGCGCTGCTGATCATGATCAACCACGGCATCTCGACCGGCGCACTCTTCTTCCTGGTCGGCATGATCTACGAACGGCGGCATAGCCGCCTCATCGCCGCGTACGGCGGCATCGCGCGCGTCGTCCCGCTGTTCGCCGCGATCCTGACCGTGGTGTCGCTCTCGTCGATCGCCCTGCCGGGCACGAACGGATTCGTCGGTGAATTCCTCGTCCTGATCGGGTCGTTCCGCACCTATCCGATCGCGACCGCGCTTGCCACGACGGGCGTCATCGTCGCCGCCGCGTATCTGCTGACGGCGCTGCAGCGCGTGATCTACAATCCGCTGACCCAGCACGAGAACGAGAAGCTCACCGACCTCACGCCGCGCGAGATCGCGGTGCTCGTTCCGCTGCTCGCGTGCATCCTCTGGGTCGGCCTCTATCCGAAGCCGTTCCTGCAGCGGATGGAGCCCGCGGCGCGCGCCCTGATCGAGCAGATGCGGCCAGCCGCGGCGCCGACGGCGGGGCAGCCATGAGGCTCGATCCCTCCATCTCGCGCGACTTGCTGCTCTCGCTCCTCCCCGAGCTGGTGCTCACCGGGTGGGCGCTGGTGCTGTTGCTGTTCGTCGCATGGCGCCACCGGACCGTGCGCGATCTGCGAATCGCCGGGTGGTTGACGTTGCTCGCCCTGATCTCGACGGCAGTCGCCACGTGGTGGCTCTGGTGGAACCGCGCGAGCGTGCAGGGCGTCGTCGCGATGGTCGCGGCCGACGACTTCCGCTGGGTCGCCGACTGGATCTTCCTTGGCGGCGCCGCGCTCACCGTGCTGATCTCGTTTGCCTACCTGGAGCGCGAGCAGCTCCTGGCGCCGGAGTATTACGTCCTGCTCGTGTTCGGCACGCTCGGCATGATGGTGATGGCCGCCGCGGCCGATCTGATGGTCATCTTCCTCGGCCTCGAGTTGATGTCGATCGCCGTCTACGTGCTCGCCGGGTTCGATCGCCGCCGCGCGCGCTCCGCCGAGGCCGCGCTGAAGTATTTCCTGCTGGGTGCGTTCGCCTCGGGGTTTTTGCTCTACGGCATCGCGCTCGTCTACGGCGCGACCGGCACGACGAATCTCGGTCTGATCGGCGCGCAGCTCAGCGTCATGGTCAAGCCAGGTGTCATGCTCCTGGCCGGGCTGGCGATGCTGCTCGTGGGATTCGGATTCAAGATCGCGGCGGTGCCTTTCCACATGTGGGCGCCGGACGTGTACGACGGCTCACCGACCCCGGTGACGGCGTTCATGGCCACCGGCGTGAAGGCCGCGGCGTTCGCGGCGTTGTTCCGCGTCATGAACCAGGCGTTCGGCACGATTCCCGCCGGGCTCGATATCCTCTGGTGGCTCGCCGTCGCCACGATGATCGGCGGCAATCTTTTCGCCCTCGCACAGCGCTCGCTCAAGCGCATGCTCGCCTATTCGTCGGTGGCGCACGCGGGGTATCTGCTCGTCGCGGTGACCGCGGGCGGCGCGGCGGGGACGAGCGCATTCCTCGTCTATGTGATCGCGTACACTCTGATGTCGGTCGGTGCCTTCGCGGTGCTGGCGGCCAAGGGCAGGGCGGGCGAGAGCGACGTCATGATCGACGACCTGGCCGGGTTGGCCAGCAGGCGCCCGTGGCTCGCGTTCGCGCTCGCCGTCTGCATGCTCTCGCTTCTGGGCTTCCCGGGCACCGCCGGATTCATCGGCAAGTGGTACATCTTGATCGCCGCCACCAGTACCGGCCAGAATACGTTGGCCGCGATTCTGGTCCTGACCAGCGTGGTATCGGCGGGGTACTATCTTCCCGTCATCATGGCGATGTACATGAAGTCCGAGCCGCATGAGGGCGCGCACAGAGATGTCTGTCTCGACCGCTGGGGGCGCGCCGCCGTCGCCGTCGCGGTCGCCGCTTTGCTGGTGTTCGGGGTGTGGCCCAATCGCCTGTTTGACCTCGCGCGATCAGCCGGCGAGAGCGTGCAACCAGCAGCGACGACAGCCGATGTTCCCACCCCACAGGGTGGGCTCGGCCAAAACCACCCTTAAGGGCATTGACTGCCGAGCACACCCTTCAGGGTGTGAGGGAACCGTGAAACTGCCCCCCACGATTTTTCGCCAATACGACATCCGCGGCCTGGTCGACAAAGAGCTGACGCCGGCCACCGCCCGCGCGGTGGGACAATCCTACACGACACTTGCCTGGGAACGCCTCGGGAAACGCCCGCGCGTCGCCGTGGGACGGGACAACCGGTCCTCCGGGAGCCGGCTCGCGCAGGGCATCTGTGAAGGCATTGTCGCGGCCGGCGGCGCCGCGCTCGACGTCGGCGAGCTGCCGACGCCCGCGCTCTACTTCGCGACCAAAACACTGCCCGTCGACGGCGGCATCCAGGTCACCGGGTCGCACAATCCTCCGGAGTTCAACGGCTTCAAGATGGTCCTGGCGCACGACGCCGTGTTCGGCGACGACATCCAGGTCCTGCACCGCCTGATCGACGATGGCAAGCTCGTCACGCGACCGGGCGGCACGACGGCGACCCATCGCGACCTGCTCAAGGACTATCGCAAGGCGATCGTCACGCGCAACGCGCCGCTCGCGCGGCGATTCAAGGTGGTGGTGGATTGCGGCAACGGCGTCACCAGCCTCGTCGCCGTCGAGACGCTGCGCGAGCTCGGGGTGGACGTCGTCGCGCTGTTCGACGAGTCCGACGGGACGTTCCCGCATCACCACCCTGACCCGACCGTGCTCGAGAACCTGCACGACCTGCAGGCCGCCGTAAAGAAAGAGAAGGCGGAGCTGGGGATCGCGTTCGACGGCGACGGCGACCGCATCGGCGCAGTGGACGAGAACGGCCAACCGGTGCTCGGCGACCAGCTACTGGTGCTGTTCGGACGGGACCTCGTGCACCGCATGGGGAAGGGGAAGCCCGTCATATTCGACGTGAAGTGCTCTGAAGTGCTGCCGCAGATGCTCAAGCGGGCGGGGCTCGTGCCGATCATGTGGAAGACGGGTCACTCGTTCATCAAGATGAAGATGAAAGAGATCGGCGCGCCGCTCGCCGGCGAGATGAGCGGCCACATGTTCTTCGGCGGCGACTGGTACGGCTTCGACGACGCTCTCTTCGCCGCGGCCCGGCTGCTGGCCTACGTCGCGCGCGCAGGCGGCCCGCTGTCCCGCCTCCTCGCCGATCTGCCGAAGACGTACGCCACCACCGAGATTCGGGTCGACTGTCCCGACGAGCAGAAGTTCGACGTCGTGCAGCAGGCAGCTGACGAGTTCGCCGCGAAGTATCCCGTATCGACGCTCGACGGCGTGCGCATCACCTTCCCGGAAGGGTGGGGATTGCTGCGCGCGTCGAACACGCAGCCGGTGCTCGTGATGCGGTTCGAGGCGACCAGTCCGAAAGCACTCGACGCCTATCGCGCCGAGGTCGAGGGCTGGCTGACGGCGCGCGGCGTGACTGCGTGACGCGAGCCAACCGGCGCAGGCTGTATCTGATCGGCGCCGGGCTGCTGGTGGCTGCATTGGTCGGCGGCCGCTGGCTGGCGGTGGAAACGGCGGAACGGGCGTGGGACCGCACCTTCGCGGGGGGCGAGGCGTTGATCGCCGCCCGCGATCTCTCCCGGCTGCTCCAGGCCTTCGTCCTCCTCGTCGCGATCGCCTGGATCACCGGCAACCTGCTGATCGTGTTTCGCGCGATCGGCTCCGTCCAGATGCCGCGCCGGCTCGGCGATCTCGAGATCGTCGAAGCGGTGTCGCGCCGTACCCTGCTCGCCGCGACGGTCCTGCTCGGCGTCCTCCTCGGCACGTTGTTGTCACTCGGAGCGGGAGACTGGTGGCGTCACGCGGTACTGGCGGCGTCGCCGCCGCATTTCGGCGTGCTCGATTCCACCAGGCTCGCCAACGACGCCGGCTATTACGTCAGCGTCCTGCCCTGGCTCGCCGCGCTGCAAAACCGGACGCTCGTGCTCGTCGTCAGTGCCGTCGGCATCGTGGCGCTGCTGTACGGGATCATCGGATCGCTCCGCATTCGCCGCGGGCGGATTCGCGCCAGCGACTACGCCCGCGCCCATCTGGGCGTGCTGTTGGCCTGTCTGGCGCTGGTCATCGCGTGGGGCGCGGTGCTCGATCCCGCCGAGATCGTCGGCGGTGTCCACGGAGTCGTGGATCAGGCCGCGCTGAGCGTGCGCATTCCCGGAGCGGAGGTGGTAGCCGCCGTCGCAGTCGTCACCACCGTGATCTCATTGGTCTGGGCGTGGCGCGACCGGCCGACGCTCATCCTCGCGAGCTGGGCCGCGCTGCTCGTCTCACTCACCGCCGCCTATTTCGTCATCCCGGGCGTCGTGCGCACATCGGCGGGATCGCGACCAGAAAGTCCCGACCTCGTGCGACGCCGCGCGGCGCTGGAGCGTCTCGCGTTCGGCGTAGACGATGTGGATTCGACCGCGCCACCCGCGTTCCCGTCGGGCGAGGCGGCGGTGCGCACCATCCCCGTCTGGGACGCGGCGCATGTCGCCGCCGCCCTCGGCGTTCCGACGACGGCGGTCACGCTGCGCGCGGCACACTCGGAAGACGTCGCCGCCAAGACCACATGGCTGGTCGCACCAACCACCGCCACAGCACCGGTTCGCCTCGCCGTCGAAACGGACAGCGGCCTCGCGGTGACAACGCTGCCGCTGGAAAACAGCACCGTGCTGTTTGGCCCAGGTGTGGTAGGCCCAGTGGTGACCTCGGCCGACAGCGCCCCTGTGCTGCCCGCGGGATCGGGCGGCGTGGCGCTCGTCGGCGCGTGGCGCCGTTTCGCCATCGCGTGGACGATCCAGGTGTGGGGACTCGCGCGCAGCGAGTCCCGCGACCGCGTCCTGGTGTGGCGGCGCGACGTCACCGACCGCTTCGAGCGCCTCGCGCCGTTCGCGCGTTTCGGCGCCCCGGCACCCGTCATCCGCAAGGGCGCGCTGTGGTGGGTGAGCTGGGGCTATGTGTCCCACGAAGCATTTCCGCTGGTGCGACCGCTCAGGTGGCGCGACCGCGAGGTGCGGTTCTTGCGCGGCGGACTCGTCGGAGCCGTGCGCGCCTCCACCGGCGAGACGCATCTCTGGCTCGCCCCAGGCTACGATTCACTGACCGCCACCTGGGCGCGGCGCTTCAAGCCGCTCATCGAGCCCGTCGACCGCCTGCCCGCGGATCTGCGTGCCCAGCTTTCCTACCCGGTCGAAACATTCAAGACCGCCGTCGCCCATCTGCTGCGCGTCAGCGCCGATTCCACGATCCAGGCGGGATGGGTCGCGCGCCCGCGGGAGCCATTTCAGCTCGGGGTTCCAGGAGCGGCGGCAGCAGTCTGGACCGGCATCGCGTTCGAGTCGGGTCTCCTGGCGCCAAAGCGCTTTGTCGGTATGTACGCGGCGGCGATCACGCCGCGCGGGCCGGAAACCCATCTGTGGCGGCCGTCCTCTCCCAACCCCGAACGCCTGCCTGGCGAGCTGGTGGGATCGTCGCAGCTACGCCCCGGGCAACTTCGGATCTGGCCGACCACCAGCTCTCTCATCACGGTCCAGGCCCAGATCCTCCAGCCCATCGACGCGCGATCGCCCCCTCCTCCACAGGTCACGGAGGTCTACGTGACGCTGGATGGACGCAGCGGTCATGGGCTGACCGCGAGGGCGGCGCTGCTGGGCGGCGAGCAGATCATTACCGATACGACGCTCGCGGCCCGGTGGGAACGGGCGCGGCGGCTCGCGGTCCGGGCGGATTCGGCGCTCGGCGTCGGCGACTTGGAGCTGTTCAGCCAACTGTGGCGGCAATTGATGAGTGAGCTTGCTCCCGCCCGCCGCCCCCGCTAGGTTGCGCCGCCGTGACGGCCCCTGGAACCATTGTCGTTGCGCTCGGAGGGAACGCCGTCGCGCCTCCCGGCGAACGGCCGACGATCAGCAATCAGTTTCGTCATACCCGGGCCAGCCTCGTGCCCATCGTCGATCTCGCCGCGGCCGGCTGGCATGTCGTCCTGGTCCACGGGAACGGGCCGCAGGTCGGGGATGAGCTGGCGCGCAACGAGATAGCGGCCGACCAGGTGGAGCCGCTCCCATTGGGCGTGCTGGTCGCGGGCACCGCTGGATGGATGGGCTACATGATCCAGCAGTCGCTGCAGAACGCGCTCGAGCGCGCGGGCGTGCAACGTTCGGTGGTCACGCTGATCACCCAGACCCTGTGTCATGCCGACGATCCCGACCTCCGCACGCCGTCCAAGCCCATCGGCCACAAGCTCGATCCGGCACGGGAAGCGCGGCTCGTGGCGCGCGGCATTCCGGTGCGCGATGGACGACGCCTCGCACCCAGTCCCAGGCCGATCGGGATCGTGGAGCGCGACATGGTGCGCGATCTGGCGCGCGCGGGTTACATCGTGATCGCGGGGGGAGGCGGAGGACCGCCGGTCTATCGCGACCCCAAACTGGGACTCGAAGGGATCGACGCAGTCGCCGACAAGGATCGCGTGGCGGCGATCCTCGGGCGGGAAATCGGGGCGCAGGTGTTGTTGATCCTGACGAATGTGAAGGCGGTGTATCGCGCCTACGGCACGCCGGCCCAGGAGGCGGTCCGGCGGCTGACGCTGGCACAGGCCGAGCACCTGCTCGCGGGCAAAGAGCTCGGCGTGGGCAGTATGCGCCCCAAGGTCGAAGCGGCCGCGGAGTTTGTGCGCACGGGGGGCGAGCGCGCCATCATCGCCGAGCTGGCCGACGGGCTCGCCGCGTTACGCGGCGAGGCCGGAACGACGATCGCGAAGGAGCACGCGTGAATCTTCACGAGTACCAGGCACGAGACATTTTGCGGCGCCAGGGCATCCCCGTGCCGCCGGGCGAGGTCGCCACCACCCCCGCAGAAGCGCGCGCGATCGCGGAGCGTCTCGGCGGCAAGGTCGTCGTCAAAGCGCAGGTGCATGCGGGCGGCCGCGGCAAAGCGGGCGGCGTGAAGCTGGCGGACGGCGCCGACGCCGCCAGGGCGGCGGCGTCCGCTATCCTCGGCATGACGATCAAGGGCCTGACGGTCCAGAAGGTCCTCGTCGCACCGGCGGCGGCGATCGCGTCCGAGAGCTACGTCGGCATCATCGTGGACCGTGCCTCGCAGCGCCCCGTCCTGATGGTGAGCCCCGCCGGCGGCATCGACATCGAGGAAGTCGCCGCCAAGACCCCCGAGAAGATTCACCGGCTGGCCGTGGATCCGCGGTACGGACTGCTGTCGCACCAGGCGCTGATGCTCGGCTTCAAGCTCTACAGTGACGTGAAGCAGGCGCGCGCCGCGGCCGACATCATGCAGAAGCTGTACGCCGCCGTCTACGCGGTGGGCGCGTCTCTCGCCGAGATCAACCCGCTCGTCACGACGCCTGATGCGACCGTGCAGGCACTCGACGCCAAGATCGCGATCGACGACAACGAGCTGGAGCGCCGCCCCGACATCGCCGCGCTGCGCGACGTCTCCGCGGAGGCACCCGAGGAAGTGGCCGCGCGGGAAGCCGGACTCACGTTCATCAAGCTCGAGGGCAACGTCGGGTGTTGCGTGAACGGCGCTGGCCTCGCGATGGCGACGATGGATCTCGTCAAATACTACGGCGGCGAGCCCGCCAATTTCCTCGATATCGGCGGCAGCTCCAATCCACAGAAGGTGGTGAGCGCGCTGCGGATCATCACGTCCGATCCGAATGTGAAAGTGATCCTCTTCAACATTTTCGGCGGCATCACGCGGGCCGACGACGTGGCCAACGGCATCGTGCAGGCGACTCGAGAGTTCGCGCTCAAGGTGCCGATGGTCATACGGCTCATCGGCACCAACGAGCAGCTCGCCGTTGAGATCCTGAGGAAGGCCCGGTTCGCTGCGCTGACCGACATGGATGAAGCGGTGAAGGAAGCGGTTGCCAAGGCGAAGGGACAAGCCGCGTGAGCATCTTCATCGATCAAGCCACGCGCCTGCTGGTGCAGGGAATCACGGGCCGCGACGGCTCGTTCCACGCGAAGCAGATGATCGCCTACGGTACCAAGGTCGTCGCGGGGGTGACGCCGGGAAAAGGGGGACAACGGTTCGAGGATGCCGTCCCCGTCTTCAACACGGTGGCTGAGGCGGTCCACCAAACGCAGGCGAACACGGCGGTCATCTACGTTCCGGCCGCGGTGGCCGCATCGGCCATCTTCGAAGCGGCCGATGCCGGGATCGGCCTGATCATTTGCATCACCGAAGGCATTCCGGTGCTCGATATGACGCGCGCGCTGCCGTACGTGCACGAACGCGGCGCCCGACTCATCGGCCCGAATTGTCCCGGGCTCATTTCTCCCGGCAAGAGCAAGGTCGGAATCATCCCCGGCAACATCTGCCAGCCGGGCAAGATCGGCGTCGTGTCTCGCAGCGGCACGCTGACCTATGAGATCATCCATCAGCTGTCGACGAACGGGCTCGGCCAATCGACCTGCGTGGGAATCGGCGGGGACCCGTTGATCGGCACCAACTTCATCCATTGCCTCGCGGCGTTCGAGGCCGATCCCGAGACCGCCGCGATCGTCATGATCGGTGAGATCGGCGGCACCGACGAGCAGCAGGCGGCGGAGTTCGTGAAGGAGAAGGTCAAGAAGCCGGTGGTGGGGTTCATCGCCGGCCAGACCGCGCCGCCGGGACGGCGTATGGGACACGCCGGTGCAATCATCTCGGGCTCATCGGGAACCGCCGCCGAGAAGATGGCGGCGTTCGGGAAGGCAGGGATCGCCGTCATGAAGCGTCCAGCCGACGTTGTCCCGCTACTAAAGGAGAGCCTGTGATTGCCGCATACCCGATAGCCGATAGCTGATAGCCGATAGCCATGTTGACCTTAGCCATCATCAAGCCCGACGCGATCGCCGCCCGGCATACGGGGAAAATCATCGCCCACCTCGAGGCCGAGGGGTTTCACATCCGCGAGGCGCAGATGGTGCGCCTGACAGAGGACCGGGCCGAAAGGTTCTACGAAGTCCATCGGGAGCGTCCGTTCTTCCGGCCCCTCGTCTCGTTTATGACTTCCGGACCAGCGCTCGCCCTGGTGCTCGAGCGCGACGAAGCGGTCACGCATCTTCGGAAAGTCATCGGAGCAACCGATCCGGCGCAGGCGGAGCCGGGGACGATTCGACAGCTGTACGCGCAGTCGAAGGAACGGAATGCGATTCACGCCTCCGATTCTCCGGAAAATGCGGCGCGGGAAGTGGCCTTTTTCTTTCCCGCGCGACATTAGGTGAGATGCCGTTGACGCAAGTGCCACAAGGGTTTAGCTTCGCTCCACCATGTTGCGAGTCGATTTGCGGGAGTTGGCCCAGGGGAGGGCCGTCGAGACCCAGGGCGAGCTTCAGCCGAACGACCCGGCGCTGGAGGGTTTGGACGTCACGTTCCAGGAACCGGTGGTGGTGCGCGGGCGGTTGCAGTCCAGCGGGGAGGACCGGTTCTATTGGCAGGGGACCGCGCGCACGGTGGTGGCAGGCGAATGCCGGCGCTGTCTCACGCCAGTGAGGACGCCACTGCAAGTGGAAATCGGGGCGTTATTTACGCAGCACCCAGACGCACTCGATGATGCTGATTCCTATCCGGTGGCGTCGGACGCGACGGAAATCGATGTTACGCCTGCCGTCCGTGAGGAATTAGTACTGGCGGCGCCGCGGTACGTCCTGTGCAGCGACGATTGCAAGGGACTATGCCACCAGTGTGGGAAGGACCTAAACGCCGGTGCGTGCGGATGCGTGCCGGTCGATGCCCGCTGGCAGCCGCTCAAGGCGCTCAAAGACAAGCTCAGCTCTTAACCAAAGGATGCTGGAATGGCCGTACCCAAGCGCAGAACGTCAAAGCGCAAGAAGCGCGCGCGCCGCACCCACTACAAGGCCGTGCGGCCCACGCTGCAGCCCTGTCCCCGCTGCGGGGACATGAAGCAGCCCCACCGCGTTTGCCCGACGTGCGGGTATTACAACGGTGAACAGCGAGTGACCGTCGAGGACTGATGATCCGCATCGCGTTGGACGCGATGGGAAGTGACAACGCCCCTCACGTGGAAGTGGAGGGTGTGGCGCAGGCCCTGAAGGAGCTGCCTGCCGAGTTCCACATTCAGCTCGTCGGGCGGAAGGCGGATATCGAAGCTGCCATCTCCCGCACCGCCGGCATCGATCGCTCCCGCGTCGAGGTCGTCGACGCGCCCGAGGTGGTGGGCATGGGCGACAAGCCGCTCGCGGCGATTCGCCGCAAGCCGCGCTCCTCGATCGCCGTCGGCATGGGCTTGCAGAAAAAGGACAAGTCGGACGCCTTCATCTCCGCGGGGAACACCGGCGCCGTGATGGCCGCGGCGACACTCCTGCTGCGCCTGCATCCGGGCGTCCAACGCGCCGCGATCGGGGCGCTGTTCCCGAGCGCCGGCCAGCCCGTCCTCGTGCTCGACGGCGGTGCGAACGTGGATTGCGACGCGCGCGAGCTGGTCGGATTCGCGCATCTCGGCTCCGTCTACGCCCGCGACGTGCTGGGCCGCACCAATCCCACCATCGGCCTGCTGAACATCGGCGAGGAAGACGAGAAGGGCAACGCGGTCGTCAAAGAAGCCCACCAACTCCTCAAGCGGACCCCCGGCCTCAACTACATCGGCAACATCGAGGGCCGCGACATCCCCGTCGGCGAGGCCCGCGGGCAGCGCTTGGACGTCGTGGCGTGCGACGGCTTCGTCGGCAACGTCGTGCTCAAGTTCTACGAGTCGGCGGGACGCGTCTTCGTGTCGCTCATCAAGCGCGAAGCCCCGGACGTGCTGCAGCGACCCGAGATGGGGAATGTGCTCAAGGTGCTGGACTACGCGACGTACGGCGGGGCGCCGCTGCTGGGTGTTCAGGGCGTGGTGATCATCTGCCATGGTGCCTCGCCCGCAAACGCGATCAAGAACGCGATCCGCGTCGCCGTGCAGGCGGTGCGCAGTCACCTCTCCGACGACATCGCCGCCGAGTTCTCCGAAGGCAAGGTGCCGGCGTGAAACGGCCCTTTGCCGAGCTGTGGGGCACCGGCAGCTACGCGCCGCCGCGGGTCATGACGAACGACGAGTTCTCGAAAATCCTGGACACGTCCGATCAATGGATTCGCGAGCGCACCGGCATCCGCGAACGGCGCGTCTCCACCAAGGACGAAACCAACGCGTGCATGGGAAAGGCGGCGGCGTTGCAGGTGCTGGAAGAAACCGGGCTCACGCCGCTCGACATCGATGCGATCCTCTATGCGACGGCCTCTCCGGACCGGCTGCTGCCGTCGCAGGCGTGTGATCTTCAGGCGACGCTGGGCGCGAAGAACGCCGCGGCGTTCGACGTTGGCGCCGCGTGCTCCGGCTTCGTGTACGCCCTGACGACGGCGGAAGGGATCATCGCCGCCGAGCAGGCCAAGCACGTGCTCGTCATCGCGGCCGAAAAGCTCACCAGCATCATGGATTGGAGCGACCGCACCACCGCGGTGTTGTTCGGCGACGGCGCGGGCGCGACCATCGTGCGCCAGAGCACCAACGGCCGCGGCATCCTCTCGACCTACCTGAAGTCGGACGGCACACTCGCCGAGCTGCTGTACCGGCCCGGCGGCGGCGCGACCCATCCGCCCAGTGAAGCGCTGCTCAAAGATCACAGCTACTACATCAAGATGGCGGGCCGGGAAGTATTCAAGGCCGCCGTCCTCTCGATGGCCGACGCGTGCGATCACGCGCTCGAGCGCGCGGGGCTCAGCGCCGACGATATCGACTTGCTCATCCCTCACCAGGCCAACATCCGCATCATCGAAGCCACCGCCAAACACGCCCGCATGCCGATGGACAAGGTCTACGTCAACGTCGACCGCTTCGGCAACACGTCGGCGGCGTCCATCGCGATCGCGCTCGACGAAGCCGTCAAGACCGGGCGTCTGACGCCGGGCATGATCGTGATGCTGTGCGCGTTCGGGGCCGGCTTTACGTGGGGCAGCATGGTCGTGCGGTGGTAGGGGCGCAGCATGCTGCGCCCACCATCTGGCTCTGCCCGGGCCAGGGCGCGCAAAAAGTCGGCATGGGAAAAGATCTGGCGGAGCGTTTTCCGGCGGCGCGCGCCGTGTTCGACGCGATTGACGAGGCCCTCGGCGCGCCGTTGTCCACCCTGATGTTCGAGGGACCCGAAGAAGAGCTGACGGCGACCCAGAACGCCCAGCCGGCTATTCTCGCGCACAGTACCGCCGTGTTCGCCATCGTGCGTGACAAGGTCGACAACGTCGTGGCCGCGGCGGGGCATTCCCTGGGCGAGTACTCCGCCTACGTCACCGCGACGGCGCTCGGCTCGCCGCAGGCCGCGAAGCTCGTGCGGCGCCGCGGCGAGCTGATGCAGAAGGCGGGGGAGGAACGACCCGGCACCATGGCCGCGGTGCTCGGCCTTGCGACGAAAGAGGTCGAAGCGGCGTGCGACGAAGCGTCGCAGCAAGCGAGCGTCGCGGTCGCCGCCAACATCAACGCGCCCGACCAGACCGTGATCTCCGGCGATCCCGATGCGGTCACGCGGGCCGGCGAGGCGTGCAAGAAACGCGGCGCGAAGCGCGTCATCGCGCTGAAGGTCAGCGGCGCGTTTCATTCGCCGCTCATGGGCCCGGCCAAAAACCATCTCCAGGTCGCGCTGGAGCGGGCGGAGTTCGCCGATCCCAAGTTTCCGGTGATTGCCAACGCCACCGCGGAGGCGGTGAAGGATGCCGACCGGGCGCGGCGGCTGCTCTCGGACCAACTCACCGCGGCGGTCCGTTGGGTAGAATGCATGCAGCACGCGGCGCGCATGGGCGGTGAAGACGCGCGCTTTGTGGAGATCGGTCCCGGGACCGTGCTCGCGGGACTTCTGAAACGAATCGTACCCGAAGCGAACGTGATCAGTCTGGGAACGGCCGAAGAGGTGACCAAGTTCATGGAAGCCGCTTGACCATGGCTCGTCGCGCGGACGCGGATCCCGCGGTGCAGAGCGGGACTCGCATGCAACTCGATCTGACCGGCAAGGTCGCCCTCGTCACCGGGGGGACGCGCGGCATCGGGCACGACATCTGCCGCGCCTTCATCGACGCCGGCGCGAAGGTGGCGCTGTGCTCCCGCGACGGCGCCGCGGCGGAGCAGGCCGCCAGCGCCTTCGGTGAGGGCACGCGCGGCTACGCGTGCGACGTCGGTGTGGCGGCACAGGTGGAGGCGTTCGCGAAGGCGGTGGAGAAGGATTTCGGGCAGATCGACGTGCTCGTCAACAACGCCGGGTTCACCAAGGACACCCTGCTGTTCCTGATGACGGAAGCGGACTGGGACTCGGTCGTGGATACGAACCTGAAGGGCACGTTCCTGATGACCAAGTACGCGGCGCGGGGCATGATCAAGCGGCGCTG
Source organism: Gemmatimonadales bacterium (assembly GCA_036003865.1). GTDB lineage: Bacteria > Gemmatimonadota > Gemmatimonadetes > Gemmatimonadales > GWC2-71-9 > 20CM-2-65-7. The sequence goes on along the minus strand of DASYRZ010000106.1, from coordinate 18,484 downwards.
GGGTCGGGTCATCAACATCACGAGCGTCGTGGGACTGAACGGCAACAAGGGACAGTCCAACTACTCCGCGTCGAAGGCCGGGGTGATCGGGTTCACCAAGTCCGTCGCCAAGGAGCTGGCGTCGCGCAACGTGCTGGTGAATGCCGTCGCTCCTGGCTTTGTCGAGACGGAGCTTACACAGCGAGTCACTCCAGAAGCCCGGAAGTACTTCCTAGACAACATTCCGCTGGGACGGCTGGGGCAAAGCTCCGAAATTGCCGCCGCCGTCCTCTTTCTCGCCTCGGACTTAGCCAGCTACATTACGGGTCAGGTTATAGTCGTCGACGGCGGGATGGTGATGTGAGCCCCGTGAGCCCCCTTACCTTCGCTGAGGGTTACCCATGGCAATGGACATGAAGCAGCTCGAGGAGAAGGTCAAAGACATTATCGTCGAAGAGCTTGGCGTGGAACGCGACAAGCTCACCAACGACGCGAGCTTCATGGAAGACCTCGGGGCCGACAGCCTCGACACCGTCGAATTGGTCATGGCCTTCGAGAAGGAATTCGACATCGACATCCCGGACGAAGAGGCGGAGAAGCTCCGCACCGTCGGGGCGGCGATGTCCTATCTCCATGACAAGATGGGGAAGGGCAAATAGTGACCCGCCGGGTGGCGATCACGGGTCTCGGGCTCGTGACGCCGGTTGGAAACGACGTCGCCACCAGTTGGGCCGCCCTCGTCGATGGACAGTCGGGGGCGGGTCCTATCACTCGCTTCGATTCCACGCAGCTGCCCGTGCATTTCGCCTGCGAAGTGAAGGGCTACGATCCCTTGCAGTACATCGATAAGAAGGAAGCCCGCCGCTACGATCTGTTCTCGCAGTTCGCGATGGGCGCCGCCGTCCAGGCCGTGCGCGATGCGTGCCTCGAAAAGAGCCCGCTCGACTTGAAGCGCATCGGTGTCATCATCGGCAGCGGCACGGGCGGCATCGCGACGTTCGAAGAGAACATGCGGACGTTCATCGAGAAGGGTCCGAGCCGCGTCTCCCCCTTCTTCGTCCCGATGTTCATGGCGAACGTCGCCTCGGCGATCGTCTCGATGCGGTTCGGATTCCAGGGCCCCTGTTACTGCACCGTCTCCGCGTGCGCCTCCTCAGGACACTCGGTCGGCGACGCGTTCGATCTGATCCGCACGAACCAGGCCGACGTGATGGTGGCCGGCGGCTCGGAAGCCGCGATCACGCCGCTCGCGCTCGCCAGCTTTGCGAACATGAAGGCGCTGTCGGAGCGCAACGACGATCCGCAGACCGCGAGCCGGCCGTTCGACAAAGATCGTGACGGCTTTGTGATGGGCGATGGTGCCGCGGTCGTGATCCTGGAGGAGTGGGAGCGCGCCCAGGGGCGCGGCGCGAAGATCATCGCCGAGCTCGTCGGGTATGGCGCCACGGCCGACGCCCATCATATCACGGCGCCGGCTCCCGACGGCTCGGGCGCGCAAGAGGCCATGCGGTTGGCGATGAAATCGGGCGGCATCCGTCCCGACGAAGTCGGCTACATCAACGCCCATGGGACCTCGACCCCGCACGGCGACGCGGCCGAGACGGCGGCGGTCAAGGCGGTGTTCGGCGAGCATGCGCGCAAGCTGATCTTCGGGTCGACCAAGTCGATGACGGGCCACCTGCTCGGCGCGGCGGGCGCGCTCGAGCTGGGGATCTGCGCGCTGGCGCTGCAGAACGGCGTCATTCCACCCACGATCAATCAGTTCAACCCCGATCCCGCCTGCGATCTGGACTCGGCGCCGAACCACGCCGTGAAGCGTCAGGTGAACATCGCGTTGTCGAATTCGTTCGGGTTCGGGGGGCACAACGTGACGCTGGCGGTCCGGAGAGTGGCATGATGGACGGCCCGACGGCCCGACGGCCCGACGGCCGATCAGATCCGTCGCTCATCCCGATCGCCGGAAAAGTTGAACGCGGCGAGCGACTGACGCGCGAGGATGGCCTCGCGCTTTTTGCATCTCATGACCTGCTCACGGTCGGCCGGCTCGCGAACCTCGCCAACGCGCGCAAGAACGGCGAGCGCGTCTACTTCGCGGCCAACCAGCACATCAATCCGACCAACGTCTGCATTCTGCGCAACACCTGCGTGTTCTGCTCCTTCGCGCGCATGCCGAAGGAAGACGGAGCCTACACGCGCAGCCTCGAGGAAGTCTTCGCGGAAGCGGATGCCGCGCGCGACAACCCCACGCGCGAGTTCCACATCGTGGGCGGGCTACATCCTAAACTGCGTCTAGCGTACTACGTCGAGATGTTTCGTGGACTAAAAGCACGGCACCCGCAGGTGATGATAAAGGCCCTCACTGCAGTTGAGGTGGCCCATCTAGCGCGGCTGGAGGGTATGGAGGTTCGCGAGGTTCTGAAAGCAATGAAGGAGGCCGGCGTCAGCACGCTCCCCGGCGGCGGCGCGGAAGTCTTCTCCCCGGCGGCGCGCGCGACGATCGCCGACCGCAAGCTCACGGGTGAAGAATGGCTCGCCGTGCATCGCGAGGCCCATCAGCTGGGCATGCCGTCCAACTGCACGATGCTGTACGGGCACGTGGAGACCCTGGAAGACCGCGTCGACCATCTCCTCGCGCTCCGCGCCCTGCAGGATGAGACGGGCGGATTCCTGACGTACATCCCGCTGGCGTATCATCCGGACCACAACGAGCTGGGTGAGAGGCTGGGCCGGACCGGGACCGCGACGACCGGGTTCGACGACCTCAAGAACATCGCCGTGGGCCGGCTGCTGCTCGACAACATCCCGCACGTGAAGACGCACTGGCCGATGGTGACGCCCTTCATCTCGCAGGTGGCCCTGACCTTTGGTTGTGACGATCTCGAGGGCACGGTCGTGTTCGAGCGCGTCTACCATGAAGCCGGCGCGCCGACGCCGATGTGGCTGTCCTACGACGAGATCGTGACGCTGATTCGCGGGGCGGGGAAAGAGCCCGTCGAGCGCGACTCGCTGTACCAGACGGTCAGGACGTTCGAGGGCTATGAGCCCAAGGTCCGCCCGCCGGTGCTGCCGGAGGGTCCGGCGCCGCAGGGGGCATTGTTCCACATCGCGCACCGCGCGCGTGCCGCGGCGAAGCGCAAACAACCGGTAACAACGGTTGTGGATGGTGCCGAGTGATTTCAACCGCTGAAGCGTGTGCTCGGCAGACATTGTCCTTAAGGACAACGCAGTGCCGAGCCCAGGCTTCAGCCTGGGGACACGAATGAGGATAGGAAGAATCGGCTACATCAATTGCGCGCCGGTGTACGGCGCCATCGACCGCGGGATCGTGAAGTTGCCGCATGGCGGAGAGCTCGTGACGGGCACGCCGGCCGAGCTGAACGATCTCCTCGTGGCGGGCGAGCTCGATATCAGCGTGATCAGCGCGATCGAGTACGCGCGGCACGCCACAGAGCTCGTGCTGCTGGCCGATCTCGCGATCTCCTGTGACGGGCCAGTCCGGAGTGTAGCCCTGTTCGGCAAACAGCCGGTGCAGGAATTGAGCAACCGCACGGTGCTGCTCAGCGCTTCATCGCGCACGTCGGTCGCGCTGCTCGAGCTGCTGTGTCGAGACGTCTGGCATATCAAGCCGAAATTCGCGGAAGCCCGCGCCGAAGCGCAGGATCTCGAAACGCTTGCGGCCCTGCCGCACGAAGCGGTCCTCGTCATCGGCGACGCCGCGCTCAAGCTGGCGGCGGCGGGTAGGTATGGCCACCGCTACGATCTTGGCGAGGAATGGAAGCGCTGGACGGGGAAGCCCTTTGTCTTCGCCGTATGGGCTGCTCGACGCTCGACCGACGCGGCTGCGGTGCGACGTGGACACGAAGCGCTGCTCGCCTCACGAGCCTGGGGATTGGAGCACCTCGCCGATCTGGCAGGTGCCGCGAGTACGTCGTGCAACGTGCCTCGTGAGACGTGCTTCGAGTATCTCAGCGGCCTCGATTACGCCTTCACCGACACGCACCGTGCGGCGCTGAATGATTTCCTCCGCCGGGTGGGAGTGCCACAATTCATGCAGGTGGCCTGATGGTCGACCGCACGAGTCCCGAGTTCCGGTCCTACCTCGACCTCTACGAGCACGCGTCGCTGCTCGAGCTGGGCCGGCTGGCCGACGAGGTGCGGTGGAAGCTGCATCCCGACAACGTCGTCACGTACATCATCGACCGGAACATCAACTACACCAACGTCTGCGTCGCCGACTGCAAGTTCTGCGCGTTCTACCGGCGTCCCAAACACCCCGAAGGGTATCTGCTGTCGTTCGAAGAGATCGGCCGCAAGATCGACGAGCTGAAGGCGATCGGCGGCGTGCAGATTCTGATGCAGGGCGGGCACAACCCCTACATCCCGTTCGAGTGGTACCTCGATCTGCTGCGCTACATCAAGCGCCATCATCCGATTCACATCCACGGCTTCTCTCCGTCGGAGGTCGATTTCTTCGCCGGCCGCTTCGGCATGTCGATCGCCGACGTGATCAAGGAGCTGATGGCGGCGGGACTGGACTCGATTCCCGGCGGCGGGGGCGAGATCCTGGTGCAGAGTGTGCGCGACCAGGTGGCGCGCAAGAAAGCCGGCGCGGACCGCTGGCTCGAGGTCATGGAGATCGCGCATCAGCTGGGGCTGCGGACGTCGGTCACGATGATGTACGGGTTGGGTGAAACCGCGGCCGACCGCATCGAGCACCTGTTCCGCGTCCGCGAGGTGCAGCGGCGCACGCGCGGCTTTACCGCCTTCATCTGCTGGCCGCTGCAGCCCGAGAACTCCGAGCTGTCACACCTGCCGAAGACCGATGCCGTGACGTACCTCAAAACGCAGGCGATCGCGCGCGTCGTGCTGGAGGACGTGCCGAACATCCAGGCCTCGTGGGTCACGATGGGGATGAAGGTCGGCCAGGTGGCGTTGCGGTTCGGCGCCAACGATTTTGGCTCGCTCATGATGGAGGAGAACGTCGTCTCGGCGGCGGGCACGACCTATCGCACCACGTTGAGCGAGATGCAGCGCCTCATCGCGGACGCCGGCTACACCCCCAAGAAGCGGAAACAGGACTACACGATCCTGGAAGACGCCGCGTGACATGCCTGACGTCCTGATCCTCGTCGGCTCCGAGTCCGACAAGCCGCGCATCGAGCCGGCCTTTGAGATTCTCACCAAGGCCGGTTTTTCGTACGAGTTCTACGCCTCGTCCGCGCATCGCCAGCCGGATCAGACGGGCGATCTCGTCAAGAACGCGCGCAAAAAGGGGTTCAAGGTCGTGATCGCCGGAGCAGGGCTCTCTGCCGCGCTGCCCGGCTTTGCGGCGTCGCTGACCGATCTTCCCGTCATCGGCGTGCCGTTTGCCGTGGGGCCGCTCAATGGGCTCGACGCGTTGCTTGCAACCGTACAGGTGCCGCCTGGGGTCCCGGTCGCAACGGTCGGGATCGATAACGCGAAGAACGCGGCGCATCTCGCGATTCGCATTCTCAAGGGTTGAACTAGGCGGAGGGCGTCAGGCTCCCGTGCGTGTCGCGGCGAGCAGGGTCACGTCGTCATGGGCTTCGGCCTGCCCGGTGAACGTATGCAGCGCGTCGATGATCCCGCGGACGAGCGTGCTGGGGACGGTGCCGTTGGCGCGCAAGGCGCTTCGGAGCCGCTCGACGCCAAACGCCTCACCAGTCGGGCTCCGCGCCTCCACCAGACCGTCGGTAAACGCGAGCAGGCAGTCGCCGGGCTCGAGCTTCCCATCGCCCGCACCGAACCCCTGATCCGGCAGCAGCCCGAGCGCTGGCCCCGTCGGCCGCAGCGTGCGCGTGGCGCCATCCGGGCCGAACACGATGGCAGGCTCGTGACCGGCATTGACGTAGTCGAATCGCCCCGTGTGGGGAGTGAGCGCCGCCAGGAAGACCGTGGCGAACATGTTGGTGCGTCCGTGCAGTCGCGCGATGTAGTCGTTGGTGAAGCCCGCGACGCGGGTCAGCAGGTCGGCCGGCGAGGCGGCTTCTAACGCGTTGCGCACGAGCGTGCGCCGGCCGCCGATCATCTGGATCGCGCCGCCCCCGACAGGATCGGCGGAGGCGCGGATGAGGCTCCGGAACAGGGCCATGAACAGCGCCGCGCCCACCCCTTTGTCGCACACGTCACCGACGACGAGCACGATCGTGCCGGAGGGCTGCAGCAGGAAGGCGTCGTAAAAGTCGCCCGAGACGTCGCGCGCCGGATGCAGGGCGGCCTCGAGCTCCACTCCGGGCGCGACCGGCAGCGATTCGGGAAGGAAATCCCGCTGGATGTTCCGCGCGACCTCCATCTCGCGCCTGAGGCTCTCCAGGTCGGCCACGTGCGTCGTCATTCGAGTACGGTCATCTGCCAGAGGTCCCGGGTGCTGGTATGGAGGAACGGCTGCAAGGCGAGCAGCCCGGTCCTCCCGATGCTCCGTTGAAGGTACCGCACCTCGTCCAACTTGTCCTTCAGGGTCGGATCCGGAGCCGGGTCGAACCCCGCCTCACGCATCATCAGGATCCCCTTGGCACGAATGGCGAGCTCCGCGCGCAGGCGCAGGAGACACATCATGTCGACGATCACCTCGGGCGCGAAGCGGCTCCGCACCACCGTCAGATATCTCCCCACCGGGGTCCCCGAGACCTGGCCCCCGCGCATCGTCTTGAGCAGCTCCTGGTCCGTATCGAACCCCACCCCCAGCCAGGCGGTCGTGTCACGTTCGCTTCGCCGGAACACCTCGACGCTGAGGTAGGGGACGAGCAGCACGATAAGCGCCGTCGCCAGCAGCGGTTGCAGCAGGAAGTGGTTATACAACGAATGCAGAACCACGGCGATGACGAGGCCGGGCACGACGAGGACGAGTCGGAATGCATCGAACCGGTTTTGGAGCGTCCTGGATACCATCGCCACGATCGCCGTGGTGCCGCCGTGCATGATCGCGGTGCCCAATCCCCGCACGATCCAGCTCCACACCGTCGCGTCGGGGAACACGCGCAAGTAGTAGAGGTTCTCCAGCAGCGCGAAGCCCGTGCCGATGCCGAACCCGTGGATGGCGCCGTCCACGACGAATCCAATCTTGTTCCGCTGCAGCAGGAACACGACGAAGCTCGCCTTGAGCGTCTCCTCGACGATGGGTGCCAAGTACCGGGAGTAGCCGATGAAGTCCAGATCGAGGGCGGGTCGGAGCAGGACGTTCACCCCGTAGCTCGCGACACCGGCGGCCACGCCGGCGGCGACCGATAACAGGATCGCCCGCAGCGTGACGAGCTTGTAGCTGTCGATGAGCACCAAGGCCCCAAGAAGCAGGAAGACCGGCAGCAAACCGACGGCGACGCCGAGGACGATCGTCACATGATCTTGAAGGAGAACATCACCGAGGAGCGGCGCGCGAGGCCCCGCGCCCAGGCCGAGGCGAATCCGAACGAGATCGTGGAATCGAGATGGGACAGTGTGACCAGGCGAACGTCGAGCTGCGCGCCCACGTTCACCAGCTCGCGTCTGAGCACATCGTCATCGACATCGGTCGCGAGCCCTGTCGTGAACAGCGTCAGGTCGGCCCACCGGACATAGAAGCTCGGGATGCCGACGCGGCGGAACCGGAGCGGCGGCAACACCCACTCCATCTGCGCGCGAGCGTAGTTGGCGCCGCCGACGTCGTTGATGTCGATGCCGGGGAAGCTCTCGGCATCGCGGAACTGCCGGATGGCCCGGTGGTCCACCCAGTTGTTGCCGAACCCCCCGAAGTAGAAGTTCGCCAGGGGATCGTTGCGCCGTCCGGCCAGCGCCGTCCCCGCCGAGGTCCTGAGCCAGAGCGAGGAGTGGTTCAGCGGCAGCAGCAGTCCTTTGGCAGCGTCCAGGTTCAGGCGGGCTCGGCTCCTGCTGTTGGCGTACGTGCTTCGAACGGTCAATCCCCAGGTCGTCCCCATTTCGTCGTCGACGGCGCCGAGGGAGCGCCTGAAGTACTCGTACGAGAGGCTGCCGGTGAACGACAGGAGCTTGTCGTAGGGCGCCGCCACGTCCTGGTACTCCGGCAACGTCTTGAGGCCGCCGTACCCGGCCAATTGGAGCGTGTACCCGATGCGCCGCGGCGCATCATACAGGAGATTCCCCGAGTACTGGAGCCCGACCCCATACCCGGTTCGACTCGTCTTCGTGGGCCCGAACAGGTCGTAGAAATCCGCCGGATTGAGCGATGCGGCAATGCGCCAGTTCCAGTGGCGGAAGACCGCGCGCAGGTGCAGACGCTCGGACGCTGCCAGGTCCCGATCGGGGGAGTAGCTGGACGTCACATCGAGACTCGTGGTGCCAATCCGATCGGAGAAGTTCAGGCGCACGCCGCCAGCCACGGCGTCGGCGCCGGCCGCATCCTGATAGCCCTCCACGACTGGATACGCGTTGTCCAGCTTGAAATTGCTCAGCGAGCGGTAGGTCCCCGTGGCCGTAGTCAGCGAGTCCAGGTTGATCTGCGAGGAAGGCGGCGGCATCCACCCCTGCACCTCGGGGCGCGTCGCGGCGATTTCATTTCCCAGAAGGCGGATCGCGCTCACGCTGTCCGGGACGGCATTCGCGATCAGCGACGGGACGAATCCCCGGCTGGTATACCGGAAGACCACGACCGAGTCCCCCGGGATGGGGAGCGGCCTGAAGAAACCGGTCTCGGCGTTGCTCAGGGGCTCCATGGCTTCGTGTGCGAAGTCGTAGCGGAAGATGTTGGAGACGCCCGAGAAGTACGAAGAGCCGTACAGGAACCGCCCATCCGGCGAGAATACGAAGTTCGACGGCGACCAGTCACCGAACTCATACAGGATCTGGGGCGTCGTGTCGCCTTCCAGGAGCGCCAGGATCGGCATCTTCACCAGCCGCTGGGTTCCGCTGATTTCCGACATCGAGCCGATCAGCGCGGCTCCGTCCGGCGAGATGTCCAGATCGAACAGGTCCCTCCCGTACGGCAGCGTATGGACCTGATTCCACTCGTGATAAGGGAAGGGGAGGCGGACCAGCGTCGAGAACCCGTTGTCGTGCCGTACGCCCCACAACGAGCGGTCGGCCGGGTTGAAGGCGAGATCGCCGATCCGCACGTTCCGGAGCAGGATCGTGGACCGGCCGGTTCGCAGGTCCAGGGCGGCGAGGTGCCGCCAATCGGCATTGTTGGTCGTGTAGAACAGCGTCCGTGACGCCGGATCGAACGCCAACGCGGTCACGTAGTATCCCGAGGCCCCCGGGACGTCACCCACCTTCCTGACCCGTCCAGACGCGACATCGATTGCGGCGATGTAGGCTTCCTGGCCCGGGTAGCGAATCGCCACGTAGATGTTCCGACTCGTGGAGTCGTAGTAGGCACGCGACACCGAACCGAGCGCCCCCCCGCGGGCGGTGAGCGGGCGGGAGGCGGTGACCGGGTGCCGCCTGATCACCTCGAGGTTTCCCCGCTGCCACGCCCGCTCCCAGTCGATCCAGCGGGACCACTCGTCCTCGAGCGACCGGCCATACACCCGCCGGAACTGCGTCGAGAAGTACGCCCTGCTGCCCTCGGTGCGGTTGAACCACGCGAGCAGGCTGTCGTTCCCGTAGCGGAGGGCCAGGTAGCTGACGAAGCGAGTCCCGTAAAGGTAGGAGTTCACTCCCACCTGGAAGTCGATCGTCGTCCCTTCCGATTCGAGCCCGACGACGTCGTAAATCCTGCCGCTGTCGCGCACGAGCGTACGGAACACCATCTCGTCGTAGGGACCGATGGCGCGTCCCAGCCCGCCGTTCATCCACGTCTCGAAATAGACGGCGATCCCTTCCAGATACCACCGTGGCGAATACCACCGCGGCGTCGTCAGGTAGCCATAGACCATGGATAGCGGGGCGTCCGCGCTGGGCGTGACCTTGCCGAAAAAGGCCGAGCGGAAGAAGCGGTCGGACGAAGTGGCCTTGTCGACGGTGACGATATGGGCCATCTCGTGATTGAGCGATGAAGCCATCCGTTCGGGCGCGGGCGCGGATTCATAGTCGTGGGCGTACGGCTCGATCCCGACGGTGATGTGGTTCTCCGGCACGGGGCGCGCTCCCGCGTTGCCGTAGTGCCAGAGGTCGTGCATCAGCACGTTGATCCTGCCGGACGGCGTGTAGTCGAAGAGGCGGTGGTAAAACGTCAACGCGTTCTCGAAGCTCCTGGCCACCTGCGGCACCAGGTAGGACTGCAGCGGCGAAGTATAGACCAGCCGCAAATCGCGGGTCTCGAGCGTCTGGAACTGCGCGGCGAGATCGCTGGGCACGAGCACGCGCGCGCAGAAGAGGAAGACGAGAACGTTCCGCATTGTCGTGCGGGGAGAAACTACGCGGTGACCCCGGCTCCGTTAGAGGAGCCGAGGTCACCGGAGGAAGGACTAGATCAGCGCGTCGCCTCGCGCATGAACGCGTCGGACAGCGCTTGGCTCCGGGCGAGCGCCCGGAACACTTCCGTCGACTGAAGCTGCCGGAACGCGTCGCTGGCCTGGAGCTGGCGGAAGGCATCGTTGGCCTGAAGCTGGCGGAACGCCGCGCTGGCCTGGAGCTGCCGGAACGCCTCGTCGGCCATCAGTTGACGATAGGCGTCGCTGGCCATGACCTGGCGGTAGGCGTCGTTGGCCTGTAATTGGCGATAGGCATCGCTGGCCATGACCTGACGGAACGACTCGTTGGCTTGGACCTGGCGCGCGGCGTCCGCGGAGTTTGCCTGCCGCGACGCCTCTTGCGCCTGCATCCGGCGGAACGCCTCGTCGGCCGCAAGCTGGCGGTAGGCCTCGCTGGCCTGCAGCTGGCGGTACGCGTCGCTCGTCATGACCTGGCGGTAGGCGTCGCTGGCCAGGAGTTGGCGGTAGGCCTCGCTGGCCTGGAGCTCCCGGAACGCCGAGTTCCGCATCGCTTCCCGGAACACGTCGCTCCGAACGAGCGCGAGGATCTCGTGGTTCTGGAACAACGCCTGGATCTCGGGATTCTGGAGCGTGACGTCGGCCTGGGTCATGGGCCGGCCCTTGTACCGCGCCGCCTGCTCGACCCCTCCGATCGTGCCGGCCCCGCCGCCCCCTGGCGGCCAGCCGGCGACGCGCGCGGCGATGACGATTGCGAGCGCCACCGCGACGCCTCCGAGGATCATCGTCTTCCTGGTCATGATCTTCTCCTCCAGTCGGTCAGGTACGAGTCTCAACTGCGAAACGAACCATCGAAAACCGGTCTGCGATGCCGGCCGCGCCGGCCGTGGCAGCGCCGCGAGGATCGCCTGTCGTAGATGTGGAGGCGGATCGCGCTGCTCCACATGCTCGAAGAGCCGGGCGAGATCGCGGTCGATCTGTTCATGGTCCGGCATGGCTATTCCACGTGTTCGAGTAGCGTGAGCCGCAGGCGTTCACGGGCGGTGAACAGACGCGACTTGACGGTTCGGACGGGAATGTCCAGCATGTCTGCGATCTCCTCGTAGGAGAAGGACTCGAGATACTTGAGCACCACCACGGCCCGGTCGTCCGGCTTCAGGCGCGTCAACGCCTGGTCGATGCGGTCCCGAGCCTCGGTGGCGCCTGACGATCGGGTCGCCGGCGCCGGCAGCTGGGGCGTGTCCTCGAGTGCCACCATTCGCCGGCGGCTGGGGCGCTTGAGCACGTTGAGCGACTCGTTGACCGTCATGCGATAGATCCAGCTGAAGAATCGGTACCTCGGGTCGAAGGTCCGGAGCTTCTCGAACGCGTTGAAAAAGACCGTCTGCGTGACGTCTTCAGCGTCCTGCGCGTTGGCGAGCAACCGCAGCGCCAGGTTGTACAGGCGTTTCTGGTAGCGATCGACGAGACCCGTCGCGGCGTCCCGCTGACCCTCCAGGTACGCTCTGACGAGTGCCCTGTCCTGTTCGTCTGCTTGTAGAAGCGTCTGTTCCAAGTACAATCCAGGCCCGCTCAAAGTTGGAAGTGGCGTGTCGACCGATCCGGGGGGTAACGTTGCACCCGGGGACGCCTCATGACAAATGCCTTCCGGATGACGATCGGGGCCGATCCGGGCGAGGTGGCCCGGGTAAACGCCGCCTTCGCCGCTTTCGCGGACCGGCACGCGTTGCCGGCGCCGGTGCGGCGGAGCGTGAACGTCGTGCTCGACGAGCTCCTGACCAACACCATCGCGCACGGATTCGGGGGCGGGAGGGGTGGCGAGGCGACGGTCGAGCTGGAGCTGCAACCGGACCGGGTGTCCCTCACGCTGACCGACGACGGCCCGCCGTTCAACCCGTTCGGCACGGCCCCTCCCCCCGGCGGCCCGCCCAACCCGGCCCTCCCTGTGGAGCAGCGGTCCGTCGGCGGGCTCGGCATCCATCTGGTCCGCCGGATGATGGACGAGGTCAGCTACGAGCGTCGAGCCGATCGCAATGTCGTGGTCCTGGCAAAGCTCCTGAGCGGAGGAAGGTCCTTGGACATCACCACTCGTACACAAAACGACGTCACCATCGTCGCCTTCGCGGGGAAGCTCGACAGCACCACGTCGCCGCTGGGGCAGCGAGCGCTCGATGCGATCCTGGCAGCCGGTGGCCGCAAGATCGTCATCGACTTCACAGAGCTCGACTACATCAGCAGCGCCGGACTTCGCGTGCTGCTGGCGACAGCCAAGCGGCTGCGCCCAGGGGGGGCGGGGGGAGGCGCGCTGCGCCTGTTCGGCCTGAACGAAACGGTCCGGGAGGTATTCCAGATCTCCGGATTCTCTACGATACTCGCCGTGTTCGCGACGGAGGACGAAGCACTCGAGGGGCTCTCTTAGAAGAGTCCCACCTTCCCGCGCACCGACTCGATCAGCTTCGCCGGGTCGTATCCCACGCCCTGCTTGAACACCAACGTGACGTGCCGGATATCGGCAATGGTGGCCGCGGGATTGCCTTCGATCACCACCAGGTCCGCCTGTTTGCCCACCGCAATCGAGCCGATGCGATCCGCTCGGCCGAGGTACGTCGCCCCGTTCAGCGTGCAGACCTTGATCGCCTCGAGCGGCGTCAGGCCGCTCTCGACGAGCAGCTCGGCCTGCCGTTGGTCGGAGTAGCCGGGGATCACGCCGCCGGCGCCCGTCGGGTCCGTCCCCGCCAAGAGCAGTCCACCGGCGCGGAAGAATGCCACCTCCATCGCGCGGTCTTGCGCCAGCAGCTTCCCGAACGGCGACGCGGTGTTCTGCTGCACGCGCGCGTACTGCTGGTCGTACTGCGTCTTGAGCACGGGATCGAGCACATCGATCCCGGGGGGCATCGGCTGCCCGGGGGTGAAGGTCTCGAACACCGTCTGCGTCGACGTGACCGCGACGTGGTGCGCGATCAGGTATTGCACGAGTGCAGTGAACTCTGGCGACTTCGGATCGATGGCGCCGAGGGCCGTCATTCCCGCATTCTGTCCGGGACAGAGGTCCGGTTGCTTGTCCTTGACGAAGTCGGTGGCGACAAAGAAGCCGTGCTCCAGATCGTCGATACCGAGATCGGCGGCTTCCCGGTAGGTGACAGAGCAGAGATGGCCCGTGATCTTGAGTCCGCGCCCGTGCGCTTCATCCACCGCCGCGGCGAGCTCGGCGCGGGTGATGTTCATGTATGCTTTGAACGAGGTCGCGCCGGCGTCCGCCCAGAATGCCACGAAGCGGCGCGCGTCGGCCGAGTCCTTCAAGCCGTACATCTGCGTGAACTGGGACGGGCCGTTCACGTAGGGAGCGGTCGCGTCGATCCAAGGTCCCACCTGATTCCCGGCCTTGATCGCCGCGGCGAGGTTCAGGTCGGCGTAGCCGCCGACGTTGCCGCCGGTCCGCATCGAGGTGACTCCGCCCGCCAGATACAGCCGCGAGAAGCTCACGTAATCGGCACCGTAGACGCCCGGGCCGGTCGGGTAGTACAGGTGCTCGTGCATCATCACGAGGCCCGGGATCACAGACTTCCCGGTGAGGTCCATCACTTGCGCGCCCTCCGGCACTCTGATCGAGCGGGCCGCGCCGAGCAGGGCGATGTTCCCGTCACGGATGATCAGCGTCTGGTCTTCCCTGGGCGCGGCGCCTGTGCCGTCGATGACGCGCACGTGGGTGAGGGCCACCACCGGCGTGTCGATCGCGACGTATTGCTTGACCGCGGCGGAGAGCGTCGGACGCTGGGCTATGAGGAGTGTGGGAACGAGGAGCAGGGCGGGGACCCAGAACGTGGTCGTAGTCATGGCGTGACACTAGCACCGAGCTCGTTGCCTGGCCAGCCGATCTATCGAGTTCCCTCAGCGAATGTCACAACACATCCCTATGAGAAAGGCAATACCAGCTATGGTATCGAAGATGCTTTCGACCCACGTCGTGTAGCCAACCTTCATGGAATCCACTTGGGCACGGGGAATGCTCCGACCACACATCTTACACAGGTGCTCCGCGCTGATCCGCGATGTCGACGGCACACCCCGGACCGAGTCTGGAGTGATTTCCACCCGATGCCATTTCTCGACCCCGCTCCTGATCCAGATCCAAACGGGGGCGTCGGGGTCGATGGGTTTCAGCTCATTGAGGGGACGCCGTCCCCAATAGGAGCAGCCTGTGAGGAGCAGCACCCATACGAGCGCTTTCATACCTTCTATAGCGAGATTTGAGGCAGAGAACTGCAACACATCTCATCCTGCTGCTTCTTCACAAAACGAGCCGCGCGCATGTCATCCTGAGCGGAGCGCGCGGTACGCGCGCGGAGCGAAGGACCTGCTGGCAGTAAATTGGTACCAAGATCTATGGCAAAGGAGGTACTATGGACGACGTGGGAGTCTTCCGAACGACGATCGAAATTCAGAACTGGGAGCTGCGTGGCCCGCGCCGAGCACTTCCGGAGACGTTGGTCGACACGGGAAGCGAGTACACCTGGATTCCGCGCCGGGTGCTCGAGGAACTGGGCATTCGGGCGCAACGGCAACAGGCTTTCGAGGTCGCCGATGGTCGTCGCATCGAGCGCGATATCGGCTACGCCTTGGTGCGCGCCGGCGGGACGGAAGCGCCGGATCTCGTCGTATTCGCGGAACCGGGCGACATGACTCTGCTCGGCGCCCACTCTCTCGAGGGGCTGAACCTGAAGATCGATCCCGTCAGGAAGGAATTGGTACCGGCCGGGCCGGTGATCACTGCGGCGGCGGCTTAACGCCGCTCCTTCTATCTTTTCTTTGCCGACGCGAGCCGCACACTGTCATCCCTTCGCTACGCTCAGGGCAAGCTCTGAGCGGAGCGCGCGGCACGCGCGCGGAGCGAAGGACCTGCTTTTAGATGCCGAGATCTGTCGAAAAGGGTCGATATCGGAAGCGAGTTTACGTGGATCCCGCACGATCTCAAAAGCAGGTCCTTCGCGCCTGCGGCGCTCAGGATGACATGCCGCGCGGCTTTTTCAGATAAAGAAAACAAAAGAAGGGTGGACTGTGCCTCTTTTCTTATCCCTTTTTACAAACGCGACTCAAACGCTTGTCATCCCTTCGCTACGCTCAGGGCAGGCTCTGAGCGGAGCGCGCGGCACGCGCGCGGAGCGAAGGACCTGCTTCTAGGCGCCACGCGTGGGGACCGAAGGCCTGTTATTATGCTTTCCTCATGCGCGTCGGCATCGGCTACGACTCCCACCCCTTCGCGGCGGGCCGCAAGCTCATTTTGGGTGGCGTCGAGATTCCCCACACTAAGGGCCTGGCCGGTCACTCGGATGCCGACGCCGTTGCCCACGCCGTCACCGACGCGATCCTGGGCGCCGCGGGTCTCGGCGACATCGGGCGCATGTTTCCGAGCGACGACCCGCAATGGAAAGATGCCAGCTCGATCGACCTGCTGAACAAGGCGTGGCTCAAGGTCGTTGAAGCGGGCTTTCAGTTCGTCCACGCGGATGTGACCGTCATCGTCGAGAAGCCCAAGCTGGCGCCGCACATCGATGCGATGGAGGAGCGACTGGCGGAGGCGCTGCTCACCGGGCCGGCGCATGTCTCGGTGAAGGCCAAGACGAACGAGGGCATGGGCTGGATCGGCCGCGGCGAAGGCGTTGCCGTTTTTGCAGTGGCGACGTTGAGCGGAGGCGATAGAGTCTCCTGACGGACTTTCTCGCGTTCCTCGAGCATCTCCCCAGCGGGCCGCTCTACGCCCTCATCGCCGTGCTGGCCGCGGTCGAAAACGTCTTTCCCCCGGTCCCGGCCGATGTGGCGGTGGCGCTCGGCGCGTTCCTGTCAGGGCGCGGGGTCATGAACCCGTGGCTCGTCTTTTTCCTCACCTGGACGGCCAACGTAGGATCGGGAGCCGCCGTCTACACGCTGGCGCGCCGCCACGGGGCGCTGGTCACGCGCGGCTTCCTCGGCCGCCACATCTTCACGCCGAACACCGTCACCCATATAGAGGAGCAGTATCGCCGCCACGGCAGCTACGGGATTTTTCTCTCGCGCCTGCTGCCCGTCTGGCGGGCGGTCGTCATGCCGTTCGCCGGGATTGCCCGCGTTTCCCCGGCTCGCGCGCTGATCCCGATGGCGCTGGCATCCGCCGCGTACTATGGCGCCCTGACGTATCTCGTCCACCGGTTGGGCACGAACCTGGACGACGTGCTCGCCCTCGTGCGCCGGGTGAACAGCGTCCTCGCCATTGTGGCCGGCGCGCTCGTCCTAATAATTGTCGTATGGATCGTCCGCCGGCGGCGCCGCCAATAAGCCGGGCCTTCCAGCTCGAGCGCTTCCGGGATTACCTCGCGCTCGAAGCGGGCAACAGTCGTCATACCGTGGAGAACTATCTCCGCGACATCACGCGCCTCGCGGAGTACGCCACGAGTCGTGGCGCCAAAACGCCCGAGCAGATCTCGGCGGCGCAGCTGCGCGAGTTCATCTACTTCCTGAAGGACCTCGGCCTCGCGCCCACGACGATTCGCCGCCAAATCTCGGCGATCCGGACCTACTTCAAATTCCTGGTGGGGGAGGGCATCGCGGCACGCGACCCGAGCGAGCGGATCGAGTCGCCAAAGCGCTGGCGCACACTCCCCGCGGTCCTGAGCGTCGCCGAGATGAAGCAGCTGCTCGACGCCCCGAATACCAACGAGGTGCTCGCGCAGCGCGACGTCGCCCTGCTGGAATTCGCCTACGCGACGGGGGTCCGCGTTTCGGAGCTGGTCTCCGTAAAACTCCAGGACATCTCGTTCGACCAACGGATCGTGCGCGTGTTCGGGAAGGGCGGGAAGGAACGGATCGTGCCGTTTGGCAAGACGGCCATGGGCCGTATTTCCTCGTATGTCCGCGAGGTCCGTCCCCACCTCGATCGTGGCAAGGGTCGTGGCGTGCTCTTCCTGAATGCGCGCGGCACGCCGTTATCGCGCGTCGGCGCGTGGGGGATCATCAAGACCAATGCCCGGCGCGCCGGGTTGGCCAAGCGCGTCACCCCCCACACGCTGCGGCACACCTTCGCCACGCATCTGCTGGAGGGGGGCGCCGATCTTCGCGCCGTGCAGGAGATGCTGGGGCATGCCGATCTCTCGACGACGCAGCTCTACACCCATGTCGATCGGGATTATCTCCGTACCGTCCATAAGAGCTACCACCCGCGCGCCTGAACGCCGCGCTAACGGCCCCCGCCAGTGGCTGTCGCCCGATCTCCGCTGAGAAAAGCGGCAATCGCGCTCGCTTCGACATCAGTCAGACCCAGGTCCGGCATGGTCTGCGACGCCGGATGTTTGACCTTCTGGAAGACATACTCGCGCGCCAGATGCCGCCCGCCGAGCGCTGGCCCCACCGTCATGGCGTTGTTGTCGGGCGCCTCTGCCAGATCGGTGTTGACGTGGCAGGTGTTGCAGCCCTTGGCGACGAATAGCACCTGGCCGCGTTCGCGAGAATTCATCGCGGGCGGTGAGCCACCGGCCGCCACTACAGGAGCGGGGTAGAGGCGCAGCTGATTGTTGCCAAACCCGCTTCGGATCGTGAGAAAGACGCGCTCGGCGGCCGGCGCCGTAAACGTGACGGCATAAGTCCCAGCGGATGGTCGGGCGACGGCGGGGATCGTGGTTTCATCCTTGCCGCTCATGAGACCACCCAGGCGCCGCTCCGAGCTACTCAACACGAGGCTGGGACGGAGATCATTCAGTAGCGTCCGCCCATGCTGGCGCACCTGAAACTCGACCGTGTATTGCTGTCCCGCGACGAAGTATTCCGGCAGATCCTTGACCGTTACGACCGCCCAGCCGCCCATCGCGACGAACCCCGTGATTAGTACCGCTGTGAGCTTCAGCATGAGGTGTCTCCTTCAGCCTTGTGGTGTGCGCTCAAATCGACCCTTTTTAGGATGCCGGCTGGCGTCCGCCGGTTTGGACACCCCCCACAAGGACACTTCTATGCTCAAGGGTTTCCGCGACTTCCTGATGCGGGGCAACGTCATCGACCTGGCGGTCGCCGTCATCATTGGCGCCGCCTTTACCAAGGTTGTGAATTCGCTGGTGGAGGACCTCATCATGCCCCCGATCGGCGTGATGCTCGGCAATGTGGACTTTACCAATCTCTTCGTGGTGCTGAAGGAGGGCGCCAAG
>DASYRZ010000105.1:0-31540 GCA_036003865.1 Gemmatimonadales bacterium | reverse complement strand
GATCCGCCGGCGAGGATCGCCGCCCACGTACTCACGACGCCTCCGGTTGTGTATCGCCGAACATCAGGGCGATGCGTTGACTGAGCTTCGTCGGGCTGAACGGCTTCGTCACCAGCGCGGCGCCGAGCCGTTTCACTTCGCGCAGGACCCGGTCTTCGCCTTCGGCGGTCAGGACGAGGATGGGGAGGCGGGCGGTGCCATCCTGTTGGCGCAGATCGCGCAGGAAATCGAGGCCCGAGCCGTCGGGAAGATGCAGATCGAGCAGCAGGCCGTCGGTGGACGGATCGGCGCGCATGGCGCTGCGGGCTTCCTCGAGCGTGCGCGCGACGCTCACACGATACCCGAGCTGCTCGAGAAACGGGCGCAGGACGAGCCCGATATGGGGCTCGTCATCGACGACGAGGAGGTGCCGTGCGGAGTTGGCCACCGGCGGACCGTCGGGTTACAGCAGCCTGGCGATTGCGGTGCGGTGTCGACGCAGATCGAACAGCAGGGCGCCTACGTTCGTCGCGGGCTGCACCAGCACGATGAGGAGCGCTTCGGCGTTGAGGACCGCAACGATCGCGAGCCCGCGCCCGAACTCGAGGACGGCGGTGTTGAAGTCGCCGCGTCCCCCGGCGTCGCCGAGCTCAGCCATCTGCTTGATCGCGGACGGCAGCAGGGCAGCCACGCTGTCGGCATCGACGCCATTGGCGACGCGCGAGTCGATGGGGAGCCCATCCCGGCCCACCACCACAACGGCATCCACGCCGTTCGAGCGGCTGAGCGCCTCGACCACGTCGCGGATCGTCGCCATAGGGGTTGCCAACGTAGGATTCGACCAAGTCGAAGTCAAGCAGCCACCGTGGGTTGACCCACGCGAACGCCGCCCTGTAAGTTCTCCAGCACTTCCATGCGTTACTTCATTCTTGCTTCACTGGTCTGTGCCGCCCTTGCCGCCGTCGCCGCGTGCGGCCCCCCCCTCGGATTGCCCGGGGCGTTCATCACGAACAAGGTCGATTCGGCGGTGTCGCTGTACGCGCTGACTGGGACGCCGGTGTCGCAGCCGTCGGGTTACTCGATCGGGGCTGGCCAAGTGGTCCGCACTGAGCAGGGGATGCCATTCGATTTTGCGTTCGACATCGACACCGCGGGCCGGGCGGTGCTGTTGCCCACCGGGGCGTTGAAGCTGGGCAGGCAGTCCGGCCTGCAGAGCAGCGCGGTGGATTTCGATTCCATCAAGATCGCGCCCACCGGCGGCTACAACCTGGACAGTGCGCAAGTCGTGGGGGTAGACAGCGTCGTTATCCTGCATTCGAGTGGGGTGACCTGTTCGTTCAACCTCCCCGCGTTTTACTACGCGAAGCTGCGCGTGGTGGCAATCGATACGAGCTCCACCTCCGGGAACGGGCGCCGCATCGTTTTCGACATCCTCAACGATCACAACTGCGGCTATCGCGGGCTCGAACCCGGCCTGCCGAAGCACTAAAACCGTGATCGACCTGAAGCTGTTGCGCGCCTCGCCCGCTCAGGTGCGAGCGGCGCTCGCCCGGCGCAGCGATACGGCGTTGACGCGCCTGCTCGACGAGATCGAAGCGCTCGACATGAAACGCCGCACGCTGACGGCGCAGCTCGATACGCTCAAGGCCGAGCGCAACGATGCCGCAAAGCTCGACGCGCAAACGGCCAAAGCGCAGGGCAAGCTGCCGGAGGAGACGGTGGTGGCACGGCGCAAACTCGGCGACCGGATCACCGGGTTCGAGTCTGAGCTGCGACAGATCGAGGCGACACTCGAAGCGAAGGCGCTGTTCGTCCCGAATCCGCCGCTGCCCGAGGTGCCGGAGGAGCAGACGATTCTGCGCGGCTGGGGCACGCCGGCGCCCAAGGGTGGCCAGCCGCATTGGGAGATCGCGGAACGGCTCGGCATCCTCGATTTGCCGCGCGGCGCCAAGCTCGCCGGCTCCGGCTTCCCCGTCTTGATGGGCATGGGTGCGCGACTGGCTCGCGGCCTGATCAACTTCATGCTCGACCTGCACGCCCGCGACCACGGCTACGTCGAGGTCGAGCCACCGTTCCTGGTACGACGCGACGTCATCACCGGCACCGGTCAGCTACCGAAATTCGAAGCCGATCTCTATCGCACCACGCCGGACGACTTGTTCCTCATTCCAACCGCCGAGGTTCCGGTCACGAACCTCCACCGCGACGAGATTCTCGACGGCACGACGCTGCCCAAGGGATACGTGGCCTACACGCCGTGCTTCCGCCGTGAGGCGGGCGCCGCGGGGAAAGACACGCGCGGGCTGCTGCGTGTGCATCAGTTCGATAAAGTCGAGTTGGTGCGATTCTGCCTCGCCGCCGACTCACCGGCGGAGCACGAAAAGCTCACCGCGCATGCCGAAGCCGTATTGCAGAAATTGGAGCTGCCGTATCGAGTCGCCGTGCTGCCGGCGAATGACTTCGGCTTCGCCGCCGCCAAGACGTACGACCTCGAGGCATGGGCGCCGGGCGTCGGCCAGTGGCTCGAAGTTTCGAGCTCCAGCACCTATACCGACTATCAGGCGCGGCGGGCCAACATTCGCTGCCGCCCTCGGCCGGGCGAGAAGCCAGAGTTCGTGCACACATTGAATGCCTCGGGTGTGGCGTTGCCGCGCACGATCGCGGCGTTGCTCGAAACCCACCAGCAATCCGACGGCTCCGTGACCGTCCCGCCGGCGTTGGTGCCGTATGTCGGCACTGACCGACTTGCCTAAAGGCGCGCTGCGCCGCGCCGGTCCACCTGCGCTCCTCGCCGCCGCGTTGTTGTTCGGCGCGCTGTCGGTCGGGTACGCCTGGGTGGTGGCGCGCCACCTCCGCAACGATGCGCGCGAGACCAGCCGGCTGCTCGGGCACGTGTTTGCGGGTTTGAACGATCCGCGCGAAGGCGCAGCCGCCGATGCGCTGCTCGCGCTCGCCGATGAGGTGCGACGGCTCGGTATCCCCCTGGCCGTCACCGACACCGCCGGCCGCATCACCGCGCTCGACAATGCCCCCTTCGGGGCAGACGCCAGCGACGCGACGCGGCGCGCCTGGATCCTCGAGCTGGACCGCATCCACCCGCCGCTGATTCAGCCCGGCGTCGGCACGATCCATTACGGCGCGCTGCCCGCCGCGCGGGCGTTCACGGGCCTGGCACTGCTCCAGGGCGCCATGTTCGTCTCCCTCCTACTCCTGGCGGTATGGGCCATGCGCGCGCGCGTCGCCGCGGCGCGCGACCGGCTGTGGGTGGCGATGGCGCGCGAGTCGGCGCATCAGCTCGGTACGCCGCTGATGAGCCTCACGGGTTGGATTGATTACCTGCGGGAGAATCCTGGTACACCCGGCAGTGAGCTGATCGTCCATCTTGAAGCGGACGCGGAGCGCCTACAGCGTGTGGCGAAGCGCTTCGAGCGCATCGGCCGCCCCGCGCGACGCGAGCCCGTCGGGTTGGGCACGGCGGCCGAGCGCGTGGTGGCGTATTTCCGTCCGCGGCTGCCGACGCTGGCACATTCGGTGACGATTACGCTGACGTCCCCGGGGGCCGGGCCGATCGCGACCGGTGATCCAGTGCTGATCGAGTGGGCGCTCGAGGTAATCGTGAAGAACGCCGTCGACGCATTGAGCGGCCGTGGGGGCCGGATCGACATCGAAGTGGAGAGCAGCGATTCCCTGGGCCGCATCAGCGTGCGGGACGACGGCCCCGGTGTCGCCCCCGAGATGCAGCACCAGCTGTTCGAGCCGGGCGTGTCCAGCAAGACCGGCGGCTGGGGGATCGGCCTGGCGCTCGCCCGCCGCATCGTCGAGCAGCAGCACGACGGCAAGGTGGCGTATCATCCCGGCGAAGAGGGCAGGGGGTCGGTGTTCGTGGTCGAATTTCCGCTGACCAAATGACTTCGCACGCCATTTCACAGGCTGAAGCCTGTGCTCGGCAATTCATTGTCCTTAAGGACATTGCTGTGCCGAGCCCACCCTTCAGGGTGGGAACTCAATGACCGGGCTGCAGCCACTACCACTCAATCCCGCGCAGCGGGAGGCGGTCGAGTACCCGGGTGGACCGCTGCTCGTGCTTGCCGGGGCGGGTTCGGGAAAAACCCGCGTCCTGACAGCCCGGATTGCGCACCTCATTACGCAGCTCGGCGTCGCGCCCCAGCGCATCTTCGCGGTCACATTCACGAACAAGGCCGCGGGCGAAATGCGCACGCGCATTGCCCAGCTGCTGGGGTCCGATCCCCGCGGCCTGTGGATCGGGACGTTTCACTCGCTGTCGGCTCGGCTGTTGCGGCGAGAAGCGCCGCTGCTGGGATTCGGACCGAACTTCACGATCTATGACGCGGACGACTCGGAGGCACTGGTCAAGCGCCTGCTCGAGGCCCGGCAGCTCTCCACCAAGGTCTACCCGCCGCGGTCGGTCCACGGCGTGATCTCGAGCGCCAAGAACCGGATGCTGATGCCGGAGGAGCTCGGTGCGCAGCTGGATACGCCGCTGATCAAGGTCGCGGCCGACATCTATGCCGCGGTGGGGCCCGCGCTGAAGCAGGCGAACGCGATGGACTTCGACGATCTCCTGCTCCACCCGTTGACGCTCTTCCGGGAGCATCCCGAGCGGCTCGCGTACTGGCAGGACCGCTTTCAGCACGTCCTGGTGGACGAGTTCCAGGACACGAATGCGGCGCAGTACCTGCTGGTGAAGCATCTCGCCAAGCGGCACGGCAATCTCTGCGTGGTGGGTGACGACGATCAGGCGATTTACGGCTGGCGCGGCGCCGACGTGCGTCACATGCTCTCGTTCCAGAACGACTTTCCCGGCACGAAGCTCGTGCGCCTCGAGCAGAACTACCGGTCCACGCAGATCATCCTCGATGCCGCGAACGGCATCATCGCCGCAAACACGGCCCGGCTGGGCAAGACGCTGTTCACGGAGAAGCAGGGCGGCGATCCGGTGATTCTGCTGAGCACAGCCGATGAGCGCGATGAAGCGGAATGGCTGGCCAACGAGTTCGCCCGCCGCGCGGCGGAGAGTGACGTCGCGTACGACGGCATGGCGATCCTCTACCGCACCAACGCGCAGTCGCGCCCGCTCGAGGAGGCTTTTCGGTTTCGTGGAATTCCGTACCGGCTGATCGGCGCGATCAGCTTCTACGAACGGCGCGAGGTCAAGGATCTCCTCGCCTACCTGCGGCTGATCGCCAATCCGGCGGACGATGAGGCCTTCTTGCGGGTGGTGAACGTGCCCCGGCGCGGCATCGGCGACGCCTCCCTGGCCGTGCTGGGCCGGGCGGCAGCCGGTTGGCAGAAGCCGCTGCTCGAGGCCGCCCGCCGTGCTGGCAGCGTGAGTGACCTGCGCCCGAACGTGCGGGAGGCGCTCAGCGGGGTGGCCGCGCTGCTCGACCGGCTGCGCGAGGCGGTGGGGCAGACGGACCCAGCCACCGCGCTCGAAACGATCCTCGCGACCACCGGTTACGAGCAGTATTTGGCCGAAGAGGGGGCCGAGGGAATGGAGCGGATCGAGAACGTGCGAGAGCTGGTCGCCGGCGCCGCCGCGTGGGCGGAAGTCCAGGACTCCGACGCCGCCGAGGGCGGTGGCAATGCGGTCGAGCGCTACCTCACCCAGGCGGCTCTCGTCACCCCCGCGGATGAGGAGACGGGCGAGGCGGGGGTCGCGGGGGTCACCCTGCTCACCGCGCACATGGCCAAGGGACTGGAGTGGCCGATCGTCGCGCTCGCGGGTCTGGAGGATGGATTATTTCCACTCGGTCGCTCGACCGAGCAGCCGGGTGGCGTCGAAGAGGAGCGACGACTCTGTTACGTGGGTCTCACGCGCGCGCGCGAAAAGTTGTATCTCTCATGGGCGCGCACGCGCTACCGCAACGGCCGGCTGGAGCTTGCGCAGCCGTCTCGCTTTCTCGACGCGTTGCCGCTGCACGTCGTCGAGGAGCGGAGTACGACGCCGTCGTGGCGGCCGCTGCTTGGCTCTGGGGCGATGCCCCCACGGCCGTCGCGGCCGCGTGGCGCAGCGGCGCGGCGACTGCCGCCGGACATCGGATTTCCCGAGGACGTGTCGCAGGACGCGCCGCGCTACATGAAAGGTGAGCGAGTGCGTCACCGCAAGTTCGGCGGTGGCATCGTGCGCGCGGTGTCGGGGGAAGGCCGCGACCTGCGCGTGAGCGTGGACTTCGACGATCCGGACATCGGCACCAAGCAATTGCTCGTCGCCTACGCCGGGCTCGAGCGGGATTGGGAGGGAGAAGGGGCATGAGTGTTTCGCGGGAAGAGGTGCTCCGCATCGCGCAGCTCGCCGAGCTCGACGTGGACGATGACACGTTGCCGACCCTCGCCGAGCAGATGTCGCGCATTCTCGATTACGTCGCGCAGCTCTCCGCCGTGCCGGCGAACGGCAGTGTCAAGGCCTTTGTGCCGGGTCCCGACGCGATCCGATTCCGCGCTGACGAAGTCACGCCGTCCCAGCTCGCGTTTGGTCCCGATGAATTCGCGCCCGACTTCAAGGAGGGCTTCTTCGTCGTGCCGAAGCTTGGCCAGTTCGAGTGAGTGACGCAAAAGCGGTCGCCGACCGCCTGGTGAAAGCGAAGCGCCTCAACGCGCTGCTCACGCCTCCCAAAGATCTCCGCAAGTCGCTCAACATGCAGGTCGCCGCCGCGCGTCCGACGGGGGTGCTCTACGGCATGCCGGTCGCCGTGAAAGACAACATCTGCACGCTGGAATTCACGACGAGCTGCGGCTCGCGCATTCTCGAAGGGTTTCGCTCGCCGTATGAAGCGACCGCGGTCGCAAAGCTCAAGGCCGCCGGCGCGCTGATCGCCGGGAAGACCAATTGCGACGAGTTTGGCATGGGCTCCTCGACGGAGCACTCGGCCTACGGCCGCGTGCTGCATCCACTCGACAAAACCCGCGTGCCCGGAGGCTCGTCCGGCGGGTCTGCGGCCCTCGTGGCTGCGGGTGCGGTGCCCGCCGCGCTCGGCTCGGAAACGGGCGGCTCGGTGCGGCAGCCGGCCGCCTTCTGCGGTGTCGTCGGCATCAAGCCGACCTACGGTCGCGTCAGCCGCTACGGCCTCGTCGCGTTCGGATCGTCGCTCGATCAAATCGGGGTGTTTGGGCGCAGCGTGCACGATGCCGCGCGCGTGCTGTCGGTCATCAGCGGGCGTGATCCGCGGGATTCGACGTGCGAGGACCGGGACCCCCTGCGCTTGCCCACGGTGCCGGAGTCGTTGCAAGGCTTCGTGATCGGCCTCCCGAAGGAGTACTTCCCGTCGGAGCTCGATCCGGCCGTACGGCGCGCGTGCGATCGGGCCATCCGAATGATGAAGGAGCTGGGGGCCGCGGTCCGCGAAGTCTCCTTGCCCCACACGCCGTATGCCGTGCCGACCTACTACGTCATCGCCCCCGCGGAAGCCTCCTCCAACCTGGCCCGCTACGATGGCGTTCGTTACGGACCGCGCTTCAACGGCGCCACGGATCTGCGCGGGCTGTACCGCGCGACGCGCGGGCAGGGATTCGGACCGGAAGTGCGCCGCCGCATTCTCGTGGGCACCTACGTCCTGTCGTCGGGTTACTACGACGCCTATTACCGGCGCGCCCAACAGATGCGGGCCCTGATCGCGCAAGACTTCCGGAACGTGTTCGACCGCGGCGTGGACCTGCTGTTCACGCCGACCGTGCCGAGTCCCGCGTTCAAGGCGGGCGAGAAGCTGGCCGACCCGATCGCGATGTACATGTCCGACATCTTTACCGTGACCGCCAATCTCGCCGGTCTGCCGGCGATCTCCCTGCCAATCGGCCGGGTGAAGGGATTGCCGGTCGGCGGTCAATTGATCGGGCAGGCGTTTCTCGAGGACGAAATGATCGAGGCCGCGTACGCGCTCGAGCGTGTGGTCCCGCCGACGGATGAAGCGTAGATGAGCTGGGAAACGATCATCGGGCTCGAGACGCACGTGCAGCTGCGCACCAAGTCGAAAATGTTCTGCGGCTGCTCGACGGCGTTTGGCGCGCCCCCCAACACGCAGGTCTGTCCCGTCTGCCTGGGACTCCCGGGCGCCCTGCCTGCGGCCAACCGCGCCGCCATCGGCCTCGCCGTGCGTGGCGCGCTCGCGCTGGGATGCACCGTCCACCCCAAGAGCATCTTTGCGCGCAAGAACTATTTCTATCCCGATCTTCCCAAAGGGTATCAGATCTCGCAGTTCGATCAGCCGCTCGCGACCAACGGGACGCTGTCGTTCGTTTCCGCCGAGCGGGGGATCGTGAATGCAACGATCGTGCGGCTGCACCTGGAGGAGGACGCGGGGAAATCGATCCACGATCGGTTCGCCAAAGCGACCGCGGTCGATCTCAATCGGTCGGGCGTGCCGCTCATCGAGATCGTCGGCGGTCCCGATCTGCGCTCGCCGGCGGAAGCGCGCGCGTACCTGCTGACGTTGAAGCAGCTGCTCGAGTACATCGGCATTTCCGATTGCGACATGGAGAAGGGAAGCTTGCGGGTGGACGCGAATGTTTCCGTGCGTCGCGCGGGCGAGGCGGCGCTCACCACGCGCACCGAGGTCAAGAACATCAACTCGTTTGCGTTCGTCGAGAAGGCCTTGACCGTGGAGCGGGACCGGCAGATTGCCCTGGTGGAGTCGGGCGGCAGCGTGACGCAGCAGACGATGCTGTACGACTCGAAAGAAAACGCGGTGCGGCCGCAGCGCTCCAAGGAAGAAAGCCATGACTATCGCTACTTCCCCGAGCCCGACCTGCCGCCGCTCGTCCTGACGCCAGAGTTCGTCGCCGAGCAGCAGAGCGAGCTGCCGGAGCTGCCCGCGCAAAAGCGCGAGCGGTTCATGGCGCAGTATGCGCTGAGTCGGGAGCATGCCGCGGTGCTGACCGCCAGTCGCGCGGTCGCCGAATACTACGAGAACGTCGTGCGCGCGCCCGCGGACCCGCAGGCGGCGGCGAATTGGGTGATGACCGAAGCCCTCGCAGACGCCAACGATCATCAGGAGCAGTTGCGCGTCACGCCGGCGGCGCTCGCCCAGATCATTGCGCTCGTCAAAGGGGGCACGCTCAGCCATCAGGCGGCGAAGAAGGTCTTCGGCGAAGTGGCGGCGAAGGGCGGCGATCCACGGACGATCGCCGAATCGCTTGGCGTGGTGCAGGTCGCCGACACGAATGTGCTGGCGGGATGGGTCACCGATGTGCTGGGCGCGCATCCGACCGAAGTCGCCCGGTACAAAAAGGGTGAGGTGAAGCTGCTGCCGTTTTTTGTCGGGAAGGTGATGCGGCTGTCCAACGGGAAGGCGGATCCGAAGCTGACCCAGCGCGTGCTCGAGGAGAAGCTCGCCGCTCCCGCCTAGCTCTCCCGCCAGGGACGCTGCGCGCGCGACTGCTGCCAGTACGCGAGCGCCGGCGTCGGCAATCCAAAGTGCTGCTCCGCGGTCTCTTCGACGCGCTCGGGCTCGTGCCGGCCGCCTTCGCGCAGCGCCTGACGCCGCATCCGCTTCGCCAATCCCAGCGCCTTCTCGCCGGCGGGATCCAGCCGCCGCGCCGCGGCATCGCTCGCGTCGGCACCGAGCGTCTCCATGACGTACTCGAACGCCACCGCCATGTGCTTTTCGATGTCGCTGTCGGCGAGATCCCACCGGCTCGTGCCCGCGATCACCTGGAACACCCACTGCCAGCTCTGGCTCTCGGTGAGATGCACCATGCCGCGGAACAGGCGGCGATTGGTCCTGACGCTGAACAGCGTGGGCGACAGAATCTCGTCGAGATGCGCGTCGCTCGCGGCGTGGTCCTTCAGGATGACGTCGCGCGCCTCACGCGCGTAGGCGTCGCCCAGGTGCGTCTCGAAGCGGCTCTCCCAGTAGGAGTGGCCCAGCGCGACCGTACTCGACGTGAGCACCAGCTGGCGCGGCACGAAAAAGTTGTGCGCGATCGTGTCGGCCGCGAGGTGCGACAGGTACCCGAGGCCAAAGGCGCGCAGCGGATCGCTCGACGCGAGATCGAAAATCTCCTGACCCACATGCCACGCGTGGCAGTGCCGCCCCACCGGCGCGTATTTCTTGGCCATCGACGTGTCGGCGGCGATGTTGCCGTAGAGGAAATCGTAGGGGAAAGCGCGCAGCAGATCGGCGACGATGGTGGGAAGCTGATGCAGATTCACGAGCACCGATTCGCCGAGGAAGATGTGGGTGCCCGGCGTCCAGGCGTGGGCGACGCCCGGGAACAGTATCGACGCGGCGACGGCAAGTGCAACGGCCACGCCCAGTCGCTTCACGGTCGCTTCTTCCTTTTCAGCAGCTTGCGACCCCAGCGCCAAACGGACAATCCCCGGCGCACATCCCGCATCGTAGCCGCCGCGTCGATGGCCGTGTCCTCGAGCTCTTGCTGCATCACTGCGGCGAGGGAGTCGAGATCGGTAAGCCGGTCCTCGGCCGCATCCGCCGCGCGCACAATGCGTTGCCGCACGTCACGCGAGGCTCCCACGAGGGCATCCGCCTCGATCTTGATCGACCCGATCAGTTGTCGCACATCGGCAATTGCCGGTCCCGCAAACCCCTTCAGCGCCTGCACGGCCGCCCGCACGCCGAGTGCGGCGGCGACGATCGCTCCGGCGGTAACCAGGGCGGCGAGGGCGATAATCAGGAGGCTGATCGCCGACACGACGCCAACCCAGGTTGGAACCATCACGAAACCTCTGCCGGTCTCGGGCGTGCTGTCAACGGGGTGAGCGCCGCGATCGCCTCCGCCGCCATCACACTCAGCAGGACCGTGACCAGCATCGTGCCCGGCTCTCCCCGTACCAGGTCGAATCCCGCGGCCAGGGTAACGGCACTGGCACCTTGTCGTGTGGCGGGGTGGGCAAACTCCGGTGGCGGGGCGAACGGCAGTGATCGCCACACGGGATCGACTTGATCGAGACCGAATCGCACCGTCACCCACCGCACCAGCACGCGGATCAAGGCGAGGACGAGCGCAGCCAGCAGCAGCCAGCCCGTGAGTGGGCGGAGCAGGGCACCGGCGACTATAAGGAAGGCCGCGTACAGCGGGATCCCCCAGCGGCCCAGCAATCCGGCGACGGCGCGTCGCACGGTCGGCGGTGAGAAACTCATGAGCACGGCCGCCTCCAGTCCGCACACGACAAACGGGGAAAGGCCCAGCGTGTAGCTGAAGCCGGCGCCGCACAGAATGATGGCAAAGGCGGCAATGCCGGCGTCGTGCGGCTCGGGCAACAGTCCGCCACGCGCCAGTCCGACGAACAGGCCCCCGAGTGCTCCCGCCGCCACCAGTGTCAGCACCACGTTCCGCACAAGGAGATGGGGATGATACAGCGCGACCGCGATCGTCACCGCCGCCGCGCCGAATGCGGTATCGAGCAGCGCGTTGCGGCGGCCGAGTCTCGGGCCACGCCGGCTGGCGGCGGTCGTGAGCGCTCCGCCTAGCAGGAGCGCGACCGGCAGTAACGGATGGCCTCCTCCCCACGATTCCGCGAGTGCCGGCAGCGAGTGGGCGAGTGTCCACGCCATCACCGTCGTCACCAGCAAGACGGGCAGGGCGAGCGTCGCCCCGACGAGCCACGTGCGGGCGGAGATGCGCCGCACCATGCGCCATTCGAGGCGCGCACCGAACAGCGCGCCGGTCCATCCAATCGCGAGTGCGACGAGCGGTTGGAGCGCGCGCAGTCCCGCGGCGTCGAAGACGCCGAGTCCCGGGCCGAGCAGCAGGCCGAGCAACAGAAAGGGCACGCCCGTCCTGAGGAGATCGCGGAGCAAGACGGGCTGACGGAAGGAGGGACGCGACACGCGTGTGACGCCGATGCCGGCGATGATGACGAGCGCCAGCGCGAGGACGGGATGCACGAGGGCCAACGTTCGCGAACGCTTGACGTCGGCGCAAGCGCCCCGGTAGTTTGGGCGGACCTATGCCACCGTCGTTCCGTGTTACGGGGGGGCGCCCCCTCTCGGGCACGATCCGCCCCGCCGGCAACAAGAACGCGGCCCTCCCAATTCTCGCGGCTACTCTCCTCGCCGACGGCCCGTGCCGCATCGACAACGTCCCCCGGATTCGCGACGTCGAAACGATACTCGCCCTGCTCCAGCATGTCGGCGCATCGGTGCAATGGCACGGCACCAACACGGTCGAAGTGGACGCGAGCCGCACCGAGCCGAAGGCGCTCGACCCCGCGCTGTGTAAGGAGATTCGCGCTTCGATTCTGCTCGCGGGCCCCATGCTCGCGCGCTTCGGCCGCGTCACGCTGCCGCCGCCCGGCGGTGACGTCATCGGACGGCGGCGCGTCGATACGCATTTTCTGGCGCTCGAACGGCTGGGCGCGGACGTCACTGTGGGCGACGCCTACAAGCTCGAAGGGAAGCTCCAAGGCGCCGACATTTTTCTCGATGAGCCGAGCGTCACCGGCACCGAAAACGCGCTGATGGCGGCGGTGCGGGCGAGCGGAACCACCGTGTTGCGCAACGCGGCGTCCGAGCCACACGTTCAGGACCTGGCGCGCTTTCTGATTTCGCTAGGCGCCGCCATCGATGGGATCGGGAGTAACACCCTCACCATCGAGGGCGGCCGTTCACTCACAGCGGCGCCGTATACCGTCGGCCCCGATCACATCGAAATCGGCTCGTTCATCGGCCTCGCTGCCGTCACCGGCGGTGCCGTGACGATCGACGGGGTCCGCCCTGACGACCTGCGCTCGAC
This sequence comes from Gemmatimonadales bacterium, assembly GCA_036003865.1. Taxonomy (GTDB): domain Bacteria; phylum Gemmatimonadota; class Gemmatimonadetes; order Gemmatimonadales; family GWC2-71-9; genus 20CM-2-65-7. Next base: position 18,853 of record DASYRZ010000105.1, on the reverse strand, counting down.
GTTGCTGGCGTTCGAGCGCCTCGGCGTGCGGCCGCGGCTCGATGGCGCCAAGTTGATCGTCGATGCCGATCAGGAGCGCCGCATTCGCCCCGATCTGGGCGGCCACGTCCCAAAACTCGAGGACGGACCGTGGCCCGCCTTCCCGGCCGATCTCATGTCCATTGCCATCGTCGTGGCGACCCAGTGCGAAGGGTTGGTGCTCGTGTTCGAGAAACTGTTCGAGTCGCGGCTGTTCTTCGTGGACAAGTTGATCGGCATGGGCGCGCGCATCGTGTTGTGCGATCCGCACCGCGCCGTGATCGCTGGGCCGTCAGCGTTGCGCGGGCAACAGGTCGAGAGTCCCGACATCCGGGCCGGCATGGCGATGCTGCTGGCGGCGCTCGCGGCGCAGGGCGACTCCGTGATTCAGAACATCGGGCAGATCGAGCGGGGCTACGAGCACATCGACGACCGGTTGCGGGCGCTGGGAGCGCAGATTGAACGTCGATCCTAGGGTAGGCGACCATGGGGTAGGGGCGCAGCATGCTGCGCCCCTACAATCATTGACCGAAATTCCTGCCGGCGACGCCGCCGTCCCGCGCCTCGAGGTGACGGAGTGGGCGGAGCGGTACGGCTTGGTCGCCGGCATCACGACGCGGCCGCTGAGCCTCGGATTGTGGAGTGACGAGCCGGTCGGGCAGGTGATCGGCCGCTGGCGCGCTTTCCGCGCCGCGTTCGGCGCCCGCTTTCCCACGATTGTCCTCGCACACCAGGTCCACGGCACGGACGTCCACTGGCACGAGTCGCTGCCCGAAGGCTGGCTCATTCTCGACGGCAGCGACGGACATGCGACGGGGGAGGAAGGGGTCCTGCTCACGGTCACGGTCGCCGACTGTATTCCGGTGTATCTCACCATCCCACACAAAGGTGCGATCGCACTCGTGCATGCCGGGTGGCGCGGGACGGCCGACGGCATTCTCGAGCAGTGCGTGGAGCTCCTGAAGTGGCGCGCTTTCGCCAGGGCGAGCGACATCGTAATACATTGTGGCGTTGGTATTTGCGGTGGATGCTATGAAGTAGGTTCTGAAGTCGCGGTGCGCTTTGGCTTGAACGGAACCGTCAAGCTGGATCTGCGTGCGATCCTCACCGCGCAGGCGCGCGACCTGGGGATACGGGAGATCACCGTTTCGCCGTGGTGTAGTGCGGAAGGACGAGACCGCTTCTACTCGCACCGCGCTTCCCGCGGCCGCGATGGCCGCATGGTTGCGTATCTCGGACGCCCGCGATAACATTCCCTCCGTGAAGCGGGCGAAGTTCAGCCCGCGCTTTTTTTTCCATGCTCACTGAGAGTCTTGTTGAGGCCTTCCGAACCCGGCTCGCAGTACTGGGGTTCGATTTGGCCGACCTGCGCATCGGCGGCACGCCGAACCGACCGCTCGTCCAAGTCCGCATTGACTGTCCGCCACGGCACGTCACGGTCGACGACTGCAGCCGGGTCAGCCGGGCGCTCGAACAGTGGCTCGACGCGGACGGTGGCGGCCCCCTGGGCAATCGCTACGTGTTGGAGGTGTCGAGCCCGGGGATCGAGCGGCCCGTGCGCTGGCACCGACATTGGGCGCAGTTCGTGGGTCGCGATGTCAATGTGAAACTGGTGGGGATGGGCCGGGTGCGCGCGCGGATCGTCGCGGTGCCAACCGAGGACACCGTGGTCCTGGAACCAAAGGGCGGCACCGAGCGGGAATATCGGCTATCGGAAGTAAAGGATGCTCGCCTCGCGAGCGATACAGACGGCTGACGGCTGACGGCCGACAAGGAATTGTGATGGCAAATACAACTGATGTTGTTTCCGCAATCCGAGAGCTGACGAACACCAAGCAGCTGGAGCGCGGTGAGCTGATCGACCTGCTCAAGGACGGGCTCCATGCCGCGCTGGTGAAGCGCTACGGCCCCAACGTTCGCGCCGAGATCGGGATCGACGAGATGAAGGGCTCGATCCGGATCGTCGTGCTGAAAACGGTTGTCGAGGCCGTCGAGGACCCCGGCACCCAGGTGACGTTGGAGGAAGCCCGGTTCGAGGACCCCGACTTTCAACCCGGCGACGTGCTGGAAGAAGAGGTGCCGTTCGAGCAGTTCGGACGCACTGCGGTCCAGGCCGCGAAGCAGCGCATCATCCAGCGGGTCCGTGAAGGCGAGCGCTCACGCATCCGTGAGGAGTTCTCCGGCAAGGTCGGCGAGCTGCTGTCGGGCGAGGTCCAGCAGATCGAGCGCGGCAAAATCGTCGTCATGCTCAACAAGTTCCGCGAAGCCGAAGCGATCATTCCGTATCGCGACCAGAATCATCGCGAGCACTTCCACCAGGGCGATACGATTCGCGCCGTGTTGAAGCGCATCGAGGAAACGCCCAAAGGGCCGCGGCTCATTCTGTCGCGCGCGGACCCGCTGTTCGTCAAGGCGCTGTTCAAGCTCGAAGTCCCCGAGATCCAGCAGCAGATCGTCGAGATCCGCGCCACGGCGCGCGAGGCCGGCAGCCGCACCAAGATCGCGGTGTGGTCGCGGGACGACGGTATCGATCCGGTCGGCGCGTGCGTCGGGCTGAAGGGCTCGCGCGTCCAGGCCGTGGTGAACGAGCTGAACGGCGAGCGCATCGACATCGTTCCGTGGTCGTCCGACCCCGAGCGCTTCGCCAAGCTGTCGCTCGCGCCGGCACGCGTGGCGCGCGTCTTCTCCGACCCGGAATCGAAGACGATTCAGGCGATCGTGGACGAGGATCAGCTGTCGCTCGCGATCGGCCGCAACGGGCAAAACGTGCGGTTGGCATCCGAGCTCACGGGGTGGAAGGTCGACCTCTACTCAAGCCGCGAGTGGCTCGAGCGCGGCGGGGAAGGCCCGCTCTTCGCGCCGCTGCCGCCCGCAGACGAATCGGTGACGCAGGTCGCGCTGAGCGAGATGAAGGGGCTATCGCCCGAGCTGATCGCGGTCCTCGAGCAAGCCGGCAAGAAGACGCTCCAGGACATTCTCGATTTGGAGCGCGAGGATGTTGACCAGATCCCGGGCATGACGCCCGATCTCGCCGAGAAGATGATGGCCTTCCTCAATGAGATGACCGAGGACGGCGGGGAGGAGGAAGAGCCGGGGGCAGCCGGGGCGCCGACCGCGGCGTGAGCACACGCATTACGCGCTTGCTGGGCTTGGGGCTGCGCGCCGGAAATGTGGTGGTCGGAGTAGCGGGCGTCAGGGCAGGGCTGCAGCGTGGGAAGTTGGCGTGCGTCGTGTTGGCGCAAGACGCCGGCCAACGGACGATCGAGAAAGTCGTCAGACTCGCGGAGGCAAAGCAGGTCCCGATGCTCCGCGGGCCCAACGCGGCGGAGTTGGGCGCGGGATTTGGCCGACCACCGGTGCAAGCCGTCGGCGTGACGGATCCGGCATTGGCACGCGGCCTGATAGCCGATAGCCGATAGCCGATAGCCAATAGCCAATAGCCAATAGCGAGGAGTGAGTGGCAACGACGCGGATCCATGACTTAGCAGCGGAATTCGGCATCTCCAGCGAGCAGCTGATGGGCATGCTCAAGGAGATGGACATCTTCGTGCGCAGTCATTTGACCCCGCTCAAGGACGAGCAGGTGTCGTTGATGCGCGCGCGCTGGGAGCGTGACAAGCGCAAACAGAAGCAGCCCGCCGCGCCACCCAAGCGGCGCCGCGCGGCGGCAAAGGAGGTAGAGCCCGCGCCCGAGCCGGTCGCCGCCGCTGACAGCCGCCCCAGGCGCCGTCGCCGTACGGCCGCCGAAGTGGCTGCCGCCGATGCGGCCGCCGCGGAAGTCGCGGCCGCCGAAGCCGCCGAGGCCGAGCGTGCGCGCCTGGCACTCGAGACGGCGGTCCGCGAGCAGGAGGAGGAGAAGCCGGCGCCTTCGCTCGAGGAGCGCGCCGCAGCGTTGTTCAAAGACCTCGCGCCGGCGGAATCGGTCGAGACGCCGGCGCCGTCCGCAAGCCTGACATTCGCGCCTCCGGCGCCCTCCGCCGCCCCCTCGCCGGCGGTTTTTTCGCCGCCGCAGTCGCCACCGCCCCCTCGGGCGTTCATCCCTACGCCGGTGCGCCCGCGGCCCGTCGCGCGCGGAACGCCGTCGGGCCCCGGGACTCCGGTACCGCCGCGTCCGGTGGCCTCGGCCGCGCCGGGCGCGCAGCCGCTCGACGAACGGCGCCGGGAGAAGGGGAAGAAGCGCAAGAAGGGCAAGAAGTCGTTGGTCGACCAGGAAGCGGTCGCGCAGAACATCTCGCGCACGCTCGCCACGCTGAAGGCGCCGGTCGGCAAGAAGGGCGTGCATCGTCGCGAAGAGGGGCCGACATTCCGCGAGGTTCAGGAAGAGCGGCGCCGCGAGGAGCGCGAGCGCGAGAAGACGCTGGTGCGCGTCACGGAGTTCATCACCGTCTCCGAGCTCGCCAATACGCTCAAGGTCCCGCCGACCCAGATCGTGACGTTCGCGTTCAAAGAGCTGGGCCAGATGGTCACCATCAACCAGCGGCTCGACTTCGACATGATCGAGCTCATCGCGTCGGCCTTCGGCTTCCAGGCGGTGCGCGAGGAGGAGTACGCCACCACCCAGACCGAAGAGACCACGGACGCCGCCGAGACGCTCAAGCCGCGGCCGCCGATCGTGACGATCATGGGTCACGTCGACCACGGCAAGACGTCGCTCCTCGACTACGTGCGCAAGACGAATGTCGTCGCGGGCGAAGCGGGGGGCATCACGCAGCACATCGGCGCCTACCAGGTCACGCTGAAAGACGGCCGCAAGATCACGTTCCTCGATACGCCCGGTCACGAAGCCTTCACCGCGATGCGGGCGCGCGGCGCGCAGGTCACCGACATCGTGGTCCTGGTGGTCGCCGCCGATGACGCGATCATGCCGCAGACGATCGAGGCGATCTCGCACGCCAAGAACGCCGGCGTGCCCCTCGTCGTCGCCATCAACAAGATCGATCTGCCCACCGCCAACGTGCAGAAGGTGAAGCAGGACCTCCTGGCGCACGGGGTGGTGCTCGAGGAATTCGGCGGGACCACGCTGGCGACGCCGATCTCCGCCAAGAAAGGCACGGGTGTCGACGACTTGCTCGAGCAAATCCTGCTGCAGGCCGAGCTGCTCGACCTCAAGGCGAACCCGGACCGCAAGGCGCAGGGAACGGTGCTCGAGGCGCAGCTCGATCCTGGCAAGGGCGCGCTTGCGACGATCATCGTGCAGAACGGCACGCTGCGCGGCGGTGATGACTTCATCTGCGGCCAGTATTCGGGGCGCGTGCGCGCGATGTACGACGAGCGCGGTGGCACGGAAGCCGAAGCCGGGCCGTCCACGCCGGTGCAGATCCTCGGCTTCGAGGGCGTCCCCGAAGCGGGTGACACCTTCCTCGCGATGGACGACGCCGCGGCGGCGCGCGACATCGCGCAGAAACGGCAGCGGCTCGAGCGCGAGGCGCAGCATCGCCGCTCCGGCCGGGTCAAGACGCTCGAGGACTTCATGGCCGAAGCGGCGGCGGGCGGGGTCGCCACGTTGCGCATCATCATCAAGGCCGACCAGGGCGGGCCCGCCGAGGCGTTGGCCGACGCGCTGGCCCAGCTATCGACGGCCGAGGTCAAGGTCGAAGTCGTCCACCGCGGCGTGGGTGCGATCACCGAGTCGGACGTGCTGCTTGCGCGCGCCTCGGGAGCGATCATCGTCGGTTTCCACGTCCGTCCCGATTCCAATGCGCGGGCCGCGGCGGATCGGGAGCGGGTGGAGATCCGCACGTACCGGATCATCTACGAGGCGGTCGAAGAGGTGAAGCTGGCGATGGAGGGCCTGCTCGCGCCGGAGAAGAAGGAAGTGGTGTTGGGCGAAGCCGAAGTGCGCCAGATCTTCAAGATCGCCAAGATCGGCACGATCGCCGGCTGCTTCGTGCGGAGCGGCGTTATTCCGCGCACCGGGCGCGTCCGGGTTATTCGCAACGGCGTCGAGGTGTACGACGGCACACTCGCCTCGCTCAAGCGGTTCAAGGACGACGTGCGGGAAGTCCGTGAGGGTTTCGAGTGCGGCATCGGCATCGAGAACTTCAACGACGTGAAGGTGAGCGACTTGATCGAATCGTACCGCATCGAGGAGGTCGCGCGCTCCCTCAGCGCCACTGAGTCGTGATCGTGGGCGTGATGGTGTGGGAGCTGCACTTGCCCGCGTGTCAGTCGCTGAAGGACAAGCGCACGATCGTGAAGAGCTTGAAGGACCGGATGCACAATCGCTTCAATGTGTCGGTCGCGGAGACGGGCCATCACGATCTGTGGCAGCGGGCCGAGCTGACGGCGGCCGTGGTGAGCACCGACCGGCGGCATGCCGAAAGCGTGCTGCGCGAGGCGGATCAGCTGGTCGCCGGAGCCGATGGCGCGCGCATCGTGGACACCAGTACGAGCTATCTCTGAGATGAAACGCCACCATCATCGTCCCGAGCGCGTGAGCGAGCTGATCCGTCAGGCCGTCGGCGCGTTTCTCACCGGCGACGTGCGCGATCCGCGGATCGGCTTCGTCACGGTGATCGGCGTCGACGTCTCGGCCGATTTGTCGCACGCGAACGTGCGCGTCAGCGTCATGGGCACCGAAGCGGAAAAGGCGACGTCGCTCGAAGGACTGGCGAGCGCCGCGCGGTTTCTGCGGGCGCAGCTCTCGAAAGAGCTGCATCTGCGGACCAGCCCCGAGCTGCATTTCCATCTGGACCGCGGACTCGAGCACGCGCAACACATCGACCGGGTGTTGAAGGAGCTCAAGGAGTCGGACGACTGACGGACGCGGGCCTCTTACTGGTCGCGAAACCGGCCGGCCCCACGTCCCATGATGTTGTGGACATCGTCCGGCGCGCGCTCGGCGAAGACCGCGTGGGCCATCTCGGCACGCTCGATCCGTTCGCCAAAGGGTTGTTGGTGCTGGTGGTCGGCCGCGCGACGCGCCTGGCACCGTTCGCCGCCGAGTGGCCGAAGACCTACGAAGGCGTCATCCGCCTTGGCGTCACGACCGACACCGACGACCTGACGGGCGCGGTGGTGGCGACGGCGCCGTGGACCGGCATCACGCCGGCCCAGCTCGCGGAGGTGATCGGGAGCTTTCGCGGCTCGTACGAGCAGCGGCCGCCGGCGTACTCGGCGGTGAAGATCGCAGGGGAGCGGGCGTACCAGCGCGCGCGGCGCGGCGAAGTCGTCCTGCCCGAGCCGCGGCCCGTGGAGATCCGCGAGCTGGAGCTCGTGGAGGCCGCGGTGCCCGATCTACGGTTTCGGGCGACGGTGAGTGCCGGAACGTATGTGCGGTCGTTGGCGCGGGACATCGGGGCCAAGCTGGGATGCGGCGCCCACCTCGCGGTGCTGCAGCGGACGGCGGTGGGTCCACTGCGGCTGGCGGATGCGGTGGCGCCGGAAGCGGTGACCCCGGCGGCGTTGCAGGATGCGGCACTCCTGGTCGCGCACATGCCGCGGCGCCAGGTAGATAAGAAGGAACGCGACGCGGTGGTGCACGGTCGTCCGATCGGGGTTGACCCGATAGCCGATAGCCGATACCCGATAGCCATTTTTTCGGGCGATGAGCTTCTAGCCGTAGCCGAGCAGGTGGGCGACCTTCTCAAGCCCCGCGTCGTCGTGGCGGAACCATGACCGGGCGGGCGGGGGGCTCGGGGGGGCCGGGGGGGGCGGTCGTCACAGTCGGGACGTTCGACGGCATGCATCGCGGGCATCAAGCGGTGCTGGGGGAGGTGTTGCGCCGGTCGCGAGCGGGGAAGCTGACGAGCGTGCTGGTCACGTTCGATCCGCACCCGCTGGCGGTCGTCAATCCAACGGCGGCGCCGCAGTTGTTGACGCTGCCCGAGGAAAAAGCGGATCTGGTCACGACGGCGGGCATCGACCGATTCGTGCTGATGCCGTTCACGCCGGCCGTGGCGCACCTCGACGCGGAAGCGTTTGTGCGCCGGCTGTGCGACGAGTACGACATGCGCGAGCTCGTGATGGGGTACGATCACGGGTTCGGCCGCGGCCGGGCAGGTGACGTGGAAGTCGTGCGCCAGCTGGCGCGTGAGCAGAACTTTGCGACGACGGTCGTGGACGCCGTGCGCGACGATGGGCAGCCGATTTCGTCGACGCTGATTCGAACGGCGGTGGCGCACGGCGACCTGGACGCCGCCGAACGCTGGCTTGGCCGGCGGTATGCGATACGTGGCACAGTCGTGCGTGGCGCGGGACGCGGCCGGACGATCGGCGTGCCGACCATCAACCTGGCGCCGGCGGACTCGAGAAAACTGCTCCCGCCCGACGGGGTGTATGCGGTGACGGTGACGGTCGGGAAACGAGAAGCGGGAATCGGGAACCGGTACGGCGGCATGATGAACCAAGGGCCGCGCCCGACATTTGGTGAACAGGCTCGCGCGCTCGAGGTCCATTTGTTCGATTTCGACGGCGAGCTGTATGGCGAGACGGTAAGCGTGGAATGGGTCCGTCGCCTGCGCGATGTGCAGGCGTTCCCGTCCCGCGAAGCGCTGGTGGCGCAGCTCGAGCGTGACCGCAGCGCGGCGCGGGCGACCCTCAACCGATAGAGAGAGCGATGGGGAAGATTCGGCAGCGGCTGTACCTGATCGGCGTGTTGATCGTGATCAGCATCATATCTCTGGTGCCGCGCAACGCGAAACTGCGCGTGCGCGACCTCACGACCGGCCAGATGAAAGACACCACGGTGCGGCGAGTGCCGATCAATCTCGGGCTCGACCTCCAGGGCGGCATTCACCTGGCGCTCGAGGTCGATCAGACCAAAGGTCCGGTGCCCGACTGCGCCGACGCCATCTCGCGCGCCGAGCGGATCGTCCGCACCCGGATGGACGAGTTCGGCACCAAGGAGCCCGTCGTCCAGCGACAGGGCCGTTGCCGCCTGATCGTCGAGCTCGCCGGCGAGAAGGATCCCGCCCGTGCCAAAGGCGTCATTCAGCGCACGGCGTTCCTCGAGTTTCGGATTACCGACATGAAGGGCGAGTTCAAGGACGCGCTGCCACGGATCGACGCGGCGCTGCGCCGCGCCGGGGTCAAGACCCCGACCAACGCGGCGGCGCCGTCAGCCGTGGCGCAGCTCTTCGGCAGCGACACCACCAAGGCGGCCCGGGACTCCGCGGCCGACGCGAACATGCCCGGCGCGCTGTCGGCGCTGTTGTTTCAGGGCGAGCTTCCGGGCGAGTTCCTCGTGGCCGAAGAGCGGGCGCCGGTGGTGGACAGTCTCATCAACCGGCCCGAGGTCAGCTCGGCGCTGCCGCGCGCCATCGAGCTGCGCTGGGGCGCGCACACCGTGATCCGCAACGCGACCTCCTACAAGACGCTGTACGCGGTGGACGCCCGGCCGATCATCACGGGCGAGTACCTGGTCAAGGCGTCCGCGCGGCGCGATCCCACGACGAACCAATCGATCGTCCCCTTCCAGCTCAACCACCGCGGGGCCCGCAAATTCGCGGACGAAACGGCCCGGCACATCAACGATTACATGGCGATCATCCTCGACGGCCGCGTGCAGGGACAGCCGCCGGTGATCAGGAGCCAGATCGGCGCGAACGGGCAGATCGAGCTCGGCTCCAAGCCGCTGCAGGAAGCGAATGACCTGGCGCTGGTGTTGCGCGCCGGCGCGCTTCCCGCGCCCCTCACGATCGTCGAAGAGCGGACGATCGGCGCCTCGCTGGGCGCGGACTCCATCAAGGATGGCGTCCTGGCGGGCGCCGTCGGCGTGGTGCTCGTGATTCTCATCATGATCGGCTACTACCGGATGTCCGGGGCCCTCGCGGTCGCGGCGCTCACGCTGTACTGCCTGTTCACGCTGGCCGGGCTCGCGATGTTCGGTTTCACGCTGACGCTGCCCGGACTGGCCGGCTTCGTCTTGTCGATCGGCATCGCGGTCGACGCGAACGTGCTGATCTTCGAGCGCATCCGCGAGGAGCTCGTGCACGGCAAGTCCCTGCGGCTCGCCGTGGACGACGGCTTCCTGCATGCCATGAACGCCATCGTCGACTCGAACGTGAGTACCATCCTCACCGCGCTGATCCTGTATGCCGTCGGCACGGGTCCGGTGCAGGGCTTCGCCATCACGCTGATCATCGGTATCGCCGCCTCGATGATCTCGGCGATCTTCGTCGTGAAGACGCTCTTCCTGATGTGGCTGAACCGGCGGCCTGACATGGTGACCCTGAGCATCTGATGATCAGACTCTTCGCGAACGCGAACTACGATTTCATCAAGTGGCGCCGCTGGGCGTTTTCGCTCACGGGCGCCATCATGCTCGTCGGCCTGGGCTTCCTCCTGACGCGCGGCCTCAACTACAGCATCGAGTTCACGGGCGGCACGCTGGTGCAGGTGGAGCTGCACCGGAAGGTCTCGACGGCGGAGATCCGGGCCGCGCTCGACAACGTCGCGCTGCATGGCGCCGACATCCAGACCTTCGGGTCCGACACCTCGTATCTCATCCGCGCGCGCCTGACGGCGACCGACGCGGCGACGGGCGACGCGGGCACGGAGGCGGTGGCCGCCGCGGTCGGGCGCGCCCTCGATCAGAGCGTGGGAGCGGGGCAGTACTCGATCGCCCGCCGGGAAGCCGTGGGCCCCAAGGTCGGACGCGAGCTGCAGGGGAAGGCGCTGGCCGCCATCCTCCTGAGCTTCGTCGTCACGCTCATTTATCTCGCCTTCCGGTTCGAATGGCGCTTCGGCCTCGCCGCGGTGGTCGCGACCGCGCACGACGTGATCGCGACGATCGCGTTCATCAGCGTGATGCACCTCGAGGTCAGTCTCGTCGTCGTGGGCGCGGTGCTGACCGTCGTGGGGTACTCCCTGAACGACACAATCATCATCTTCGACCGCGTGCGCGAGAACCTCCGCAAGTACCGGCGCCAGAACCTGTACGAGATCCTCAACCTCTCGATCAACGAAACCCTGCCGCGCTCGGTGCTGACGCACGGCACCACCATCGCCACGACGCTCGCGCTGCTGATTCTCGCGGGCGAGGTGATCCGGCCCTTCGCTTGGGTCATGTCGTTCGGGATCTTCACCGGCACGTTCTCCTCGATCTATATCGCGGCGCCCGTGCTGCTCTGGATCGAGAAGCGCTGGCCGGGTGAGGACGCGCGCGGCGCGCGGGCGTTCGGTGCGCGCCCGCCGGCGGTCTCCGCCCCGCCCACGACACCCGCGCCCCCTGCGCGTACCCCGCAACCGACCCGGTAGGAGGCGCGCAGTCTGCTGCGCCCCTCCCTGGTCGACACGCACTGCCATCTCGGCGATGGCGCGTTCGACGCCGATCGCGACGCCGTCCTCACGCGCGCGCAGGCCGCGGGCGTGAAGCACGTGGTGGTGATCGGTGAGTCTCTCGCCGGCAGTGAGCGCGCGGCGCTGCTGGCGCGCACGGCGGGACTCTCGGCAACCGCCGGCGTACACCCGCACGAAGCCAGCAGCTGGTCGGACCAGGGCGCGCGACGTGTGCGCGAGCTGCTCGGATCTCCGGAGACGGTGGCGGTGGGGGAGACGGGACTCGATTACCACTACATGCATTCGCCGCGCGAGGCGCAGCGCAGCGCGTTCGAGGCGCAGCTCCAGCTCGGCAGCGAGCTCCGCAAACCGGTGATCGTGCACGCGCGGGATGCCGACGACGACATGGCCGCGATGTTGCGCGCCCTGGGACCCCGCCCGCCCGTCGTCGTGCTGCACAGCTTTTCAAGCGGTGACGCCGTCTGGGATGCGGGCATGGCGATCGATGCATATTTCTCGTTCAGCGGCATGATCACATTCAAGAACTGGAAACAACAGAGTCGGGTGGCCGAATGCCCGCCCGACCGCCTGTTGGTCGAGACCGATGCGCCCTATCTCGCGCCGGTCCCGTATCGCGGCCGGCGCAACGAGCCCGGCTTTGTGCGCGACATCGCCGAGCACGCGGCGACGCTGCGCGGCGAGACGCTCGAAAGCCTGGCGCGGCGCACCACTGCAAACGCGCGCCGCTGTTTCGGCACTCGCATCGACTCCTCGCTATGACCGCCCCCCCTCCCGCCGCCACGGCCGCCGCCAAAGTCCCCTCCGACATCGCCATCGCGCAGGCCGCCAAACTGCGGCCGATTCGCGATGTCGCGGCCGAGCTGGGCCTCTCGGACGACGAGCTCGAGCTGTACGGCAAGTACAAGGCGAAGATTTCCGTGCGCGCGCTCGCGCGGCGCCCCGCCAAAGGACGGCTCGTCCTCGTCACGGGCATCAATCCCACGCCGGCGGGGGAAGGAAAATCCACCGTCACGGTGGGCGTGACGCAGGCGCTCCGGAAGCTCGGCAAGAACGCCATCCTCGCGATGCGCGAGCCGTCGCTGGGTCCCGTGTTCGGCGTGAAAGGCGGCGCCGCCGGCGGCGGCTACGCGCAGGTCGTCCCGATGGAAGACATCAACCTGCATTTCACGGGCGACTTTCACGCGATCGCCAGCGCGCACAACCTGCTGTCCGCGATGCTCGATGCGCACCTGCATCATGGCAACGCCCTCGGCCTGGATGTACGTCGCGTGACCTGGCCGCGCACGATCGACATGAACGACCGGGCGCTGCGCAACATCATCGTGGGGCTGGGCGGCCTGTCGGGCGGGCCGATGCGGGAGGAGCGCTTCGTCATCATTCCCGGCTCGGAGATCATGGCGATCCTGGCGCTCGCGACCGGCCTCGACGATCTCGAGACCCGGCTGGCGCGCATCATCGTCGGGCTGCGCGGCGACAAGACTGCCGTGCACGCGAGCGATCTCAAGGCGCAGGGCGCCATGACGCTGCTGCTCAAGGATGCCATCAACCCGAATCTGGTGCAGACGCTCGAAGGCGGGCCGGCGCTGGTCCACTGCGGGCCGTTCGGCAACATCGCGCACGGTTGCAACTCCGTCTTGGCGACGAAGCTGGGCCTGGCGCTCGGCGATATCGTGCTGACCGAGGCCGGGTTCGGCGCCGATCTCGGCGCCGAGAAGTTCTTCGACATCAAGTGCCGGTTCGCGGGGCTGAAGCCGGAGGCCGCGATCATCGTCGCGACGGTCCGTGCGCTGAAGATGCACGGCGGGGTGAAGAAGGATCGCCTGGGAACGGCTGATCCCGCGGCGGTGCAGCGGGGGTGTGAGAACCTGCGCCGCCACATCCGCAACGTGAAGAAGTTCGGCGTTCCCGCCCTGGTCGCGCTCAACCGGTTCATCACGGACAGCGACGAAGAGGTCGACGCGGTCCGGGCCGTCGGCGCGGCGGAGGGCGTCGACGTGCTGCGCTGTGATGTGTGGGAGAAGGGCGGGGAAGGCGGCCTCGCCGTCGCGGAATCGTTGCTCGGTCTCCTGAAGACCGGCAAGGCGGCGTTCCGGCCGTTGTACGACGCGCGCCGGCCGATTGCCGAGAAGATCGAGACCATCGCGCGCGAGATCTACGGGGCTGCCGGCGTCGCGTTTGCACCCGCCGCCGAGCGCGCACTCGAGCTCTTGCCGAAGCTGGGTCTCGGAGAGACGCCGATCTGCATGGCCAAGACCCAGTACTCGTTCTCCGACGATGCCATCCAGCTGGGCGCACCGACGGGCTTCACGCTGCACGTACGGGACATTCTGCCGTCCGCCGGCGCCGGCTTTGTTGTGGCGCTGTCGGGCGACATCATGACGATGCCGGGGCTCGGCAAGAGCCCGGCCGCCGAGCGAATTCGCCTTCTTCCTGACGGCACGATCGAGGGACTGTTCTAATGCGCACGATTACTACCGACGCCGCCCCGAAAGCCATCGGCCCCTACAGCCAGGCGATCGCGACCGACCGGCTGATCTTCACGGCGGGGCAGGTTGCCCTGGACCCTAAAAGCGGCGAGCTCGTGGGCCGCACGACAGCGGAGCAGACCGAGCAGGTGTTCGCCAACTTGAAGGCGGTGTTGTCTGCGGCTGGAACGTCGCTGGCGAATGTGGTGAAGACGACCGTCTACCTGGCGGATATGGCTGATTTTACGCAGATGAATGAGGTGTATGCGAAGCACTTCGGCGCGCACAAGCCCGCGCGGTCCACCGTGCAGGCGGCCGGCCTTCCCAAGGCGGCGCGCGTCGAGATCGACGCGATCGCTATCACGCCGTAACGCGCGATGTCGAGGGAGCGGATTGGGTCTGGTGGCCTGACCAGTCTTCAAAACGGGGGGAGCGCAAGCGGCTCCCCTCGTTTGTGCTCAGTTCCTTCCGTTATTTCCCCTTATTTCCCGCTATGTCCCTTCCGTTACGGCAAGCACAACGGCAAGCAGGATTTTTTACGGGCCGCCTACTAGTCGTACCTCGCAAAGCCAGGCTCCATGCTCGAGATGTTTGGATAGGATGGCCTCGACTTGGTCGCGCTCGAGGTGGTGTTTTTCGTCCAGTTCATTGGCGAGCGCATCAACGGCCGCTCTATTGGCGCGCAGCAGTTCTTGTAGGCGCGAGAAGATGCGATCCGGTGAGACCTGGAGCTGCCGGCAGAGGTCGTCAGCCTCCAGAACGTCGTCGATCCGATTCCAGTGAGTCACGCCCAGAATGAATTCGTGATCGGCGGCTGGGCCAGCCAGCGTGACCCATAGGCGTCGCCGTGAATCGACGCCACCGATCCCGCAGACACGGGTTACACCCCCGGACTGCCACGTAGACAGGTCCACGAGCGGAACACCTAGCGCATACGCCGCAGTCGCGTGGCCGGCTTCGTGAATCGCGAGCTTGATGTCTGGGAGGATGTCGTCGTCGGATGTCATGAATTCACCTCACTGCGCGAAGCTGGCCGCGCAGCCGTCGTGCACGACGCCGGTCTAAGTCGTGAGGCGCGCAGGATCTACGGGACGCCTAAATCTTGGGGGTTCCACGACCTGACAGCACCCATTAGTTTCGCCTTGAGGAATATGAGTGATTTTCTCTTCGCACATCCGAGTTTTCTGTCCGGCATGGCCCGGTCCGTTGATATTGGTGCGGCCATGAATGGATGGAGCTACAATATTAGCCAGACTCCCCAAGAGGCCGATCAGCGTGCCACCGCAAACGACTGGAAGGCCATCGGCCGGGATCTTCACAGGGCGATGGAGCAGGCGGCGGACGAAAAGTGACGCGTGGGTAGAAGACGCAAGAACAAGAACAAGGGCGCGGCGCACGTCGCGCCCTTGTCGCTTAGTATGACCCAGCCCCCCGGTTCCCCCGCTCAACCAGCCGCCTCAACCACAGGTACGCCCGGGACCATCATCACGCGACAGGTACGGATGGAGCTTGAAGCCTATGCCGGACCAATCCCGCACCCCGCAATTCTGCAGCAATTCGAGGCGGTACAGCCGGGATTTGCAAATCGTATCATGGCGCAGTTTGAAGAACAGGGGCGGCACCGTCGCAAACTCGAGAATCGCGTCGTATGGAACAACATCTTTAGTTCCACCCTTGGTCAGATCATGGGCTTTGTGCTTTTCGCTGGCGCGATTGGCGGCGGAATCTTCTTGCTCTACCACGACAAGAAACTGGAGGGTTTCGCCGCACTCGTTACCGCCGTGATTGGAGCTGCAGCCGTTCTTCGGAAAGCTGAGACCCAGCGCCAGCAGGAACTGGCTCGGAAGCGCGAGGACGAGAAGAAGCGTCGTTAGAGATCACATCCACCCGGTGCCTATCATCGTAGATCGCTCCTCAGTCTTAGCTCCATCACGCGCTCTAGATCGGGCGGGCGCTGAAGCAGAATTGCTTCACGGCGCAGCGCCGCACGCAGGTACGCGTCCAACAGGCCCTTGTCGTGCAATTCACGCGCTGACAATTCCATCGTCCTCGACGCCGCCCAGTCCTCGATTAACGGGATGTTGAGCGCGCGCTGAATCGCTAATTGCACGCGGTCGTGGTCGTGCTTCGCGTGCTTCGCTCGGAATTCCTCAACTCGTCTCGCGTAGCGTGCATCGAGCCGCTTGAGCGTGGGTTCTAGTGTAGCGCGACTGCCATCTCGAATGACGTACGACTTCCCTTTCACAGAGACCGTTCTTGCGCGACTGAGTCCCACGGCGCGATCGAGCCACCGGCGATAGCGACGATGGAACGCGACGGCTTTCTGGTCCGTCACCGCCCTCTCCAACTGCTGGACCTCCGCGTGGAAGCCCGCTTTTCGCAGGTACCTCTCGAGACTCTGTCGGAACTTCGCGCGGATGCGGGCCGGCACGTCGCCATGATCCAAGCGACAGACGTGCCGCTGCGAACACCCAAGCTTCCGCGCGGCTGCGGACTGCGACCCGGCGTCGCGGATGACGCAACGCACGAGGCGGGTCAAGGCCCTTGGATCGACGACTGGATGGCTAGACATATGGCACCGCTTTCTAGGTCTTGTTAGGTCTAGGCGAATATTGGAAGTATATGAGGTTCTGGTAGTCGTCGCCAGATTGGCCGGTGACACCCAAGGGGAGGGCTGGTGAAGAAAATGTCGGCAGTGAACACGAGCGTTTATTTCGACCGCGACGTTCTTCGCGTGATCGATGCTGCGGCCGAGATGGAGGAGGTGAGCCGCTCCCAATTCATCGAGCGCGCGGGACTCAAGGCGGCGCGTGAATCGCTCGACGAACTTCGCGCCCCAGAGGGGGCCTGATGTTGTTCGGCATCGGGACGAACCACGATCTTCTCTCCACCTTCGATCGCAAAGCGGTGGAGGCTGCGGCGCAGCACGTTCTTGAGCACGACAGTGGGCCAACGCTCAATGACTTGGGATTGTGCTACCTCGCTGCTGCCCGCGGATCCGGCGAGCTGCAAGCGCGCCTCCGAGTCTACGCCCACCTCTATTGTGAGTTGCCTCCCTACGCGACGCCTGAGACAGCCCGAGACATTCTCGCCCATGCGGCGTTCGTCGCTGAGGCGCACAAAAAAGTCTGGGACCTCCAATTGGCGCGCCCCGACCCCAAGGAGCGCAAGCGACAACTCGACGCCTTGGTGGAGATGCTCGCGCGGAGCCGCCGGGCGAGCTCGGGGGCGACCTGGCACGACGCGGCGGATCTTCGCGCCGAGGCCGAGCAGCGTTTGCGTGAGGGGGACGCGGACGCGCGCCGCGTGGCGGCTGGTGAGCTCGCGGCGCTCGAGAAGCATCTCGATGATCTGGTCCGGCTCTGCTGGGCGGCGAAATGACGACCGCGGTCGCGCCGATGATCCTCGACACGTTTTCCGCGCGCGTCTACATGATTGGCGCCCTGCCGGACGCCGACGGCGATGTGCTTCTCGTCGACACATCAGGCACCGTCGTCAAGGTAAGCCTCGAGCAACACGATACGATCCTGCAGCCCGGGCTTGAACCGGCTGGCGAGGCCCGCCTCGAGCGGCAGGGCAACGCGATCGTTGCGCGCGGCATGATCTACGACACGCCGCGCGGTCGCGCGCTCCGCCAGAAACTGCGCGAAGCGGGCGATCGGCAGGAGTGGTCGATCGGTTTCTTCCCGTTAGAAACGCGCAAGCCAACGGCGGCGGAGCTAGCGAAGTGGCCCGACGCCCGGCGGATCATCGAGCGCATGGACCTGAGGGAAATCTCCCCTGTGCGGGCCGGCGCGTGCGGGCCGCACTGCCGCACCCTGCCAGGCAAGAGCCGCGGCGGAGCAGTTGAGGTCAAAGTCGAGGTCAAATGTGGCGCGTGCGCCCGCCTCGTGAGTCCAACCGCGCGCGCGATCGCGGAATGTGAAGCCCGGAACGCTGCGGTATTCGGCAGCATCTCGGCCCGCGCAGCCGCCGAGTGCGAGGCGCGCTCCGCAGAGTTGAAAGCCGACGTTCCCCCAGGAGTCATCGAGGTACCGGTTTTTCGGAGCAACGCCAGTCGCGACGTGCTGGAACGCGGGCTCGAAGCTGCGGCGCGCGATCTCAAGCTGGATGGCGAGCTGCGCGTGCGGTTCTTTGCGAAGGACGGCCGGCGGCTCGGCTTTTTCCACGGCGGCTGGCCGGACACCGTGTGGCTGTCCGCCGACCTCGAGACTTGGCAGGCGCTGGAGGTGCTCGGGCACGAGTTGAAGCACCTCCAGGGCCACCAGCGCGGCTCTCGCGCGAGCGAGCCCGAGGCCCGGGCCTACGGCGCGAAGTTGGCGCGGTCCGATCAGCGGTTTTGGCCCTCGTCCGTCGAGGAGTGCTGGTATGACAAGCACGGAGCGCGGCTGCTGTGACGTGCCGCCATGTGAGACAAGGAGCTGAGCAGTGATAAGCGCGGCCCGAGTCACGGTGAGCACGACCGCCGTGGCGCTCAATACGGCATCAACGAGCGGCCAAAAGCTGATCGTGAAAAACACGGATGCGACCAATGGAGCGGACCTCGGGAGCTCCAGCGTGACCGCAGGAACCGGATTCGCATTAGCTGCGGGTCAGACCGTGACCGTCGAAGTCCAACCGCGAGATGTGCTTTTTGCCATTCGCTCGGCGGCTGCTGATGTCGTGCTCGCCGTCGCGCGTGTGGGCGGCTGAACGATGTCGAACGGGATGAGGGGTGCGAAACCGGCGCGAACGCTCGCCGGCTTCGCCGGTCGCGGGGCAAGCACCGTGGATCGGGCCGCCGGTCGTCGGCCGCCCCAATCCCTCGCCGTCGGGCTGAACTGAAAAAGAAACGGCCCCGGAGCGAACCGGGGCCGACAACGGAGAAACGATGCGTGCACTGAGAATAGCCCCTGACCCCGACCCGCCGCAAGATGATGTCTCCGACGCGGTGCGGCATTGGGCGCAGCGCCGACGTGAGCAGCTGCAGGAGGATCGGCTCGACGCGCTCGTGAGCGAGCTCGCGCGGCTCGTGGATGTCCTCGAACGGCGGGCCTCGTGACCCGCGTGCTCCGCGTGCTCGTGGAAGCCGTGTCGGGCGTCGCGGTCATCCTGTTGTGGATATGGTGGGAGCGGCGATACCGCGACAA
>DASYRZ010000104.1:0-2994 GCA_036003865.1 Gemmatimonadales bacterium | reverse complement strand
GGCAACTCAAGTGGATTCCGGGATAACCGGAGCTCGCTGGAATCTCAGCGCTGGCCGGTGTTGAAGGGTTGACCAGGCACGGGCGAGGCATTCGGCGGGGGCACGATCATCCCGGGTACGGAAGCGCCCATTCCCGGCGCCAGCGCACCTGAGGGCTGCCGTATCCCACCGTTGCGCAGCGCCACCGGCAGCGGGAAGTCACGCGGATTCACGACCTCGAGCTTCTGAAGGGGGCTGATGGTGGGTTGGGGTTGCGCGGCCTGCGCCGAGGGCACCCCTGCCCCGATCACCACCACTTGCGGCGGCGGCTCCTCGTTCCGTCCCTCGCTCGGGCTCTCCTCCGCGGACTCTGCCGGCGCGATCCCTGGCTGGTGATGAGAGATCATCGACGCCGGCTCCGGCGCGGGCCGAGACGCCTGCTGCAGGTGCATCGGCGTCGCGCTGGCACGCGCCGCCGGTGGTGGCGCCGCGCTCGGCGGCATGATGGCAATGCGATCGAAGAGCGATGCGTTCGGGTCGGCCACGGCACGCGGCCCCGCGATGTAGCCGCTCGTGTTGCGCAGCAGGACGTCGAGCGCCTGCCGTTCGCTGACGTTCTGCAACTGAAGCGTGACCCGCTCGCTCGGAAGCCGGTTGATGTTGACGATTTTCGTCCCGCCGATTCTGGCCCATTCGGCCAGAATCTCCGCAACGGTCGCGTCCTTCGCCACGATGACGACGCGACCCTCCTGCATGGAAAACTGGACGTCGGCCCGCGCGGTCGAGCCGACGAGCGATGCCATCACGAGCGGGAGCAAGACCGTTCGAGTCATTCGCATGGTGAGATTGCCCTCAGGGCTTTTCCGTCCTCACGTCGACCAGGCGTGCGGGATGTGTCGTGTAGTCCTTCACCTCGAGCATCCCCGTCCGCGGATTGAACGCCACACTTTCGGCGGAGACAACCTTGCCGATGCCGTTTCCATCCGGCCCGAACCGGATGTCGAGCAGATTGAACTCCGATCTCGACTTGCGTGCCTCGAGTGGCGGCTCGCCCAGCCCGAGGTGCTCGTCGGCGATGGCGATCACCTGGCGGCCGGCAGGAGTCGTGACTGCCCGCGCGAACAGCAGGTTGCGCGGTGTCCGCGTGCGCGACCGCCCGCCGTGCAGCTGGACGCCAGGCATCAGGATGACCCCGACGCGCCGCCTGTGCTGCTGCAGAAGGGAGAGCAGTTTCACGATATCGCCGCGCTGCAGCGGTTCGCGCAGGCGTTCCAGTTCCGGGTCGCTTGACCACTGCTCGATGTAGATGTCGATGCGACCGGCGCGCTCAGACCCTGAGACGCTCACCGCCTGTGCAGCGAATTGCTCCACCAGCG
This sequence comes from Gemmatimonadales bacterium, assembly GCA_036003865.1. GTDB lineage: Bacteria > Gemmatimonadota > Gemmatimonadetes > Gemmatimonadales > GWC2-71-9 > 20CM-2-65-7. The sequence continues at coordinate 1,639 of DASYRZ010000104.1, read as the reverse complement.
ACACCGTTGGGGCCGCTCTGGCGCTCGGCATCAAGGTCATGCACACGGCCGCCACGACCAGTGGCGCGACGATCCGTTGAAAAATCATAGCGGTGGCCGGATTGTTGGTCATGACGAGTTCACCCCTCACACGTGATATCCGTTGAATTCACGCCAATTGTCGGAACCGTGCTCGCATCTTCGCGCAGCTTTTCAAATTCCGTGTTGGACCACCAGCGCTCGATCACGATTGCCTCTTCTACGGCCTGCTATCTTGCTGACAACCCTGGCGACACGACGAGCCGGGCCCCCATGCGGCGGTGACCGGCGCCGCAGTCGCCGGAGCATTGGATCTCGAACGTCCCCGCTTCGGTGGGCATGAGGTCGACCGTCACTGTCCTGCCGGCGGCTGGAATCCGCGCATTCAGGCGGAGTTCCTTGACCTCGAAACCAGGCGCGCCGTCGAGCGACGTCACGTTCAGCCGTACCCGCTCTCCGGCCTTCACCTCGATCTGGTCCGGCGAAAACGCATCACGAGACACCGTGACCTCGATTGTTCGGGGCGAACCGACGATCGCAGGCATCATCGCGATGATGAACGGAAGCGTCAGCAACAGCGTGGGAACGAAACGTTTCATACAGCCCCCTGTTCCCTGGTCTTGAAAAGGCGCGGCGCGGGCCGCCTCCTTCTCCAAAAGTAGCGGCGGGACGGACCCGAACGTCCGTCCCGCCTCGATATGCCCACCCGGGCGTTATGGAGTCGGCGGCACGCCCGCGTTCATGTCGGCACTGATCTCCGAAGCCGACAGCGCGCGGTTGTACACCTTCACCTCGTCGATGAGCCCGTGGAAGAACTCACCGCCCGCGAACGCGCCGTTGCCACCGATGGTCACCGGGCCGTCGCCGACGGTGATACCACCCGTCTGCGGCCGGCTCGCCACCTGCACACCGTTGACATAGATCCGCAGCGTGGCGCCGTCGTAGGTTGTCGCCACGTGCGTCCAGGTGGTCAGCGCCAGTGCGCCGACGCCCTGGATGGTCTGATCGAGCCCCTGTGCGCGCACGTAGCCGGCCGGCGCGGCGACTCCGCCCGGTTCCGGGGCGCCGTCGTTCGCGTAGAGCGCGTAGGACAACGCGTTCGTCCCACGGTCTTTTAGCAACACGGTGTTCCAGCCCCCGAGCGCTGCCGGGTTGACCCAGGCTTCGATCGTCATTGCCGCGCTCAGATCCAGCGGGGTACCGGTCGCGCCGTCAACAACGGTCACCATATCGCCGGCGCCGTTGAAGGACAACGCTCTGCCCACCTTGCCAGGCACCCGCACCGCGCCGGTGATGGTGCCGTTGCGGCCGCTCGTCGACGAGTCGATCGCCGTGTTGCCGCTGGCCTCATCGAAGTGGAGGGACAGCACGAGACCATCGGTCGGCGTTGGTGTCGGCGGTGGCGGAGGCGGAGGCGTCGGCGTCGGCGTGGGTGCCGCCGCGTTCGCCGCACTCATTTCGAGCCCGATCTCCGCCGCACTCAGCGCACGGTTGAAGAGCCGCACGTCGTCGATGAGCCCCTGGTAGAACTCACCGGGGAACGCGGCATCACCACCGATGCGCAACGCGCCGTTGCTCGTCACGATCGGGCCGGTTTGCGCCCGCGTCGCGACTTGCACGC
>DASYRZ010000103.1:0-8860 GCA_036003865.1 Gemmatimonadales bacterium | reverse complement strand
CGTCTGCATCTCGTAGGTGCCACGCACGGAATCCGGCCGCAGCGGCCGGCACAGGCAGGTCACGGTTCCCCACGCGGCAATGGAGTCATCCAGCGGATACGAATGATAGGCGGATAGTCTGCGCGCGTCGCCGAGATCGAGGGCGACGGTCAGCGAATACTCGTCACCCAGCGCATCGGTCGGATCGAAGTCGAAACGGGAGAGCACCACGTCGTGGCGCTCGGCCACGGTCGTGTCGACGCGCAGATGCATGAGCGTGTACCGCGCGTCGGGTTCGACGATGATTCGGCCATGCTGCTCCCACCGTGCTGCCTGTTGCACTCCTTGGGTGTCGCCCGGCCGCGGCAGGATGTCGCAGCCGCTGACCGCGAGGATCAGTACACACTCAAGTACCGCTCGAGCTCCCACTCACTCACCTTTCCGATGTATTCCTGCCACTCCTCACGCTTGGCCTCCACGAACCGCTCATAAATGTGCGTGCCGAGCGCGTCCCGGATGACGTCGTCTTTCTCGAGCAGGTCGAGCGCCTCGTGCAAATCCCTCGGCAGCTCGTCGATCCGGTACTTCCGGCGCTCGCGAAAGCTCATCTCGAAGATGTTTTTATTCACGGGGTCCGGTGGGGTCAGTTTCTTCTCTACCCCGTCGATCCCCGCCGCAAGTTGCACCGCGAGCGCGAGATACGGATTCGCCGAAGGATCCGGCATCCGCAGCTCGCAACGGGTCCCCATGCCGCGCCGGTCCGGGATGCGAACCAACGGCGAGCGATTGCGCATCGACCAGGCCACGTTGACGGGCGCCTCATATCCCGGCACCAGCCGTTTGTAGCTGTTCACGAGCGGATTCGTCACGGCGCAGAACCCGCGGGCGTGCGTCAGCAGCCCGGCAATGTACGCCAACGCCACGTCGGACAGCTCCCACTGCGCCTTGGGATCGTGGAACGCATTGCTGCCCTTGCGGAACAGCGACTGATGCGTGTGCATGCCCGAGCCATTCTGTCCAAAGATCGGCTTGGGCATGAACGTCGCCAGGAAGCCGTGGCGATACGCCACGTTCCTCACGATGAATCGAAACGTCGCCAGGTTGTCGGCGGTCGCGAGCGCCTCGGCATAGCGAAAGTCGATCTCGTGCTGCCCCGGCGCCACTTCATGATGCCCCGCTTCGACCTCGAATCCCATGGCGACGAGATCTTTTACGATCAGCCGGCGAATCTCTTCCGCGCGGTCCACCGGCGTCTGGTCGAAGTATCCGCCGCGATCGTGGGTTTCGGTGGTCGGATCGCCGCTCTGATCCAATTGGAAGATGAAGAACTCGGCCTCGACCCCAGCCATCATCTCGTACCCCAGCGCCTTGGCTTTCGCGATCTGGCGTTGCAACGCCTGACGCGTGCAACCGGCGAACGCCGAGCCGTCGGGGTTGTAGATGTCGCAGATCACGCGCGCGACGCGTCCCGCTTCATCGCCGTTGGGCAGCACGCGGAACGTCTCCAGATCGGGCCGCAGCACCATATCCGACTCCTCGATCCGGACAAAACCTTCGATCGAGGAGCCGTCGAACATGATGTCGCCTTCGAGCGCTTTCTCGAACTGGCTCTCGGGCACCTCGACATTCTTATTGACGCCGAGGATGTCGGTGAACTGCAACCTGAGGCTGGTTACGTCCTGCTTCTTCGCGGCGTCGAGAATTTCGCGTTTCGTGGGCATGGGGAGATTAGGGGCGGTAGGGGGCGGTAAAGGGGCGGTAGGTTACCGCCGCCTACCGCCCCTTTACCGCCTCCCTACCGCCGTTTCAGTTCAAGCGTCGTAATACAGGAAGAACTCATAAGGATGCGGCCTGAGCGCTACCGCGTCGACATCCTTCACCCGCTTCATCGTGAGCCAGGTGTCGATCAGATCCTGGGTGAACACGCCACCCTCGAGCAGGAAGGCGTGATCGGCTTCGAGCGCCTGCAGCGACTCCAACAGGCTTCCCGGCGTGTTCTTGACGTGCTTCCGCTCTTCCGGCTCCAGGTCGTACAAGTCCACGTCCATCGGCTTGGGCGGCTCGATCTTGTTCTTGATGCCGTCGAGCCCGGCCATGAGCAGCGCCGCGAACGTGAGGTACGGGTTGGCCGACGGATCGGGCGCCCGGAACTCGAGCCGCTTGGCCTTCGGCGACGTCGAGTACATCGGGATCCGGCAGATCGCCGAGCGATTGCGCTGCGAGTAGATCAGGTTGATCGGCGCTTCGTAGCCCGGCACCAGCCGGCGGTAGCTGTTCGTCGTCGGCGCGGCGAATGCGAGCAGCGCCGCCGAGTGCTTGATGAGCCCGCCGATGTACCAGCGCGCGCTCTCGGAGATCAGCGCGTAGCCGTTCTTGTCGAAGAACAGGTTGTTCGTGCCGTTCCAGAGGCTCATATGCACGTGCATTCCCGAGCCGTTGTCGCCGAACATCGGCTTGGGCATGAACGTCGCGGTGTAGCCGTTTGCCGCGCAGACGTTCTTCACGATGTACTTGTACATCATGACCTGGTCCGCCATACGCGTCAGGGTGCTGTAGCGCATGTCGATCTCGGTCTGGCCCGCGGTCCCGACCTCGTGGTGGTGGACTTCCACCTCGATGCCGGACGCGATCATCGCCAGCATGATCTTGGAGCGCAGGTCCTGGAGCCGGTCGGTCGGCGGAACCGGGAAGTAGCCCTCTTTGTGGCGCGGACGATGGCCGAGGTTGGCCGTGCCGTTCGCGCCGCTGTTCCAGATCCCCTCTTCGGAATCGATGTGGTAGTAGCCTTCGTGCGCGTTCTGATCGAAGCGCACCGAGTTGAAGATGTAGAACTCCGCCTCGGGCCCGAAGTACGCTGTCGTCGCGACGCCGCTCTTCTTTAGAAAAGCTTCCGCCTTGCGGGCGACATAGCGCGGATCGCGCGAGTACGGCTCGCGGGTGATCGGATCCACGACATCGCACGTGAGCGAGAGGGTCGGCACCTGTAAGCAGGGATCGACGAAGGCGCTGGCCGGATCCGGTATCAACAGCATGTCGCTCTCGTTGATCGCCTGAAAGCCGCGGATCGACGAGCCATCGAATCCCAGACCGTCCGTAAACGTCTCTTCCTCGAGCTCCTTCAACGGAATCGAGAAATGCTGCCAGGTGCCGGGCAAATCCGTGAACCGTACGTCCACGATCTGCACCCCCGCCTCCTTGGCGCGGCGGATGACATCTGCCGGCGACGTGCCAGTAGACGTTTTCCCGCCGGTGGCGGCGGTTGGTTCCAGCGTAGCTGTCATTGCGAGGGGTCTCCTTCCCGAGTCGGTAACGCGCTGTGCAAGCGGTGGGCCATATGGGAAGGTAGAGGGGGGTCAGCTAAGTGTCAAGAAAACAGTGCACAAATTGCAGAAAAAAGCGCCGATTCGACGATTTGTGATGTGGAAATGTGCAGACTGTTCGCCCAAACCTGCAGCAAATGCGCTACAGTGCCTCCACGAAGTGCAGCAGCTCAACCGCGGAAAACTCCCCGAACCGCTCCTGAATGTCTTTCTCCTGCCATTCGAGGAAGATCCAGCCCGTCACCTTGTGCAACTGCCCGCCGCCACCGACGAAATGGATCCGCCCGCGCACGGCCCCCAGGGAGGTATCCGGCTGGCCTTCGAGGTAGACGTCCCAGCGCTGCTCGCCGCGCTTCAGCTCCCCCATGTGCTTGCCGTACTCGGTGGCCGCCATGCGCCCTACTCTACCGGCTTTCCGGAGGGCCGCCAGCCCGGGTTACATTGTCCTCCCTATGACGTGTCACGCCTGCGGAGCCCAACTTTCGTCTACGGCGCGCTTCTGTCACAAATGCGGCGCCGCCGTCGCCACTGCCGGGGGGGCCACCGGATGGCGCGCAGGATTCCCTTGGGCGCTCGCGGGCGCGGCGCTCGGCGCCCTGGTCACCGTGGTGGCGATGCGCAGCCTCGGAGCGGGGAGCCGAGAGCCGGGAGCGGATGCCCCTGCTCCCCGCTCTCAGCTCCCTGCTCCCGATATCAGCCGGATGTCCCCTGAGGAACGCGCCAACCGCCTCTTCAATCGCGTCATGGTTCTGGCGGAGGCTGGCAAGAACGACAGCGTGCAGTTCTTTCTCCCGATGGCTCTGGGCGCCTACGCTCAGCTACCCAGCCTCGACGCCGATGCGCGCTACCATGTCGGACTGCTGCAGCTCGCCGGTGGGGACGCAAACGGGGCTCTCGCGCAGGCCGATACGATCCGGCAATCGATTCCCACGCATCTCTTCATCTATGTTTTGCGCGCGCACGCCTACCAAGCGCTGCGCAACGTCCCCGCAGAACGCCGCGCGTACGCTGACTTCCTGCGCAATGAACCCGCGGAAATGGCGAAGCAACGGCCAGAGTACGGACAGGATGCCCATCTGGATGCGTTGACGAGTTTTAAGGCCGAAGCGGCTCGGGTGATCGGGACACGGCCATCGTGACAACGCATCCCGTTTCCCCTATCACGCATCCCGGCGTCATCCACGTCGCCCACAGTCCCGACGCCGACGACGCCTTCATGTTTTGGGCGATGGCCACCGGCAAGATCGACACCGCTGGGCGCCGCTACGTCCATGAGCTCGCCGACATCGAGAGCCTGAACCGGCGCGCGCTCGCCGGTGAGCTCGAGGTCACGGCCGTCTCACTGCACGCCTACGCGTATCTCGCCGACCGGTATGCCCTGCTCGCCCACGGCGCCAGCATCGGCGACCGTTACGGCCCGCGTATCGTGGCTCGCGAGCCGGCATCGGTCGATCCGCGCCGGGCGCTCGCCGGGCGTCTCGTCGCCGTTCCCGGCGAGCTGACGACGGCATTTCTCACCCTGCGGCTCTATCAGTCCGCGGCCCGCCATGTCGTGGTGCCGTTCGATCAAATCGAGGACTGCGTGGCCGCGGGAAAAGCGGACGCCGGCCTGCTGATTCACGAAGGGCAGCTCACATTCGCCGACCGCGGGCTGCACCTCTGGGCCGACATGGGCGAGTGGTGGTACCAGGAGACACAGCTCCCGTTGCCGCTTGGTGGGAACGTGGTGCGGCGCGATCTCGGCGACGAGTTGATGCGCGCCATCGCCCGCGACTTGAAGGCGAGCATCGAATACGGGCTGGGGCACCGCGCCGAGGCATTACGCCATGCCCAGGGCTTCAGCCGTGGGCTCGACGCCAAACGCACCGACCGCTTCGTCGACATGTACGTGAACGCCTACACCGTGGACTATGGCGCACTTGGGCGGCGCGCGGTCGGTGAGCTGCTCGCGCGCGCCCATGCCGCCCGTCTTCTCCCTGCCCCTGTAGACCTAGCGTTCGTTGCAGCCGATTCCTAGTTTGGCCTTGCCTTCTCAAGGAGAATCGGGTTGACCGCTCATGCGGGAATCGTCACCGTCCTCGTGGTGGATGACGAAGAGCCGATCCGGAACGCGCTGCGGAAATTCCTCAAGCAGCAGCAGTTCGAGGTGTACGCGGCGTCGTCCGCCGACGACGCGCTGCAGCAGCTGCGCCTGCACAAGGTGGCGCTGATGCTGTCCGATATCCGCATGCCCGGCACGAGCGGGGTGGACCTCGTCCCGCAGGCGCTCGAGATCGAGCCCGATCTCGCGATTCTGATGCTCACCGCCGTCAACGATGCCACCAGCGCCGCGCTCTGCATGCAGCGTGGCGCCATGGATTATCTCACCAAGCCCATTGAACTCGCCGATCTGGGCCGCGCCGTCCAGCGCGCGCTCAAGCGCCGCGAGATGCATCTCGAGAATCGGCATCTGAATCAGTGGCTCAAGGAAGAGGTGACGACGCGGACCGCCGAGCTGCAACGCGAGCGGCACCGGCTGGAGCGGGTCTCGACCGCCACCCTCGAGGCGTTGGTCAACGCGCTCGAGGCAAAGGATCCGTATCTGCGCGGGCATTCCGCGCGCGTTGCGGACCTGTCGGCCAACATCGCCACCGAGGTGGGACTCGCGGAGGAGGAGGTCGAGCGCGTGCGCATGGCGGGACGGTTGCACGACCTCGGCAAGATCGGGACACGGGACGCTGTGGTTAATAAGGAAGGGCCGCTCACCGCCGACGAGTTCGAGCACGTGAAGCAGCATGTCATCATCGGCGCCCAGATTCTCGCGCCGCTGGTGCACCTCGGAGACATCGTGGCGATGGTCAAGAGCCATCACGAGCGTCACGACGGCAGCGGGTATCCGGATGGATTGCGTGGTGAAGAAATCCCGCGCGGTGCGCGAGTCATTGCGGCGGCGGAGGTCTACGATGCGCTCACCACCGCGCGTCCCTACCAGGAAAAAATGACGCCCGAGCAGGCCGTGGAGCGGATGGCCGATCTCTCCGGTACGGTGCTGGATCCCAAGGTCTACGAGGCGTTGGTCAGGATCGTGGGGCGCCGCCAGACGCTCGTCTATCTCGACGAGGACGTCGGCCCGGCTCTATAAAGACCAAACCCCGGGGCGAAAATCTCCCCGGGGTTGGCGGTCGGGCGAAGTGGCCGTCACACTTCGGCCGCGACCCTTCGATTTACGTCGTGCAGCACTCCCAAGTTTCATACGATTAGATGCAAGGACTCGCTGAACGGTTGCACCTACCAATGCTTCACTCTTCCGACCCGCGACAGCGTGATCGTTTCGGCTTGAGACCCTCGCCGGAGTACGATTCTGGTATTCGACACGCCCCACCCCATTCCGGTGGGTCCGAACGTGACGATGGGATTTGAGACCTCGAGTGCGACGCCGTGGCTGGCCGGTCCCGGCCATCGCCACCACGGCTCCCATCCAGCGGCGCCGAGGCGATCAATTCGCAATGTGTCGCTGGCGATGTCAATCCGTGCCCGGGTCGATTGCATGACCGCCCCGTTCCGTCCCACCGCGAGCGCAGTGGTGACGTCGCGCACGGCACGCTCCGTGGCCAGCCAATCCATTAGGGTGGCGGCGCGCGGCGCCCACAACGCCACGAGCACCCCGGCAATGGCGGTGACGACGATCAATTCGAGGAGCGTGAACCCCTTGGACATCTGTTGCTTATACGTTGTCGGCGAAACCCTGCGGCATCCGAAAAACCCGGCGAAAAGCCCGAAACCGCGCCATTTGCGGGCTAACGGAGCGGCGCGGCGAGCGCTATGTTGGTGCACGTGATGGTCTTGCCTTCCGGCATGACAGGTGCAAAAGCGGCGGTCTGTGAGCACTGAACTCCGTACTCACGGCGCCGGTCTGCCCCACGCCGTCTTCCTGCAACGAGTGGCTGATGAACCAGCCACTTCCCCAGAGGTCCGTCTGGGGCAGGGCGCATTTCTGACACTTCGTTTCGTCGACTTACTCGCCCCCGATCGCGAGCCTCCGACGCCTGACGTGTTCCGGTATCAGTGGGCGGCGACGGAGCGCTACTGCGCCGAGCTGTCTGGTGAAGGGACCGAGGCGTCGCATCTCAGCTGCATTGTACGGGCAACGGGCGACGCGCATCGGACCGGTGAGTTCCACCCGATTGCGCCCGCGCTCTTCGCCTACGCGCTCTATCTCGAGCATGAAATGCAGCTCGAAGAGGCGGAGGACGTCCTCCAAACGATGATCAGTCTGGGTCAGGAGCGGCTACAGCCGTCCGACACGATCACTGCATGGCTCCGGCTGGGTCGTGTCCGACGGATGCAGGCGAATTGGGAATCGGCACTCGCGGCATACGGCGAAGCTGGTCGCATCGCGGCGGCCAGCGATGATCGTCAGTCGGTGCTATTGAGCCGCGTCGGCCAGTGCAACGTTCTCTACTTCCGCGGCAACCTAGCGGAGGGCGAGGCTGCATGGCGTGCAGTGCTCAACGATGCGATTCGAGAAGGGTTCCGAACGGTTCAGGCCCATGCCGAACACGGACTCGGCACCAGTCTGGATCGTCGTGGGAAATCGCACGAAGGCGCTGCGCATTTGTGGCGCGCATACGAACTCTACGAGGATGAATCCGCGCGCCTGCGCACTCTAATGGACCTTGGTGTTCTCTTGCTTGCGATTGGCCAAGCGGCTGATGCCGAGCAGGCGCTCACGGAAGTCGTCCGCCGCGAGACGGTTGCCGACAACCTGGCAAACGCCAAGATCGAGCTCATGAATTGCGCTTCGTTCCGCCGTGATCGGGTCTCGTTCGAGCGGTGGCGCGAACGCGCACTGAAGGATTGCATCGAGCCTGCTCCCAACATTCGGGCGGACTACCACCTGAAGGCGGGAGTTGGGTTCGCTCGGTTTGAAAACTATGGACGAGCGGAGAGTGAGCTTCGCCGTGCGCTCGAGATCGCTACCACACACGGCTTGCACGAGAAAGTTTTCCGAATCGAGGGGCTGCTCAGTGGGCTCCGGGAATGCGCAACCCTCGACCAGTTGGAGGGCACGAGTCCGGAGCCCGCAGAGACAACCGACGCGTTGAAAGAGGTTTCAGCCTCTCTCGCTGCGCTTGGTGAGCAGCGTTAGTGACAGACTGCCGGATTGCTGGTGTCGCAGATGTTGCTGGTCGGACCCGAAGCATCGGCACACGCCGAAGCAGTGAGGGCGAACGAAACGAGAAACAGCGCAATCAGGGTGCGGATCCGGCGGGACATAGGGCCTCCACGGGGTTGGATTGAGAATTCAAAGCACCAGCCAACTTGAGCGTGATGGACCGTTTCGTTTAGGGCATTTTTGCGGCATCGTAGGGCGATTTTGCGGCAATTAGGGTTTTCTTCGGAGGTTGTGTAGGGGAATGCTGGTACTCGCGGCAGTCTCAGATCTGCAATACCACAGACTGCGCGGCGCGGTTGCGCCGCGCTTCACGCTGGCCCGTGCCGCGTCGTGGGATGCTGCCCTCGAGACGATCCGCGGCCGGCCCGTCGAAATCGCCGTCGTCGATCCGATGCTCGGCGGCGCG
>DASYRZ010000102.1:0-18371 GCA_036003865.1 Gemmatimonadales bacterium | reverse complement strand
TCTCGCTGCGAGCCAGCTTGCGGCGCTCCGTCGCGCCAAGTAGACGCTTACGCAGCCGCAGTGAGGACGGTGTCACCTCGATCAGCTCGTCGTCCTCGATGTACTCCAACGCCAGCTCCAAGGTCATCTGGCGCGGCGGCTCCAAGATAATCATCTCGTCCGCCGCCGTGGTGCGCATGTTCGTGAGCTTCTTCTCCTTCGTGGCATTCACGTCCATATCACCCGGTCGCACGTGCTCCGCGATGATCATCCCCTCATAGACCGGATCCCCCGGCTGTACGAACATCGTACCGCGCTCCTGAAGATTGAAGAGGGCGTACGCCACGACCACCCCCTCCCGGTCCGCGACCATCACCCCCCGGTTCCGGCCCGACAGCGGGCCGGCCCATAAATCGTACTCGAAAAAGCGGTGGTGGATGATCCCCGTCCCCCGCGTATCCGTCAAGAACTCCGAACGATACCCCAGCAGCCCGCGCGCCGGGATCTTGAACCGCATCCGCACCATCCCCAGGCCGGGATTCTTCATGTCCAGCATCGTGGCGCGCCGCGGACCCAACTTCTCCATGACTACCCCGACGTACCCCTCGGGGCAATCGATCATCAGCTCCTCATACGGCTCGAGCCGCTCGCCGTTCGGCCCCTCGCGCGGAATGATCCGCGGCCGGCTGACCTGGAACTCGTACCCCTCACGCCGCATCGTCTCCATCAGGATGCCGAGGTGCAACTCCCCTCGACCCGACACGGTGAACGCGTACGGCGTGTCGGTGTCCTCCACCCGCAAGGCGACGTTGCGCTCCAGCTCGCGATACAGCCGCTCGCGCAGCTGCCGCCCCGTCACGAACTTCCCCTCGCGCCCCGCGAGCGGGGAGTTGTTGACGAGGAAGTCGACCGAGATCGTCGGCTCCTCGACCGCAATGCCGGCGAGCCGGTCGAGGTGATCGGGCGCCGTCACCGTCTTCCCGATTTCGACACCGGCGAGGCCCGCCACGGCGACGATCTCACCGGCGGCGGCGGTCTCGAGCTCGGCGCGCTCCAGCCCCTCGAAGGCGAACAGCTTCACGATCCGCGCCTGCTCGAACGCGCCGTCGCCTACAGGACCCGGCTCGCCGATCGGCAGTAATGCGACGGTGTCGCCGACGTGCACTTGGCCACGCTCGATACGGCCGATCCCGATCCGCCCCAGGTAGGACGAGTAATCCAGCGTCGAGATCAACATCTGGAACGGGCCGGCCTCTGTGGCCTTCGGCGGTGGAATCGTTCCCAGAATCGTATCGAACAGCGGCGTCAACGTCGTTCCCGGCTCGCTCAGCTCCAGCGTCGCCGTGCCCAGGCGACTCGACGTATAAAGGAAGGGACAGTTGAACTGCTCGGGCGTCGCCTCCAGATCCATGAGCAACTCCAGTACCTCGTCATGCACCCGCAGCGGCTCCGCATCCGCCCGGTCGATCTTGTTCACCAGCACGATCGGCTTGAGCCCCAAAGCCAGCGCCTTGCCCGCAACGAACCGCGTCTGCGGCATCGGCCCCTCGGCGGCATCCACCAATAAGAGGAAGCCGTCCACCATCCGCAGAATGCGCTCCACCTCGCCGCCAAAATCGGCGTGCCCCGGCGTGTCCACGATATTGATCTTCGTGTCCCCCCACCGAACCGAAGTGTTCTTCGCCAGGATCGTAATTCCGCGCTCCCGCTCGAGCGGGTTCGAATCCATGATGCGCTCCGCCACCTGCTGATTGGCGCGGAACACCCCCGCCTGGCGGAGCATCTGGTCCACCAGCGTGGTCTTCCCGTGGTCGACGTGGGCGATGATGGCGATGTTGCGAATCTTCACGAGCTTAGGGTCCCCCCTTAAGAGGGGCGCAGTATAAATGGATGCTTAGGGGCGGTAAAGGGGCGGAAGGTGGCGGTACCCTACCGCCGCCTACCGCCCCCTACCGCCGGCAGTCATCAGTCACAGATTGGCTCCTTCTCCATCTGCACGGTCACGTGCTGGATGCCTAGCGCGCGCATCCGCACCTGCACGGCCTCCAGGATGGGCTGATTGTCGCTCGGATTCTTCACCACGAGATGTCCGCTCATGGCCACCACGCCGCTCGTCACGGTCCACAGGTGCAGGTCGTGCACCGACTCCACACCCGGCACCGTCGCGATACGATCATGGACATCCGATAGCGCGATGTGCCGCGGGGTGGCTTCGAGCAGCACATCGGTGCTTTCCTTTACCAGACGCCAGGCACTGATCAGGACCAGCGCGCCGATCAGCACGGAGATGAGTGGATCGGCCATCACCCAGCCGGACGTGAGCACGATGATCCCGGCGATCAAGGCGCCCACCGACCCCATCAAATCGCCCAGCACGTGCAGGTACGCGCCGCGCTGGTTGAGCGAGTGCTCATGCCCGCGATGGAGCACGACGACAGCCGCGAGATTCGCGACGAAGCCGACCGCCGCGACGGCGAGTAGCAAGGGTCCATTCACGATTTGTGGGATGCGGACCCGGTGCCATGCCTCCACTCCGATGGCGACCGCGATGGCGAACAACACCGCGCCATTGATGAGCGCCGCGAGAATCTCGAGGCGCATGAACCCAAACGACCGCTCGGGTGTCGCCGGGCGTTGCGCGATCCACGCGGCGACGAGCGCCAGGCCGAGCGCGGCGACGTCCGCAAGCATGTGCGCGGCGTCCGCGAGCAGCGCCAGCGAACCCGAGAGCCATCCGCCGATCAGCTCGACCAGCATCACGACCGCCGTAATCGTCAGGGCGAGCGTGAGGCGGCGTCGAGTCTCGACGTTGAGGGGCGCGCGGTAGGTGCAGTGGGCTTCAGCGGGGAGCACGGATGTATCCTCGGCGGAAACATAATACTATTAAACCGTGAACGTCCTGGGCCTGCGCCTGCTGGCCGTAATCGTGCTCGTCGCCGCCAACGCGTTCTTCGTCGCGGCGGAATTCGCGCTGGTGGCGTCGCGGCGGACCCGGATCGAGGCGATGATCCGGCGCGGTGACCGCAAAGCGCGCACGGTACGCCGGGCGCTCCGGGACCTCTACCGCCAGCTCTCCGCCGCGCAGCTCGGCATCACCGTCGCGTCGATCCTGCTCGGCTACGTCGCCGAAGACACCGTCGCGCACCTGTTTCGCGACTGGTTCTCATCGTTGCCCCAGAGTCTCAACTTCCTCACGCGCGGCGGCATTGCGTCCGTCACCGCGGTCGCCGTGATCTCGTTCCTGCACGTCGTGTTCGGCGAGCAGGCACCGAAGGCGTGGGCGATCACCCATCCCGAGGCGACGAGCCGCTGGGTCGCCGCACCGCTCATCGTCTTCTCCTGGGTCACCCGGCCGTTCACCGAGCTGCTCAACTGGAGCTCGAATCTCCTGGTGCGCATGCTCGGCATCAAGAACGCCGGCACCGATCACGACCGCGTGCATTCCCCCGAAGAGATCCGCATGCTCGTCGAGCAGAGCCGCAAGACGGGGGGCCTCGGCGCGGGCGACGCGCGGCTGCTGGAAGGCGTCTTCGAGTTTAGTGAGAAAAATGCGCGCGAGGTCATGACGCCGCGCACCGAGATCGTGGCCCTGCCCGCCGAGGCGTCGCTGGCGGAGGCGGCCGATCGCGTCGCCGCCGCGGGCCGCTCGCGCTATCCCGTGACCGGCGAGTCGCTCGACGACGTCGTCGGGATCGTGCACGCCAAGGACATCCTGCGCGGCTTGCGCTCCGGCGCGGAGGCGCCGGTCCAGGACATTGCCCGGCCCGCGTTCTTCGTGCCCGGCACCCGGGAAGTCGAAGACGTCCTCGCCGACATGAAACGCCAGAAGGTGCACCTCGCCATCGTCCTCGACGAATTCGGCGGCACCGCCGGATTGGTCACGATGGAGGATCTGCTCGAGGAGATCGTCGGACCGATTTACGACGAATACGACCAGGCTCCTGCGGCGGCGCCCGGCGCGGCGAGTAGTGCGGGCAGCGGCGTGCCAATTCTCGCGGGCAGTACCGAGATCAGCGACGTCAACCGCGTCCTCAAACTCAACCTGGACGATGCCGATTACACGACCATTGGTGGACTGTTGTTTGGTCGCCTTGGTCGCCTACCGAAAGTGGGCGACCGCGTCAATCTGCAGGGCGCGACGTTCGAGATACTGGAGATGGATGGCCGGCGCGTGGGGCGCGTGCGCGTGTGGCCGGCCACCGCCCACGCGTCGGAGCCATCGACCTAGTCACCCTTCCGCGCTCCCGCCAGTTGCACCGCCAGCTCGAGCGACGCGCGCATCGAGCCGGCATCCGCGATCCCCTTCCCCGCGATGTCGAACGCCGTGCCGTGATCGGGTGAAGTGCGAATGAACGGCAGTCCCAGCGTCACGTTCACGCCGGTCCCAAAGCCCGAGACCTTCACGGCCGTCATCCCGACATCGTGGTAGGGCGCGAGCACCGCGTCGAACTCACCTCGCAGCGCGCGCACGAACACCGTGTCGGCCGGAAGCGGTCCCGCGGCACCCAGGGCGGTCGCGGCGGGCTGCAGCACCCGCGCGTCTTCGTCGCCGAACAGCCCGCCTTCACCCGCGTGGGGGTTGAGCGCGCACAGTGCCAGGCGCGGTGCGGTAATGCCCCACCAGTGCTGCAGCGCGTCGACCGCGATGCGGCCCGCCTGCACCACGCGATCCGTCGTCACGCTCGCGATGGCGTCGCGCAGCGACAGATGCGTGGTCACGAGCACGACGCGCAGCCGGCCGGTCGTCAGCATCATCGCGACCGGGACGTCACCGGCGACGTGGGCCAGGAATTCGGTGATCCCGGGAAACCGATAGCCGGCGGCGTGCAGCGCCGATTTGTTGACGGGGCCCGTGACGATGGCATCGACCTCGCCCGAGAGGGCGAGCCGCGCGGCCGCCTCGATTCCCTGCGCCGCGACGCGTCCAGCCTCGACATCGCCGGGTGCGCCATCTTCCCAGCCGCCGACGATGCGGACATCGGCGTCGATCGGTTGCCGCAGCGCTTTCCGCACCACCTCGGGGCCGATTCCGCGCGGATCGCCCACCGCAACCGCCAGACGCGGCCGAACCGTGGCCAAGGCTAGAGCCTGATGTCGATGTAGATCTGCCGCCGCAGCTGATCGAGGAAATGCCGAATCGCGAGCTGGTCCCCGAGCGACTGGCGGATGCGCATCTTCACGTCTTCAAACGACAGATCGCCGGCGCCATGGCGTCCCGTCACCTCGAGGACCACGAACTTCGGACGCGGCGTGTCCGCGCCTTCGATGATGACCGGCTTCAGCCCCGTGGTCGTATCGCGGGCGAACACCTTTTGGTATTCTGGCGGCAGGTCGGTCAGCGGCGCCTCTTCGGCGAGCTTCGGCTCCTGCGGGTCGGCGTACAGCTTCGCGAGCGAATCGAACGACGCGTGGCCGGCTCCTCCGCGCGCGAGCGCATCGTGCAGCGAGTCCGCCTGGCGGTGGGCGATCGCGATCTGTGCGGCGCTGATCGCCGGCGTGATCAGGATGTGACGCGCCAGAATCTCCGCCGGCTGCGTGCGCTCGACGTTGATGATGTGGAATCCAAACGACGTTTCGACAGGGCCGACGATCTCGCCCGGGCGGACGCGGAACGCGACGTCCTCGAATTCCTTGACCATGACGCCCCGCCGGAACCACCCGAGCTCGCCGCCCTGGGCCGCGGAGGCGCTGTCACCCGAGAACCGCTTCGCCGCCGCCGCGAAATCGGCGCCTGGGTGCCGCAGTGCCACCACCAGCGAATCAGCGAGCTGGTACGCCCGCTGCCGCGCCGCCGAGTCCGGCACCGGCCTGATCACGATCTGGCGGAACGAGACGGTGGCGGGACGCTTCGGTTGCTGATCCTTGTTCTGCTCCCAGAACTCGCGCATTTGCGCTTCGGTCGGTGTAATAGGCCGCAGCTTGCCTTTCTGCCGCTGCGCCTCGATCAACCGCTGGGCGTACAGCTGGCGCCGCTGCTCGTCGGCGAGCCAGCGGCGCCATTCCTCGACCGATCCAAACCGCGCCTGCCGAATCTGATCGCGGAAATCGTTCTCGGAGGCGAATTGCTTGCGGACGTTCTGATACGTCTGCTCCACCTGATCGAGCACTTCCTGATCGGTGACCTTGATGGAGGTATCGCGCTCCGCCTGCTGCACGAGGATCTCCAGCTCGATCAAGCGGTCGAGGACCTGGCGCCGCAACGCCGCGAGTGCGGCAGAGTCCGTCGGGACCGTCTGTCCCTGGGCCTGCTGCTGCACGATTTCTTCTTCTATCTGCGACGCCAGAATGGGGCGCGTGCCGACGATCGCGACGATGCGATCGAGCGTTTGATCCGCGGCAGGGCGAGTTTGCCGTTGCTGCGCGGCGGCGGTCGACACTGCGCAGAGGGCCAGCAGCGCGAGGAGCGATTTCATCGGGGTGTCCGCCTTTGGGTCGTGTCGACCGGCGCGGGTCCCGGGGCCGGGGCGATGCGCGGCGCGGAAGTAGAATCGGAGCGAATTTCCTGGCCACGTTCGACGGCGCGCCGCACGCCAGCTTCATCCACGTCCCAATTCGCCTGGGCGAGCAACGTGTCCGCCAGGAACGCCGGCAAGGGATAGAAGCGCGCCCGGCCGTGGAATACGCGATCGAAGTAGTCGTTCACACGCCCCAGCGCGAAATTGATGCGATCCTCGGGCGACTTGCCCGCGGAATCACGCAGCACCTCGGGCGACAGACTCAGGAACGAGCTGACCATCACCATCGTGGAGTCGTGCTGCGCCCGCACGCTCTGCCAATCCTCGGCGGTGAGCGTGACCCCGGCGGAGTCGGCCTGTTCCAGCATCAGCTGCTGCCGCGCCATTCCCTTGAGAAAGTCGTTGATCTCCTCATCGCGCGCCTGAGGGAACGCGCTCAGGACTCGGGGATCCGTTGCATCGAGCCAGCGCACGAAGTCGCTGACCTTGAGCGATCCGCCGCGATACTTGACGAGCACCTGATGGCTGGCGCGCGCCGCATCGAGGTCCTGCACCGCGGCTTTCGCATAGGCGGCCGCGCGACCGACGGGTTGGACCTTCCGCTTGATCGTCAAGCTGTCGTTGTAGAGCGAATCGATCTCCCGTCCCAACCGGTTCTGCAGCTCGACACGGAACGAATCGCGAACCTCGGCCAGCGGTGGACGGCGAATGATGTGGTACCCGAACTGGCTCCTCACGACCGGGCTCACGGCACCGGGCGGGAGCTCCCACGCCGCGTTATCGAATTCCGATACGTACGCACCGCGCGTCGACAATCCCAACGACCCGCCGTTGACCTTGGACCCCGGATCCTCCGAATAGCGTGTGGCGAGCTGGGCAAAACGGGAACCGGCGGTGCGGGCCTGCGCCAGCACCTGCTCGGCCTGGCGGCGTTTTTGGCTGTCGACTCGCCTCGCTGCCGTCGTGTCACCGCCCGCCGGCGGAGTCACACGGAAGAGAATGTGCTGGAACAGCCGATAGGGACCGACCGCGTACGCGGACTCCACCTGCTCCGCTGTGAGTGTATTACCGGCGGTGAGCCGGTCGTGGAATCGCCGCATCTTGAGCCCGGACACCATCGGCCACATGGCCCTAACCGTCGTCGCCGAGTCTCGCAGATTCTTGCCGGTGGCCAGCGCCTCGGCGAACAACGCGTATTCCACCCAGTAGCGGGAGACGCGAGCGAGTGTGGCGGGATCGAGTGGTACCTGCTTGCTCGGACCGGCCCAGCGGGCCAGCTGATCGACCGTCAGGGTCTGGTCGTTGGCGCGGGCCGCGACCCGCTCGCGCGCCGAGAACGCGTCGCGCAGCGGTTGGCACCCGGCCAGCAGCAGTGGGGTAAGCGCCAACAACACCAGACTCAAACGTCGCATCCGTTTCCTCTTTCTCTATTGACTGTGATCCCGCAGAACGGCCGTGAGCGCCCGGACCAGGCCGGGGCCGATCGACTCTCCGCCGAGCCGGCGGAGCCTGAGGGAGAGCGGCACCGCGCGCCGCACGTCCGCTTCGAACTGCACCGCATCGAGCGCCACCTGCAGACCCGCCAATCGCGGCGCGGCATCACGCCGGAAGGTGAGCCGCGCCTCATCGCCCTTGATCAGTACCGTCTCCAGACCAGTCCGGGCACCCAGCGCGCGCAGCTCGGCGACGAGGAGCAACCGTTCAGCGTCCGCCGGTAACGGCCCGAATCGATCGCGCAGCTCGTCACGAACGGCTTGAATCTCACCTGGTTGCTCGGCCCGCGCCAGCCGTCGGTACAGATCGAGCTTCGCATCGTCATCGGCCACGTACTCGTCCGGCAGGTGCGCCGGCACGTCCAGCGTCACGTCCGGCGGCGTCCACTCTCTGGTCGTCCCCCGTCCCGCGTCCCCCGCCTTCAGCCCACGGACGGTTTCTTCGAGCCAGCGCAGATACATATCGAACCCGACCGCCTGGACGTGCCCCGACTGTTCACCGCCGAGCAGATTCCCCGCGCCGCGCAGCTCGAGGTCGCGCAGCGCGATGCGATAGCCCGATCCCAAGTCAGTATGATGCTCGAGCACCTGCAAACGTTCCTCCGCCTGGGCATCGACCTGATCGGGCACCAGCAGATAACAGAACGCCCGCCTGTGGCTCCGTCCCACCCGCCCGCGCAGCTGATAGAGCTGGGCGAGGCCGAGCCGGTCCGCGCGGTCCACGACCATCGTGTTGGCGTTCGGCACGTCGAGGCCCGACTCGACGATCATCGTGGAGACGAGGATGTCCACTTCGCCGCGCACGAACCGCCCCATGACCGCCTCGAGATCCGTCTCGCGCATTTGGCCGTGCGCGACCGCCAGCCGCCCGCGCGACGCCAACGACTGCACTCGCGCGGCCACTGTGTCGATCGTTTCGATGCGGTTGTGGACGAAATAGACCTGGCCACCGCGATCGAGCTCGCGTGCCATCGCTTCCTCGAGGAGCCCGTCGTCCCACGGCTCGACAAACGTGAGGACCGGTGAGCGGTCCTTAGGAGCGGTCTCGAGTAGGGTCAGATCCCGTAAGCCGGCGAGCGAGAGGTGCAGCGTCCGGGGAATCGGTGTCGCAGTCAACGTCAAGACGTCCACGCTGAGTCGCAACGCCTTGAGACGCTCTTTGTGTCGGACTCCAAAGCGGTGCTCCTCGTCGACAATCAGCAGCCCCAGGTCTTTGAAGGTGACATCCGGTGACAGCAGCCTGTGTGTCCCGATCACAATGTCGACTTCGCCAGCGGCGATACGCTGCACCAGCGGCGCCGTCTCCTTGGTGCTTCGAAACCGTGACAGCACCTCGATGCGCACCGGGTAATCCGCCAACCGCTCGCGAAACGTGCGCCCATGCTGCTCGGCGAGAATCGTTGTGGGCACGAGCACCACAACCTGCTTCCCGGCTTGCAGCGCCTTGAATGCGGCCCGCACGGCAACCTCGGTCTTGCCGTAGCCGACGTCCCCAACGAGCAGACGGTCCATCGGGCGGGCGCGCTCCATGTCCCGCTTGACCTCGTCCGACGCGCGGCGCTGGTCCGGCGTGTCTTCATAGAGAAAAGCGGATTCGAGCTCCCGCTGCCACGGTGTGTCGGGCGGGAAGGCGTATCCAATGGCGAGCTGGCGCCGCGCGTAGAGGTCCAGCAATTCGGCCGCCATCGCCTTGATCGCGGCGCGTGTCTTGTCGCGCTGCCGCTGCCACGTAGTCGCGCCCAGCCGGTGGAGGCGCGGCGGCGGCGCGTCACCATCTCCGACCGTGCGATACGGCTCGAGCTGATCGATTCGGTAGAGCGGCACATTGAGCCGGTCGCCGCCCTCGTACTCCACGACCGCGACCTCGAGGGTCGCGCCGTCCGCGCCCACCGCGATCGTTTGCAAGCCGCGGTAGATGCCGATCCCATGCTCGAGATGAACGACGTAGCCCCCCGGTGTCAGCGGCCGGGACGCGGCAGTCGTGACCGCGCTGCGGTAGCGACGCGGCCGCCGCAGCCGCCGCGCGCGCCGGAAGATCTCGTGATCCGTCAGCACGCGGATCGTCGGCATGAGGAATCCGCCATCGAGCGCGCCGACGGCGAGGCTCGCCCGATCCGAGCCAATCAGCTCTTCCAGGCGCTCGAGCTGCCCCTCGTTGTCGCAGAGAATCACGGTTGGCGGCGGCTCCGCGACGATCTGCCGCAGGCGCTTCAGGTCGCGGTCCACGTGCTCCGGCGGCGCGAGCGGGAAACGTTGCTCCGTCTCGGCATCCGCCAGCGCCACACACGCCAGGGCGGCATAGCGCGCGCGCCAGGCGCGCGGTTCGATCAGCAATTCCTCCCGCGGCGGCGGCTCTTCTCCCATGCGTCGGGCTACTTCGAGATGGTGCGCGGCATCGGCCCAGGCGCGCTCGACCTCGCGCTCGACGGCGGATTCCTGATCCGTAACAACGATGGTGTCGGATGGGAGCAGATCGAAAAGGTTGGATAGTAGGGGCGCAGCGTGCTGCACCCCTACATCCCCACCACCCCGTTTCTCACCCTTCACTGGAAGGACGGTCACGCGCGCCAGGGCGTCACCGGAGCGCTGCGTGTCGAGATCGAAGCTCCGCACCGAGGCGACTTCGTCGCCCCACCATTCGATGCGGGCCGGGGTCGCCATGCCGAAGCCGTACACGTCGAGGATCCCCCCCCGGACGCTGTACTGTGCGACCTCGGTGACGGTCGGCACACGCTCGTAGCCCATGGCGTCGAGCCGCTGCGCCGTTTCGGTCAAACTCCTTTCCTCTTTGCTGGCCTCGATTACGACTCGCGCCTGCTCAAGCGCGGCCGGAACAGCGGTGCGCTCCGCGCTCGCCCGGGCTGTCGTGATCAGGACCCGTATCGCGCCTCGGAGGAGTGCCTCGAGCGTCTCGACACGCTCACCGGCCAACTCGTAGTGCGGCTCCTCGGCACCGAGCGACTCGCGCTGTGGGTAAAGGGCCGTCGTCTCGGAACCAAGGAGAGTTTGCAGATCCGCGAGCCAGCGCTCCCCGTCGGCCGGTGTCGGCGTTACGACCGTGAACACGCGTTGCGGCAACGTGCGAGCAAGCGTGGCAACCAGTACGGCTGCACTCGAACCCGGGAGACCGCCGACACCGACGCGCTTTCCGGGAGCCGGCAGCTGTTCGATGAGCGAACGTGTAGCGGGAAGGTTCTGAAACTTCTCGAGTATGAAGTCGAGCGGCATTAGCGGGTTCGGGTCGCGACCCCCAGCTCGGCGGCGGCCAGCAACAACGCCAGCACGAGCAACAGCCCGCTCGCGTCGGTGCGCCCCGCACCAGAAAAGCGCTCAGCCGAAAAGCGATCGGCGCTGAGGACTTCGGTACGAGACTTACCGCCCAGGGCGGGAGTTGCGAGCGGGGCCGGTGCAGGCGTGAGATCAGATTCGCGCGGATCGGGACCGAATACCGTCGCTCCGATCGTGTCGGCACCACGCGTGCGGAACTCCACGTGCGGGACGCCCTCGGCCGCTGTGACCTCGGCTTCACCCATCACGATCCGATTGACGAGCGCGTCGATGAACGGCACGAAGCCCGGTGCGGCCGGCAACGCGGTCCACGCGGTGTCGAGACGACTGCCCAACAGCACGACATTGCCGGAGCGCACGAGCCATGGCTCCCCATTGACCGCCGCAAGCACCGCGTCGGCTCCACGCTCTCCCCCCCCGGCTCCTTCCAACCGGTAGCGTCGCACCACCGAGACCCCGTTGATCACACCCAGCGTAGGAGCTGCGATCGCTCCTGGAGTTCCCACCTGACTCCACCGCCACGCGACGCCGCGCGAAGCAAGCGCGCGATTCGCCTGCCCGACGAGTGCCGGATCAGCGGGCGGTTGCACGACGGCGCCCGAACCCGCCGGCGCCTCGCCCCCGCTGATCACGACGTCGCGACCGTCCACGACTCGGCGTCCCTCCTGGAGCACGGCCAGCGCCGCCGCCACGAACGAGCCCGCCGTAGCAGTCGCTATGACGCGCGCGGGTGGCGCGACTCGCCAGGCGAACGGCCGACGATCGTCAGCCCGCAACTCGTCAGGCTCCAACGCGGCCTCGCCCACCCACCACCCCGGCGCCAGCGATTGCGCCGGCAACGAGACGGTGACCGCGGCACGCACGGTCCCGCCAGTCCCCCCACCGTCGTTGCCCGATGTCGCCAGGCCACGGGCGGCGATTTCGCCGCGGTCGCGCCGCTCACCGCCGATTCGGATCGTGACCGGCACCGGTTGCGGCGCCGCTTCGCCGCTCGCGGGCGTCGAGCCACTCAACTCGATCACGGCAGCGCCTTCGGACACTGTCACGGCGGCAATTCCGCGATTGGCAACCGCTCGCCCCGGCGCGAGCACCAACACTCGCACGCCGCTCGGCACATCGGCGCGGCCCGTCGCCAGCGCCGTGCGTTGCAGGTCGCTGAAGACATGGACTTCCCGGCCGGTCAGCGGTTGCGCGTTCACGATGCGCGCGGCGCGCTCGACTGCCTGCACGAGGTCCAGCCGCTGCCAACCGGGATGCGTGCTGTCGATGGTCGCGACGAGCGCTTCCCGAGAGCCGCCACGCAGTACGCCGTCGCACAGCATTATCCAGACGCGATCGGCGGATGTCGTGCGAGCGACGGACGACCGCGCCGCGACGCGCAGCCGGTCGAGCACGAGACCGCCATCGACGATCGCGCCCGACGATGGAGAATTGTCGAGAATGACGACAACAGCGGTCGGCTGGTGTATTCCGCCCCCCCCACCCCCCCCGTTTCGAGGGATGAGCGGTCTCGCAGCCGCGAGGACGATGACAGCGATCAATGCCGTACGAAGGATCAGGAGAAGCAAATGCCGCAGCTTGAGGCGCCGCGCACTCTCTCGCTCTGCCGCGCTGAGATAGCGGACCGGTGGGAACTCGATCTCGGGTGGAATGGGGCGCTGCAGCAAGTGCAGCAGGGCCGGGATCGCCGCGGCGGCGAGTCCCAGCAGAGCCAGTGGGTGAAGGAAACTCACGTCAACAGGCGGAGCGCGAGGCCGAACGGCATGTCGGTCTGTACATGATGGTATCCGATGCCGTGCCGGCGGCAGGCCTTGCGCCAAGCGGCGACCTCGCGGCGCACCGTGTCGGCGTACGCGCGCGCCAGCTCGCGCGGCCTCACGACCACGCTCACCGGGGATTCCGGATCTTTGAACCGCACTTCCGGCGGGCCGCTGAGTTCGACTTCGGCGGGGTCCATGAGGTGAAAGACGACGACTTGATGCCCGCGATGCCGCAGATAACGCAGTGCTGCAAGAGCCAGTTCACGATCGAACAACAAGTCGGAGAGCAACACGACCAGGCCGCGACGCGTGAGCAACGCGGTCAGACGCTGCAGCGCCGCGTGCGCCGCTGTACCCTGACCGTCGGGCGTATCGAGCAGACCGCGCACGATCCGTGTCCATTGCCCCGCTTTCACGCGCGCCGGAATGACCTGGCGCACCTGCTCGTCGAAGGTCACGAGTCCCGTCGCGTCGCGCTGCCGCAGCAGAATGAGCGCCAGCGCCGCGGCGAGACGGTCGGCATACGCGCGTTTGGTGAGTCGTTCAGGCGACCCTTGCCACGCCATCGAGCGACTTGCGTCGACAAGGACCATGGCTCGCAGATTTGTTTCTTCCTCGAATTGCTTGACGAATAGCCGGTCGGAGCGGCCGAGAATCCGCCAATCGAGATAGCGAAGCTCGTCGCCGGGCTGATACGCGCGGTGCTCGGTGAACTCCACCGAGAAACCGCGGAACGGCGACCGATGGACCCCGGCGAGGAATCCCTCGACGACGCCCTCGGCCACGATCTCGATGCCGCCCAGACGGGCGACTTCGGCCGGATCGAGCAGGTCTAGGCGCTGAGCCAAGAAATGTCCCTGCTATGGGACAGGTGGAACCGGGTGCGATGCTGCCAACTCATTATGACAATATAATTTAGACGTATTATGCCGCTGGCACAGTCTCTGCCTTAGCCGGGGCGGGAGGCACCATGTTCACAAACATCGCGCTACTCAGCCTGGCCGTCGTTTCCACCTCCACCGTGCGGGACCCGAGTTTTTACCGTCCCCGCGTAGAGTTGTGGACCAACCGCGGCGACGCGGCCGTTTATACCCGGGGTGAACGGGTCCGGGTCTACTTCCGCCTCGACCAGGACGCCTACGTCACGATCTTCCGGGTTGATACGGACGGCCGTGTTCGGGTGCTTTTCCCACGGGATCCCTGGGAAGACAATTTCGCGCGCGGCGGCCGCGATCTCGAAGTCGATGGCCGCGTGCTCGGCAATGATGCGTTTACGATCGACGACTATCCTGGTGTCGGCTACCTCTTCGCCGTGGCATCGGCCGATCCGTTCGCCTACGATCAAATCGAGAGTGGTGATCATTGGGACTATCGCGTGATTGCGGATGGTCGCGTGAAAGGCGATCCGTACGTCGCGATGACCGATCTCGCCCAGCGTATCGTGCCCGACGGTTATACCGACTGGGATTACGACGTCGTCTCCTACAACGTGGGGCAGCACTACGATTATCCGCGCTTCCTGTGCTACGACTGCCACAGCTATGTGAGCTACTCGTATTGGGATCCCTACTACTACTCCTGCGTCCGGTTCCGGATGTTTGTGTACGACGATCCCTGGTACTATCCGTACCGGTACTATGGCGGCACCCGCGTCGTCTTTGTGCGGCCCTATCGTCCGCAGCCCCGCTTCATCTTTAAGGATTGGGGAACCGACCGTCCCAGCCGCGAGGGGTTCGTCTCTCGTGAGCGCGAGCGCCCCGTGAACGACAACGGCCGGCGCGGTGTGACCGGCCGGGATCTCGGTGGACTCGGGATCATTCCACCCCCCGACGTGCGCGATCGGCGCGACCGCCCCGACCGCCCCGGCGATGACCGGAACAACGGTGGGAACAACGGCAACAACGGCAATGACGACCGTGGCCACGGCCGTCGTGAACGCCCCGATCGTCCAGGCGACGATCGTAACGACCGTGGGAACAACGGCAACGACCGCGGCAACAATGGCAACGGGAACGATGATCGGGGTCATGGTCGCCGCGATCGCCCCGGCGACACCAAGCCGTCGAATCGTCCCATGGTCCTTCCGCCGGCCGACCAGCCTCAGGTGCAGCCACGACGCGAAGAGCCGCGCGTCATCGAGCCGCGGGTGGAGCCACGCCGCGTCGAACCGCGGAACGAGCCACGGAGTGAGCCACGCAGCGAGCCGCGCCGGGTCGAGCCGCGCAATGAGCCACGCAGTGAGCCACGGAGCGAGCCGCGCCGGGCGGAGCCGCGCAATGAACCGCGCAGCCAGCCACAACCCCGCGCGGAGCCGCGCCGCGATCCACCGCGCGAATCGCCCAAGCCGCGCAACGAGCCTGAGGTGCGGCGCCGCAAACCCTGAGCCTTCAAACTGAAACCTGACGCGCCCGATCGTAGTCCCCCACGGTCGGGCGCGTTAGGTTTCCTTCCCTTTTCTTCGTGTCGAGGATCCTTGCTCGCTCTCTTACTCGTTCTGCAGGCGCAAGCTCCCGTCCAGCGGGCCGCGCAAACGATTACTCCTGGAGATATCCGTCGGCGGATCGGCATCATTGCCGACGATTCGATGCGTGGTCGAGACACTCCCAGCCCTGAGCTCGACGAAGTCGCCCAGTACATCGCTCGCGAGTATCGGCGCCTCGGCCTGAAGGCCGCGGGCGATCGTGGCACCTTCATTCAGCGCTATCCGCTCGATCGCGTCAGGATCGTCCCGGAGAGCTCGGTGGCGTTCGTCCACGGCGGCCCCGGAGCGACGTTGAAGTACGGCACCGATTTCACGTTTGACGACAACATGTTCGAGAGCGGCGACTACGCCGGCGAGCTTGTGTTGGTATCGGGACTGCTCAGTAACGTCACGGCTGACACGGCCACGCTCGCGGGAAAGATGTTGATCTTCACCTCCCGCGTCCGGGGCCCCGACCGAGAGCGCGTGCGCAGCTGGAAACCGGCTGGTGTCGTAGTCGTGAGTGGCGCCGACGACTCGATGTGGCAACAAATGGTGGCTCGCAGCAATCGGCGCCAACTCCGCGATCCGAGTGGCACCGTGGGCGGCCCACTTGTCTTGAGCGCTCGCCTGACGTCCCTGCAACCGATTGCCGCCGCATTCGGGATCGACCTGGCGGCGGCGCAGCCGGTCGCCACGTTCGCGGTCACGCCGCTTCCCGGGGCCCAGCTGCACGTGCATGCGCGGGTTCAGCCGCTCGACCGCAAGTCGGCACCCAATGTCGTCGCCATTCTCGAGGGCAGCGATCCCACCCTAAAGGATGAATACGTCGTGTTCAGCGCGCACATGGATCACGTAGGAGTGGCCGGTCCTCGTGGCAGCGGCGGCTGCCGCGCACAGGGAGCGGACTCGATCTGCAACGGCGCGGATGACGATGGATCAGGGACGGTGGCGGTGGTCGAGATCGCTGAGGCGTTTACGAGCCTGCATCCGCGGCCCAAGCGGTCCATCATCTTTCTGAATGTCAGCGGTGAGGAAAAGGGGTTGTGGGGAAGTGCGTACTTCACCAGTCATCCCGCCGTGCCGATCCACAGCATCGTGGCTGATCTCAACATCGACATGATCGGGCGGAATTGGAAAGACACGATCGTCGCGATCGGCAAGGAGCATTCGGACCTCGGCGCCACGCTGAACCGCGTCGGCGCGGCGCACCCTGAACTGAACATGCGGCCGGTCGATGATCTCTGGCCGGACCAACGCTTCTACGAGCGCTCCGACCACTACAACTTCGCGCGCAAGGGCGTGCCGATTCTGTTCTTCTTCAATGGCACGCACGCCGATTACCACCAGGTCACCGACTCACCGGACAAGATCGACGCCGAGAAAGAGTCGCGCGTCGCGCAGCTCATCTTCTACCTCGGCGTCGAGGTGGCAAACGCCGCCGACCGGCCGAAGTGGAATCCGGACAGCTACAACCGGATCGTCGTCGGCAACTAAGCGCTACCGGCCCAGGATCAGCACGACCACCGACCCCGGGATGACCGGCGGTCGGGGTCGTGGGCGGTCGGGGGTGGGGGCCGGCGTCTCCCCGTATTGGGCCGCGATCGTGTAGAGGCGGTGCGTACGCTCATCCAATGCGATGGTGCGCCCGCCGCGTTGTGTTGGAACCGTCGCGACCACGCGGAAGCTGTCTGGCGATTCCTCGTGCACCACGGTCAGCGTTCCCTCACCGTTCGAGCTCACCGCAAAGCCGCTGCTCGGATCGAACGCGGCACCATCGACGCCATTTCCGATTGGCAGCGTGGTCACCACCTTGCCGCGATCTGGATCCACGACCGCCATCACGCCGTTGGAGCACACCGAAAACAGGCGGCGCGCCCGGCGGTCGATCGCCAGCCCCGAGGGCTCCTCGCATGGCGCAAGCGACCAGCGGCCCTGCACGGCCAGCGTTTTTGGATCGAACGCGACCAGCTCACTCTTGTCTTCGATGTTGACGTACATGTGGCCGCGTCCGTCGGACACCGCGTTTTCGGGCTTGCCGCCCAGGTGGAGCGTGCCGACCACCGCTCCCGATTGCGGGTCGATCGCGGTCGCGTTCGCGCCACCGCCATTGAATGTAAACACGCGCCGCGAGAACGGATCGTACGTGATCGCGTCCGGATTCGCGCCGGTCACCTTCACGACCGAGACCGGCGCGAGGGTCTTGAGATCGAAGATCGTCACGGTCGTATCGCGACCGTTGCTCGTGAAGCCGCGATTCAGGTCCGGCACGAAGGCGATTCCGTGCACACCGAGCGTGTTCGGAATGTCCCCGACGATAGAATCGTGATCGAGATCGATGACAGCCACGTGGGTACCGCGCGAGACGTAGAGGCGGTGCGCCGTCGTGTCGACGCTCAGGTAGTCCCAGCCCCCTTCACCGGGCAACGAGATGCGGCCGACGACGTGATAGGGTGGCCGTTGGGTTTGGACGAGTAGCGCGAGCGCGAGCAGGCCGACCATGAGCCCTCCGGAGTTTCGAATTCTAACGTAGGAACCCGCCCTCTGGCGCGGGCGTCACGCGCTCGCGCATCTTGCCTGCGTGAGGGTGCTGATCGTGGAAGACGATCCGGAGCTGGCCGGTTTGCTGCGCGATGGCCTGCGCGAGCATCGGATCGACCCCACGGTGGCGACGACCTTTGCGGACGGCCAGGCCCGGGGGCAGGCCGGCGACTACGACGTCATCGTCCTCGACGTCCGCCTGCCGGGTGGTAGCGGGCTCGATCTGTGCGCGCAGCTGCGCCGCAGCGCAGTGCAGACTCCCGTCCTCATGCTGACCGCGCTGGATGCCGTCGATGATCGCGTCCGTGGCTTGACGGCCGGTGCTGACGACTATCTCACCAAACCGTTCGCCTTTCGCGAGCTGATCGCGCGGCTGCACGCGCTCGCCCGCCGG
>DASYRZ010000101.1:0-12205 GCA_036003865.1 Gemmatimonadales bacterium | reverse complement strand
CGGGACTAAGGGCGGAGCGTGAGGCCCGCGAGCGTGAGAGGATACTCGCCGCCGAAGAGCGGGTGCTGGCGGCGCTGACGCTCCTCAACCGGAGCGAGCTCGATCAGCGCATCGGACGCCGGCAGATCGGCGAGTTCATCGTGGATATCCAGCGGCCCGAGCCCAGGCTCTACCGAATCGCGTTGCTGCAGCAGCAGTCGCCCCAGGTGGAAGATCTCGTGACAGTGGTCTATCGACGCGAGGAAGTTCGATGACAATGCAAGGATGTGTTGCTTCGTTGTATCCGTGCTCTGAAGAGCCGGCTCGGCCACTACACAGCGTCCTTAAGGACGCGCGAAGTCGCCGAGCCGGGGCTTCAGCCCACGGAAAACGAGCGCAAACACATCACATCTCTGGTTTCACACTGATCGAGGTCATGGTGGCAGTCGTAATCACGACCCTTGTGGTGCTTGCCGCTCATCGGATTTTCACGGGCGTTGCAGACGGCGCCAGAGCGGTTGCGACGTCGCGCGAGAGCCTCGACCGCCAGGCCAATGCGCGGCGCTGGCTGAAAGCCACGTTTCTCTCGCTCGAGCCGCCGTTCGAAGGGCACACCGATCGCGTGTCCTTCACGTCATGGCAGCTTGCTGCCGGCGGATGGTTCGAACCCAGGCCAACCGAGCTGTCGCGTGACGGCAGCCGATTCATAGGGAAGAGCGGAAGCCTGTCGCTCGCGCTGGCGGATGGGGCGAGCGACGTGGCTTTCGATTATCTACTCGACCCGGGCGCAAACTCGAAGTGGGTGCGCGAGTGGATCTCGCCTGTCAGCGCGCCCCTCGCGGTTCGCTTGCGTATCACGGGATGCGGGAAGCGGGATGCGGGATGCGTGGACACGCTCCTCTTCCTTATTAAGGAGCGCGGATGAGCATTAAGGAGCGCGGATGAGCCGCCGGGGCTTTGCCCTCCTGGCCGTGCTTTGGGTGCTCACGGCACTCACGGCGTTGACGGGCACCGGCCTCATCGTCGCGCGGCTGGGGTACGAAACGACGCGAAATCGTGTCTTGCTCGCGCGCGCCGAGTGGGCTCGCGAGGCCTGTGGGGAGATCCTCGCGGCGCGATTTGCCGCCGATCCTTCGGTTCGCAAAACGGAAATCATAGACCTCGGGCGCGGCACGTGGTGTCGAGCGTCCCTCGAAGATCCGGCGGGCAAAATCAACCTCAACACCGCGGATCAAGACGTGCTCGTTCGGCTGCTTCGCGGCATCGGCGCCCCCAGAGCCATCGTGGACTCGGCGATCGCGCTTCGCCGCCGCGACACGATCTATGCCCTAAGCCAGATCCCAGGCGTTGACTCGGTGCTCGCCACACGGCTGGCCACCTTCGTAACGACACGGGGAACGGGCGTCGTGAATGTCAGCGTCGCGCTGCCGGAAGTGTTGCGACTGTTGCCCGGTGTGAGCGAAGAAGCCGTGCTCGTGCTGATCGGCCGGCGGACCGTTCGTCCGGTCCAGAGCGCGGATGAGTTAGCGAGCGCGCTGTCACGCTCAGCGCGCACGGTCCTCCTCAATAACTACGCGGAGTTTGTGCGGGCGACGGTGTTCGCGCCCCCCCAGTTGGTCGCGACGCTGGAGGGCGGCGTGCGCGGGACGCCGATCGTGGCGCGCGCCACGCTCACGGTGGTGCCCGTTCCCGGTCGCCTCGCCGTGATCCGCCGGGAGACCGAATGAAAGTCGTGCGGCCCGCCATGCTCCACTTAAGTGTGGGCAATTCGAGCGTGCACGCCGAGGCGACGCGAGCGGGCGTCGTGATCTGGGCTGGAGAGGCGACGTACGAATCGCCAGGCGATCTGGCGGAGGTGATCGCGCGGCTCGCGGCGGCACCCGCCGAGCGCTGCCGGCGGCTGCGGGTCACGCTCGAGCGGCCCCCTGCTCAGACGCGCGTACTCACCGACCTGCCACCGGTTAAGGATCGGGAGCTGCCATCGCTCGTCGCGAACCAGGCGGGGCGATTCTTTCGGCGCAACGGCGCGCCCCTGGTCACGGACGCGACCTGGGTCAGCAACGGAAACGGTCGCGTCACGCACGCGGCGGCGGCCGAGGAGCCTCTCCTGCTTGCGATCGTGGCCGGCGCGGCGGAAGCCGGCCTCATCCTCGACCGGATCACTGCGGCAGGTGTGTCGCCACAACTGCAGCTCCTGCCGGCGGCCGAGCGCACCGACCGCGATCGCGCGCGCCGCCGCAACGTTCTTCGTCTCGGCGCCGCGGCGCTCACGGTTTGGTTCCTGGCGGGCCTGATCTTCGGTGCGCACCTGGTTGTCGAACGGCGCGATGTAGAGGCCGAGCTGGCTGCCGCTAATGCGCCGCTTGCCGCATTGCGCGAGGTGCGTCACGAGATGCGCACGGCCGAGACGATGGTGCAGCAGCTGGCGGACGCCCGACGCGCGCGCGGCGAGGCGCTCGCAACGCTGGCACGCCTGAACGCCGCGCTCCCGGACTCGGCGGTTCTCACGGCGTACACGTGGCGATCGGGTGGCTCGGGGATCATCGCGGGCGCGGGGCGGCGAGCCGCGGATGTGCTCGCGGCGCTCGACCGCGGCCGGGCAGTCCCTAATGCGCGAATCGAAGGCGCCATCGTGCGCGAGGTGCTGGCCGGTCATGCGTGGGAGCGCTTCACGATCCTGTTCGGCGGGAGGAGTCCGTGACGCCGCGCGATCGCCGAGCCTTGATGATGGGTGGCTGTGTCGTTGCCGCGTCCGTTATCGTGCTCCGTGTGATACCGCTGGGCGTGGAGAGCACGCGCGCTGCGCACGCGTTGCTCAGCGAACGTGCAGTGCTGCTGGCCCGTACGCGCGACGAGCTGGCTGCGCTTCCCAAGCTGCGCGATTCCGCGGCGATCTTGACGCAGGCTTTGGTCGCGTTGGCCCCACAGGTGCTCTCGGGGTCCACGCCCGCCGAGGCAGGCGCGGATCTCTCCGGCCGCATGAATCTGGCCGCCTCACGCGCACCGGCCCGCGTGGATCGACTGGATCCGGTGCCGGACTCGAGCGGCACGGGGCGACTCGGTCGTGCGCGGGTCCGTGTGGCATTCGAGACCGACGTGCGAGGGCTTGTCGCGTTCCTGCGCGCGATTGACGCGGCCGACGAAGTGCTGACGCTCGACGAGCTGCACATCGAGGCGCCCGAGCCCGGGGCACCGGATCGCGGACCGGAGCTGCTCAAGGTCGAGGTGACGATCAGTGGCTGGTACATCAGGGCGCGGGAAACGCGAAACGGGAAACGGGAAACGTGAAAACCGGCACACTGCGGACCGCGCTTATCATCATCGGCCTGTTGGGGTTGATGGCCTTCGTCCGCGTGACGGCTTGGCCCCTGGTCCGGGTCACACTGCCGGCATCGCCCGATGCTGTTGCGAGCGCGCCCGCCGGTCACTCGGTACGGCCCATCACCTCGGAGTCAATCGCGGCGGTCGTGGTTCGCGATCCGTTCCGCATCGGCCGCCGGCCGGCGATCACGGCGTATGACCCTCTCCGACTCTCGCAGCCCGTCTTGCCACCGCCGCCGCGTCCCGTGCTGACGCTCGTGGGTTTGGTGAACGGTGCCGAGGCTTCGGCCGTCGTGGAAGGACTGCCCGGTATTGAGGGATCGCGTGTGGTTCGCGTGGGGGACGTTTTCGCGGGACTCCAAATCAAACAGATTGCCAACCATCGCGTCGTGATCGTTGGGATGGATACCACGTGGGTGCTGGAGGTGAGGGAGCCATGGAAAAACTGACGGCCGGGCTCATCATGGCGCTGCTATGCGCCCTGGGCAGCCCACTCCAAGCGCAAGACACCTCGGCCGTGCGATTCACGAATGACAGTATCACGGTGCGGTTTGTCGAAACCGACATCCGCGCGGTGATCCAGGCCATCGGGCGCTATCTGCCAAAGCCGGTCCTGGTTGGTCCGATCCAGCCCGTGCGGGTGACCCTCGAGACTCCCGGACCCGTGGATCGCGTGCGACTGCTCGCCCTGCTGCGCGGGCTCGTCGAATCGCAGAATCTCGAGTTTGTGGAAGATTCGTCCTTCTATCGGATCAATACGAAGACGGGCGACCGGCCGCCCGGCCGTCCGGCCGTCAGCAGCGACTCCGGACCTGTGCGACTGTTCGTTATTCGCCTGCGGCACGCTCGCGCATCCGACGTAGCCGCGACGGTGAATCAGCTCTTCGGAGGGACGGGTGCGTTCTCGGGGCAGTCGGGACTGTCGGCCGGCACGTTGTCGGACGAGCTACGTCGCAATGTGGTACCGCCCGCGGGCGTGCCGTCACCGTCCGGCCAGACCGCGGTGCGGGAGTCTTCACTCGGGGGATCGGTGACGATCGTTCCCGACGAGCTGACCAACGCGCTCCTCGTGCGCGCTGCCGAGCGAGACTTCGAGGTAATAAAGGAAGCCGTGGATCAGCTCGACATTCGTCCGCTGCAGGTCCTGATCGAGGTGCTGATCGTCGAGGCGCGGCACGACCGCAGCTTCTCGTTTGGCGCGGATCTCTTTGTCCCCCCGCAGTCGGTGGACAAGGGCGACGGCACTGCCGGGGGCGAGACAATCGGAGGCGGTCTTGGCGACCTCGTTATACGCCTGATGAATCTCGGGCGTGCCAATATTGACGCGACCTTGCGCGCGGCCGCGAGCCGCGGCGATGTCGAAATCATTTCGCGGCCGGTGTTGCTGGCGTCGAACAATCAGGAGGCGCGCTTTCTGGTCGGGTCGCAGCGACCGTTCGTGCAGGTGAGTCGCAGCCTGCCGACGGACACGCCAACGCGGGATCAGGTCATTCAGTACCGCGACGTCGGAACCAAGCTCACGGTCCGACCAACGATCAATCAGGATGGTTACGTGTCACTGCTCATCCAGCAGGAGATCAATCAAGCGACGAGCGAAGTCCAGTTCGATGCCCCCGTGATCTCGACGCGGGAGGCAGTGACGCGCGTGTTGGTCAGGAATGGGCAGACGATCGTCATTGGTGGACTGAGGGATCAGCAGAAAGACGTGACGCAGGGTGGCGTGCCCATTCTGTCCGGAATCCCGATCATCGGCGGGTTGTTCGGCCGAGCAGATCGGCGTTCGAATCGCACGGAGCTGTATCTGTTTCTGACGCCGCGGATCTTGCTGACGGACGCGGATGCGGACAGTGTGACAATGCCGAGATTGCCGAGAGGGAGTGAGCGATGAGCGAGCCTCTCCGATTGCTCGAAAGCGACGCTCCGGACCCGTCCCTGCCTGGCATGATCGGTGAGGATCCCGCCATGCGGGAGGTCTATCGCCTCGTCCGTCAGGCCGCACCCCTCAACTCTCCGGTCCTCATCCTGGGCGAAACCGGCACAGGGAAAGAGCTCGTCGCCCGCGCGCTTCACAATCTCTCGGCGCGGGCGCGGCTGCCGTTCGTCGCCGTGAACGCAGCGGCTATCGCCGAGTCGATCTTCGAGAGTGAGCTCTTTGGGCATGAGCGAGGCGCCTTCAGCGATGCCAAGACCTCGAAACAGGGTTTGGCAGAGATCGCTCACGGCAGCACTCTTTATCTCGACGAGCTGGATTCGCTGGCGCCGCGGCTGCAGGCAAAGCTGCTTCGTGTGATCGAGGATGGCGTCGCGCGACGCGTAGGAGGGACTGCTCTGCGGCCCGCCGCTCCGCGATGGCTGGCGTCATGCCAAACTACCGAAACCGCCGTCTCCTCGTGCATTCGCCGTGATCTATGGTACCGTTTGGCCGCCGTTGTCCTCGAGCTGCCGCCGCTTCGGATGCGACGCGCAGATATCAGCGCGCTGGTCGGACATTTCATGCGCCTCTATGGAATGGATGCGTGCTGTCTCGATGCCGACGTCCTTACCTTGCTGTGTTCGGCACCGTGGCCGGGTAACGTCAGACAACTCCAACATGTTGTCGAGCGCCTGGCTATGGCTGGTCGAACGGCATCGATCACTGCTTCTGTCGCTGAGGCGATCCTGAACACTGCGCCGGAATCGAGGCGTTCGTCTCAGGCTCGCGAGAGCGCGGATCAAGGCTGGCAGGTCGAGCGAGCACGTTACCTGACCGTGATCACGAAGTATGGCGGTGACGCTAGCAGTGTCGCCGCAAGCTTGAGTGTCACTAGAAGCACATTGTTCCGCCGGTTGCGCACGCTGGGGCTCTGCCTGCGCTGGCCCCACGAGCGGGCTCCCGTATCACCGAGGCTCAGATCGTACCCGGCTCGTGAGACGCGTTGAGACGTTGTGCGACTCTGGAGCGCGGGCCAAACGCAGCTAACTCCAAACATCAATGCGTAAATAGCCGTCGCGCGGATACGGCACGCGGAGTGCTCTGGGCAGGGCGGACCTTCATTGGAGTCTTGCCGTGGAACCCCAGTTGACTGGCTTCCAGTCGCGTGCCATCCGCTCCTGCCAACTGCTTGCGATCACCGTGATGGTTCTCGTTTTGCCCTCCCAGTTGCGTGGGCAGTATGGTGTGTCCGTCACTCCTGATGGTGGAGTCACCGCAGATCGCCTTCCCTTTACCAACGGGTATACCGCGACGTTCACCATCGAGAACACGGGTAGCGTTAGCGATTTGTACCTCGTGTGGTGCACCCAAACCGGACCCGTGACGTGCACCGGCGTGAGTACCACGGAGGTCTCCATCCCGGCAGGCGGCAACGTGACCGTGGACGCCTACTACAACGTCGGGGCGGAGGGAACGGGAACTATCGGTCTCATGGCCAGCAGCTACGGCGCGGGACTAGGAGCCGTCGAGGATCCAGGGTCTTACAGTGTACACGTTGTCACGCCGCCGCCCCCGCCACCCTCTCCGATCGTAAAGCCTGACGCGGCGGCGCGGCTCCTGGCACCAGTCACGAACGCGCAGCTGCCCTTTACCATCACGAACCCCGGGATCAGCACGCGGACCTACAACTTGACGAAGAGTTGTTCGGCAGTGGTCACGAGTTGTTCAGTGTCCAGTTCCGTTACCGTGCCCGCCGGCGAAACGCGCGAGATCTGGGCCACGATTTCGGTAGCGGGCAGCACATTCCAGACGGGCAGCGTGACCGTCACGGCGACGGACCAAGGCAATGCGAGCGCCAACGACAACGGATCGATCAACGTGACCGTCGCGCCATCGGGGCCTGTGCTGGAGCGCGGGCTGTGTCTGACGATCGCCGCCGGCGCGGGAGCCGCATACGAATGCGGGGATCTGCGGCTCACCCACGCGCTGCCATCCGTGCGCACGCTCAATACGCGACGGGCTCCGGTGCTGCTGTACAACAGCCAGCACGCGCGGCCCTACCCTCTACTCTACGCCGATGTCACCGCGCCGTCTCCTTTGCCGCAGACGATCCGCGCCATCGTGCGGCTCGGGGGCGTGACGTACGCGCAGCGTGATGTGCCCAGCAGCGTGTGGGGATCCGCGGGCCAGGTCCGTCGCATCGTGGTGGGTTTTCTCGCCGATACGACGACCGGGCTGTACAACTACGAGCTCGAGATCCAGCGGGTCGATGGGTCGAACGTGGTTTCATTGCAGACGATCACGGGACAAATGCCGATCGTCAATCGTAAGGCCAGCCCATTTGGCCCCGGGTGGTGGCTCGCGGGGTGGGAACGCCTCTCATTCACCGGTCTGCCCGCCGGCCAGGTCATGTGGATAGCAGGCGACGGCAGCGTTCGGCGCTACGAACGGGCGGGCGCTGTCGGGACCGATACCGCGTATCTCGCGACGCTGGTGGATAGCCCCGACACGTTGCTTCATACGGCGACGAATGAGTGGAAGCGTCTCTTGGCGGGGGGCGGATATATCAGTTTCACGGCCACGGGCTACCATCGGCGCACGACCAACCGCCTAGGTTACCAGACCGAATTCGTTCTGGACTCTCTGATCGACTGGAAGCTCCTCAAGATCCGCATTCCGCCCGATACGTCGATCAGCTACACGTTCTCCTACAGCGGGACGCCCGCGCGTCTTGCATCGGTCAGCGCGCCGGACTCGGCCGTCGGCACATTCCGCGTTACGTCATTGACCTACATCGGCGATACGCTGAAGATCACCGACCCCGCGAGTCCGGCTGTCGGCTATCGCTACGAGACCGGTGCGACAAATCGCATCGTGTCGCGAAAGAACCGGCGAGGCGCGCTGACCGCCTTCGCCTACGACGCCGGATCGCGACTCGGCTCCTCGGCGTTGGGCATCCCAGGTGCGGATTCGATCAAGCTCGCGTTCTGCGCAGCCGAAGTGAGCGGGCTCGCGGCGTGCAGCCCAACGCCGGTCGTGCCCGACAGCGCGTACACCCGGTTCGACGGCCCGAGGCCGGCTGCGGATTCGGCGGACGTGCACAGCTACTGGATCGATCGTTTCGGCGGGCCGTGGAAGATTCGCGATCCCTACAACAATCTGACGACGGTCACGCGGGCCGAGCCGAGCTTTCCGGCGCTGGCGACGCGCGTGCAGTATCCCAATGGGCGCATCGTCGCGGCTACGTATGACGTGCGCGGAAACCTCGCGTCCACGACGGATTCGAGCGCGCTGGGACCAGGGCTGCACGCCACCAGCCGCTACCAATGGGATCAACGCTGGGACGAAGTCACGGAAATCGTCGTTCCCACGGGACAGATCTCGCGCTTCGGGTATGACGCCGCCAATGGGAACCGACTCTGGCAGGAAGACGGCCGGGGCACCTCGAGCCGCGTGACGTTCGGCTACTACACGTCAGGCAGCGGCGCGGGGCTCGTGAGGTTTGTGACGGTGCCGGGTGGCGCGAAGGATTCGCTCGGATATGACACGCGCGGCAACCTCAACGCGACACGCACGCCGCTTGGCTGGTTGACGTATTTCGACAACGATCGGCTGGGCCGCACGACACTGGTGCGCGCCCAGATCGGCGGCAGCCAGTGGCGGCACGACTCCACTTTCTACGATGTTAAGAGTCAAGTTATGCGGACCGTCGCCTACGGACCCTTGTTGGGGTCCGCGCCCGCGCAGTCGCTGCACACGCGCAGCTTCTACAATGATGAAGGGCAGGTCAATAGCTTGCAGCGCTGGTCGATGCCGGACACGGCGCAGGTCGGCACCATTGTCACGCGCTGGCGCTATGACCTCGCGGGACGGCGAGTCGCCGAGGAGGCGCCGGACCATTTGCCAAGCGCCCCGAGGGTTGACAGCACAAGCTACGATGCGGCGGGAAATGCGCGGTTGGTCATTACGCGCCGCGGGGATACCATCTCTATGGTCTACGATCGCCTCAACCGGTTACGGCAACGGACCGTGCCTGCGGTCACGTATTACGGCCGCTACCAGGGAATCGCAACATATCCGCTGAACTTTAGCGGTCGCCGGCCCTACCCGCGGCATCCGACGAATCTGTCTCCAGATTCGGCGATCGCTTGTCAGGTGGAGGCCTCGTGCTATCAGGACTCCACACGCTGGACGCTGACAATCCCCGGCGACATAGCGACGTTCGCGTATGATGTGATGGGCAACCTCACTCGCGCGGACAATAGCGCCGCCCTCATCCGCCGCGGCTACTTCACCAATGGGCTACTCCGCGCCGACACCCTGAAGATCCGGACGTACAGCGGCACCGACACGCTGCAGCACGTATACGTGAACGAGCACCGGTACGATCTTGCGGGCCGGCGTATCGTCCTCAAGCACCCTTCCCAAATCGCTGCGCGGGTCAGCGGTGCGGTCAAGGATAGCGCACGCTACGTGTTCGATGCAGTCACGGGCGCGCTCCAGAACGTCATCGATCCGCTCGGCAACACATTCACGTTCACATATAATCTCCGCAACGAGCGAATTCGGCTCGATTTCCCGGGCGGGATCAGCCAATACCAGGGGTACGATACCGATGGGCGGCTGGTCGCCGACACCATGATCAGTATGAGCAGCTCGTCGTGGCGCATCGGAGCGCCAACCGCGAACCCGATTACGTTCCGGCGCGCTCGACTCCATTATGGGGACGCTCTTCGAGTGGACACGGCCGCGAACGCCCTCGGCCGCCAGGATACGACCGTCGCCACATACTCCGGGCTCGGTCATCTGGTGCAGATGGAATGGCGCCAGCCCGCGGTCACCGCGTACGGCAATCCGTCACGCATTTATTCGACGGAGCGTTTCTCGCTCGACGGGTTGGGGAATGCCTACTCCACTTATGATTCGACTAATGCCGGCTGGCGGGGCGGGTTCGGGGCCCCCGGTTCGAGCGGGTTCATCCTCGATCTTCGGTACGCTCGATTCGGAGCGTCTACCGGGCGACTGCGGGCGAGTGAAGACCTCAGTCACCGCCGCGACACCATGCACTATGATGCCGCCGGCAATACCGTGTTCAGTTCGAGCAGCCCCAAGTTCCTCAATAAGCTGACCGTGCTCGAGGACCGCGCCTATTTCTACGGCGCGGACGGCCAGTTGCGCCTGTCCGAGTATCGCCGGTTGCCACGTGATCCCGCAGTCACTTCGGAGGATTGGGACTGGAGCATGACCTCCGATGAATATCGCTATGACGCGCTGGGTCGCCGGGTGCTGGTGCGGACCCGGCGAAACTGCCGTGAGGGAATCGAAGAGTTTTCCGCGCCGTGCGACATCGGCAGCCTGCGTCGCACGGTGTGGGACGGGGCCGCGGAGTTGTATGAGATCCAAGTGTTTGGGGGATGGCGGGATAACGCGCTGGACCCGGCCGCGGAGAGCGACACGACCAATGTCTTCTTGGGTATGCCTTGGGCGCAGCAGGCACAGTGGGATCCCAACCCCCAGTTTGGCCGCGTGGCCTACACGCACGGTCCCGGACTCGATCAGCCGCTGAGTCTGACGCGCATCAACTTCGTCGATACGGTGTGGAACGACGTGCGGGTGAACTGGGCCCCGCTCACGATCGTGCCGCACTGGAACTGGCGGGGCCAGGCGGACTACGGCACGATGGCGGACGGAGGGTGGAAGACCTGCCTGACACCGTCCTCTAGTCGTTGCGTGTCGGTCACCTGGTCGGGCAAGCAGCTCGCCTACGTCCAGCAGCAAGCAGACCTGGGGCGCTGGTGGGGAAGTGTGATCACGCTGAAGGAGGATGGGACAGGAACGTTGTTTCGCCGCAATCGGTACTTGGATCCGGTGACGGGACGGTTTACGCAGGAAGATCCCATCGGCTTGGCCGGAGGCTTGAATCTCTATGGCTTCGCGAACGGGGACCCGGTTAATTTCAGCGACCCGTTTGGGCTGTGTCCACCGGAAGACAACAACTGGACGCCAGCCTGCGACGAGCCGCTCATTGACGAATCGGCCAACACGTTCTTCACGGTGTGGGGCGTGGGCGGCGCCGTCAAAGGACTCGCCAGGGGTCTCAGGGCGCTTGGGAGGGCGTTGTTAAGAAAAGAGGCCACGAGCGTTGGGACCGCCGCTGCAGAAAACCCGGCGTTGCAGAACGCTCTCAAGGCTCTCTACCAGGGTACGGACGAAATTGCTGGGGGAACGGCTGGTGCCATTCGTAACGAAGCAGTTACTGGGCTGCCTACCAGGGGCGTCTTCCACCTGCAGAAGGGGATTGAGCGAGCCCGTAACCTTGGGAACATCCTGCGAAGGGAACGGTTGAGCGCAGCTGATCGAGCTTTAGCGGAGCGCGAGCTCGCCAACCTACGGGACGCGATAAGATTTGCCCAAGAGCGCCTTCAAGGTACACCACGATAAACGCGGGTCACGATTTGCGAGGTCGGCATGGCCGGATTGAGTTACAACGCCCTGAACGATGAACTCGCCAAGCGCGTCCCGGAACTCGCGAATGCGGTAGCGCGCCTTCGGCAACAATGGGATGACGAGCCCGGTCCCCATGTAGTATTCGGGGATCTCCTGGTGCCCTATCTAGAGAAAGCGGCACGCGCCCAAGCACGACCGCCGGGGGTAGCGGCAGCTCTTGAGCTCCTAGAGGACATGATCACAACTTTTGACGATGATGAGATCAGAAATGTTGCCGGAGCCTCCGTGCTTGAGCCACTCAGCGGGAATCCCGAAGCCTGGTCTGCGCTTCGACCGCTGATGGGGCCACACACCTGCAGGCTTGCCGACCAGCTCGAGGGAAAGGCCTAGTTCTCGGTCGGTCGACGGGCTTTGGTACGGGCGCCCGAGGTCCCGGCCGCTGGGCTCAAGCCTTTGACGGAGCAAGGTTCTGTTAGCTGGGGCCGCGGGCCCCTGATGCGCAGCGCGCCAGCCCGCTCCGCCGATCGCGCGACTGAAGTCGCGCGC
>DASYRZ010000100.1:0-3528 GCA_036003865.1 Gemmatimonadales bacterium | reverse complement strand
CCGCCGGATTGTCGTGATGGTCACCCACGACATCGACGAGGCGCTGTATCTGGCCGACCGGCTCATCCTGATGACCGACGGCCCCGCTGCGCGCGTCGGTGAGATTCTCGACATCCCGTTTCCGCGGCCGCGGCGCCGGTCCGCGGTCCTCTCGCATCCGCGATACCACGAATGCCGCCGTCACGTGATCGAGTTCCTGGAGCACCACGCGGATCAGAGCCGGTCACGGAATTCGTGATTTCTGATTTGCGATAATTTGCGATTTGCGATTTATTGCGATTTTCGATTTACGGCCTGCCCCTCGCAATCTGTGAATGGCCAATCACAAATCGCACATCACAAATCGCAATGGAAAGATCGCCTCCTCGGCGGGAAAATCATGGCAACGATCGCGTATCCATTTCCGTCCAAGTGAAGCGTGTCCGCGCTGCTTGCCGATGTGCGCCTCGCCCTGCGCGGGCTGCGGCGTAGTCCCCTCTTCGCAACGGTGGCGATTCTGTCGCTCGCGCTCGGCATCGGGGCCAACACGGCCATCTTCACGCTGATGGACCAGATCCTCCTGCGCAAGCTGCCCGTCAGAGCGCCCGACGAGCTCGTGATGCTCTATCAGGAGGGGACGCACATGGGCAGCAACATGGGATTGCGGATGCACTCGTATCCCATTTATCAGGACCTTCAGC
This sequence comes from Gemmatimonadales bacterium, assembly GCA_036003865.1. GTDB lineage: Bacteria > Gemmatimonadota > Gemmatimonadetes > Gemmatimonadales > GWC2-71-9 > 20CM-2-65-7. Next base: position 2,848 of record DASYRZ010000100.1, on the reverse strand, counting down.
AAGGTGCCGAGCCGCTGAGCGAAGTCCTGTGCCGCCGCCTGGTCCCCGCCTCGCTGAGCATCGACAACCAGACGGAACGTGTGCAGGCGGAGATGGTTTCCGGCAACTTCTTCACGATGCTGGGTGTGAAGGCGGCGGCCGGCCGTGTGTTCACCTCGCGGGAGGATGACCAGGTGTATCAAGGGCACCCTGTTGTGGTGCTCGGATACGACTATTGGGTCAACCGATTCGCGAGGGATCCGAGCGTGATCGGCAAAAAGATCCTCGTCAACAGCTTCCCGATGACGATTGTCGGCGTCTCGGCCGCCGGATTCGCCGGAATCGATCCGGCTCAGCCGCCACAGATCCGCGTGCCCGTGCAGATGAAGCCGGTTATGGTGCCGGACTGGACCTGGCTGTCCATGGACAATCGCCGGGCCCGGTGGGTGCAGGTCTTCGGACGGCTGAAACCCGGATACACAGTTGAATCAGCACAGGCGGCGCTCCAGGGCCTGTTCACGCAGGTTCGCGCGCACGAGATGACGCTGCCCGCGGCGAAGGACTGGTCGGCCTACTCGAGAGAACAGTTCATGAAGGGTCGATTGCTCGTCGCCGGCGCGGCGATGGGCTATTCGAGCGTGCGGAACAACTTCTCCACCGCGCTGATCGTGTTGATGTGCATGGTGGGGCTCGTGCTCCTCATCGCATGCGCCAATGTCGCGAACCTGCTCATCGCCAGAGGTTTCATGCGCCAGAAGGAGATCGCCGTGCGCCTGTCGCTCGGCGCGCCGCGCGCGCGTCTCGTGAGACAGTTGCTCGTCGAGAGCCTTCTGCTGGCATTACTGGGCGGCGCCGGGGGGATCGCGCTCGCGGTGGCGCTGATCCGGCCACTCCTCACGTTGATTCCCGTCGAGGGTCAACCGCTCCTGATCAGCGCGTACCCCGATGGCAGGATCCTCGGGTTCACCACCGGGTTGACGTTCCTCACGGGCATCATCTTCGGATTGCTGCCGGCGCTCCGCGCAAGCCGCCCGGATCCGTGGACGACGTTGAAGGATACGGTTGGATCGATCGCGGGAGCGGGCGGTTCGCTGTTTCTGCGGAAAGGCCTGGTCACTGCCCAGGTCGCCCTCAGCTTCCTGCTCTTGTTCGGCGCCGGTCTCTTCGTGCGGAGCCTGCAGAATCTCAAGACAACGGACACCGGCGTCGCGCTCGACAACCTGGTGACGTTCCAGCTGTCGCCCGAGCTCAGTGGCTACGACGATTCGCGAGCCGTACATTTCTACCGGGAGCTGCTGGATCGCCTCCGGGCGGCACCGGGCGTGAAGTCGGCGGCGCTGGCAGGCGTCCCGATTCTGAGCGGGGACGAGTGGGACAGTTACATGTCCGTCGAAGGTCATCGCGTCGCGGACGGCGAGAACATGCAGGCGTTCATGAACGCGCTCTCGCCCGGCTACTTCGCGACGATGCAGATTCCTCTTCTCGAAGGACGTGACTTCAGGCAGACGGACGTGAAGGACTCGGCGCGTATGTTCGCGCGGTCATCAAATTCCACCGTCGCGATCGTGAACCGCCGTTTCGCCGAGCACTTCTTCAAGGGCACGAGCGCGGTGGGCAAACATCTCGGGTGGGGAGGTGGTCCCGACGTCAAATTGAACATCGAGATCGTCGGAGTGGTCGCCGATTCGCTGTACGAGGGCCCTCGGCAGGGAGTGCGGCGCCAGGTGTTCGTGCCGAAGTGGGGACGCGGCAGCGCGGCATTCTACGTGCGCACGATGACGAGGTCCGACAACTCGTATGCGCTGATACGCAGCGTGGTGAAGGGGCTGGACGCGTCCATGCCGGTCTACCACATGAAGACACTGGAGCGTCAGCTCGACGAAACGTTGCTGACGGATCGCCTGATCGCGCTTCTATCAGCAGGATTCGGCCTGCTGGCGACGGTGCTCGCATCAATCGGCCTCTACGGCGTCATGGCCTTCGTCGTAGCCAGGCGGAGAAAGGAGCTCGGCATCCGCCTGGCGCTTGGCGCGCAGCGAGGCAGCGTGATCTGGCTGGTCATGCGCGAGGTCATCGTGCTGATGTCGATCGGGTTCGCGATTGGCATCCCCGCGGCGCTGGCGCTGGGGCGATATGTGGCTGCGCAGCTCTATGGCATCCCGCCCCACGATCCGTTGATGGCCGGTGCGGCGGTCATATTACTGACCATCGTGTCAGCCCTCGCCGCGTTGATACCCGCACAGAGCGCCAGCCGCATCGATCCGATTCTTGCTCTGCGCTACGAGTGACGTTCTGTAGATCGAACCGCGAGCTCGGGCGCGTTTCAATCTGCACGCGATGGAGCGCGTGATGATCGAGCAGGCGCTTCAAAAGGCGCGCTTCAACAAGTCCAAGGCCGCGGAAGCCCTTGGCCTGACGGGCCACCAGTTGTACATCCGCATACGGAAGTACGGGTTCGAGTAGGCAGGTTTGCCTTTAGCCCGTTATGCGGCCCGAAACGCGAATTTTGTACTCGTTATGCGACCGCATAACGGGCTAGGCGCGCGAAGCGCGCCAAAAGGTGCTGGTCTAACCAGCCGAGGGGCTCTGCCTGGGATATCAAGGGGCGGAGCCCTTTGGCTGGTTAGACCCGGGGACATTCGCCGGGCCGCATCTAAAGATGCGGCCTACGTACAACACGCGGGTACGTACAACAAATCAGGTGTACATCGGCCGGCGGTCCGTCAATGCCAGCCAGCCACGAACGATCCGGTAGATGAACCAGAGTCCGACAAGGCCGAGCGGCAGCCACGCGATCAGCAGGCCGATGCCCAGGGTCACGACAACGAACAACAGGCACACAGAGACCCACAGCAAGCCGTACCAGAAC
>DASYRZ010000099.1:0-3488 GCA_036003865.1 Gemmatimonadales bacterium | reverse complement strand
CTGGAGCGATTGGGAGCGCTAGTGGAACAGGGTGTCATCAAGCCAGTCCTGGACAAGATCTTTCCGTTGGAAGCCGCGGCCGAGGCTATCTCCTACGTGGAATCCGGCCGCGCCGTCGGAAAAGTGGTCATTCGCGTCGCGGACTAGGAGGAGCCCCCCGTGAGAAGAGCCATTGTGACGGAGAAAGCGCCGAAGCCGGTTGGCCCGTATTCGCAAGGAGTCATCGAGGGAGATTTCATATTCGTCGCCGGACAGGGACCCATCAATCCGCTCACCGGGAAACTGGAGCTCGGCGACGCGCGGTCTGAGACGAGGCGTGTGTTCGAGAATCTGCGGGCGATCCTCCAGGCGGCGGGCGCGTCACTCGACGACGTCCTCAAGTGCAATGTTTTCTTGCGCGATATCAACGATTTCGCCGCGATGAACGAGGTGTACGCGACGTTCTTCTCGGCGCCGTTCCCGGCACGCACCACGATCCAGGCGGGCGCGCTGCCGGGCGGCATCGCCGTCGAGATCGAGTGCATCGCGCGGAAAGCGCGATAATGGACGCGCTCGACCTCGACACCCCTGCCCTCTACGTCGATCTCGACGTGCTCGAGCGCAACATTGCTCGGATGCAGGAGCAGTGTCACGCGTGGGGCGTCGCGCTCCGGCCGCATGTCAAGACCCACAAGATTCCGGAGATTGCGCGGATGCAGCTCGATGCCGGCGCCATCGGAATCACGGTTGCCAAAGTGGGCGAGGCCGAGGTGTTGCCGGGCGACGACGTGCTCGTCGCTTACCCGCTGCTCAAGCCGAAGCTGCCGAGGTTGCGAGCGTTGGCGAAGCAGCGGCGCGTGAAAGTGGCGGTCGATTCGGTGGACGTCGCCCGTGACCTCGAAGGGATCGAAACGTTGGTCGAGATCGACGTCGGCGTGGGCCGCTGTGGCGCGCAGTCACCCGAGCAAGCGGTCGAAATCGCAAACGCGTGCTCGGATTTCCAGGGGATCTTCTATTGGCCGTCGTGGCTCGATGAGGCAGGGTTCCGGGCGGCGTGCGTCAAAATCGACGCTGTGCTCGCTGCGCTCGCCGCGGCGGGGTTCCAGGCGAGGATCGTCTCGGGCGGCTCGACGCCAGGTGCCGCAAAAACGCCCCTGATCCCGCAGACCACCGAGATCCGGCCCGGGACCTACGTCTTCTACGACGCGAGCAGCCTCCAGGCGAAGCTCTGCCTGGAGGCGGACTGCGCGCTGCGCGTCCTCACCACGGTCGTGAGCACCGCGGTGCCGGGCCAGTGCGTGATCGACGCCGGGTCAAAGACGTTCTCGAGCGATCAGACGGTCGGCGTGGGAACGTTCGGCCACTTCGTCGGGCACCGCTGGACCATGCGAAAAATGAATGAGGAGCACGGCTATGTGGAGCCTCACCCCCTGACCCCCTCTCCCCTTCGCTCCGCTCAGGGCGGGCTCTCCGGGAGAGGGGGACCGATGGCCCGCGTCGGCGAAAAGGTCTGGGTGGTGCCAAGCCATGTGTGCGCGACGGTGAACCTGCACGACGAAATCTGGTACGGCCGCCGGGGTCGAGTGGAAGGAAGCTGGAAGGTCGCGGCACGGGGGAAGGTGCGGTAGCATCGGAAGTGCAAAGGAGGTTGGTATGCGCCCAAAGCAGAAGTCCAAGGGATTCACGGCCGAAGAACGCGCCGCGATGAAGGATCGCGTCCGAGAGCTGAAGTCTGGCGAGCGGGACGGGGAAAGCACCGTGCTTGCGAAGATCGCCGCGATGCGGGAACCGGATCGCACCCTGGGCAAGCGGCTCCATGCGATCATCAAAGCCAGCGCGCCGGCGCTCTCGCCCAAACTCTGGTACGGGATGCCCGCCTATGCCAACGACGACGGCAAGGTCGTCTGCTTCTTCCAAAGCGCGCAGAAGTTCAAGACGAGGTACGCGACGCTCGGGTTCAGCGACAAGGCGAATCTCGACGAAGGCCACCTGTGGCCCACCGCGTTCGCGCTGCAGAAGTTGACTGCCGCTGAAGAGGCAAGGATCGCAGCGCTCGTGAAGAGGGCGGTGAGCTAGTATTCAGCGACCGGCGCCGGCAGCGACCCGTTGCGCTTCTGCAACAGACAAAACCTGGTCCGTGGTACAGATGCTCACCCGGGCGGCGCATTCCCCACCGGCAATGCTCGGCCGTTGAGCACGACACGAGCAGCACGTGTGCCCGGAAAAAGCCCACTCACATCGAGCATGGTTCTTGCCCCCGTGACGTCGCGGTGCCAAACGCGAAACAGAGCCACAAGGAGCGGAACCGATGACGCACAACCCTCGTCGATGGACATGGAGCGCTCTGGCCGTAGTCGCGGGCTCCGGCCTGCTTATGGCTGCGGCATCTCAGAGCGTCGGCGTAGCGAGCGAGGCGTACGGTGTGTACGCGAACACGCTCAGCGGCAGCCAGGCCAAAGCGCCGTTCGCCACCATCCCCACCGGCGGCGGCCTGGGTGATGCCGAAGCCGCAAGCACCGGCGTCACCGGCGTCGCACAAGCCGAGAACCTGCTCTCGATGGCCTCCGGGGCCGGTGACAGCCACGACGCGAGCGCCGAAGCCGCCACGGTGGCCGAGCGGATCAACATCCTGAGCGGCCTGATCACGGCCGACGGGCTGACGGCCCTGGCCAGCAGCGCCTTTCACGGGACCACCGCCGACGCCAATGCCTCGGGCTCGGAGCTGGTGGGGCTGGTGGTGAACGGTGTCGCCATCGCCGGCACGCCGGCGCCCAACACGCAGATCAGCCTGCCCGGGGTCGGCCAAGTCATCCTCAACGAACAATTGCCCAGCGGGGACGGGGTGAACAGCACGGGCATCACCGTGAACATGATCCATGTCCTCCTGCAGACCGTGGCGCCCGGTTCGTGCACGCTCCTGGGATGCACTCCCAGTGTCACGACGACGACCGGGGAGATCATCGTCGGCTCAGCCACGAGCAGCGTCGTCCGGTAACCCCACTCGGCCGCCCCCGAGGGGAGGCTCCGGAGAAACCTATGCGTACCACGCTGAAGAGATTCCTCCTCACGGCCAGTCTGGTTGCAATCGCTGGACTCGTGGCGCTCGCCTGCGAAAATTCGCAGCCGCTGGGTCCCGAGGGCAACGGGCCCCTGTTCCAGCTCACGAGCGACAGTCCGTTCGGCGTGACGGGGACGGGCACCATCCAGTCGCCTCCCAACCAGCGGTACCAACAGGCGTTCGGAATCGATATCGCGGACCAGAATCTCGACGGCGTGCCGGAAGGCAAGCTCGTGTTCGAGGACAAGAATCCCGCGAACCGGCTGAACAGCAAGACGCTCAAGCTCCGAAGCGTTTCATGGACTTCGATCGTTGCGATCAGCGGGTGTGTTGATGCCGGGATCGAGGCGCGGGGAATGCTGGTGGTCACCAACACCAACGAGCAGCAGCGCTTCCGCGTGATTGCGTGCGACAACGGGGAGCCGGGCAGTGGTAGAGACGTCTTCAGCCT
>DASYRZ010000098.1:0-4682 GCA_036003865.1 Gemmatimonadales bacterium | reverse complement strand
TCGCGGCGCTGGGCGAGGAGCTGGGGTTCCGCGGCTACCCGCTGCGCCGCCTCGCCGACGCGATCGGCTCGCTGCCGGCGATGCTGGTGCTTGCGCTGCTCTTCGGGCTCGCCCACATCGGGAACCCGAACGCGACGTTCTTCAGCACGGTGAATGTGTCGCTCGCCGCGATCTGGCTGTCCTTCGCGTTCTTCTCGGCGGGTGGGATGGCGCTCGCCTGGGGTCTGCACTTCGGCTGGAACGCGGGACTCGCGATTCTGTTCGATGCCCCCGTCAGCGGCTACACGTTTCAGGTGCCCGCCGTCGAATACACGCCCGGCCGTCACGCGTGGGTGGACGGCGGGGCGTTCGGGCCGGAAGGCGGCATCGTCACGACGATCGTGCTGATCGCCGGCACGCTCGCCGTCATCGGAAGTCGCGTGAGACAGCCGCGCACGTGGCTGGCCGGATGAGTCGCGTCGCCGTGGTCGGTGCCGGCACGATGGGGAACGGTATCGCGCACGTGTTTGCGCAGCATGGCTGGGCGACAACGCTCATTGACGTTGCGAGCGACCCGCTGGCCCGGGCTTTGAACACGATTCAAACGAACATCGATCGACTCGTGAAAAAGGGAGCAGTGAGCAGGGAGCAGGGAGCAGAGACGATTGGCCGAATCCAGACGAGCACGTCATTCGAAACTGTGAAAGACGCCGAGCTGGTCGTCGAAGCCGCGACCGAAAATCCCGAGATCAAGTTCCAGATTTTCGAGGACCTCGACCGGCTCGCTCCATCCGGTACGATCCTCGCGTCGAACACGTCATCGATTTCGATCACTCAGATCGCGGCGCAGACCAAGCGGCCCGCCCAGGTCATCGGCATGCACTTCATGAATCCGGTGCCGATGATGAACCTCGTAGAAGTCATACGGGGAAAGAATACGTCGAATGAAACAGTGAAAAAGACCGTAGCAATCGTCGAGGTTCTGAAAAAGACGCCGGTGGTCGTGAATGATTCGCCTGGATTCGTGTCGAACCGTGTGCTGATGCCGATGATTAACGAGGCGATCCTCTGCGTGCAGGAGGGCGTGGCCACGCCGGACGCTGTCGATCAGGTGATGAAGCTCGGCATGAATCATCCCATCGGACCGCTCGCTCTGGCCGATTTGATAGGTCTGGATGTATGCCTCGCCATTCTCGAGGTATTACAAGAGGGATTCGGAGATCCGAAATACAGGCCAGCTCCTTTGCTCAGGGAGATGGTGGCTGCGGGGCAGCTCGGCCGAAAGTCGGGGCAGGGGTTCTATGCTTACCGCGACTGAACAGCGCGAAGTCGTCCAGCTGGCGCGCGAGTTCGCCAAAGAGAAGATCGAGCCATTCGCCGCCGAGTGGGATCGCACCAGCCATTTCCCGCGCGACGTGATCGACGAGCTCGGCAAGCTTGGCTTCCTCGGCATGTGCACGCCCGAAGAGTACGACGGCATGGGCCTGGACACGCTCACCTACCTGCTCGCGCTCGAGGAGATCGCGGCGGCCGACTCCTCCATCGCCGTCTCGATGGGGATCCACAATGCGATCCCGACGACGATGCTCGTGAAGCACGGCACGGCGGCGCAGAAAGAGCGCTGGCTCAAACCGATGGCGCGCGGCGAATTGCTGGCCGGATTTGCGCTATCAGAAGCAGAGGCCGGCTCCGATGCCGCGTCGCTGCGCGCGCAGGCGACGAAAGACGGCAAGGATTGGGTGCTGAACGGCACCAAGGCGTGGGCGACGAACGCGGGCACGGCCGATCTCATGATGATCATGGTGCGCACCGACGAGCCGACTGCGCGCCGCGGTGCCAAGGGCATCTCGACGTTTATCGTCCCAACGGGCACCAAAGGCTACAAGGCCTGTAAACCGGAGGATAAGATGGGCCTCCGCGCCTCGAACACCGCGGCTATAGAACTCAACGATGCGCGCATCCCCGCCGACCAAATGCTGGGTGAGGAGGGGATGGGCTTCGTGTACGCGATGGAAGGGCTCGACGCCGGCCGGTTGGGGATCGGGGCGCAGGGCGTGGGCATCGCGCGGCGCGCGCTCGAGCATTCGATCCAGTACTGCGCCGAGCGCAAGCAATTCGGGAAGGCAATCGCCGAGTTCCAGGCGGTGCAGTTCAAGCTCGCCGACATGGCCACGCGCATCGAGGCGGCGCGCGCGCTGGCGCATCGCGCGGCGGCGCGCAAAGACGCGGGCGAAGACGTCACGCTGTATGCCAGTATGGCGAAGCTGTTCGCGTCCGAGACGGCGATGTGGGTCACGACGCAGGCGATTCAGCTCTTCGGGGGGTATGGATACATGCGGGATTTCCCCGTCGAGAAACTGTTCCGGGACGCCAAGGTCACCGAGATCTATGAAGGCACCAGCGAAATCCAGCGCGTCGTCATCTCGCGCGCACTCCGCGGCTGAAGCCGCGGCTCGGCCAAGACGCGAAGACGCCTCGGCGCTGTTCGCGCTGCTCGAGGAGCACCAGCACGAGCAGGTGTCGCTCGTGTACGAGCCCTCTTCCGGGTATCGCGGCATCATCGCCATCCACGACACCACGCTCGGCCCGGCACTCGGCGGCACACGCTTCTGGAATTACGCGACCGATCGGGAAGCGTTGATCGACTGCCTGCGTCTAGCGCGCGGCATGACCTACAAGGCCGCGGTCGCGGGTCTCAATCTCGGCGGCGGCAAGAGCGTCATCATTGGCGACAACAAGATTCGCAATCGCGAGCCGATCTTCCGCGCGCACGGGCGCCACGTCGAGGCGCTGCACGGCCGCTACATCACCGCCGAGGACGTCGGCACGTCGGTCGGCGACATGGAGTTCATCAAGGCGGAGACGGATCACGTCACGGGATTGATAGGCAAGTCCGGCGATCCCTCGCCGGTGACGGCGTTCGGCGTGTATCGCGGCATCAAGGCGTGCGGCAAGCACCGCTACGGGGGCGCCGAGCTGCGCGGCAAAAGCGTCGCGATCCAGGGGTGCGGGCACGTCGGCTATTACCTCAGCGAACTCTTATATAAGGAAGGGGCCGATCTCGTGGTGAGTGACATTGACGCCACGAAGGTTGAGAAGGTTGTGAAGGATTTCGAGGCGAAAGCGGTGACCCCGGACGAGATTTATGACGTGAGGGCGAACGTGTTCGCGCCGTGCGCGCTGGGCGGAATCATCAACGATCAGACCATTCCGCGGCTCAAGGTGGACATCGTGGCGGGTGGGGCGAACAATCAGCTGGCCGAGGAGCGGCATGGCGACATGCTCGACGAGCGGGGTCTCACGTACGCGCCCGACTACGTGATCAACGCCGGCGGGTTGGTGAATGTCAACGCCGAGCTCGAGGGCTGGACGATGGAACGGGCGCGCAACAAGGCGGGCGAGATCTACGACACGATTCTCATGGTGTTCGATATCGCGACCGAGGAGCGGATGCCGAGCTACAAGGCCGCGGACCGGTTGGCCGAGCGGCGCATCGCCGCGATCGCGAAGGTGAGGCAGAATTTTGTTTGAGCGGCGGCTATCGGCTATTGGCTATCGGCTATCGGGGGACTCCGATGGCTGAGAAGATTTATGTGGGAGCCGACCATGTGGGGTTCAACTTGAAGAATCGGTTGGTGGACGAGCTGAAGAGGCTTGGGTACGAGCCGATTGATGTCGGACCAAAGCAGCTCGACCCGGCCGACGATTATCCCGACTATGCCAAGCCTGTGGCTAGCGCCGTGAGCTCTGGAGTCGCAAGCCGTGGGGTCCTGACTTGTGGAACCGGCCTGGGAATGTCGTATACGGCTAACCGATTCCCGAAGGTGCGCGCGGCGCTGGCATGGAATGAGCAGATTGCGGAGTTGTCGCGCCTGCACGGGGATTCGAACCTGCTCGTGCTGCCTGCGCAGTTTGTCAGTGAAGAACAGGGTGTGAGCATTCTTCACAAGTGGCTCGAGACGAGGTTCGACGGTGGTCGCCACCTAAGGCGCGTGGAGAAGATCGACAAATGAGGCTATTGGCTATCGGCTATTGGCTATTGGATAACTGCGATGCCTGATCGACTAAGTCCATTGTCTGAAGTCGATCCCAAAATCGGTGACCTCATCAAGCGGGAGGTTTCGAGGCAAGAGCACGGCCTCGAACTCATCGCTTCCGAGAATTTTGTGTCCCTCGCGGTGCTCGAGGCGATGGGCACGGCGCTGACGAACAAGTACGCCGAGGGGTTGCCGGGCAAGCGTTACTACGGCGGCTGCGAGGTGGTGGATCAGGTCGAGCAGCTCGCGATTGACCGGGCGAAGCAGCTGTTCGGCGCCGAGCATGCGAATGTGCAGCCGCACTCGGGGGCGCAGGCCAACATGGCGGCGTATCTCGCCGTCGCGAAATTCGGCGACACGCTGCTCGGCCTGGCGCTGCCGCATGGCGGCCATCTCACGCATGGCTCGCCGGTGAATTTCTCCGGCACGCTGTTCAAGGCGACGGCGTACACCGTGCGCGAGGACACGGGGCGGATTGATTACGACTTGGTGCGCGACGTCGCGAAGAAGGAGAAGCCGCGCATCATCATCGGCGGCGGCAGCGCGTACGCGCGCATCGTGGACTTCCCGGCGCTGCGGGCGATCGCGGACGAAGTCGGCGCGATCCTGGTCGTGGACATGGCGCATTTTGCGGGGCTCGTGGCGGGCGGGGTGTATCCGTCGCCC
>DASYRZ010000097.1:0-15131 GCA_036003865.1 Gemmatimonadales bacterium | reverse complement strand
AAGGGGACGTTCAGCAACGTGCGGGAGCTGTCGGCGAACCCACGCGCCGCCGCCTACGACAGCCGCTATCAGGCATACGGCGACACCGCGTTCACGAACAACATCGGCGGGTTCAACTTCAAGCAGTTCCGGTCGAACGTGGTGTTCCGCTGGGAGTACCGGCCCGGGTCGACGCTGTTTCTCGTCTGGAGTCAGGGTCGCCGCGGATTTGCCGGCGCGGAGGGCACGCGCGGCTTCGGGGGCGACCTGAACGACCTGTTCAATTTGCGGCCGGACAACGGCTTCCTCGTGAAGCTGTCCTACTGGATCAACCGATAACTCGGCCCTTCAGGGCACCTTGACGTTGAAGGCCACGGCTCCCAAGTCGTTGTGACGCTTGCTGCAAGGCAACTATTGAGACCTGCCCGCAGAAAGTGAATGTTGTCTGCCGTGACCACCTGGGAAAAAATCACTCGATCGCTGCGCGCGCTGCGCCTCGACACCATGCGAGGCAAGTTTGTCGCGTTCGCGGTACTGGCGACGCTGGTCACCACGCTCGCCATGACGGCGATGTTGTACGGACGGAACCGGCGCTCGTTGAGCGATCGCGTCGGACAAGAGCTCCGCACCGTGAGCTCGGACATGGCGCGCGAGGTGGACGTCTGGCTCGACCAGCGGATCTACGACTTGCGCCTGCGGGCGAGCCCGTACGTCGTCTCCGACAATCTGGCGCGAGCCACCGGCCGCAATGCCGCGCAGTCCCTCAACCGCCTCCGCGACTACCTCAACTCCGTGCGTCAGAACCTTCCGGCGCACGAAGGCCTCGCCATCATCGATCGGGACGGGCAGGTCCTCACGAGCAGTGGCAGCCGGACGGGCTTCCGCTTGACGCCCGACCGCCTGAACAACCTGCGGACGCGCGATGCCCTGGTAGGCGAGCCGTCCTGGGACGCCGGGGTCGGCAAAGCGACGCTGATCCTCGTCGTCCCGATCCGTCAGGATGACGGTCTGTTCCTGGGCGCGTTGGGCGCCAAAATCAATTTGGATAGCCTCAGCGACATGATGCAGCAACTGTCGCCGGAACGCTCGCGTGACCTCTACCTGATCACCGAGCAGGGGCGCGTCATCATCAGCTCGGCGGGCAGCTCCGCTGACATCATGAAGACGACCCTGCCTGAGGCAACCACAAGAGAGCTCAGCGAGAAAGAAGGCCAGACGATCGTGCAGCCACGACCTAAAGGACGCGAGGTCGTGGCGGTGCTGCGGCGTATTCCCCAGCTGCGTTGGGCGGCCGTGGCCGAAACGCCCCGTGCCGAAACCGCGCGCGAGGCCGGGGTGCTGCGGTTTCGGACAGTGCTGCTCCTCTCCACGCTGATCCTGGGCGTTGGGCTGCTGGCGTTCATGGTGGGGTTGTTCGTCACCCGCCCGCTCGAGCGTCTCACCGACGCGGCGGCCCGCGTGGCGTCTGGTGACCTATCGGTCGAGCTTCCGCCGGGAGGCAGCGGCGAGGTCGGGTACCTCACCCGGGCGTTCAATACGCTGGTGTCGCGCCTGCGTGAGAAGGAGAGCCAAGGTGAATTGGAGAAGCTCTCGCTCACCGACTCCCTCACCGGGCTCTACAACCGCCGGCACCTGATGGGGACGCTGGCCAGCGAGGTGCAGCGGTCGCGACGCCTGCGGCGCGCCTTCGCGGTCCTGCTGGCCGACGTCGATCGGTTCAAGCAGTACAACGATACCCACGGACACCTCGCCGGCGATGCGGCGCTCGTGAAGATCGCGGAGGTCTTCCGCAAGACCACGCGGCAGGTGGACTGCGTGGCGCGCTACGGTGGCGAGGAGTTCGTGGTGATGCTGCTCGAGGCGAACTTGGCGACGGCCGCACTCGTCGCGGAGCGCATTCGCGCGCGCGTGGCCGAACAAGATCTCGGCGAAGGGAAGCTCACGCTGAGCATCGGCGTGGCAGACTACCCCGACGGCGGCGACACGCCCGAAGAGCTGATCGCCACCGCCGACGGGGCGATGTATAAGGCGAAAAGCGGCGGCCGCAACCAGGTGGTCGTGGCCGGGACGATGGAACAGCCCCCGCAAGAGAAGAAGTCACGGCGCAAGCGCGAGGCGTGAGGTAGGCCGCCAACTCGACGACGCGGGGTTCTCCAGGCGATGACCACCCTGCTCCTCGTGGACGACGACGATTTCGTGCGCAGCGCCTTGAGCCGAGCGCTCAATCGGACGGGCGGGTTCACGGTGCTGGCCGCCGAGAATGGCCGGCGCGCTCTCGATATCCTCGCCGCGCAGCCCGTGAACGCGGTCCTGACCGATCTCGAGATGCCGGTGATGGACGGGCTCACCCTGCTCGCGGAGCTGTTCGAGCAGGAGATCCGCTTGCCCGTCGCCGTGATGACCGGCCAGCCGATCAACCCGCAGCTCCGGCAGCGGCTGCTCGCCTACGGCATCGCCGCGATCTTCTCGAAACCGGTAGACGTGGTGGTGTTGGCGGATGAGTTGCAGCGCGTGCTCGATCCGAAGGGCGTCGGGCGCATCAGTGGGATCACGCTGTTCGGATTCCTGCAGCTGCTCGAGGTGGAGCGCAAGAGCGGGCTCGTCGTCGTGGCGGCATCGGATCATGAAGGCCGCCTCTACTTCGACGAGGGGCAGCTGGTACACGCGCATACGGGGCATCTCGACGGACTCGCCGCGGCATACGAGATCCTCAGCTGGCCGGAGCCTGCGGTCGAGATCTTTTACAAGCGGCGCGCGCGGGAACGCACCGTGCACCACCCATTACAGCACGTGTTGATGGAAGCCGCTCGGCTCCTCGACGAGCGCGCGCGCGGAGGCGCCGAGCCGGCGCCGGCCGAGGGCGGCGAACCCGGCCGGCGTGGCGACGCGCGCGCGGTGTGGATCCTGGAAGAGGCGCGCAAAATCGACGGCGCGGTCGCCGCCGCGGTCGTCGACGCCGCGAGCGGCATGATCCTGGCCGAGTTTGGAGAGGACTCGCCCGCCATGGCGAAGGAGCTGGTGCTGGCCGCACTGCGAGGGATGACCGCCGCTGAAGTCGACGATCACATCGAGGACATCATGCTCACGCTGGGGAAACAGTACCACGTGATCCGCTTCCTCGGGGGCGGTCATGAGCTCTTCGTACATCTGGTCCTGGACCGCGAGCGCGGGAGTCTCGGCCTGGCGCGCCAGCAGCTCGCCAAGCTCGCACGCGAGCGGCGCTAGCCAACCACGCCCCCTCGCGCTAAGCTGGCACTGCATACCATCCGCCAATCAAGTCACCGGAGGAGAATCCCGTGGCATCTCGCCTCTCGTCGGTCCTCGTTTCGACTCTCGGAACCGTGGTGCTCCTGGCCGCGTGTCAGAGAGGTCCTCGCGCTCGCGTGTCCATCGATAGCCCCGTCGAGGGTGACACCGTGCGCGGGTCCGCGGTGCACGCGGCGCTTCTGGCGAGCGGGGTCGAGCTGGCGCCGGCGTCCGAGGAGCGACCGGGCACGGCTCACCATCATCTGTTTCTCGACGTGGACACCGGTCCGCTCGATCAGAAGATCCCGGCGGGCGTCCCCGGGATCATTCACCTGGGTCGAGCACAGACCGAGTTCACGTGGGACAGCGTGGCGCCTGGGCCGCACCGCATCATCGCGGTATTGGCGGATTGGAGCCATGTGCCGCTCAAGCCGCCGGCCACCGACACGGTGCATTTCGTGGTGGCGCCGCGGTAGCCGCGGCTAGGGACAAGATTCGGACCGCCAACTCCTCGAGCGAGACATGAGAACCGCGGTACTCTGGCTGCTGCTGATCGCGGGACACGTGGCGCAGCCTGTCGAAGGATCTGCCCAAGCGCGGCCAGCGCCGCGCGCGACCCTCGTAGGCAGCGCGCCGTGGTCTACACGACGGCCGACAGCACGCAGCTGCGGCTCACGCCTGCCGATACGCTCGTGTTCCGGCAAGCCGCGCCGATCTCGGAAGCGCAAGTGTATCTGTTCGCCGATCCGCGCCGCACGTTCCAAACGCTGATCGGCATCGGCGGCGCCCTGACCGACGCCGCGGCGGAGACGTTCGCCAAGCTGCCCGCGGACCGGCAGGCGCAGCTGCTCGAGGCGTATTACAGTCCCGAGCGCGGCATCGGGTACACCCTGGGCAGAACGAACATCAACAGCTGTGACTTCTCGAGCGAGAGCTACACCTATGTCACCGAAGGCGACAAGGACCTGACGAGCTTCAGCATCGCGCCCGATCTGCGCTACAAGATTCCGCTGATCAAGCGCGCGCTGGCGGCGAGCGGCAACCGGCTGAAGCTGTTCGCGAGTCCTTGGAGCCCGCCGGCGTACATGAAAGACAACAACGACATGCTGCACGGCGGGCACCTGCGCGCCGAGTACCGCCAGGCCTGGGCGCTCTACTACGCCAAGTTCATCGAGAGCTACCGCCGCGCGGGCGTCCCCGTGTGGGCCATCACGATTCAGAACGAGCCCATGGCCACGCAGATCTGGGAGTCGTGCATTTACCAGCCCGAGGAGGAGCGGGATTTCCTGCGCGACTATCTCGGTCCGGTCCTGACGAGGCGTGGGCTCAAGGACGTCAACATCATCGTGTGGGATCACAACCGCGACCTGATCGTGCAGCGGGCGCAGACGATCTTCGACGATCCCAAGGCGGCGAGGTACGCCTGGGGCATCGGATTTCACTGGTACGAGGACTGGTCGGGCGGCACGCAGATGTACGACAACGTAGCGCTGGTGAACCGGCTCTACCCGGCCAAGCACCTCATCTTCACCGAAGGCACGCCCGCGAACTTCGACTCAACTGCATACGGACGCTGGAGTCTGGGCGAGGCGTACGGGCGCTCGATGATTCACGATTTCAATTCGGGCGCCGAAGGATGGACGGACTGGAATATCCTGCTCGATGAGAAGGGCGGTCCGAATCACGTCGGCAATTATTGTTTCGCGCCGATTCATGCCGACACGCGGACGGGGGAGCTCATTTACACCAACTCCTACTTCTACATCGGGCACTTCTCGAAATTCATTCGACCGGGCGCCAGGCGGATCGCCGTTGCACCGAGCCGCAGCATGCTGCTCGCCACCGGCTTCGTGAACCCGGATGGTCACGTGGCCGTCGTCGTGATGAATCCGACCGCAAAAGCCGGCGCGTATCACCTGCGCGTTGGAAGCGCTGCCGTGACGGTCCGTTCGCCCGCGCATTCCATTCAGACTGTCGTGTTCTAGGGGAGCCGTCCCATGTCCACACACCACGCGACTTTCGTCTGCCTCGGCATCGCGGTCATCCTGAGCGGCGCCGCAAGGGCACGCTTCAGCAATCCGCTCGACAACGGCCTCGCGCGCACGCCGCCCATGGGTTGGAACAGCTGGAATCATTTCGGCTGCGACGTGAGCGCGCAACTGATCAAGGAGACGGCGGACGCGATCGTCGCGAGCGGCATGCGCGACGCCGGTTATCGGTACGTCGTGATCGACGACTGCTGGCAGGTGGCGCGCGAGCGGTCTGGCCGGATCGTCGCCGATTCCGCCCGCTTTCCGGGCGGCATCAAGCCGCTCGCCGACTACGTGCACTCCAAGGGGCTCAAGTTCGGCCTGTACACCGACGCGGGACGCCAGACCTGCCAGGGTCGCCCCGGCACCTACGGCTTCGAGGAGCTCGACGCCCGAACCTACGCCGAGTGGGGCGTGGACTATGTCAAGGAGGACTGGTGCCACGCCGAAGGGCTCGATGCACCGACGCAGTACGGCAAGTTTCGCGACGCGCTCGCCAAGGCGGGCCGGCCGATCGTATTCAGCATCTGCGAGTGGGGCTCGAACCATCCGTGGAGCTGGGGCCCCCGAACCGGGAACCTGTGGCGCACCACCGGTGACATCGGCGACCGCTGGGTCAGCATGATCGGCATCGTCGATCTCTCGAGCCAGTACGCGCTCGCCGCGGGTCCCGGCGCCTGGAACGATCCCGACATGCTGGAGGTCGGCAACGGCGGCATGACCGACGACGAGTACCGCGCCCACTTCAGCCTGTGGGCGATGATGGCGGCGCCCCTCATGGCGGGCAACGACGTGCGCGCCATGAGCCCGGCGACGCGCGATATCCTCATCAATAAGGAAGTGATCGCGGTGGATCAGGACTCGCTGGGCGTGCCGGGGATGCTGGTGCAGGCGCCGGCCCCGGATCTCCAAGTCTGGGCCAAGCCGCTCGCCGACAGCGCCCGTGCGGTCGTGCTCTTCAACCGTTCCGCGCTGCAGACCGTGATCACCGTGTCCTGGAGGGCCCTCGGGATTCGCGGGCCGGCCCGAGTTCGCGACCTCTGGGCACACGCGGACGCCGGCACGTTCACCGGCCGGTTCAGCGCGACGGTGCCGGCGCACGGCGTGGTCATGGTGCGGATTACGCCGGGGAGAGGCTCGTGAAACGCCGCGCGTAGCCCCCGCCAGCGCCGTCCGCTAACCGTGCTCGGTCGACACGAGAAACTGCTCGATGCGCGACCACTGGGCCCGCACGTCGGCGTATCCCAGCTCGACCAGCGCGTTGGTGTAGGCCGGGTCGAAGAGGAGGTAGCTCAGGAAGTCCGCGGCGGTCGCCCGCTGGCCGCCCATCCCGCGCACCAGCCATCGCATGAGCGGCGGCAGCTTCGCTTGGTAGCCGGCGGCGAGGGCGCCGAGATCCCGCGAGGGCCGTAGCAGGAGGAGGCGGACGGGTCGCAGCCCGTCAGGCCGCTGCGCCTCTGGAAGCGTCGCTACCAGGCGGTTGATGCGCTCGAGCCGCTCGGCATCTGCTTCCAGGGCATCGAGGAAGATCGCGTGCAAGAGCAACCCGATCACCTCGGCTAGGGCGGGATACTCGGGCGGTGCGGGCGCCGGTGGAGGTGGGGGGACCCGCTGCGGATCGCTTCTCTGCGTGACCACCAGGATCGCTCGGGCGCCGAGGTGGATGGCCGGAGCGAGCGGGGCAGTCTGGCGCACGCTGCCGTCGCCGTAAAAGCCGTCGCCGATCTGGACCGCGGGAAACAGGATCGGCAGGGCGGCGGAAGCCATGAGATGGTCCAGCGTCAGACGCGTTCGGACGGCGTAGCGCAACGCGCGTCGCCACGTGGGCGCGTCCGGCCCATGCACGAACGTAACGGTCTGCCCCGTGTCATACGCGGTCGCGCTGACGGCCACCGCGCGCAGGCGGCCGGCTGCGCTCTTGGCGTCGAGCTGGGCGAAGTCGATGTTGGCCCCGAGAAAGTCGCGTAAGGGGCTCATGTCCACGAGGCCGCGCACCGCCGGCGCCTCGCCTCCGCGGCCGAACGCCGCGTGCGCGAGCTCCAGCAACAGGCCCCGCGCCACATGGCTGAGTCGGATGCGATAGACGCGCTCCACCACGAGGCGGCTCCACTGCGCTCGCAGTTCACCGACTGCCGGGGCGAGCGAGCCCGGATGCGCCGCCAGATACACCGCATTGATCGCCCCCGCCGACACGCCGGTCACTATCGGAAACTCGAGACCAGGCGCCCGCTCGGCGATCGCGGCAAGAACACCGACTTCGTAGGCGGCTCGCGCACCGCCTCCTGCAAGCACCAGCGCACGCGGCGCCGACCCCGCGGGGTCTACCGCGGAGTCTCCAGCGGACGCTTGCTTCGCTCGTAGAACGCATTCTGCAATCGCAGGCTCTCCTGGTCCGCCTTGACGGCGCGGATCGCCTGCGCGATACCGTTGATCCAGGTCTTCGCTTCGAACTCGCCGAGCTCGCGCGACGCGACGGCGCCTTCGCCCGCGTAGTGATTCGGGAAACGCGCGTACCACCAGATACCGGTGTAGAGGCCGTCCGGCAGCTTCAAGCGTGCCTGATCCGCCCCCGACTCCTGCGCTGCGCGATCGAGGTGCACGAGGTCGGGCCGGGCGATCATGCTCATGGACGTTTCGCTCTCGCCGGCATGCATGTCCGTCGCCGGATTCGATTTGTGCTTCGGCTCACCCGGCCCGCTGCGCGTGATGCCCAGCACGTAGACGACGTAGTCGTGCGGCGTGTCGAGCTGGGTCTGCGCGAAAAAGGGGAGCAGACTGTTGTTGCCCCCGTGCCCGTTCACGATGATGATCTTCTTGCAGCCATTCCGCGCCATCTCATCGGTGGTTTCCTGCAGCAATTGCAGCTGCAGTCCGCGGCTGTAGGCCACGGTCCCCGGTTGATGTTTCGCCTCGAAAATTTGCCCGAAGTAGTACTCGGGAAACACGATGGCGTACTCCTGCTGGGCGGCGTTGAGCGCCGCATAGCGGACGTTGAGGAGGTCGTTGCCCAATGGCAGATGGGGCCCATGCTTCTCCATGATGCCGAATGGGAGCAGACAGGTGCCTTGCGCTCGGGTGATAGCGTCGCGGAACTCGTCCGCCGTGAGCTCCTCCCAATGCACCGAGAGCTTGCTTTGGGTCGGCGGTTGCGATGCCGGTGACTGCGCCCACACGACCGAGGCACAAAGCGCGTTGATCGAAAGCAGCAGAGACTTGTACACGTATCCTCCCATGATGCGTGTTTTCATGAAAATGCCTCGGCCGGCCTGAAACCGTGAGGGCTACGGGCAGCGTACTACCGAGAAAGCCTACATCGGAGCATCGCTATGCCAAGGACCAATCTGGCCGCACTCGCGTTCTTGCTCTTGGGCTGCGCGACGACGACGCGCCAAACCGCGATCGTCGCAGCAAACGGCGTCGAGTATCGGGGTGGGCTGTGGTTTGACGGCACGAGGTTCGTGGCGACGACGATGTATGTGGTGGACGGCGTGTTTCGCGCGCGCGCGCCGGGACATGTCGACTCGGTCGTGGACCTGGCCGGCGGGTACGTCGTCCCCCCGTTCGCGGACGCCCATCAGCATCTCGTCGACCCTCGCATCGATCAGGTCATTCGGGCTCAGCTGGGCGACGGCATCTTCTATATCCAGGATCAGGGCAACACACCCTTTCTCCGCCGCATTATCGACCCCCTGCTCAACACCCCGATCTCCCTCGACTTCATCAGCGCGAACCAAGGCTGGACCTCGCCCGGCGGACATCCCGTCGAAGTGGTCAAGCGTGGCGCGGCCATGGGCGGCCCGATGGCGATCCTCATCAGAGACAGCCTGGATCCCGGGTTCGTAATGCAAGTCGAAAGCGTGAGCGACATCCAGCAACGCTGGCCATATTTCCTCGCCGGGAAGCCGGACTTTGTGAAGGTCTACCTGCTCCGCTCGGAAGATTATGACCGCACGCGCAATCAACCGGCGCCCGAAGGCAGGCGTGGCATCGATCCAGCGCTCGTGCCCGAGATCGTGCGACTCGCGCGCACCGCAGGGCTCGGCGTTTCGGCTCACGTGTACACGGCGGCTGATTTTCGCACGGCAGTGAACGGCGGAGTTCAATTGATTGCGCATCTACCCGGCGGTCGCGGGGCCGACTCATTATACGTGCTGACCGATGCCGACGCCGCCAATGCCGCGAGGAAGGGCGTCACGGTCATCACGACGGTGACGCAGCATCAAGACAGCGCGCTCCTCGAGCGGCTATTACACACCCAATACGCGACCAACATCGCGGTCCTCCGCCGCCATCATGTGCCGTTGCTCATTGGCAGCGATCTCATCGGCGGTTCGGCGGTCACCGAAATCGCCGCCCTGGCGCGCTCCGGACTGTTCACTAACCTGGAGCTGCTCAGGATGTGGAGCGTGACGACGCCGCGCGCGATCTTCCCGGCTCGTCGGATCGGCCGGCTGGAGGAAGGCTATGAGGCGAGCTTTCTGGTATTGCGCGCCGATCCGTTGCAGGACATCACCGCCACGCGGGCGATCGCCTTGCGCGTGAAGTGCGGCGTGGCGGTGCCGATGAGTCCCTGAGAAGCGGCCTTCATAACGAGCGGTCAATCAGGACCTGATCGCAGGTCCTGCAACATTCCGCGCCAATCGAATGCAACGGTCTAGGCGCTCGCTGGCAGGAGTGCGGCGAGGTCGATCGTGAATCCCGGAAGAGTTTCCTCTGCTGACGAAACAGATCCTTCGCCCCTGCGGGGCTCAGAATGACCTGCTACGGATGCACCGTGACGACTGCTGTGGCGCTGTGACCTTCGCTGGTCGCCGTGATCGTCGTGGTCCCCGTCCCCATCGCGCGCACAAAGCCCGTAACCAAAACCGTTGCAACACCGGCGTCACTCGAGGACCATTCGATCGGCCGCCCGAAGAGCACACTACCAGTCGAGTCCATCAGCGTCGCGCGGAGGGTCGTGGTGTCACTGAGGACCAGGCTGACCGAGCCTGGCGTGACCGTGACCGCGTTCACCGGCACCGGGGTGGCCGTGACGGCGATATTGGCGGTGTCCGCGGGCGTACCGGTAACTGTGGTGACAATGAAGAGATAGTTGCCGGGCTGCGCGGGCGACGTATACGTCACGTGGAGGGTGCCGGCGACGGAGCCATTGTTGGCAATCGACCCACCAGTGGTGGACCACTGCAGCAACGCGGTCGCATCGGCCCCGCCCCGCCCGGTGAAGACGTCTACGGTGAGGGGTGCAGGTTGGAATGGCACCAGCGAGACGCGGGCGGGAGCGACCTGGATGGCTTCGATACGCACAACCGCGGGTGAGCTCGGGATGTTACAGCCGAGGACAAGCATCCCGGCAGTCACCGCAGCAAGCTTTATCCGCGCGAGTCGACGCGACAGCTTGAACCTGAAATTCATGGCTCCTCCCTCCTGCGTCGTCGTCTTTCGACGACTTTGCTCTGAGCAGCATCGCGAACATGGGGGAAGCGCCGGGACTCGGGTTGTGACCGGGGTCACACGCGCGCTCGGAACGCTGTAATCTAGAGCTCCCTTTGACCACGGCCCTATGACACCGCCACGCCCTGCCGCCAGCGATCAGAACGCGACCGTCGCCGCCGGTTTCCTCGGCTGGATGCTCGACGCGTTCGATTTTTTCCTCGTCGTAATGACGCTGACGGCCATCGCGAAGGACTTCGGCAAGTCGGACGCCGCGATCGCCCTCTCGCTCACGCTCACCCTCGCCTTCCGGCCCGTCGGCGCATTCATCTTTGGCCTCCTCGCCGATCGCTACGGCCGCAAGATCCCGCTGATGATCGATCTGGTGTTCTACTCGGTGGTCGAGGTGCTGTCGGGTCTCGCGCCGAACTACACCACATTCATGATCCTGCGCGCGTTGTTCGGGATCGGCATGGGCGCCGAGTGGGGTGTGGGCGCGTCGCTCGTCATGGAGAAGGTGCCGCCGCGGCTGCGCGGCGTCATGTCGGGCCTGCTGCAGCAGGGCTATGCCGCCGGCTACTTGCTGGCAGCGCTGTGCTACTTGCTCGTCTTCCCCCACTGGGGCTGGCGGCCGCTGTTCTTCATCGGCGGCCTGCCGGCGCTGCTCGCCCTCTTCGTGCGCGCCCGCGTAAAGGAGTCGGAGGTGTGGCGCGAGACGCGGCACGAGAACTGGTCGCACCTGGGACGGGCGATTGCGTCGAATTGGAAGCTCTTCCTCTATCTGACGGGTCTGATGGCGCTGATGAACATGGTCTCGCACGGCACGCAGGATATGTATCCCACCTTTCTCCAGCGGGACTGGGGTTGGGGACCCACGGCGCGCGCCGCGCTGACGGCGTTCTCGCAGGTGGGCGCGCTCGCGGGTGGCGTGATCTGCGGTCTCTATTCCGACCGGCTGGGCCGCCGCCGCACGATCGGTCTCGCGCTCGCGGGCGCGGTGCTCACGATCCCGATCTGGGCATTCGCACCCGGCGCTCCCCTGCTCTGGGCCGGTGCGTTCGTGATGCAGTTCTTCGTGCAGGGCGCGTGGGGTGTGATTCCGGCACACATCAACGAGCTGTCACCGGACGGTGTGCGGGGCTTCCTGCCGGGCTTCGCGTACCAATGCGGCGTGGCGATCGCGAGCAAGATCCCACACGTCCAGGCGCTGTTCGCGGCGCACACCAGCTACGCGCAGGCGATGGCGCTGTCGGCGGCGCTGGTGTTCATCGTGGGAGCGTTTGTGGCGTTGGCGGGGCCGGAGCGGCGAGGAGTGACGTTTGGGCGTGGGCAGCGATGACGCCCCTACTTCCTTAACCCCGATCAGGATTACGATGCTCTATGCGCGACATCCGTGTAGCGACCGTCCAGTTTCAACCCACCGCGGGCGACAAGGCGTACAACCTCGGCCGCATCCGGCACTTCGTGACGAAGGCTGCGGGCGCGCGCGTGGAGCTGATCGTGTTTCCGGAGATGTGCTTCACGGGCTACTGGCACGTGCGCAAGCTCTCGGCGACGGCGTTCGAGGCCCTGGCCGAGCCGGTCCCCGACGGGCCCTGCAGCCACAACCTGCTGCACTTGTCGCGGGCGCACGGGATGACCATCGGCGCGGGGTTGCTCGAGCGCGCGTCCGACGGTGGCATCTACAACGCCTACGTGGTCGCCATGCCGGATGGGACGTGGGCGGTCCATCGCAAGCTGCACGTCTTCGAGCACCCCAACATCCGCCCAGGGGACCGGTACACCGTCTTCGACACGCCGCACGGTTGCCGTGTGGGCGTGCTGATCTGCTACGACAACAACATCGTCGAGAACGCTCGCGCCACGGCACTGCTGGGCGCCGAGGTCCTGCTCGCGCCGCACCAGACGGGCGGTTGTAACTCGCTGAGCCCGCGCGGCATGAAGCCGATCGACCCCGCTGTCTGGGCCCGTCGGCATGAGGATCCCGCGGCGTGCGAGGCGGAGCTGTGCGGGCCCAAAGGACGAGGTTGGCTCATGCGCTGGCTCCCGAGCCGGGCGCACGACAACGGCATGTTCCTGCTGTTCAGCAACGGCATCGGCCCTGACGACGATGAGATCCGCACAGGCAACGCGATGGTGCTCGACCCCTATGGTGACGTCATTGCGGAGACGCGTGCAGCGGGTGACGACATGGTCGTGGCGGATCTCGACGCGTCTGTCCTGCCCACATCATCCGGCAGGCGTTGGTTGCGGGCGCGCCGGCCCGAGTTATATGAGTCGCTGGCGCGGCCGACGGGGCGGGAGCTGGAGACACGTCGTGTGCGCTTCGGCGAGTGAGATGGGCGGCGCGTGTCGTGTGCGCCTTGTGGAGTGAGATGGGCGGCGCGTGATGGTAGGGGCGCAGCATGCTGCGCCCCTACTTCCGTAAATAGCTATCCGTCTTTTTGAGCCAGTCCTCGCGCGGCGGATAGAACACGTCCACGTCGAGCGTGTCCTCCAGCGCGTGCGCCTCGTGGGGCAGGTTGCCCGGCAGATGCAGCACCTCGCCAGCGCGCACCACGATCTCCTCGGCGCCATCGTCGCCCACAAAGAACTTCAGCGCACCCTCCAGGATGTAGGTGAGCTGCTCGTTCATGTGCGAGTGCTTGGGGACGACGCAGCCCTTCTTCAGGTACACGTGCGCGAGCATCAACTGGTCACCGGTGATCAGGCGACGCGAAAGTTTCTCGTGCAGCTCCTCGCGGGGCATATCGTCCCAGCGATACCAGGTGGCGGATTGCTTGGCGGTCACTGACGATTCTCCACGAGGGGTGAAGCGACAACGCTAATCACTACCTCGCAGAGGGCAAATGGCGTATGTCCGAAGCCACGACCTCCGGCACGGGTTCCTTCCCCGAGAGCCAATCCCGGACTTCAGTTGGCCACACGCCGAGTTTCTCGGCGAGTCGCGCGTTCCCCCACGAGATGCGCCGCAACTCGCGCTTCAATTGTGCAGGCGTCAATATCCCTCCGGTTGTCGAGCGGATGCCATCACGGCAGGGAGTATACCCCACCCGCGTCTACAGCGCGCGGTCCATCCAGGGTGCTTAACTATATTTGTGAATTGCACAATAATTCCTGCCAGTCACTTGACAAACTTAGTAAACTGCCGTATCTTGCGGTAGTTAGAACGCACGATAGTTCGTTGCAATCGACTCACAAGAGCAAAAGAGGACGATATGGTCGGCATTACGACGAGGGACCCGATGCTGGATCTGCTGCATCAGCTGGAACACCGCATGGGCCGGACCTTCAATGGTGAGCTGTTACGCGCGTCCGAGTGGCCAATACCCGAGGCCGCGACGACCGCTTGGCTGCCGCTGGTGGACATCTTCGAGGAGCCCGATGTCATCCGCTTGGTGGCGGAGGTACCCGGAGTGAGGCCCGAGGACGTGAAGATCTCGGTAGAGGGCAACCTGCTGACGATCAAGGGCACAAAGGAGCAGGTGGCGGAGGAGAAGGCCGAGAAGGTCCATCGCTATGAGCGGACCTATGGCGCCTTCGAGCGCACGTTCAGACTGTCGGCCTCGATCGATCCCAAGAAGATCAAGGCGACCTACGACCTCGGCGTGCTGACGATCACGCTGCCGAAGGCGGAGACGGCCAAGCCGCATTTGATCCAGGTGGAACTCACGCCGCAGAAGGCGTTGAAGGCCTGACCGAGTCTGGTCGGAGGAGGAGGGTGGCGGGTTGTTCGCCCTCCTTCTCGCCGGGAGGCTATATGCTTACGCGGAGCACACACACTATGGAAGGCCTGCTCACACACGTCGCCACAGCCGACTGTTTCATCACTCCACCACATCCGGCGCTGGATTGCGGGATCGTGACGGCGTGGTGGCACTACCAGGTGAAGGGGACACGGGCACACCGGTGGCAGCGTGAGGACGAGCAACGCCAGCGGCAACCAGGGACCACTACAGCGTTCAGATCAGCCCCGTAGGGGGCTAGAACATGAGTCGGACCCCGAGGATTGACCGGGGCGTATCCCGGCCTCACCGGCGGGCCAACGCCGCTTCCGACCCGATCTTGAGGATGATGTCGAGCGCTAGGCTCGGGTAGCGCGCTTTCACTTTGGCCTGGAGCTGCTCCGGCGTCGTCGAGCTCGTGAGCGCCTGATCGAACGCCGCCAGGTACTCCTTAGTGAACGGGACGCTGGCCGGCGTGGTCCCTAGCGCCGGCTGCTGATGACCCGGCACGACCACGGTCGGATGGAACACCGCAATCCGGTCGAGCGTCGCCGCCCAGCGCAGGCGCGCCGCCGCATCGGTCTCGGCGGTCCACACGTAGACCCCGCTGTACACGATGTCTCCCGCCACTACCGTCTTGAGCGACGGAATCCAAACGAACGAGTTGACTTCATCGTCGCCCTGCACCGGCCCGACGATCTCGAGCGTCTGGCCCTCGAGG